>SFJE01000031.1 GCA_004555175.1 Lentisphaeraceae bacterium | reverse complement strand
GCTCGACCACGACGAGCGCCACCTCAACCTGCGCGCCTTCGATGGCAACACCCGTCAGGCCGTCTACGAAATCCAGGGCGGTCGCTGCGCCATCTGCGGTGAGGTCTTCCCCTTGGAGGAGATGGATGCCGACCACATTAAGCCCTGGTCCAAGGGCGGCCCCACCACGCGCGAGAACTGTCAACTCCTCTGCCGCACTTGCAATCTCCGCAAAGCCGCCCGCAGATAGCCTCGTAAAGCTCGGCCTTCCCCGTGTTGGCATAGCGCCTCCGCTTCGCTCGGCCTTCACGCGCCGCTAGGCGCCGAGCGGCGGGGAGAAGAGGTGACAGCGCGGGGGAAAGTGTGGTATGATTGCGCCGTTCACACCGAGGGCCCTATTACTATGAATCGACTTCAGTATCTGCTTCGCCGTTTAATGTTGCTTGTGCCGACCTTTTTCGGGATTACGATTGCCTGTTTTCTGCTGACGCGTCTGTTGCCGGGGGGGCCGGTGGACTTGAAGTTGGCGCAGATGCGCGGGATGGGCGGCGGCGGCGAGGCCGGCGGGGGCGCGAATGCCGCGCTCATTAGCGAGGGGATGAAGAAGGAGCTCGAGAAGCAGTTTGGCTTTGATCAGCCGATGTGGAAGCAGTACGTCACCTGGGCCTTCCGCGACGGGCTGGGGATGAAGATGAAGAGCTATGAGTATCCGGACCGGACGGCGTGGGAGCTCATTCGGCGGCGGTTGCCGGTCTCGCTCTGGTTCGGCATCGTCTCGTTCCTGATGAGCTATCTGGTCTGCATTCCGCTGGGGATTGCCAAGGCGTTGCGCCACGGCACGCCCTTCGACTTTGCCTCCAGTATCATTGTCTTCTCCGCCTACGCCATTCCCTCCTTTGCGGTGGGCATGATCCTCAAGATGTGCCTGAGCGGCACGGTTGATGGGCTCTGGGACATCTTCCCGATTGGCGGCTTTGAGAGCGATGCCGCGGCGGCGGTGGGCGGTTGGACGCTCTTCTGCGACCGCGCGTACCACATGGTCCTGCCGGTGATTGCCTATGTGATGACCTCCTTCGCGCTGCTGACGATTATGATGAAGAACTCGCTGATGGAGCAGATGAGCGCGGACTACGTGCGCACCGTGCTCGCCAAGGGCGCCAAGCGCAGCCGGGCAATTTGGTGCCACGCGCTGCGTAATGCGCTCATTCCGATTGCCACCGGCTTCGGCGGGGTGTTGGGCGTGCTCTTTGCCGGCTCGATGATTATCGAGACCCTCTTCGAGATTCCCGGCATGGGGCAGCTCTCGCTGAATGCGCTCGTGGGCCACGACTACGCGGTCTTTATGGCGATGTTGGTGATGACCGCCTCGATCCAGCTCCTCGGCAACCTCATCTCCGACTTCTGCTACATGCTCATCGACCCGCGCATCCACTTCGATTGATGAGCTCGCTACGCTCGCGGATGACAGAGGACAGAGGACAGCGGACAGATGACAGACGACAGATGACAGAAGGCCTGTCCTCCCTCATCTTGCCCCTTTTATCGCCCCCCGACCGCTAAATCGGGCCTTCCCCCATGAACGAGCGCCTGCGCGAGAAGCTCAAACACCTGCCGGAAAAGCCCGGGTGCTACCTCTATCGCGACCGCGCAGGCACCATCATCTATGTGGGCAAGGCCGTCAACCTGCGCCGGCGCGTGCAGAGCTACTTCCGCGCCTCCACCCTGCGCACCGCGCCGCCGAAGTTGCGCAGCCTCGTCCACCACGTGGAAGACCTCGAGATCCGCGTGGTGCGTAGCGAGGCCGAGGCCCTGCTCACCGAGAGCCACCTCATCAAGACCTACCGGCCGCGCTTCAACATCCTCTTGCGCGATGACAAGCGCTACCTCTCCCTGCGCGCCGATCCCAACCTCCCCTTCCCGCGCCTGACCACCTGCCGCATTGTCCGCAAGGATGGCGCGCTCTACTTCGGCCCCTTCCCCTCCTCAACCGTCGTGCGCATGGCGCTGGACTTCACCGAGCGGCGCTTTGGTCTGCGCAAGTGCCCCGCCCGGACCCCCAGCCCGGAGGACCATACCCACTGCCTCGACGACATCGTCCGCTTCTGCTCGGCTCCCTGCCTCGGGCGCATCTCCCAGGCCGACTACCGGGCGCGCTTCGACGAAGCCTGCGCCTTCCTGCGCGGCGAAAGGCCTGCCCTCATTGACGAGGTGCGCGAACAGATGGAGGCCGCCGCCGAACGGCAGGATTACGAGCGCGCCGCCCGTTTGCGCGACACCTGGCTGGCCCTCAAGGAGCTCACCCGCGAGCGCGCCAAGGCCCGCCTCATCCCCGCCCTCAAGCGCCCCACCGCCCAGGAGGGCCTCGCCGCGCTCGCCCAGTTGCTCGGCCTCTCCGCCCCGCCGCGCGTCATCGAGTGCTTTGACATCTCGCACTTGATGGGCACCCACACCGTCGCCTCGATGGTCGTGGCCTGCGATGGGATGCCCGATAAGCGCCGCTACCGCCGCTTCCACGTCCGCACCGTCACCAATAACGACCCGATGGCGATGGCCGAGGTCATTCGCCGCCGCTACACTCGCTTGCGCGACGAACACGCCCCCTACCCCGACCTCATCCTCTGCGACGGCGCCCAGCTCCAAGTCCGCGCCACCCGCGAGGTCCTCCGCGAACTTGGCCTCTTCGACCAAATCCCCGTCGCCGGCCTCAATGAGCACTACGAAGAGATTGTCCTCGACGATGGCCGCCCCAACCTCGTCCTCCCCCACGATTCACCCGCCCTCCAAATCCTCATCCGCTTGCGCGACGAAGCCCACCGCTTCGCCATCACCTTCAACCGCACCCTCCGCCTACGCGCACTCAAAGAGTCAATCCTCGACGAACTCCCCGGCATCGGCCCCACCCGCAAGCGCCAACTCCTCTCGGCCTTCGGCTCCGTCCGCCGCCTTGCCGCCGCCCCCGAGGCCGACATCGCCGCCCAGCCTGGCATCTCCGCCGACCTCGCCCGCGCCATCAAGCAAGCCCTCCAGGCCCGCGTGAAGGATCCGGACTAACGCGCTATGCGCGCGATGAGAGTTGACCGTTGACGGATGACAGCGATAAACACCAGACTGGCCCGCTACCATCTGTCCGCTATCATCTTTTATCTGCTTAAAGCTCAATGGGAGCCGATGGAAGGCCGCTATCGAGGCCGATGAGGGCAATCCCCGCGCGGTTGGCGAGCTCCACCACGCGCTCGCGGTTGAGCATTACCAGCCGCCCGGCCTGGAAGGCCACGGCGGAGATGCCGCACTTGCGGCAGAGCTTGACGGTGTGTTCGCCAAAGACCGGGATGTCAAAGCGCATATCGTGGCCCGCTTTGGCCACCTTAATCATCACCGCCCCGCGCCCGCCGAGCTTTGCCCCGCGCCGCAAGGTGGCATTCGTCCCCTCAAAGGCCTCCACCGCCAGCACCATCCCATCCTTGACCAAGATCGTCTGGCCAATATCCAGCGCGCAGACCCCCATCGCCGCGCGGTGGCCAAAGTCGATATCCTGCGCTTCGCGCTCATCCGGCGCACGCGCCGTCAGCACGCCCACGCCCGGCAGGTGCGCCCCCATAAAGCAAGAGGCCGGCACCACCTTCGTCCCGCGCGCCTCCACCTCCTGGATAATCCGCCCAAAGATGGTGTGCGCATTCTTGATGGGAAGTTCGGCAAAGATCCGGCGCGTCAGCGCGTCAAAGCGGGTGCAAAAGAGCGCGGCGGGGGTAATCTGCCCAGCTAGCAACATATAGGCCACGCGCCGCTGCGCCAACCAATCGAGCGCGCGCTGCAATTCCCCCACCCCAAAGACCACCGCCTCATCGGCTGCCCGCAAGAGCTTGCGCGAGGCCATCCCCCGCACCCCCGCCACCAGAATACGCTTCACCCCCGCCGCACGCGCACCAGCAAGCACCGCTTCCGGATACTCACCGCGCCCGGCAAAGATCAGCAATTCCTCGGGGATCATTGGGAGACCTATTCAAAGACGAAGACGATCTCGTTCTCGGCCACGCGGTGGTTCTCGCGCGCCAAGCGCTCCACAAACCACTTGGACGAATGGAAGCGATCGACCTTCCGCTTGGTCTCGGAAATCTCGCGGCGGAGGCCATCGACCTCCTCCTGCAGACTCTGGCGAAGCGCGCAACTCTCATTCCACGCGCGATAACGCGGCACAAAACAGCGAAACGCCACCGAAATGCTCACCAGCATCCCGATGAAGGTGAAACAAACTAACATTCGCTTGAGAAGTTCTTGCATGAAGCGCCGCGCAGTCCTTAAATACACCCCTATTATGCGCCATCCTCCGCCCCGGCGTCAAGCAAAAAACACCCGCCCCCTAAAAAAAGTTCCCCCTAGCCCAACTTCCCCCCGCCCCGAGGCCAACTTCCCCCCGCCCCGAGGCCAATTATTAAGACGGGGTCTTGTTGCCAATAAGACGGGGTCTTATTTATCCTTCTCGCCCCGGCGCGAAAATATCCTAGCCCAAGGCCCCGGTTTAGAGCGCTCGGCGTTCTAAAAAACAATCGGCGAGCCCGGGGGAGGACTCGCCGAAGTGTGGGGAAGGGCCACGCCGAGAGGCGAGGCGTTAGAAGTCGAGGTTCTTGACGTTGAGGGCGTTGTCTTCAATGAACTTGCGGCGGGGCTCCACGTCGTCGCCCATCAGGAGGCGGAAGGTCTCGTCGGCGGCGATGGCATCCTCAATCTTCACCTGGAGCATCCGGCGGGTCTTGGGATCCATGGTGGTGTCGAAGAGCTGCTGAGCATCCATCTCACCGAGGCCTTTGTAGCGCTGGATTTCCACGCCACGGCGGCTACGCTGGCGGACTTCATCGATGAGTTGCTCGAGCGAGTGGATGGCGACGGAGGGGCGGTTGCCATCGAGCAAGGTGCCCAACTGCGCGCCGCGGCCGTGGAAGTCTTCCGGCGTGAAGCCAAAGTTCAGCTCGGCCAGGGCGCGGAAGTGGTCGCGCAAACGCTGAGCGCGGAAGACCTCCATCCACTGGAAGGCGTGCAGTTGCTTGGGGGCGTATTCCGAGACGCGGTAGAGCGAGAGGTCGATGGGCTCGCCGAGGGCGGCTTCGGCCTGCTGGCGCGCGGCCTCCAGCTCGGCATCATCACGCGGATAGAGGAACTTGGCCTCGTCGCCCGAACCGATGACGGCCATATAACGGGCGAAGGAGCCATCCTCGGGGCGATAGGTCTTGGCGTACTCGGCGGTATTGACCCCGCGCAGGCGCATGCACTTGAGGGTCGACTCAATCTCCAGGGCCACATCGAGGAACTTGGTGAACTGCTCCTGGTAGATCTCCGTGCCGTCGGCGCGCAGGAAGCGCAGACTCTCGCTGCCGAGGAGAAGGCGGCGCTCGAGGGCTTCGTCGTTGGCCACGTACTCGGACTTCTTGCCGCGCTTGATTTGGTAGAGCGGCGGCTGGGCGAGGTAGACGAAGCCAGCTTCGATGAGCTTGGGCATCTGGCGGAAGAAGAATGTCAACAGGAGGGTGCGGATGTGCGCGCCGTCCACGTCAGCATCCGTCATGATGATAATCTTGTGGTAGTGCACCTTGGAGAGGTCAAAGTCGTCAGCCCCAAAGCCACCACCGATGGAGGCGATGAGCGAGCGGATTTCGTTGTTATCGAGCATCTTATCGATGCGGGCCTTCTCCACGTTGAGCACCTTGCCGCGCAGGGGCAAGATCGCCTGAGTACGGCGGTCGCGCCCGTCCTTGGCCGAGCCGCCGGCCGAATCGCCCTCGACGAGGAAGAGTTCGGTCTCGGCCGGATTACGGCTGGAGCAATCAGCGAGCTTGCCGGTGAGGAAGCCGCGCTCGAGGCCGCCCTTGTTGCGCGTGCTCTCGCGGGCCTTACGGGCGGCTTCGCGCGCCTGGCTGGCCAGGACCGCCTTGGCGATGATGGCGCGGGCCACGGTCGGGTTCTCGCCAAAGAAGTCGGCAAGCTTGGCCGAGACAATCGACTGCACGAGCCCGGCGACGTCCGAGCCGAGCTTGGTCTTCGTCTGCCCCTCGAACTGCGGCTGGGGGATTTTGACGGAGATGACGGCGGTCAGGCCCTCGCGAATATCATCGCCGGTGAGGACGGAGTCGGCCTTCTTGCCGAGCTTGTTTTCGGCAATGTACTTATTGATGGTGGCGGTGAGGGCGGTGCGGAAGCCGGTCAGGTGGGTGCCGCCCTCGATGGTGTTGATGTTGTTGCAGTAGGAGCTCTCGATCGTCGAGTAGACGTCGGTATACTGCATGGCCACCTCAACGGCGATTTCGCCATAGGCGTTGCTGCCGGTGCCAGAGATGTAGATCACCTCGTGCAGGGGCGTCTTGCTCTTGTTGATGTAGGCCACATACTCGCGAATGCCGCCCTCGTAGTGGAAGGTCTCCTGGTGCTTGACCTCGGAGTGGTTATCGGTGAGGGTAATCTTCACGCCACCATTGAGGAAGGCAAGCTCGCGCAAGCGGTGCGAAAGAATCTCCCACTTAAAGCCGTCACGGTGCTGGAAGATTTGCGGATCGGGCATAAAGGTGACCGAGGTGCCCGTGGCCTGCGTGTCGCCCACCTGCGTGACCGGCGCGCACGGCTTTCCGCGCTCGTAGCGCTGACGGTAGATGTGCCCATCGCGCTTGACCTGCACCTCCATCCACTCGGAGAGCGCATTCACGCAGCTCACACCCACCCCGTGCAGACCGCCCGAGACCTTATACCCGCTGCCGCCGAACTTGCCGCCGGCATGCAGCACCGTCATCACCACCTCCAGCGCCGACTTGTGCATCTTCTCGTGCTCGGCCACCGGAATCCCACGCCCATCATCTTCCACCGTCAGCGACCCATCGGAGTTGATCGTTACCTCGATGTGATGGCAATACCCGGCCAACGCCTCGTCAATCGAGTTGTCGACCACTTCGTAAACCAAGTGATGATAGCCGCGCTCGGTGGTGTCGCCAATATACATCGCCGGCCGCACACGCACCGCCTCCAACCCCTCCAACACCTCAATGGAACTGGCATTGTACTCACCATTCTGCTGCGGCTTCTCGTTCTCTTCTGACATGATGAACCTTTCTGGAACCATCGATACGTAAAAACGTTCGTACTATACCAAAAAGCGCGCGCGCGTGCGCGCGTGCCCTGTTTCGTTAGCCGTTAGCTGCGAGGGATTAAGGGGTGAGATGGGAGAGGGCCGGGAAGGTGACTTCCTCGCGCAGGAGGAGGGTGCCCTTGGAGTAGAGGAAGGTGGAGATGTCCGGATCGAGGGGGATGCGCTCCTCGCGGCGGGAGGTTTCAAGGCCGAGCTCGGCTTCGGGAAGGTCGCGCGCGGCGAGGGTGTAGAGGCTGGTGGGCAGGCGCGAAGGGAGGGCGGGGGCGAAGCGCTCGAGGTGGGCGTAGGCGTTGAGCTGGTGGAAGGCGTTTGCGCGGTTTTCGGGGAGGCGCACCTCGTCGACCCAGCCGGCGGTGGAGCGGCCGAGGGCTGCGGTGCCAGCTTCAAGGCGCACCTCGCGCCGAAGGTAGAGGCGCTTGAGGGAGAGGCGCGCAAGGAGGGTAACGCCGAGGATGAGCACCACGAGGGTGACGAGGCAGATGGTAAGCTCGGCAATGGCCTGGCCGCGACGAGAAGAAGAGTCGACAATCGACAGCCGGCAGTCGACAGGGCGCGTGCCGCAACGGACAAGGCTGGCGTTCTTAATCATCGGTCCTCTGTCATTTGCGAGCGAAGCGAGCACCTGTCGACTGTCGACTATTCACTGTCGACTGCTCGCACCGCGAGCCTACTGGAAGAGCGCGCCCTTGGTGGTCCCTTCGGCCTCGACCCACCACTGGGCCTTCTTGGTGTCGATGCGCTCGATGGCCTTGGGGGTCATTTGAATGCCCTTGGCGGAGGCCGAGGAGATACGCGCTTCGGCGGGGTCGAAGACCTGCTGGGTGATGCGTTGGCCCTTCATATACTTGAACTTGACGTAGATAGCCTCGGGCGTGCCCTTGCAGAAGAGGATGATGGTGGCGCCCTCGGGGACGAGGGTGTACTCCTTGTTCATAATCATCCCGCCCCAGGTGAAGCGCTTGATGTAGGTGAAGCCGTAGAGCGGTTCGTAGTAGACGCAGGTGAAGACGTCGTCGCGATTATAGATACCGGCATCGAAGTAGGCGACGGGGGCGCGCGGCTTGAGGGCGTCGAGCCAATCGCGGCCGGGCTCGTAGACGGCATCGGCCAAGAGTTTATCGGGGGGCGGGAGGAACTTGTAGCGGCCATCGCTCCACAGGATGTAGAGCTTGTCGCGGCTCGAACAGGGGAAGAGGACTTGGCCCTGGCGGATGTCGTAGCCGATGTAGCGATCGTCAGAGAGGCGGATGGTCAGCTCGGTGGCGGTGAGTTCGCGTTCGTCGATGGTATGGAAGCCATCGGAGACGACGGTGAGGCGCGGGTAAACCTTGGCGTACTCCTTGATGACGCCCTTGAGGAACTTGACGGCGTAGCGAGCGAGGTGGGCAAGGTCGTCGGTGATCTGCGCATACTCGGCGCGCAGGGCGTTCATCTCCTCGAGGTGCTTGTTGATGTCGTAGAGGGAGATGCGGCGGATGGGAATCTTGAGCAGGAGCTCGATCTCCTCGTCGGTGAGGTCGTGCTGGAGAAGCTTACGGTAGGGCTCAAAGCCCAGGCGGATCTCGGAGGCCACGGCCTCGGCGGTCTTGACCTCTTCAATGCGCTTGTAGATGCGCTTTTCGATGAAGATGGCTTCAAGGGTCTTACGGACGATGAGCGCATCGATCTCGCCGAGGCGGACCTGGAACTCGCGGCGGAAGATGTCCTGCAAGAGCTCGGCGTGGCGGGCGAGGAGCTCGGAGACGGTCATCTCGCAGGGGCGATTGGCGCTCAGCACCACGATGCGGCTGGAGATCTTCCGCTCGCACTCGGTGAAGGCGTAGAGCGCTTCGCGCACCTTCTCGGCATCGGAGCCCGGGGAGAGGGTGAGCTCGATCTCCACCTTCTCGGCAGTGAAGTTATCGATGTGGCGGATGGGGAGCTTCTTGGTCTTGATGGCCTTTTCAACGGACTCGGCCAAACGGTCGGTGGTCACGCCATAGGGCACGGAGGTGATGAAGAGCTTGTTGCGCTCGCCCTTGCGCTCTTCAATCTGGGCGCGGACGCGGATGCTGCCGCGGCCGTCGTCGTACTCCGAGGCGTCCATCAGGCCGCCGGTGATGAAGTCGGGCACCAGCGTGGGGCACGGCTTGCGCTGGAGGATAGCAATCTCCGCCTCCAAGAGCTCGATGAAGTTGTGCGGCAGGATTGAGGTTGAAAGCCCCACGGCAATGCCGTCAATGCCGAGCATCAGCGAGAGCGGCACCTTGGCCGGCAGGAGGACGGGCTCTTGGTTGCGCCCATCGTAGCTGGGGACATACTCGGTCACCTTCGGCGAGAAGAGCAGGTCGCGCGCAAGTTTGGTCAGGCGGCACTCGATGTAACGGGCGGCAGCGGCCTCGTCGCCGGTGAGAATATTGCCGAAGTTTCCCTGACCCTGGATGAGGTAGCGCTTGTTGGCCAACGTGACAATGGCATCCTTGATGGCCGCATCACCGTGCGGGTGATAGTGCATCGCGTTGCCGACCACGCCGGCCACCTTGGAGAAGCGCCCGTCATCCTTCTCCCACATCGCGTGGAGAATGCGGCGCTGGACAGGCTTGAGGCCGTCCTCCACCGTCGGCAGGGCGCGGTCGCAGATGGAATAGGAGGCGAACTGCAGGAAGTTTTCGTTCATCAGCCGCCCGAAGGGACCGCGCGCCGTGACGGCGACATCGGCCAAGGGGACGGACTTGGGTGCGGCTACAGCCTCGGCCTCAGACGGCGTGCCGGAGGTTTCGGGTTCAGGATCGTCTGGCGGCGTATCGAAGAGCGAGGGCTGCTTATCCAAGGGGAAATCCGGCAAATCAGGCGCTGACATGGGGCTTTCTTTCGCGGGGACTAGTGGCTCTGGCAGCCATCGCCGGGGGTGTGGGCGGGCTCGGTGACCTCGTCGTAGTAGACCTCAAGGGTGCGGCCAGGGAGGGGAAGCTTCTCCTGCATCGCCTGCTCGAGTTCGCGGGCGGAGTCGGCATCAAACCACCAATAGGTCGGCACGGAGAGCTCATCGCCATACTTGCCGAGGATGGAGTTGGGGGTGCCGAACTTGTTCCAGTAGAGCAGGCGGGTGGAGTCGGTGTTCCAAGAGAGAATGTAGGGCACGGTGTGGGTGATCTCCTGGTCAATTTCGCGCATAATCTCGTTGCGCTTGGCGGCGGAAAACTCGGTCTTCTGCGCCTCGATGAGCGCGTCGACCTTGGCATTCTTAAAGCCCGAGTGGTTGACGCCGTTGGGCTCATCGACATAGCGCGAACTCCACATCGCCTCGGGGTCGCGGAAGAGCGAGCCGGAGAAGGCCGAGACGGTGATGTCGAAGTTGTAATTGCCCACCTCGCGCATCCAGGTGGCAAAGTCCTTCTGCGTGATCTCCAGCCCAATGCCCAGGCGGTCGAGCGACTCCTTGTAGAGCGCCAGATAGGTGGCATCGTTGGCCGAGCGGGTGAGGATGCGCACCACGAAGGGCTGACCGTCGCGCTCGAGCTTGCCGGTCTGCGGGTTGATCTGGAAGCCGGCTTCGGTGAAGAGTTTCATCGCCTCATCGGGGTCGTACTCAAAGAGCGGGGTCTCGCAGGGGTGGCTGGCGTCGTAGAGATCCGAGCAGTAGGAGCGGATCATAAAGTAGGCGTTGTACATCAAGTCGCGCACCATTCGGCGGCGGTCGAAGAGGTGGGTCAGGGCCTTGCGCACACGCAGGTCATCGTAGGGCGCGCGGCGCATATTCATCACTAGCCCCTGAAAGCCAATCGGCTCGTGGTTGTGCACATTCTGCTTGACCACCCAGTTCTTCTCAAAACGCTCGCCCACGCTCTCGGTGTTCCAAACCCGCGCGGAATAGACCGCAAAGACATCCACATCGCCCTTCTTGAAGGCCTCGTAGGCGTTGTTCTGGTCCATAAAGAAGCGGATCTTAATCTGGTCGAAGTTATAAACGCCGCGCCCACCCGGGGTGGAGAAGCACCACCAATCCGGCCGCCGCTTGAGCGTAATGCTCAGGCCTTCCTTGTGCTCGGCGATGACATACGGACCGCCGACAATCGGCAGGTCGAAGTTGATTTCGTTGAAGTAGAGCGCCTCATCCTTCCCTTCGCGGCGGCACTTCTCCTTGGCGGCGTCCAACAACTTCTTGGGCATAATGTTGAGCGAGCCGCCCAGGCAATTGAGGTTGCGCCAATGGACCTCCTTGCAGGGAAAGCGAATGGTCTGCGCGTCGATCACCTCGGGGCTCTCCAACGCGGCAAAGAGGACCTTATACTGGCCCGAGAGGCTCTTGGGGGCCATCACGGCATCAAAGGTGGCCTTAACATCGTGCGCGGTAACCGGCGAGCCATCGCTCCACTTCGCGCGCGGGTCGATGTGGAAGGTGTAGGAGAGCTTGTCGTCGCTAATCTCCCACCAATCGGCCAGGCTCGGCCCGTAGTCGCCCGTGCGGCTGTCGATCGCCAACATCGTGGGATAGAGCATCCCGAAGATCATCATCGAGAAGGTGTTGTTATCCAAGTAGGCATTGAGACTCTTGGGCGGATTGTGCCCGGCGTAGTTCAACGTCCCGCCCGGCTGGGCATAGGGCGACGCATCGGGGTCGGGCCCCTCACGATAGTCCGGCCCAGGCAACCGCTCGGCGCGGGCGGCCACGGCCCACGCGCAAATCCACGCACAGAGCATCCAAGTCATTCGTTTCATCGGCGGTTTTCCTTCCTGCGTTCGCTGAAAAAGTCCGTAAACTGCGCCCGGCACGCCTCCTCTAGGATGCCAGGGAGCAACCTGGGGCGGTGGTTAAGCCGGTCGCTGGAGAGTATACCAAAAGCGCCCTCTCCTCCGCGCTCCAAATCGTTCAGCCCCCACACCACCATCGCCGGACGCGCCCACACCAACGCCCCCGCGCACATCGGGCACGGCTCTTTGGTGACGTAGACCGCCACGCGCCCCAGCCGCCAATCGCCCACCGCCTCGGCCGCAGCCGTAATCGCAATCATCTCGGCGTGGGCCGTTGGGTCGCGCAATTGCTCGGTCTGGTTGTGCCCCCGAGCAATGACGCGCGCGGCCAAAATATCCTCAATCGGCCGCGGCTTGGCCACCCCCGGCTCCAAACACCCCTCCGGCAACTGCACAATCACGCACCCGCACGGCACCTCGCCGGCAACCGCCGAGGCCTCCGCCTCGCGCATCGCTAGGCGCATAAAGTGCTCGTGGAAGCGCCGCTCGCCTTCGGTCACGCCTGTGCCTCCGCCGCGCACAACTCCCGCCCCACGGCAAAGAGCGCCTTGGCCGTGGCCGTCCAGGTCCGCTCGGCCATCTGCGCCTGTGCCCGCCGAGCCAACCGCTCACAGAGTGCCGTCGAGAGCGTGACCGCCGAAAAGGCCTTCGCCCACTCCGCCGGATCGGTGGGGTGCACGCGCAGCACAGCATTCCCAAAGAGTTCCTTGTTCGAGGCCCCCGCCGCACAAATCACCGGCGCACCACACACCAGCGCCTGCGCAATCGTTGGACGGAAGTCCGTCTCGCGCACCGGCTCAAAGAGCGCCACCGCCCCGCTCATCAACGCAGCCAAATCCACCGCCGGCACCTCGTCAATCGGCAAAAAGCGCACCATGCCCTCCAGGTGGCACGCGCGCACCACCTCTCGCAACGCCGCCGGCAACTCCTTGCGCCCCACCACAATGCAAGTGACCGAGGAGACCTCTTCATTCTGCGCCAACGCCCGCAACGGCACCTCTAGACAATCTGCCGTCCCCGCCGTCTCCACCATCAGCACATACCGCCGCGGCACCAACCACCGCCGCCGCACCGCCAGCACCTCCTCCTCGCGATACCGCCGGAAGATGGGATGCACCCCATTGACAATCACCCGCGTCCGCCGCCGAGCCCCCCACCCCGCATTGGCAATCAACCGAACCGCCAGCGCGTGGCTCGGGCAGATGAGCGCATCGGCTGCCAACAGCCGCGGACGCGCCACAAAGTGCCACCGCAACCGCTCGCCCCACGAAAAGCGCCGCGCCCCCAAAAAGTGCTGCAACTCCTCCACCGCAAAGATCACCTTCACCGCGCGCCCCTTCACCGGCGCCGGCGGCCGCATCAGCGGATCGGCCGAACAATAAACCTCCACCCCCCGCTGCGCCACCACCCCCAAGAGCTCCCACGCCCCAGCCGCGCTCCGCGCCGAATGCTCGGTCTCCAGATAGACCACTGACTGCTGTTCAATTTGCTGGAAGGGCCGCCGCCCCCCCTTCGCCATCAGCACCGTCACCTCGTCCCCCGGCGCCATCGCCGGCAGAAAACTATCCACCACGGCAGCCAGGTAGAGCCTGACCGTCCGCGGCAATTTGTCAAAGGTGCGTAGGTCGAAGAGGATCCGCATAAATCCCTCCGCCAGGGGGCGGAAGGCAAACGCGCCGCCAGGAGGTGTTTGCCTCCCGGGCGCGCGCCACGCCCGCCTCCAGGCGTGCCGAGATTAGGCCAAGAGCGCGAAGGTTTCGCGCGCGATCATCAGCTCTTCATTCGTAGGCAGAACGATGACCGGAATCTTGGAATCGGCCAACGAGAGCGTGGCCTCCACCCCGCGAACCTTGCGGTTGAGCTCGGCATCAAAGGTGATGCCCAGACCAGAGATCGCCTTGAGGAACGCTTCGCGCGTCTCCCAAGAGTTCTCACCGATGCCGCCGGTGAGGATGATGGCATCCACATGGCCAAGCAGGGCCACATAGCCGCCCACATACATCGCATACGAGTGCACCAAGCGCGCCATCGCGGTCTTCGCCGCCTCCGAGCCATCGACAATCGCCGAGCACAGATCGCGCATATCGCTCGACCCCGTACCGCCCAGGGCCAACACGCCGCCCTGCTTGTTCATCAGCGCATCCACCTGCTCGGCCGTGTAGCCATTCTTCAGCAAATAGAGCACCACCGCCGGGTCAATATCGCCCGAGCGCGTCCCCATCATCACGCCAGCCAACGGCGTCATCCCCATCGATGTATCCCAGCACTTGCCCCCCTTCACCGCCGTAATCGACGAGCCGTTCCCCAGGTGGCAAGTCACTAGGTTCACCTCATCCAACGGCTTGCCCAACACCTCTGCCGCGCGCTGCGTCACAAACTTGTGGCTCGTGCCGTGGAAGCCATACTTACGCACGCCCAACTTCTCGTGCAGCTCCTTGGGCAGACCGTAGAGATAGCTCTCTTCAGGCATCGTCTGATGGAAGGCCGTATCAAAGACCGCCACATGCTTGGCATTGGCCAACACCTTCTCGCACCCGGCAATCCCCTGCAACCCGGCCGGATTGTGCAGCGGCGCCAGCGGAATCATCGCCGTCAACGCATCCACCACCTCCGGCGTCACAATCACCGAGCCCGAGAAACGCTCGCCGCCGTGCACCACGCGGTGACCCACCGCATCAATCTCATCCAGGCTCTTCAGGCAAGCCCCCTTCGCCGGGTCAATCAACGCATTGCAGACCAACTGCACCGCCGCCGTGTGGTCCGGCGCCTCGCAGGGCGACTGCTTCTCCGAAAAGGCCGCATTCGTATACGAAAAGAGCGAGTTTCCAATCCCAATACGCTCAACCTGCCCCTTCGCCAACATCTGCTCGTTGGCCATATCAAAGAGCATAAACTTCAACGAACTGCTACCCGCGTTGACAACCAAAACGTGCCGAACTGCCATCTTACAACTCCTTAACTGTGGGATGAGTAAAGTGCGCACAGTATAGCGCCTTTCCCCCATTTCTGTCAAAACTCGCCCGGCTCGGGTGGCCTGGTGCAAGGTGCTCGCTATCGCTCGCGTGAAGGCCGAGGCGCGCTAGGCCGGATCATCCGGAGATTCCGGATCATCCGGATTATCCGGAGATCCCGGAGGCGGCCCGCCAATGGGGGGCAGGGGGCACCTTTCCCTTTGTGTTTCTTTGTGTTCCTTTGTGGTTAAAGCCTGCGTGTATTTCGGCGTGCGTTTCTTTGTGTTTCTTTGTGGTTGATAAAAACACATGGCCTATTTCGGCGTGCTCGGCGTGCCTTCCTTTGTGCTTCTTTGTGTTCTTTGTGGTTGATAAAAACACGTGGCATCCTTCGGCGTGCGCTGTGCTTCTTTATTCTCTTTGCGCCTCTCTGTGGTTTCCTCGCGCGTGGCGCACCTCATCGGCATCGCAGAAGGGATAGCGCACGCCCTTGATTTCCTGGTAGGTTTCGTGGCCCTTGCCTGCAATCAAAAGCGTATCCTCGGGCCCCATCAGCGCAAGGGCGCGGGCGATGGCCTCGCGGCGGTCGGGCACCACCAAGGGCGTATGGCGCGTGAAGCCGGGGAGAATATCGGCGATAATCGCCAAGGGATCCTCGGTGCGCGGATTATCGGAGGTGACAATCGGCACATCGGCCAGGCGGTCGACCGCAGCAGCCATCTTCGGGCGTTTGGTGCGGTCGCGATCGCCCCCACAGCCAAAGAGACAGAGCAGGCGCCCGGGAGTCATCTCGCGCAGGGTCGAGAGGACGTTCGCCAAGGCGTCATCGGTGTGGGCGTAGTCCACAAAGACGCGCGGGGCGGCCGGCTCCAGACGCCCCCAACGGGGCTTTGCCGCGCTCATTGCCACCAAAATTGCCTCGGGGCAAACGCCCAAGGCATGGGCTGCCGTGGCCGCGCAGAGGAGATTGGCGAGATTGTAGCGTCCGCAGAGGGCAGTGTGGAAGGCGAGATGCCGGCCGCCTAGGGTAAACTCGGCCTCGATCCCCTCGGCAGAGAAGCGGGCGCGTTGGGCTACAGCTGCCGGCGAATAGGGATAGAGCGCGCGGTGACCGCGCTCGCGCAACAACGCAATCAGCCGCGCGCCATAGGGGTCATCGGCGTTGATAACGGCCGGCGCCTCCAGGTGCTCGAGGAAGAACCGCGCCTTGACGGCAAAGTAGGCCTCCATCGTGTGATGGTAGTCCAGGTGATCCTGCGTGAGGTTGGTAAAGGCAGTGAGGGCAAAACGGGTCGAGCCAATCCGCGCTTGGTCGATGGCGTGACTGGAAACCTCCATCACCGCCGCGCGGCAATGCGCCTGAACCATCTGCGCGAGGAGCTGCTGGAGGGTGAACGCATCGGGCGTGGTGCGATCTGCCGGCGCATCATGGCCGGGCCACTGGGTGGCCACCGTGGTGAGCAACCCCGGGAGTAGTCCGCCCTGGGCGAGCATATCGCGCAGAAGCCAGGCCGTGGTGGTCTTGCCATTGGTGCCGGTAATGCCGCAGAGGAGGAGCTGCTCGGAGGGGCGAGCGCAGAAGTCGGCGCAGGCCTCGGCAAAGGCTTCGCGCGGATTATCCACCACGCGGTCGCATCCCGGGCAAGCGCCGATAATCACCGCCGCCCCCTTGGCCCGCGCCTGGGCAATATACTTCTGGCCGTCCTCGTGCGTGCCGGGAATGGCAAAGAAGGCGCAACCCGGCGTCACCCGGCGCGAATCACAACAGGGAAGCAAGGGGGCAGACATCGCAACCTCGCTAGGGGTTAACGCCCCGCGCCGCCTGTGCGGCGCTGCTGACGCTTCCACTGCTCGCGCAGGTCGGCCTGCGAAGGTTGGGCCGACTTTGTTGCGGCGGCCTTCGCGGCAGCTGCGGCCTTGGCCTCCTCGAGCAGTTCACCGCCAACCTTCAGCTCCTCGGGCTTCTCGCCCACAGAGATGGCCACCGGCTTAGCCTGCACAACCGGGGAGACATAGGTCCCCTCGCGATAGGCAGCCGTCTCGTCAATCAGGCGTTGGGCATCAGCCACGGCGCGCTCGGTGCTCGACTCACCCAGGTCAACATCCTCGGCGAAGGTCTCCGTGCGCTTGGTGACCGGGTCGTAGGTCTGCACCGTAGCCAGGGGCGTGGAGAAGAAGGTGAACTTATAGTGGTTCGCGCGAATCATCTGATCGGTGATCAAGCGGCGCATCTGGGTCAATTCAGCGCTCTCAGGATCGCCATGCAGGCGAACGAGGATGGTATCCTGCGGCCGAGTGGAGGAACTACGAACCACCCCCTCCAGCTCACGCAGGGCAATCGGCTCGCCATAGACGCGCACTTCGCCCGTGGGATAGACATCAATCTTCGCCTCGCGCGGATTCAGCGCCCGCAACGTGGGCCCCGTGCAACCTGCCAGCATCATTGCAGCGATGGCCGCAATGAGGGATAGGCGATAAGCAATCGGCGTCAACCGCCTTCCGCGCCGGGCAAACATTGGGCTTTCTGTCATCTGGCCTCCGTCATCTCTCATCCGCGAGCGCAGCGAGCACCGTTTTGGCATAGCGCCTTCGCTTCGCGCGGCCTTCACCGTTCACTTCACCTGCTCAAAGGCTTGGGCGAGGTCGGCGAGGATGTCATCGACATGCTCAATGCCTACCGAGAGGCGGACCATCGTCGGCGAAATGCCGGCCTTGACCAGCTGCTCATCGGTCAACTGGCGGTGGGTCATGCTCGCGGGATGGAGCACGCAGGTGCGCGCGTCGGCCACATGGACCACGATCTTGATCATCTTGAGCGCGTCCATCAGGCGCATCGCATCCTCGCGCGTGCCCTTGACGCCAAAGGAGATGACGCCCGAGCAACCCTGCGGCAGATACTTCTTGGCCAGCGCATGATACTTGTCGCCCGGCAGACCGGGATAGCGCACCCAGTCGACCTTGGGATTATTGGCCAACCACTCGGCCACGGTCTGGGCGTTGGCGCTGTGGCGCTCCATGCGCAGGGGGAGGGTCTCAATGCCCATTCCCAGGAGGAAGGCATTCATCGGGGCAGCCTGGGCGCCCAGGTCGCGCATCAACTGGGCGCGCGCCTTAACAATATAGGCGGCCTTGCCGAAGGCCTGGGTGTAGATGAGGCCGTGATAGGAGGCGTCGGGCTCAGTAAACTCCGGGAAGCGCCCCGAAGCCGCCCAGTCGAAGTTACCGCTATCGACAATCACCCCGCCCAGACTCATCGCGTGGCCATCGAGGTACTTGGTGGTGGCGTGGACCACAATGTCGGCCCCGAACTCAAAGGGACGGCAGAGGTAGGGCGTGGGGAAGGTGTTGTCGAGAATCAGCGGCAAACCGTGGGCGTGAGCCACCTTCGCCCAGCGCTCGATGTCCAACACCGCTAGCGCCGGGTTCGCCAGCGTCTCGCCAAAGACCGCCTTGGTATTCGGGCGGATGGCTGCGGCGATCTCCTCGTCGGTCGCATCGGGCGAAACCCAAGTGAAGTCAATCCCCAGCTTCTGCAAGGTGACGCCAAAGAGGTTCACCGTGCCGCCATAAATCGCCGAGCAGGAGACCACATGGTCGCCGCTATGCGCCAGGTTGAGGATGGCCATCGTGCTGGCGGCCTGACCAGCACTGGTGAGCATCGCCCCCACCCCACCCTCCAACGCCGCAATGCGCTGCTCCACCGCATCGAGCGTGGGATTGCTCAAGCGCGTATAGAAGTGACCCCCCACCTTCAGGTCAAAGAGGTCCGCCACATGCTGCGAGGAATCAAACTTAAAGGTAGTGCTCTGATAGATCGGCATCACACGCGGCTCGCCATTCTTCGGCTCCCAGCCGGCCTGAACGCACTTGGTCTCAAACTTCATCGTCATCTCTCCGAATTGGAACAAAAACGCCCACATTCTATCACAAGCCCCGCGCGCGCGCATCCCTGCTCGGCGTGCCTGCGGGCCTACAAGCGAGTGCCCGCAGGGTGCTGGGCGAACGCGGGGGTTTGGGGGTGGCCCCCCAACGGCCTTGGCAGGGAGGCGCGCGAGCGCATCCCTGCTGCGCGTGCTCGGCGTGTCCGCGGACCCACAAGCGAGTGCCCGTAGGGTGCTCGCGACGGGGTGGAGCGCCCTGCGCTCCCGAGGGGTGCGGGGGCGAGCAGCCCCCCGCGCGAGGTGCAGGGCGAGCAGCCCTGCCTAGGGGTGAGGGGGCGAGAAGTCCGCAGGAGCTATGTCAACAGCCCCCGTCGCCCCCGTCCCCCGCCGGCGCCAAGCGCAGTAGAAAGCCGCCGCCGGGAGCGCAGGGAAGGGTGAGGGCTTCGGAGGGATGGAAAGGGCGAGAAGAGAAGGTGTAATCGGTGGCCACGGCGTCGGAAGTTGGGGCATCGGCGGCGAGGGTAAGCAGATAGTCGGAGCCAGCCTCGAGCCAAGGCGGGGAGAAGGTGAAGCGGGCGCCCTGTGCGCCGGCGAGGCCGGCGACCCACACCTCGCGCCCCCGGCGGCGGAAGACCAAAAGTCCGCGATCGGGATCCTCGGGAACCACCGCGCGGGTCTCATCGAAAGTGGTCGGGCAGGCGGCAAGCAGACGGGTGAAGTCAGGCTCGCGACGATAGGCGGAGGGCGCATCGCAAAGCATCCGGATAGCCGAATCATAGACCAAGAAGAGGGCCGCTTGGCGGCAGCGGGTGCCCATACTCATCGGGCGATGATAATCGGCGCGGTAGGTAGCGCGGGGGGCATTACGCATGGCGCCGGGAGTGTAGTCGGCGGAGCCGGCAAGCAGACGAGTGAAGGCGATACGCAGATCGTTGGTGACAAAGTCCATCTCCGGCCCGGTCCACTTCACCTGCTCCAGACCAAAAACGCCCTCATAGGAAAGGACATTTGGGAAGGTGCGCGCGAGGCCGGTAGGCTTGTGGATGCCGTGGTAATCGAGCACGAGATGGAGGCGCGCAGCGACGGCGGCGGTGTGGTAGAGAAAGCGGGCGATCTCGGCATCATCGCGGTCGAAGAAGTCAATCTTAAAGCCGCAGACGCCGAGCTTGGCGTAGTGCGCAAAGATCTCCTCCTGCCGCCCGATAAGCTGCTGCCAAGAGCTCCAAAGGATAATCCCCACGCCCCGCGTTTTGACATGCGCAAGAATGGCCGGGAGGTCAATCTCCGGAACAATCTTCGTGACGTCGAGATCCTGCGCCCAGCCCTCGTCGAGGATGACATACTCCACGCCGAAGTCCGCCGCAAAGTCGATGTAGGCGCAGTAGGTCTCGGTGTTGACCCCGGCCGGGAAGGGCGTGCCCTCCAGACCCCAATGGTTCCACCAATCCCAGGCCACCTGCCCGGGGCGAACCCACGCGAAGTCGCCCGCCGCCGGCTCGGAGAGCGCGAGGACCAGGTCGTTGGCATAGAGTTCGCCCAGGTCGCCCGCCATCATCACCACGCGCCACGGGAAGGCCCGCGTACCGGCCGTGCGCACCAGATAGTCGGCCCGCTGCGTCACGCGCGAATAGCGCCGCGAGGAGCCATCCTGCGCCAGCGGCCAACGCGCCTGCATCGCCTCCAACGCCCCGGCCGCCGCATCCGCCCGCCGCAAGTTCAGTCCCGGATAGTCGCGCAGCTCCGCCTCGGTCACCGCCAAGGCACACCCCGGCTGCACCAACGTCACCGGCAGATAAATCAGCCGCCCGGACTCAATCCCCTGCATCTCCGAGCGCTGATGCGGGCTCTCCCAACTCTGCTGGAAGGGATCGCCCTCCCACGCGCCATTGCCATAGCCATAAAAGAGCTCGGCCCCCGGGCGCGGCTGCAGACCAAACCGCTCGCTGCGCACCTCCACCTCCCCCACCAAGGCGCTCAACCATCGAAAGGCCACCCCCCAATTGGTAGCCACGGCCTCCAACGCGAGCCCATTGCCCAACGCCACCCGCGCGCCCACCGCCTCCAAATCAATCACCGAGCGCTTCGTCCCCAACGGCACCGCCCCGCCCAACTGCCGCCGAAAGGGCTCCACCTCCCCGGGCTCAACCGCGCCCACGCCAACCACGTCCAGGGCAATCTCCTGCGGCAAGAGCACCACCTGCTCACCGCGAAAGACCGAGTAGTAAAGCGTATTGCCCGAGCGCGCAATCACCAGTCGGTTAAGCCCATCTGGCGAAGTGACCGATAGCAAGGTCGTCAAAATCAGTAGGCCCCGCCTTGTTGCCAATAAGACGGGGTCTTGTTGCCAATAAGACGGGGCCTTATTACCAATAAGACGGGGTCTTATTAGTTGCGCTCCGCCGAGCAGTTAGTTCTCTCCGCGCCGCGTGATAATCCGCGCCGCAGTTCCTTTCCTACGGGCCGCCTCCGGAATCTCCGGAATCTCCGGATGATCCGGAATCTCCGGATTATCCGGCCCAGCCCTGCTCGGCCTTCACGCGAGCGTAGCGAGCCCTCTGTCATCCGTCATCCGTCATCTCTCCCATCCCGCCCGCCCCACGGGCGGATATGATATACTGCCGGGTATGAAGAACGAAGAGATTGCCGAGGCCTTTTTGGCCTACTACCAGACCTTCCCGCACGAGGATATGAACGACCTGAAGCTGGCGCATACCCGGCGCGTAGTGGAGAATGCACGCACCATTATGGCTTCGCCCGAGTTCCCGGCCGCCCTGCGCGCAGCCGGCGAGACCGCCGCTTGGTTGCACGATCTGGGGCGCTTCCGCCAGTTTATGCAGTATCACACCTTCAGCGACCGCATCAGCGTGAACCACGCCCTCCTCAGCTGCGGCGAGGTCCTGCGCCTGGGTTGGCTGGATGACCGCGAGGCGAGCGAGCGCAACCTCATCCTCCGCGCCATCGAGTTCCATAACTTGCGCGACCTGCCGCCAAGTCTCTCGCCCGACGAAGCCGCCCTCGCCCACCTGGTGCGCGATGCCGATAAACTCGACATCTTCACCGTCCTCGACGAAGCCATCGCCACCAACTATCTCCCCTCCCACCCCGAGGTCTACTGGGGCCTCCCCTTCACCGCCGCGCCCTCCCCAAAAATCGTTGAGGCCATCGAAACTGGCGCAACCATCGATTATGCCGACATCTGTTCTTTCGCTGACTTCGTCTTCATCCAACTCGCCTGGTGCAATGGCGGGCTCCACTTCCGCGAAAGTTACCGTCTGGCCCAGGCGCGCGGTGAGGTGGCCCAACGGCGTGACTACCTTATCCAAATCCTGCCGCAGGCGCGCGAGACCATTGAGCACTGCTGCCAGGTGGCCGAGATGGCCTTGGCACGGGGAGCCAGCAATGAGCGCTAACCTCGAAGGCGCCGCCAAGGCCTTGGCCCAACGCGCCACCGCCGGGGCCAAACCCAAAAAGGGAAAACCCAAACAATCGCGCAAGGCACCCGCCACTGGACGCAACGGGCGGTTGTGGCGCTGGCTCGGCGTGGCCGCCACGCTCGCGGTGCTCGTGCTCGGCAACCTCTTTGCCCACCAACCCACTGCCGTGCGCGCGGGTTATGGTGCCCTCGAGCCCACGCTAGAGGCCATTGGCAGCATCACGGCCGACCTCACCGATTGCCTGGGGCTCACCGGCCGCGATGCACAAATCCCCTATGACAAGGCGCCCGGCAAGGGCCCCCTCCCCTTCGGCGTGCCGCAGGTCAAGGACCCCACCCTCGCCCCGCGCGACATCCGCCTGCTCAAGCGCCAAGGCTATTGGGTGGGCTACTCGCCCACGCTTGGCCATCCTGTCTGGGCCGCCTACGCCGTGCCCGCCCAAAAGCTCCTCTCCGGCTCGCCGCCACGCCCACCCTTTGAACAGGATAAGGAGGTCCCCGGCTCGCCCTCCCCCGAGACCTACACTGGCTCGGGATACGACCGCGGACACATGGCCCCCAACTCCGTCATCGCCACGCGCTATGGAAAAGCCGCCCAAAAGCAGACCTTCCTCATGACGAATATCGCCCCGCAGCGGCCCGACCTCAACCGCGGCCCCTGGCGCGCCCTCGAGCAGACCATTGCCGACGACCTCTCCGAAATTGGCGACACCGTCTGGGTCATCGTCTGCACCGTGCCCGACGCGCGCAAACCCAAACTCAAACGCGGCCGCGTGCGTATCCCCAGCGGCTTTGCAATGGTCATCGCTTCAATCCATCGCGGCCACCTGCGCGCCATCGGCGCCTATATGCCCCAGGAAATCCCCGCCTCCAAGCGCCCGCGCTACTGCTTCCGCTCAATTCGCGACCTGGAAGCGCGCTCCGGGCTCGACTTCTTCCCCGCCCTCTCCGAAAGCGAGCAAGCCGCCCTCGAAACGCCCGAAGTCACGCGCTTCTGGTCCGCTTGGGGAGGCGTGCGATGAGCCCCACTCCGCCGCTTCCCCGCCTGGCCATTGGCTTCGACACCTCCCTGCGCTCGACCGGCATTGGCATCGTCGAAGCCCTCGGCAGCCGCCGCCTGGCCCGCTATTACGCCCCCGTGCGCATCCCCGCCAAGCTCCCCCTCTCCGCTGCCCTCGCCCGCCTCGATACAGAGGTCGCCCGGCTCCTCGATGAGTTCCAGCCCGCCGAAGCCGCCCTCGAAGGCGTCTTCTTTGCCCGAAACGCCCGCACCGCTATGATCCTCTGCCACGCCCGCGGCGTGGTAGTGGCCAACTGCGCCAAGCGGAACATCCCAATCTACGAATACTCGCCCGCGGAGGTCAAACGCGCGGTCACCGGCATCGGCTCGGCCGAAAAAGAGCAGGTCCAAGCCATGGTCGCGCGCATCCTCTCCCTCCCCCCGCCCATCCAAAACGATGCCGCCGACGCCCTCGCCATCGCCCTCGCCCACCTCAACCGCGTCACCGGCGTACGCGCCCTCCAACCCAACACCCTCTAAGGCCAACCCCATGCGCTTTTGCTTATTCACTCGCTACGCTCGCGATGACAGAGAACAGATGACAGATGACAGAAGGCCTTCGGCCTCTCCGTCGCGGCTTGCCGCGTACTGTCGACTGTCGACTGTCGACTGTCGACGCTTCTCCCTTCCACTCGTCCTCCTCCTCGCACTCCTCTCCGGCTGCGTCCGGCAGCCCTTCTACAATCTGCCCCAGACCCTCGGTCTGCCCCCCAACACCGAACGCACCCTCACCGACACGCAAGTCACCCTCCGCGGCGGCGGCCACACCTTCACCTTCGACCGCGGCAAACGCACCGCCCTGCTCGATGGCGCACGCTATTACCTCCATGAACCCGCCGGCATGAACACCCTCGGCGCCAAGGATACCGCCCTCATCCGCCAAGCCATCGTCCGCCCGACCCCTCCCCCCGCGCGCGCTACCCTCCTCCTAGACCCCGGCCACGGCGCAAGCGACACCGGCTGCCGCGTCGGCAAAACCTACGAAAAGAACATCACCCTCGCCGTCGCCCTCGAGGTCAAGCGCCTCCTCGAAGCCCAGGGCCACCGCGTCCTCATGACCCGCTCGGCCGATGGCCCGCAGCGTTCGCTCGACGAGCGCGCGCAGATGGGCGCAACCAACGCCATCGACGCCTTCGTCTCCATCCACGTCAACTCCGCCGCCAACGCGGCCGCCCGAGGCATCGAAGTCTACACCCTCCCCGCCCCCGGCTGCGAAGGAACCGCCGCCAACTCGCCGGCGCGCGCCCCAATGGTCGGCCAAGCCCACCTCCCCGCCGCCACACGCCTAGCCTTCTGCGTCCAACAAGCGCTCCTCTCAATGGAGCCCCCCGCGCCGGCCGATCGCGGTCTGCGCCACGCCCACTTCAAGGTCTTGCGCGATACGCCCGCCCCAGCCATCCTCATCGAAATGGGCTTCCTCACCAACGCCCAAGACTTCCCCCTCCTCGCCGAAGCCGCCGGACAACAACGCCTCGCCGCGGCCATCGCCCGCGGCCTCAATGCCGCCTTCTCCGCCCCCTAACGCCCTCCCCCCAAAACACAAAACGCGCGGCCCGGTCACCCGGGCCGCGCACTGCACTAAACCAACTTGCGTTAGTTCACTTCTTTGCTAACCTTAACGCGGAAGTTCTTGGTCCCCGTTGGAGACTCCTTCGGGAAGACCTTCGCAAACGGCACGGCAAACCACTTTTTGTTAGCCTCCTCTGTCAGGCCAAGCTCAGCGGCAGAGATCGCGGTTGCCGACAGCGCTGTGCCGTCGACCGTCACGGTGAAGATGACATCCTCGGCGAAGGTGGCCGCTTGGTTGGTGAAGCCCGTTGTGGCCGTGCTCTCAACCTTAGCCGAGAGGACCACATAGCGAGAAGGCGTAGTTGCCTCACCCAGCGTCAGGTCCTTGATTGTGATATCCGCGACCCCGAAGTCGTAGGAAACCACTGCCACGAAGTCCGCTTCCGCATTCGTGGTCGGTTTGACCACATTCTCGAAGAGGAGCGCCCCCTCGACCTTGGCGTTAGGTTTGGCGGAATCTGCCACCGCACTCACGGGCGAAGCAATTCCATGTTTAAACATCACCTCGACGAACTGCTTAACAATGCACTCGGCAAGGGCCGTCTTCTCCGCCTCGGACATCTCCGCAGGAGCCTCCGGAATGGAGGGCTTGCAGAGCGCCATCAATGTGGAGGTCCCATCACCATTCGCGATGAGGCGGAGGAAGAGGTCGGTCTTCTCACTAGCGGCATCCACCGTAAAGGTCTCTTCCGTGAGTCCAGGAGCCTTTATCACCGAGAGGTTGTAGTCCGGCGAAGACACGCTCACCGTGTCCAGGAAGGTCGGCGTAGAAGCGCATTGGATAACATAGTTACGTCCCTCGACTTGGCTGGCATTCGCGGCCCTCGCCTGCAGTTTAGCCCCACCTGCGAAGGTGACGCTCCCGGTAAAGGTGGTCCCGGCAACCACGGTCGATGAACTCTGGCAAGTCACCGCTCCCTTGCAAGTCACGCCCGAAAGGGTGCCACCACTCTTCACCGTCACGGCCGAATCCAAAGTGCCGCCCCCCGAGAGCGTGCCGCTAGTCACGGTAATGCCGTTCGTAGCCTTCCAAGTGCCCGCTACCACCGCCGAAGTCGTGACATTCACCGTTCCCTTGGCCGGGAGTATAGCGCCCGAGCCAATGACAAGCCATTGAATGGAGCCAACAGTCAGTGCGCCCTTGTACGCTTCAAGCTTCCCTGTAAACTTATAGGTCAATCCATTGGCCGGGGCCGTTGAATTGAGATTGAGCGCCCCCGAGCCCGAGACAGGGCCGGAGAAGGTGATGACATGTCCAGCATAGCCATTCGTTGTTGTCCACCCATTGCCACTGAGGATAATCTCCTGTGGGAAGGACAATGTACCAGGCGGGAAATAACCACTGGCACCAGCAAACTCAATCTTCGAACTCCCAGTGCCAAAGTGATTGAGATTGAGATCGTTCTTGCCCGTGCCGGAGAACTTCACTGTGCCAGTCCAACCACCAGCGAAACGGCCATTAGCCGTCGTCGGCAGGATATTATTCCCCTTGAAATGGAGTGTTCCCTCACCGGTGACCGCACCACTCGCCGGGAAAGCAGCATTCGTTTTCATAACCAGTTCGGTAGACTGCTCTTTGGTCGATGCATCAATGATGGTGCCCCCTGTGTAGGTGTTGGCGCCCGAGAGCGTTAAGACACCCGAAAGGAGATGAAGCGCCCCCTCGCCCGTAATCGCCGTCGAGATCGTCTGGCTCGACCCCGTCAGCGAGAGCGTAGCCCCCGAGGCAATCTTGGTCGCCGCCGTGATGGCGGTATCCGGCAAGGTGACCCGACCGCCAATTGTCAACGCTCCCAAGGTGACACCCTCGCCCAGCGTTACCACCAGGCTACAGCCCTCGGCCTCGCCACCGATAAACTTGACACTACCGAAGGCGCCCTCGGGAATAGTGACCTCGGTCACGGTCGTCAGCGCCGAAAAGTCAATCTCAATGTCGCCCACAGTGGGTGCTGCCGCGAGTTCCACTTCGCCTCGCGCCCAGTTATGGGCCCAGTCGAGATCCCCGGCCGTTGGTGTCCACCGCGGATTGGTGAGAAGGATTACACCGTCAGAAACAAGTGCACCTGTAAAGCCCGCCACCGAGAACATCTCAGAGGTCAATGTCACACTGTCAGCCGCATTTAAGGTAATCTGCCCGGCGGTTAACTCCTCCGTTGTCGGCGTAAGGGCCAACTTAGCACCGCTCTCGATGGCACTCACCGTAAAGCCACGGTTGGTGCCGACATTCAGGATGCCGCCCGTGATGGCAACATTGCCCGAGAAGGTGTTGGCACCCGTGAGCTTCAACGTCCCGGCCCCGCTCTTCGTCAGCGTACCAGTCGTGCCCTCCAAGGCCGTGGAGATCGTCTTCTCTCCCGACTCCACTGGAACCTCCAGCGCGCCATTGATGGTAATTTCCGCATTCCACGCCCCCGTCAACTTCACCGAGCCGCTCTCCTCAATCTCCAACGGCCGCGCCGTCGTTGTATTCCCCGAGAGCGTCAGCGTCTTATCCTCCGCCCCAGCAGCTCCGGTAACAATCACCTTGGTCAAGCGATTTGGATGATTATCGTGAATGAAATTACCTTCGTGCTCGGTATTCTTTGACTGCACAATCCGTAGCGTTCGTGAGTTTTCACCTTCGACCCAGTCCGCACGGAAAGTGCCGCTACCCGAGACCGAACCAACCGCCGTCTCTGGCGAGTTCGTTCCCTGTTGCGAGATAATCAGACCTGCCGTCAAGTCGTTCCGAACCGAGATAGTCGTCGGCAACCGGTTTGCCACCGTGTTCGGCAAGATACGATAATAGTTGCCGCCAGAGGAGGAATACCAGACCGTACCGGCACCTTCAACACGACCATAGTTTGTACCAGTTTCATTAAGATCTCTCGAATTCACGAGTTTCAGCGTGCCGCGGGCATCCACCTGCACAGTGCCGCTCGGGCCCAACTTACCAATCGTCTCAACAATCACCGTTGCCCCATTAGCGATGGTCGTCCCGCCAGTGTAGGAGTTATTCTTCGTAAGGGTGACGGTGCCTGAGCCGATTTTGAGCTTACCGCTACCGGAGAGAACCCCATCGATGGTGCCCTCCTGCGAGCTTCCATTATTTGCCGCAAGCAGTTCCAAAGTGCCCGCTCGGATTTCGCCATTGCCGGACCACCCATCGGAAGGCTTCACCGGCAACTGCAAGGTGCCCTCGCCTGTCTTCACGAGCGTGCCGCTTCCCGCAAGGCTCACGCCATATGACGAGGTGGTCGTCAGTTGCAGGGTGTTTGTGCTTCCCACGACCTCAATCGTTACTGTTCCATCAATCACAGGCCATCCATGACTCTCCCATGAAGCGCCTTCGGCGAAGCGAAGCGTCGCATTCTTAAGAGCTGGATGATCGCCCCCGATCTCATATAAGAAGAGCTTACCGGCCCGAACATCCACCATCACGCCATCGGCAAAGGCGGTCTTACCAGAAGCCGTTGTGAACTTGAGCGTGCCTGTGCCAAGCTTGACCAAGGTGCCGGAGCCTGTGATCTGCCCGCTCTCATAAGTCTCCCCTTCGGCCACAGTCAGCGAGAGAGTCACCCCCTCCTGAATCGCCAAGGTGCCATAGGAAAGCGTCGACTCCGTCGCTGTAACAGCAGCATCGACCGTTAATGTTCCACTTACCGTCAGCTTCCCTCCCGAGAGGTTCAGAGCGCCAGCCGCCGTTGTTGCCTCCACCATCAGGTTGGTGACTGTCTCGCCACTCTCCGGAAGCGTCAGCGTGGTCTGCGCGTCGACCATCACCTTAACCGTTTCCGTCTTACTAGGAAGTTCACCCGTAGACCAGTTACCGACCGTAGACCACAGACCATCCCCCATGGCATTCGTCCAAACATTGACAGCGGTAAAGGTCTTACCATCCTCACTAAAGGTACCATCATTCGCTCCTAGGGCTTCCAATGCCCCAGAAGAGGTCTCCTTGTAAAACGTCACATTGCCGGTGTTCGTGGTGGTGTAACTGCTGCGCAACTGAGCGCTCGAGAGGACAATGCGCAACTCGGCCCCTTCGGGAATCGTGATCCCGGTCTCCTGCCCGGCCGTAAGAATCAATGTGCCGGTAGAGTCCTCGGCGTAGGCCAGCGTAGGAACCGTTTCTCCTGTCAGCGCCCCACGCAAGTCGAGCACGCCGTTATTTGCTAGCACAATCGTGCCGATGCTCTCGGCGGAGGCACCGGTGATGGTATTTGTTAGGGCCTTAATCGTGCCATCAGTAGCACCATCGACTAGAAGTTTTGCGCCAGAGGCAATGGTGGCCACACCGGTGCCAAGGGTGGCCGCGCCCGTCAGGTGTACGGTGCCGGCCTGAATCTCGGTACCTTGCGTATAGGTATTGGCCGTCTCACCCCCAAGTTCCAACACGCCATCGCCAAGCTTTACCAACTTGCCCAATGTACTTCCATTGATCCAATAGGAAATCAATTGAGCCTTGATCACAAGCTTTGCCTTTGCCTCAACCTCCACGCGAAGGTCACCGTTACGCAAATTGACCTTGCGCGCATCGCCCGTCCCAGTTGAACTCAAGGTTGAAACCGTCGGGTTCGCGGCAGAAGCCCCTTCTGCGGCGGCTTTGACCGTTACATCCACACGTGTGGCATTATCATCGTAAAAGTCCAGCGCGCGCCCATCCTGGGCAGTAGTCAAAACGATGTGCCCAGCGCAAAGTTCAACCGGCGTTATAAGGGTCTCGCGGCTGCCAAGCTCAAGCCGGCCGTCCTGCTCAATGATGAGCTTCTGCGCATCCGCATTCGGGAAGTTCCACCCCAAGGCATCCTGGGTCGTTGTCTTAAGCGTGCTATCCGCACCACTCACTGTAATGAAACGTCCTGTTGAAAGACCATTCCCACTATTACCAGCAGTGTAGGTGACCTTACCCGAAAGGACCTTGAGGGGAATGCCCGAACCCAGCTTCGTCGTATTGGCGATAGTAGAGTTGCCACAAAGGGCCAGAATGCCGCTTCCCGTGCTCGATGTGATTTGCTCAAGCGAGCGTAATGTCAGCGTCTTATCAGCCGCGACGGTGACCGCGCCGAGGGAGGCGCCGAACTCCTTCGCCGAAACATCCAGATCTGCCCCGACCGTGGTCGAGCTCGCCGAAAGGCCGCCCTTTGAGAAGGTCGAGAAGGTCAGCGAACCCGCCCCCGTCAATGCGAGGCTCTGCAGGTCCACACTGCGATCCAAAGCCAAGGTGGTTGCCGAGGGGAGCGCCAAGGTCGCCGCCGTGGCCGGTCCGAGCGCGGTTACCGTCTCGGGGGCATCATTCGTCCAGGTTAGGCCGGTACCGGAGAAGACCGTGCTCTCAGCCGTGGCCGTAGCCGAGACCGTCTGCTCCGTTTCATTTCCCTCGGTGCCGTGAATGAAGATCATCACGGCAGCAATCGTACCGCGCCCTTTGCGCGCAGTCGTATTCAAGAAGTAACCCCTCAATTCGAGGGACGAGTCCATTATATTGCGCACAAAGAGGACATTCACCCCCTCCGTAAGCGAGGTCGAGGAGTCGCGCTTGCCCCAGCAGGCATCGCCGGGATAGGTGCCATTCGTCTTATCGGCCGTGTAGTCAACGCCATTGATAGCAATGGGCGAAAACTTCACGTGCTTCTTATCATTTTTCTCAGTGCCATCCCCCTTATAGCCATCGCCACTGAGAATAACGGCCACATCATAACCGGTCGTTGGCAATCCCCTAATCGAGACCGAGTTTTGCGTACCGTCCTCGGCACAATCTAAGTACCCGTGCGTCAACTGACCAATAAGGCTCTCGGATGTTTTGTTGTTATCGGACCTCCACGTTCCACTCGCACCAAAGGTGAGAGAAACCGATAGCCCATTCTGCTCGGTCTCATCCGTCTCCAACGCCCCCTTGACGGTGCGTGTGTCACCACTGCCTGTCAAGGCATACCAAAGTGATGAGCGAAGCTCCTTCCCCAGATGAAGTGTCCGCCCATTCTCTGTCAACTCCTTTGTGAAGCCAACATTGCCACTGTCTAGAGTTGCCTCATTAGTGGCAAAATTAATGGCGATGGTTTGCGCCGCTGTGGCGCTACAGAAGGTTGCCGCACCAATCGTGGCACAGAGGACCGCGAGGGCGGCGAAGGGGCGGGCAGACCGCCGAAGGGCGTGGCACACGGTCGTTGCCACACGATGAATACGCGCCACGGCAAAGCCGAGCGCGGAGCGCGAAGTAGGTTTCATCCCTGAATCCTTTCAGATGTCGGATGGTCCAGACCGCAACTCAGGAGGGCTTCATTTTCCTCTCTCTCAGCGTAGCCTCAGCCATCACTTTGGCATCAGATTAGCAACTCCCGCAGAGGATGTCAAGCATGCGTTACGCTACGGCGCATAAATGGAGAACGGATACTCGCTACGCCCGCGTGAGGGGGCGAGCGGCGCCGCCGTTCGCGAACGCCTCCAAAACCCTTTGTGTTCCTTGTTGACATAGCTCCTTCGCTTCGCTCGGACTTATGGTTTCCTCTGCGTCTATTTCGGCGTGCTTTGTGTTCCTTTGTGGTTTCCTCACACATGGCCTATTTCGGCGTGCTTTCTTTGTGTTGGTAATGTCTGTTGTCGTTGAAGGCTTACTGCGGAGTTTGAAGTCTTCCGCGGATAGCGATAGACTATGA
>SFJE01000030.1 GCA_004555175.1 Lentisphaeraceae bacterium | reverse complement strand
GGGGAGGTAAGGGGACGAACTCCGTTCTTCCCCTTATACCCTTTTTCCACACGAATTGCACGGTGGTAAAAAGTTTCGGGTTGATTATACAACTCGCGAGCATCCTCGCCGCCGGTTTTTGGGGTTGACTTTTTGGGGTGTATTGTGCTATGTTTCATCAATCCATTGGGTCTCTGGGCTTGATGGTGTCGGTCTGCGCAGGCGATCCAGCGGTCTACTGTCGCGCGCGGGCTCGGCTTTCGCCGGAGCGGAGGGCGTTGGAATCGCCCCTGCTGACGTTGGACCTGCGCGTGGTTGCGTGGGCTTGAACGACGAGAACCCCTAATTAGAGGTGTCAGGCATGGCCAAAGACGGTGATTATGTGTTCGGGAAGCTGATGGCTTCGATCCAGCCGCCGAACCTGATCGATATCCAGACGCAGTCGTTTGGAGAGTTTCTGCAGTTGGACGTTCCGCCGATGAAGCGCGAGAACAAGGGTCTGCAGGCGATTTTCAAGGATGTTTTCCCGGTGACGTCGAAGGATGGGCGTTATACGGTGGACTTTGTGCAGTATATGTTCGAGCAGCCGAAGAAGACGGCTGTGGAGGCGCTGCGCGATGGGGACACCTATTCCGCGCCGTTGCATGCCACCTTCCTGTTGAAGGATGGCGAGGAGGTGCGCACCGATAGCGTCTATTTGGGCGAAGTGCCGTTGATGACGCGTGATGGGGCCTTTGTGATTAATGGTGCCGAGCGGGTGATTGTCTCGCAGTTGCATCGCAGCCCGGGGGTGTGCACGGAGAAGGAACTGCACGCGAATGGTCACGAGCTCTTCTCGGTGCGGATTATTCCGGATCACGGGTCGTGGATCGAGATTCAGTTTGACGCGCAGGATACGATGTGGGTTTACCTGGATCGTCGGCGCCGGACGCGCAAGTTTTATGTGACGACCTTCCTGCGCGCGTTGGGTTACAGCGAGGATATGGACATCCTGCGCCTCTACTACAAGTTCTACTCGCTGCCGACCAAGGACCGCTGGTTGGACGAGGACTTGGAGAACCGGGTGTTGCAGAATGACCTGGTGGATATTAACTCGGGCAATGTGCTTGGGCGCCGTTACGAGCCGGTGACGCCGTCGCTGATGGAGTATGCCGCGCGTGCCGGGATTCCTTATGTGGAGGTGGTGGATACGTCCTTCGATAAGGGTAAGCTGCTGAAGACCTTGAAGGTGGATCCCACGCATAACGAGGAGCAGGCTTGCAAGGAGATTTATCACCGTCTGCGTCCGGGCGATCCGGTGACGGCGGCGAATGCGCGTGCCTATGTGCGCTCACAGTTCTATGATGGCCATCGCTACGACCTGGGGAAGGTGGGGCGCTACAAGGTGAATCAGCGTTTGGGGTTGATGGACAAGGTGGATAAGGAGCTGCGCATTCTCTCAGAGGATGGCATTGAGGTGGTGGAGGCGCTGCGTCTGCTGCTGAATATTTCCTCGGGTCGTGGTTCGGTGGATGACATCGACCACTTGGGCAATCGCCGCATCCGCACCACGGGTGAGTTGCTGGAGAATACGTGCCGTCAGGGTCTGGCGCGTACGGAGCGGTTGATCCGCGAGCGTATGAGCACCTATGACTCGAGTTCTGCCAATGGGGTGCTGACGCCGATTAAGTTGGTGACCTCCAAGAGCCTGCAGGCGGTGATTCAGGACTTCTTCGGGCGCAGCCAGTTGAGTCAGTTCATGGATATGACCAACCCGCTCTCGGCGTTGGCGCACAAGCGGCGTCTCTCGGCGTTGGGTCCGGGTGGTCTGTCGCGTGAGCGTGCGGGCTTTGAGGTGCGCGACGTTCACCCGACTCACTACGGGCGCATCTGCCCGATTGAGACGCCGGAAGGTCCGAACATCGGCTTGATTTCTTCGCTGGGCATCTACGCGAAGATCAACGAGTATGGCTTCATCGAGACGCCTTATCGTGTGGTGAAGAAGGGTCAGGTGACCAACGAGATTGCCTACATCGATGCCGATGAGGAGGAGAAGCACGTTATCGCGCAGGCGAATGCGCCGCTTGATGCGCAGGGGCGCTTTGTGAACCCCACGGTGAAGGTGCGCCGTCAGGGCGAGTTCACCACCGCTTCGCCCGATGAGATTGACTTGATGGACGTGAGCCCGATGCAGGTGATTTCGATCGCTGCGGGCTTGATTCCCTTCTTGGAGCACGATGACGCGAACCGCGCGCTGATGGGTGCGAACATGATGCGCCAGGGCGTGCCGTTGATGAAGACCGAGCGTCCGCGCGTGGGCACCGGCCTCGAGGGCATTGCCGCCTCCGATAGCTGCGTGACGGTGCTAGCAGAGGAAGATGGCATTGTGGCCTACGTCTCGGCCACGGAGATTGTGGTCTCTAAGGATGGCAAGTGCCCGCCGCGTGTGCGCAAGGGCGAGAAGGTGGCTGGCTGCCAGCGTTATGTGCTGGAGAAGTTCCGCCGCTCGAATGCCGGCACCTGTGTGAATCAGAAGCCGATCGTGAAGGTGGGGCAGAGCGTGGTCAAGGGGCAGACCCTGGCCGACGGTCCGGCCACCGACGATGGCGAGTTGGCGTTGGGCAAGAACCTGCTGGTGGCCTTTATGCCGTGGCGCGGCTTCAACTTCGAAGACGCCATTCTGATCAACGAGCGTTGCGTGAAGGATGACAAGTTCACCTCTATTCATATCAAGACCTGCGAGGTGAGCGCCCGCGACACGAAGCTCGGCCCCGAAGAGATTACGCGCGACATTCCCAACGTCGGTGACGACATGCTCCGCAACCTCGATAACGATGGTGTGGTGCGCGTGGGCGCCGAGGTTAAGCCTGGTGACATTCTGGTGGGTAAGATTACCCCGAAGAGTGAGACCGAGTTGGCGCCGGAAGAGCGGTTGCTGCGTGCCATCTTCGGTGAGAAGGCGGCCGATGTGCGCGACACTTCCTTGAAGGTCCAGCCCGGCACCAAGGGCATCGTGATGGATGTGCGCGTGACGAATGCGGATGCCTCCGCCGCGCAGAAGAAGAAGGCGAAGCCTGCGGCCAAGGGCCTCGAGGGGCTGGCCGATAGCGTGGAAGCCTACCTCGCCTCCACGGAAGAGGGGTCGTCGCCCGATGCTGAGGCGCGGCGTATCGAAGAGCAGCGCAAGCGCCGTGAGGAGCAGTTGCTCGACGAGATGGCCAAGGCCTTTAGCGACCTCTTCTTGAATGACAAGTTCATCGTGGATATTCGCGACAGCGCCAATGGCGAGATCATCATCCCGAAGAATCGCAAGGTGACCAAGAATCTGCTCGCCAAGCTGGCCGCCGCGCACGATCACATCGCGCCGGTGGAGCACAAGACCTACCAGGAGCAGATCAACCGCGTGCTCGAGAGCTTCGAGCCGAAGTTCGCCGAGCTCGATATGATTGGCATTGAGGGCGTTGGCGGCGAAGGGTTGGTGGACGAGGATCGCGTGGTCAAGAGCGTGCGCGTCTTCATCGCCGAGAAGAAGAATCTCTCGGTGGGTGACAAGATGGCCGGCCGCCACGGTAACAAGGGTGTTGTCTCGCGCATTCTGCCCGATTGCGATATGCCCTTCCTGCCCGATGGCCGTTCGGTGGACATTGTGCTCAACCCGCTGGGCGTGCCTTCGCGTATGAACCTGGGCCAGCTCTTTGAGACGGTTCTGGGCTGCGCTTGCTCCGAGCTGGGGATGCACGTCAAGACGCCGGTCTTCGATGGCTGCCTGGAGAGCGAGATTGATGAGTTGCTGGCCAAGGCCCGCAAGCATCAGGAAGAAAACACCGAGCCTGGCACCGTCCCGTGGATTAGCCCGGATGGTAAGACGCAGCTCTTCGACGGCCTCACCGGTGAGCCCTTCAGCCAGCGTGTGGTCGTGGGCACCATCTATATGCTCAAGCTTCACCACCTGGTCACCGACAAGATCCACGCGCGTGCCACCGGGCCGTATTCGCTGGTCACCCAGCAGCCGCTGGGCGGTAAGGCGCAGGCCGGCGGTCAGCGTATGGGCGAGATGGAGGTGTGGGCGTTGGAGGCCTACGGCGTGGCTTACGCGCTGCAGGAGATGCTCACCGTCAAGTCCGACGATGTGGTCGGCCGCACCCGTATCTACGAGACGATTGTCAAGGGAACGAACACGTTGGAAGCCGGCACGCCGGAATCCTTCTCGGTGCTCGTGAGCGAACTGCGTGGTCTGTGCCTGGATATGAAGCTTCTGGGCGGACCGGAGCCGGCGGATGAGAAGCCCGCTGGCGGCCCTGGCGCGGCGCAAACCCCTTCCCTCTCCCTTTAATCTTCGGAGGTTTATCCAATGGCTTATGTCGGAACGGATATGTTTAAGCTGACCCCGACGTCGCAGTACGACGCGGTGAGCATCGCCCTCGCCTCCCCTGAGACCATCCGCGGGTGGTCGCACGGCGAGGTGAAGAACCCCGAAACCATCAACTACCGCAACTATCGCCCGGAGTTCGACGGCCTCTTCTGCGAGAAGATCTTTGGCCCCACGAAGGACTGGGAGTGCGCCTGCGGTAAGTACAAGCGCGTGAAGCACAAAGGCGTGACCTGCGACCGCTGCCTGGTGGAAGTGACCCTCGCCCGCGTTCGCCGCGAGCGGATGGGGCACATTGAGTTGGCGGTGCCGGTGAGCCACATTTGGTTCTTCAAGTGCAACCCCAGCCGCATTGGCGCGATCCTTGACATCAAGAGCACCGTCCTCGAGCGCGTGCTCTACTACGAGGATTACCTGGTCACCGACCCGGGCGAGACGCCCCTCAAGGAGTTCCAGCTCCTCACCGAGCAGGAATACAACGACGCCGTGGCCAAGTATGGCGCCGAGGCCTTCGAGGCCGGGATGGGCGCCGAGGTCATCCGCACCTGCCTGCGCCGTGTCGATCTCGATGAGTTGATGCTCAAGCTCGAGGGCGAAATCGCTGCCACGCAGTCCAAGCAGACCCGCAAGCAGATTACCAAGCGCATGAAGATTATCGAGGGCTTCCGCGCCTCCGGGGCCAAGCCCGAGTGGATGATCCTCGAGGTGCTCCCGGTCATCCCGCCGGATCTGCGCCCGCTCGTTCCCTTGGATGGTGGCCGCTTTGCGACCTCCGACCAGAACGACCTCTATCGCCGCGTCATCAACCGCAACAACCGCCTGAAGAACTTGCTTCAGCTCAAGACCCCGGATGTCATCATCCGCAACGAGAAGCGCATGCTCCAGGAGGCGGTGGATGCCGTCTTTGATAATGGCCGTCATGGCCGCGCGGTGGCTGGCGCCGGCGGGCGTGCCCTCAAGTCCCTCTCCGATATGCTCAAGGGCAAGACTGGCCGTTTCCGCCAGAACCTGCTCGGTAAGCGCGTGGACTACTCGGGCCGTTCAGTGATCGTGGTCGGTCCGCACCTGAAGCTTCACCAGTGCGGTCTGCCTAAGAAGATGGCCTTGACGCTCTTTGAGCCGTTCATCATCCGCCGCTTGAAGGAAAAGGGCCTCTGCCACACCGTGCGCACGGCCAAGAAGATGATTGAGCAGCAGAAGAGCGAGGTGTGGGACATCCTTGAAGAGGTGACCAAGGGCAAGACGGTGATGCTCAACCGCGCGCCGACCCTCCACCGCCTCTCCATCCAGTCCTTCGAGCCGGTGCTCATCGAAGGCGAGGCTATCCGCCTCCACCCGATGGTCTGCACGCCCTTCAACGCCGACTTCGACGGTGACCAGATGGCTGTGCACGTGCCGCTCTCGGTGGAAGCGCAGCTCGAGAGCCGCCTGTTGATGCTCTCGACCAACTCGATCTTCTCGCCGGCTTCGGGTGAATCGAACAAGACCCCGACCCAGGATATCGCGCTGGGCTGCTACTTCCTCACCGTGCCCTCGCAGGCGGATAAGAACGCCGGCAAGGCTGTGGGCAAGGGCGTGGTGCCCGATCCGATCAACGATCGCCTCCCCCTCTTCGGCAGCACCGACGAAGTGCTCCTCGCCTTCCACGACGGCGCGGTGAAGGTGCACGACCGCATTTGGTTCAAGAACCCTGACTACGGTAAGCCCGAGCGCACCAATGGCGACCCCAACGCCAAGGTCATTGTTACCCTTGTCGGCCGCGTCCTCTTCAACGAGGTTTGGCCCGAGGAGATGGGCTTCTGGAATGACAAGGTGACCAAGTCGACCCTCGGCAAGCTGATCCTCGTCAGCCACCGCACGGTGGGCCATGCGCGCACCATCGAGATGCTCGACAAGCTCAAAGATCTCGGCTTCGAATGGGCCTGCCAGTCTGGCGCCTCGATGGGCATTAAGGACATGATCCGCCCGAAGGACAAGGATAAGATCATTGAGACCTCTGAGAAGGAGGTGGCCAAGGTCATCAAGCAGTCCCGCCAGGGCGTCATCACCGACAACGAGCGCAAGGGTAAGATCACCGACATTTGGTCTTCGGCCACCGAGCGCATCGCCGATTCGCTCTACAAGACCATCGAGCGCAACGTTTCGCCCGACAACGCCAACCCCACGGACATCAACCCGATCTACATGATGGCCGACTCCAAGGCCCGTGGTTCGCGCACGCAGATCCGCCAGCTGGCCGGTATGCGCGGTCTGATGGCCAAGCCCTCGGGCGAGATTATCGAAACGCCGATTACCGCCTCCTTCCGCGAAGGCCTCTCGGTGCTCGAATACTTCATCTCCTCGCACGGTGCGCGTAAGGGTCTGGCCGATACCGCCTTGAAGACGGCTGACGCTGGTTACATGACCCGTAAGCTCGTGGACGTGGCGCAGGATGTTATCATCACTCAGCAGGACTGCAACACCCTCACCGGCATTACCGTTGAGGCTGTGGTCGAGGGCAACGAGGTCAAGCTCCCGCTCTCCAAGCGCATCATTGGCCGCACCGCCCTCTCCACCATCTATGGCAAGAATGGCGAAGTGATCGTCAATGCCAATGACGAGATCGACGAGGCCAAGGCCAAGGCCATCGAGGCCGCCGGCATCGAGAGCGTGGCCATTCGCTCGGGCCTCACCTGCGCCTGCAAGCATGGCATGTGCGCCAAGTGCTACGGCCGCGACCTCTCCACCGGCAAGACCGTCGAAATCGGCACGGCCGTGGGCATCATCGCGGCGCAGTCCATCGGTGAACCCGGCACGCAGCTGACGATGCGTACCTTCCACGTCGGCGGCACCGCTTCGACCGTCGCAGCCGATTCCGAGATCGTCCTCAAGCGTCCCGGTTTCCTCCACTATCGCGACCTGCGCACGGTTGCCCTGGAAGATGGCGCCTTCGTCGTCCTCAATCGCGGCACCGTGGCCATCACGGCCGATGCCGAGGGCAAGGACGAACTCGAGACCTATCCCATCCAGGTGGGCACCACCCTCTTCTTCGCCAATGGCGCTGAAGTCAAGAAGGGCGACCGCATCGCCGAGTGGGATCCGCACTCCGTCCCCGTCATCACCGACGCCGGTGGTATCGTCATCGAGGAGGACTTCGAAGAAGGCATCACCGTGGAGACGAAGATCGACTCGGCCACTGGCGGTCGCGTCCGCATGGTCAAGGATGTCTCCTCCAAGCTCCAGCCTCGCCTCATCGTCAAGGCCGTCCCCGAAGGCAAGAAGCTCCCCAGCGACCTCTCCAAGCTCGAGACCGTTGGCTTCTACACCATCCCGCAGGGCGCCAATGTCATCGTGGCCGATGGCGACACCGTCAAGCCCGGCCAGATCCTCGCCAAGATGCCGCGCGGCGAAACCAAGACCCGCGACATTACCGGCGGTCTGCCGCGCGTGGCCGAGCTCTTCGAAGCGCGCACGCCCAAGGATGTCGCCGTCATCGCCGGCATCGAAGGCACTGTCGAGTTCGGTGAGAACGAGCGCGGCAAGCGCGTGGTGATCGTCAAGGACGAGGCCAACAACCTCTCCCAGCGCTACCTCATCCCGTTGAGCAAGCCGCTGGTCGTCTTCGCCGGTGACCACGTCAAGCTCGGCCAGCCCCTCACCGCCGGCTCGCCCAGCCCGCAGGAGATCCTCGAAGTCTGCGGCGACCAGGAGCTCCAGAAGTATCTCGTCAACGAAGTCCAGCAGGTCTACCGCCTCCAGGAGGTGCAGATCAACGATAAGCACATCGAGATCATCATCCGCCAGATGCTCCGCAAGTACCGCATCGAAGACCCGGGTGACACCGACTTCCTCTACGGCGAGCAGGTCTCCCGCTACGTCTACGAGGAAACCAACGAGCGCATGAGCCAGGAAGGCAAGCGCCCGGCCGTCGGCAAGCCCGCCCTTCTGGGCATCACCAAGGCCGCCCTCGAGACCGACTCCTTCATCTCCGCCGCCTCCTTCCAGGACACCACCCGCGTCCTCACCGAGGCCTCCACGATGGGCCGCGTCGACGAACTGCGCGGCTTCAAGGAGAACGTCATCCTCGGCCACCTCATCCCTGGCGGCACCGGCTTCCCGATGTACCGCTACATCAAGATGGTCCCCTTGGGCACCCCCATCTCCCAGGACGAAATGGACGCCGTCTACGGCAAGAAGGACGAGAACGGCATCTCCACCGACTCCATCGAGATCCCGCCCGAGGAACGTGAGGCCGATGTCGATGCCCTCTCCGACCTCGTCCCCGTCCAGGCCCCCGCCGCCCCGGTGGATGACGATGGCGAAGATCCCCTCGAGGCCGAGCCCGCCGCCGTCAGCGCCCTCTTTGGTGAGACGACCGACGACAGCTACGACCCCTACGCCGGCGTCTCCGAAACCGACGCCTCCGGTGACAACCCCGAGGACATGTAAGGTCTAGGCCTTCTTCCAACCGCGCGGGCGCTCTCCAGCGCCCGCGCTTTTTTTGCAACCCAAAGCGCGGGAGTAGCCCCGCGAAAGCGCTTGACTAAATGTGCGTGAGGGGCTATACTAGGGACTAATGAAATGCTCGGAGGGTTGATTCCGGGCGAGGAAGCGTTGAAAGGACACGTAGCATGACATTTGTTTGGAAGGGCCGCCTGCACACGTGGGCATTGCCGTTGGGGCTCGCGGTGGCGCTGTTGCCGATGCTTGCGCGGGCAGACGAGGCGTCGGACGCGGCGTTGGCCGAGGAGGTGCGCTATATTGACGCGCTTTCGCGCAATGGCTATGCGAATTTTGCTCCGGCGGTGATTGAGGCTGCGCAGAAGCGTTGGCCGGGTGCCAAGGGGGTTTTGGAGGCGGCAACGATTCGCGCGGAGTTGATGGGTGGCAAGCAGGATGAGGTGGCTAAGAAGATTGCCGCTCGACCGGATCAGAATAGTCAGGACACCTGGCTGTTGAAGTTGGAGTTGGCCAATAGTTACGCGATGTACTCGAAGTTTACCGAGGCCGATAAGCTCTATGCCGAGTTCTTCAAGCGCTTTCCGAAGGTGGGCCAGGCGGCGCGCAAGAGTTATCTTGATGGCATCAACCAGTACATTTTGATGTTGGGCAAGATTGACCGCGCCAAGGATGCATTACCTTACTATAAGCTGGCGATGGAGATGGCTGGCGACGAATCGACGATGGCCAACTTCCGCGCGCAGTATTTGCAGGCGCTGCTCTTCCAGGCCGAGGCGGCCACCGGGGCTGAGCGCGAGAAGATGCTCGGCGAGGCCGATGGGCTGACCAAGAAGATGGTCTGGAAGCAGGATGCCTTCTTTGGTGATGCGATTAACGGGATGGCGCACATTAAGATGTTGCGCGGAGACGTGGCCGGCGCCCAGGAGATGATTAAGGAGTACCTCGATGTGCTCCAGGAGATTCACGAGAGCTATCGCGAGATTGACCCGAATGGTGACAAGGGCGTGTTGCGGATGAGTCCGTTGCCGCAGTGCCGCTACCTGATTGGGTCGATGCTCTATGGCGAGGTGAAGAAGGAGATTGCCAAGGGTGGCGCGGCGAACGAGGAGGCGATCAAGAGCTTGCTGTTGGGCGAGCGTGATCCCAAGACGCGTAAGCGCAATGGGCAGGGCGCCTTTAATCACTTGGTGCAGGTGTATATGAATTATCCTGAGAGCCAGTCGGCCGCCAACGCGGGGGACTTGGTCGAGGAGATTCAGGCGCTGCTCAAGAGCCGCTACAATCAGGTGGTGAAGGTGAATATCTCGGCCGATCAGCGGGCTAAGGTGCGTAAGCAGCAGTATGTCGGCGCGAATGTGAAGTTCGATAGCGGCGATTGGGATGAGGCGGCCAAGGCCTTCTCCAAGACGATTTCGGCTTATGGGCTGAATGCCGAGGCGTTGCCCGCGCTGCGCAAGATGGTGGAGTGCTATGTGCGCGGCGGGGCTAAGGGCGGCAAGCTCGATCTGATGGCTCAGTTCTATGCCGAGACGGTGACCGCCGCAATGGCCGAGGGCTTCTCGGGGGTGACCGATCTCTACGCGCAGGCGGGTGATGAGCTCAACCGCGTGGGCACCTTCTATGGCGAGCAGGGGCTTGTGAGCTTGAAGGATAAGACCAACCAGCTCTTCTTCCGCTACTATCCCAAGCACCCGGCGGCGGTCTCGCTGCAATTGAAGATTGCCAAGGAGAAGGCTGAGGCGGGCGATGGGGAGGGGGCCGAGAAGCTCTACACCCAGGTGGCCGAGGCGGCGACCGATGCCGCGCAGCGTCAGAACCGCTTTGCCGCGCTCATTGGCTTGATCAAGCTCTATTCGCCCTCCGGCGCGAAGGCCAATGTCGATCAGGAGATTGCCACGGCCAAGGCGTTGGTTGCCCACTTCGCGGACCTTGAACGTCCGGGCATCAATGGCGCCACCGCTCAGCGGCTCTATGGCGATGCGCTGAGGCACCAGGCCGATGTCCTGCGCCGGGCCGCCACGCCCGAGACGCAGGCTGAGACCAATAAGAAGTTGGTCAGCGCCTATGCGTTGGCGGCTTCCGCCTACGATAAGCTCATCAAGGAGTTGGAGAAGCCCGACAGTATCTATGTGGCCGCGAAGAGCGAGCGCAAGGAGGCGGATGAACTCTGCGAAGGGCTTTACTATCTGCGCGGCGTGTGTATGCAGCTGATTCCCGCAACCGGGAGCGAGGCGAAGGACAAGGCCATCAAGCAGAAGGCGCTGGCCTACTTCCAGGAGTGCCTGAAGAAGTCGCCCAAGGGCACCAATGCGCCCAAGGCGCTCTTGCAGATTGGCACCTTGCAGGCGGCCGCGGGCGATATTGAGGCCTCGCGCGCCACGTTGGCCAAGCTGGCCAAGGAGTTCCCGACCTCCGATGAGGCGAAGAACTCGGTGCCGCTTCTGGCTGATTCGCTCTTCAAGATGGGGATGATTGGCGAAGCGACCAACACCTACAAGCAGATGTTCGCCGCCGGCGGCTCCTACACCCCTGCCCAATACCAGACCGCCGCCGAGAAGCTCTACGATGCCAAGGAGCACAAGCTGGCAATCGAGGCGTGCGACTGCATCCTCAAGGCCAAGAATGCCGCGCCCTATCTGCCTAAGGCGATGACCTTACGGGCCCGGGCGCTCTTGGCCGATAAGCAGGTGGAGGCCGCCTACAAGCAGGTCACCGCGATGCTTGAGAAGTATGGGCGCTCGCAGGCGGCCGTCGAGGCCAATCTGTTGCTCATCGATGTGGCCGGCGCCGAGATTCTGCTGGCGAAGACCCCTGAGGAGCGCAACCGGATCATCTCCGAGGCCAAGAAGGCCGTCACCTTCGTCACCAGCCAGGCAAAGGACGATGTTGCCTTGGTCGCGCGGTTAAATCTCGCGGTGGCCGAGGTGGCCGGCAAGGCCTATGAATCGACCAAGAACGCGAATGCCGATAAGGAGATCGTCACCAACGCCATTGGTTCGGCCCTCAACGCCTACCGCACAGCCATGTTCGCCGGCGAGACGCCCAAGACTGATCCGAGCGTGACCGCTTACCTCCAGCAGGCCTACCTCGGCTATGTCCGCCTCTCGATCGCGCGCGCCGAGCTCGCGACTGACAAGCAGGAGAAGCAGGACTTCTTGCAGGACGCCGTCGACATCGGCACGGAATACCTCGAGACCTTCCCCGAGGGCATGTTCAAGGCTGATGTCACCAACGCCGTCACCACCGCCAAGATTAGTCTCGGTCAATAACGCCTTATTTGTGATACACTTTAAGCAGAAGAGGAACATTCCATGAAGCAACTTAACATCGCCCTTTGCGCTTTGCTCACCGCGTGCGTCGCCCTGCCCGCCCTGGCTAAGGATACGCCCACCGGAACCATCACCACGGCCAATGGTTCGACCCGCGGCTCCATCCGTTGGAAGAATGCGGCCAAGGAATATGTGCTGACCAATGACAAGAAGATGACCGTCACCTACAAGGCCGATGAGGTGGAGAGCGTGAATATCGACCGTCCGGCCTCGCTCGATGGTGCCATCAAGAAGGTGCAGACCAATAGCGGTCTGGCCGCCGCGATCGCCACCCTCGAAGAGATTGCCAAGGATTACAGCCATCTGACCTACGACCAAGAGGCCACCGGCTGGCTCGCCAAGGGTTACCTCCTCCAGGGCAATGCCGCCAAGGCTATCTCCGCCTGCGAAGCGGTTATCCGCGATAACCCCGAGGCCGCCTACAAGGGCGCCACCGCCGTCTCCTACTGGGAGGCGCTGATCAAGGATGGCAAGAGCGCCAAGCTCAATATCTTGCTCGACAAGGCAATTGCTTCGGGCGATAAGGATGCTGCCGCCACGGCCCTTGTTAAGCGCGGCGATGCGGCAATGGCCCGCGGGTCGGCCCGCGCCAACTGCGAAGAGGCCCTGCGCGATGGTTATCTGCGCGTCATCCTCCTCTATGCCGACCCCTCCAGCGATGCCTACGCCGAGGCCCTCTACAAGGGTGCCAAGGCCTTTGAGGGTATGAGCCAGAGCTCCCAGGCCAACCGTCTGCGCGAGCAGCTCAAGCAGGAGTGCCCCACCAGCTCTTGGGCCCGCGCCAAGTAAGCCCCCTTTTCCCACTCACACTTTTCACAACTTAACCCCACAAGGAATACAACCATGAAGAAAATGATGATGGCTTTGGCGGTCTCCGCCTTGATGTTCGGTGCGGTCTTCACCGCCGGTTCCGTTTGCGCGCAGGAGGCCGATACTGGCGCCCTCGTCACGCAAGATGGCAAGGCTGCCGATACGAAGGCTGCCCCCAAGGGAACGAGCTTCTTCGACGTGGTGATGGGCGGCGGTATCGTCGGCTTCATTCTGTGGATGGCCCTCTTCTCCTCTGGTGGTTTCGCTATCTACTTCATCATCGATGGCTACATCCTCGTCCGCCCCAAGAAGATTATGCCTGAAGCCCTTATCGCCCAGGTGAAGGAGGCGATGGACCAGGGTGATGTGATGAAGGCCATTGAAATCTGCGATGGCGATCCCTCCTCGATGGCCAAGATCCTCAAGGCGGGCTTTGCCCATGTGGAAGAGGGCTTCGATGTGATTGACGAGGCCATCTCCGCCGCCGGCGACCTTGAAATCGAGCACATGATGCAGCGCCTCAACTGGATCTCCATCTGCTCCTCGCTCGCCCCGATGCTCGGGCTGCTGGGCACGGTGCAGGGCATGATCTTGACCTTCGCCTCGATCGCGTTGACCGGCGTTGAAATCTCCTCGCTCTCGCTCACCATCTCCCAGGCGCTTTACACCACCGCCGGCGGCCTCTGCATCGCCATCCCCTCGGTGACCTTCTTCTACGCCCTGCGCAACAGCGCCAACCGCTTGGTGTTGCGTATGCAGGTGGTCACTGCCGACCTCATCAAGAACCTCCGCAACGTCGAAGTCGTCGAGGGTTAAACCGCGCCGGTGCGCGCTCCGCCCTGCCTTGTTGGTAGCACGCGTGCGCGCACCTCTAGCCACCGCCTTCTCGCCCTAACCGGCACGGAAGGCTCTGCGAGCGAGCAAGGAGACCCCTTATGGCCAAGAAGAAAAATAAACGCGAGAACGATGGTGCCGCGCTTGATATGACGCCGATGATTGACGTCGTCTTCCAGCTCATCATCTTCTTCGTGGTGACGTTGAAGACGGCCGACTCCATCAACCCCGACATCGAGCTGGAATACGGCAAGAACGGTCCGCAGTTGAAGGCCGATGAGTACAAAATCCCCCCGCTGACCGTTGAGGTCCGCCGCTACCGCACGGTGACCGACTTCCTCAAGGCGGCCAAGAAGCCCACCGGGCGCGTTATCTCCATCAATGGCGGCATTCTCTCCCTCGATCAGCTCCGTTCGGTGCTGCGCAACACGGTGGCCAAGCGTGGAACGAACTTCCCGTTGCTCATCCGTGCTGACAAGGACACCCCGCACGAGGATGTGCGCGCCGTGATGAACGTCTGCAACGAAGCTGGCGTTTGGCGCGTTTCCTTCCTGGCGATGGTCCAGCCTGGCGATTCGACGAGCAAGAAGTAAAGGAGGCAACCATGGCAAAAGGCAAGAAAGTCTCGTCTGATGGCGGTGCCGCGCTTGATATGACGCCGATGATTGACGTGGTCTTCCAGCTCATCATCTTCTTTGTGGTTACCCTCAAGCAGGAAGACATCCTCTCGCACCTCGATGCGATGGCCCCTTCGCCCGACAGCAAGGCCAGCCCCGCTGAGAAGATCGAGATGGTGACGATCGACATTTACAACCCCAAGACCCAGGGCGGCGAAGGCTTCCTCTTCAATAAGTCCCCCGTCCGCTACAACCAGTTGGACAAGGAAATTGGCCGTGCTGCGCGCAACAACAAGGGCTCGACCGTCCTGTTGCGTTGCACCAAGGATTCCCCGCACTCGCTGCTGGTCAAGGCTCTTGACCTCTGCAACAAGTACGGCATGACCAACCTGGCCATCTTTAGCCTTTAATCCCCACAACGCCACCCCCGGGCGTCGGGAAAACAGGGGAGGAGAACGATGAGTAACACGCTTGAACCGTTGCCCGGCAATGAGCCCTCGAAGGATGAGCTCATCAAGCTCTTCGATGAAGAGGAGCGCAACTATTTGCAGCGCATCGTCGATATGTTCAAGGGCTTCGGCCAGCCGAAGGACTCCATTGAACACAAGAAGGCGATGATTGAGCTTCAACGCCTCGGCGCACCCATTGCCGCTGTGGTTGGGATGCTCTTGGCCATCACCGTGATGTGCACCATCAAGATTACCGCCAGCGAGAAGCCGCCGGTTGTCGAGACGCAGGTCATTGAGCCCGAGCAGGCTGAAGAGCTCACCAAGGAAGAGCCCCCGCCGCCCGAAGAGCCCCCGGAACTCGAGGAGATTCAGGAGGTCACCGATGTGGTGGTTGACATCGATGCGCCGCCGACCACCTCCGCCGAGCAGTCCCCGCAGCCTTCGCCGGTGGATGCTGTGGCCCTCACCCCCTCACCGGTGGTGATGCGCAATGTCTATGGTGATCGCTCTCCCGGTCTGCGCGGAGCGAAGATCGGCAAGTATGGCGCTGCCGGCACCGAGAAGTTGGTCTATGGCTTCCTCCGCTGGCTCAAGATGAAGCAGGGCCCCAACGGCATGTGGAACAACGACACGGGCGACACCTCCCTCGCGCTCCTCTGCTTCCTTGCCCACGGCGAACTGCCCGGCCAGAGCGAAGAGTTCGGCGACACCGTCGAGAAGGCGATTCGCGGCCTCTTGGCCGACCAAATCTCAGACCCCTCTCAGTGCAAGCCCGGTGGCGCGGATAACCCCTCTGCCTTTGAGGAACGGCGCAAGGATAAGGTGGGCTACTTCAAGGGGCGCGATGCCCACAACTATGCCCACCTTGTGGCCATCTATGCCCTCTCCGAAGCCTATGCGATGACCCGCATCCCGGCCGTCAAGGAGGCCGTTGAGCGCGCCATCCCGCATGTCATCGAAGGGCAGAATGCCGATGGCGGCTGGTACTACAATATGTACGCCAAGTGCCCGATTACCGACACCTCCTACACCAGCTGGGCTGTCCAGGCACTCAAGGCCGCCAAGCTCTCGGGCAACCACGATCCCAAGATTATCGCCGCCCTGAAGAAGTCTGCCCGTGGCATCAAGACCTGTGTCAACCCCAACGGTACCTTCGGCTACCTCAACAACGCCAAGAACCGTTACCTTGGCCTGACCGCCCCCTGCGCCCTCATCCTGCAGATGCTCGACGAGGCCGACACCGACCTTTGCAGGAAGGCCGTGGCCTATATGGACACCTGGGAGCCGACCTTTAAGCACAACTTCAAGGCCGCCAGCTCCAGCGCCACTCAGATGGTTGGCACCTCGCCGCAGTACTACGGCTACTACCTCTCGCAGGTCCGCTTCAACCTCGGCGACAACGCCTCGGCCTGGAAGCGGTGGAGCGAGCAGCAGAAGCGTCTCTACTCCGCTGCCGCCATCAACATCCCCGCCGATAAGTCCGGCTATAAGGATCACAACGGTAAGCCGCAGTACATTACCTACTGGCCGCGTAAGGGCACCAAGAACAAGTTCGGCGGCGAAGGCGCCCCCATTGAGGATAAGGCCCGCCTGATGCAGCAGCAAGGCACCGTCAATGGCAAGCGCAACGGCATCCCCGTCGAGGACCTCATCAACCAGGACACCGCCACCCTCGAGTGGCATAACCCTGGCGGTTCGGCGGTCTCGGCGAACTGCTTCACCGCCCTCCAGCTGATGGTTTACTACCGCAACAGTCCGCTGGCCAAGGGCGCCCTCACCAAGATCGAGGCCGAAGCCGAGCTCAAGGTGGAAGACAAGGGCGCTGGCGCAGTGACCCTTGAAGGCCTGGATGACGACTTCTAATCCCTTTCAACAAGTGTCTCCATTCCTCCCGGCGAGCGCCCAGCGCTCGCCTTTTTCGTCCCTAGGTCAGGCGATGACCGAGCAATCCTGCTGCACGGCAAGGCCGAAGGAAGATAAGCGCCCCAAGAACTTGCCCAACGTCAATGACAATTCTGCCAGCGGGCCTGCAATAAGCGTTGCCTCCCAACGCCATTTATGCTGATGGACGTCCTCGCTTGCGCTCTCCGCAGCGTTTGCGGCGAGTGTCATACATCATCACCGCAAGTGCCTCAACACACCGTCCATAATGCTTGCGCGGAGGCTTATTTCATTGAGGGGAGGACGATGCCGCGCATGATGACACGCTGGCAGAGGAGGAAGACGGCGGCGGTGGGGATGGAGACGAGGACGAAGCCGGCCATGACCACCCATGGCGTGCCGGCGAAGTTGCGGCTCATCTGGTAGAGCCAGACCGAGAGGGTCCAGTGGCTTTGCTTTTGGCAGACGAGCAGGGCCCACTCCCAGGAGTTGTAGGCGGCGACAAAGGCGTTGAGGGCATTGACCGCGAGGATGGGGGTGGTCATCGGGAGGGTGATGCGGCGGAAGATTTGCCACTCGGAGGCGCCATCGATGGTGGCGGCCTCGTAGAGTTCGCGCGGCAGGGCATCGAAGAAGCCCTTGAGGATGAAGATGGAGAGGCCGTTGGCCACGGTGGGTAGGATGAGGGCGGCAAAGGTGTTCAGCAGCCCGAGCTCGCGGATAAGGAGGAAGCCAGGGATGGCGGTGACGGCGGCCGGGAAGGCCATCGTAGCCAGCAGGAAGAGAAGCAGCCCCTCGGTCCAGCGCAGACGGAAGCGGGAGAGGGCGTAGGCGGCCAGGGGGTTGACTGTGAGGGTGGCGAGGATGGTCAGCACCACGAGCACGAGGGTGTTCCACCAGGCGCTGCCGCGCAGGAAGAGGACATCGCAGACGGTGCGGTAGTTGGCGGTGATGTCCTGCCAAAGGAGCCGCGTGCCGCAATCGGCATAGGTGATGGCGAAGGCCTGGGCCAACGGGGGCGGCACCGCGCGCCAATCGGCCGCGTGCAAGGGGCGGCCCTGGCCGTCGCGATAGACGCGCCCGATCGCTTCCAAGGTGCCATAACGCGCTTGGAGGAAGGCCTGCCAATCGGCCTCGGGCGAACGGATGGTGAGCGCCTCGAAGGGCAACGTGGCCACAAAGCCGCGCCAGAGGGCGGTGGGCGCGTAGGGCTGCAGGCGGATTTCGGCGAGACTGGCGGGCTGCGGTTCGCCGGTGAGGCGGGCGTAAGCGGCCGGGGTGCGGCAGTGGGTCTGGAGATAGGCCTGCCACTGGGCTTCGAGTTCAGGCGTGGGCTCCACGCGCAGGAGGCGGCGGGGATAGGCGGTGGTGACGAACTCGCGCCACGCGCTATCCTGGTCATCGCCGGGGAAGGGGGCGGGCTCAAGACCGCGCGCCCGGCGCCACTTCTGCCACAGGGGCGCAATCCAATAGGGCCGGGTGCGGGCGTAGAGGAGGCCCTGCTCGCGGTAGTGACCCTTGAAGCGGTGCCAGAGCTCGACCTTGGGGTCGCCCACCGGCCAATCCCAGTCAGGATAGTGCAGGGGGACGCGCTGCTGGGCGCGGAAGCGGATGCCGTAGAAGGAGTTGTAGCGGATGCGCCAGGCGGCATTCAGGGCGGCGAGGGCGGCCTCGGGACCCTGGTGGCCGGTTAACTCCTCAAAGTGTTGGCGGACATAGGGGGCCACATCGCGCTCATCAAAGGTGCAGACGGAGTTGTGCAGGTCGTAGGCGCGGTTGAAGTCGGCGTAATCGGTGGCCATTTGGCGCCAGGCGGCCTGGGTTTCGGGGTTACGCAAGCCCGCGAGCCAGGGGCGGGCGAAGGCGGCCACGGCCTCGGGCTCCTTGGCCAGCGCGCCCCAGTTACCCCACGCGGCGGGAGCCTCGGGGAAGGTTTCGTGCGGGAAGGTGCCGTGGAAGGCGGCGAGGATGCGCATAAAGCGCTCCTCGGGGCTCCACAACGCGCGCAACACGGGCGAGTAGCGATGGTAGTCGAAGCGCCCGGCCATCGAGCCGGAGAGCATCATCATAAAGGGCCAGACCATCGTCAGCGCGCCGAGGGTCAAAAAGAGGTAGAGCGCGGCAAGGATGAGCCGCGCGCGCCAACTCTTGCGTTCGGTGGGCAGGATGATCATCGCTGGGGGAGCGCTGCCACAAAGTCAGCGACCAACCGGGCCATTCGCGGCCGGGCCTGGGCACTCTCGGCCAGAACCTCCTGGTGCTGCAGGGGCGTCTGCCCCAAGCCGGCGGCGGGGTTGGTGATGCAGCTCAGGGCCGCTATGCGCATCCCGCACGCCTTGGCCAAGACCGCCTCGGGCACCGTGCTCATCCCCACTGCGTCCGCCCCCAACAGTCGCAACGCGCGCACTTCGGCCGGCGTTTCATAGGAGGGCCCCACCGAGAAGGCGTAGATGCCCCGGTGGATCCGCCCGCCCGCCGCCTCCAACAGCGCGCTCAACTCCGGATCGTAGACCTGCGTCATATCGGGAAAACGCGGCCCCCACTCGGGCCGATGCGCACCCCGCAGCGGATTCACGCCCGAGAGGTTCAAGTGGTCGGTCAAAATCATCAAATCGCCCGGACGGAAGGCGGGGTTAAGGCCGCCGGCAGCATTGGTAATCAAGAGCGTCTGCACGCCCAGGCAGCGCATCAGCTCCACGGGGTAGGTGACCTGCTCGAGGCTGCAGCCCTCGTAATAGTGCCGCCGGCCGCTGAAGCAGACCACCCGCTTCCCACGCAGCTCCAGCAGCAACAACTCCCCGCGATGGCCCACCACCGTGCTCTCGCCATACCCCGACAGCTCGGCGTAGGGTACGCGCGCAAGCACCGCATCCGGCGCCAATGCCTCCCCCCAGCCCGACCCCAAAATCAGCCCGCACGCAATCTCGCCCGCCCGAAAGATCTCCGGCAAGGCCGCCGCCACCGCTTCAAGCATGGGGCACCTCCTCCGTTGCCGCCTCTACCGGCTGATCGGCCGCCTCGGCCGGCGCCTCCGCGCCCGCTTCGGGCTCGGTCTCCTCCGCCTCAGGCTCGGGCTGGGCCACCTTCGGCGGCTCAAAGTCCCGCAAACACTTGACCACCGTTACCGGCGTCCCCGGCTTCACCAACTCAAAGAGCTTCTCCGCGTTCCAGTTCGTCAACCGGAAACAGCCGCGCGATTCCGCCCGCCCAACGGTGTTGGGCTTGGGCGTACCGTGGATGCCATAACCCGCCAGCGAGAGGCCAATCCAGCGGCTCCCCACCGGGTTGCGCGGCCCGGGCGGCACAATCATCTTCCCCACGCTCGGGTCCTGACCATAGTTGCGCGGATCGTAGGTGTAGTTCGGCGCCGGGGCCATATTCACCACCTTCAGCACCCCCTCCTTGGGCAGATGCGCCTTGGCGCGCGCAATCGAGCACGGGAAACGCAGACACATCCGCCCCGTGCCATCAAAGCCCGCCAACACGCACTCCTCCAGCGCAATCGCCAGACTCGCCGGCGCCTCCAACGCCACCTCGCGCACATTCGGAACCACCAACACCGTTCCCTCCGCCAAATCCTCCGGCCAATTGATAATCGCCGGGTTCAGCCGCCGCAGCGTCCGCTCGGAGGTGTGAAACCGCTCGGCCACGCACGCGCCCAGCGTCTCATACCCCATCACCTTCAACCGCGAGCGCTCGGCCCATGTTGGCGGCATCGGCCCGGAAACCAACGCCACATCCGCCGCCGTAATCACATAACGCACCAACGGCTCGGGCATCTCCGCCAGCGTCCCATACAGCACCGGATTCACCCACTGCGTCCGCCGCAACCCCTGCGACTGCTGCCACGCGCGCATCGCCTCTAGCGACCCACGCCCCCACACCCCGTCAATCACCCCGCACGAAAAGTTGTGCCGATCCAAGAAGATCTGCAACATCAGCACCTCGGTGTCATACCCCTTCGGCGGCTTCAAGGCGTGTGCGCAATTCACCGCCACCGGAATCTCCTCCTCGGCCTCCGCGTCAGTCTCGGCCTCCTCACCGCGCTCCGCCACCGGCGCCTCGATCGCCTCGCGCGCGGCCTCCGCCTCCGCCGCTTCGCCCGGGCGAATATCCTCCCCACGCTCGTCAGGCACCTCCTCAATCACCACCCGAAAAGGCACCTCCCCCTGCGGCGGCATCGCCACCGCCTCGCCCTCGGCCCACACCCGGGCCCCAAATGCCAAACCCATCGCCCCAAGGGCGAACACGCGAAAGCCTGTCCAGTTCTGTTTCATACCGTTATCCTATCATATTTTACCCACCGCCAACAGCACGCCATCCTGCGCGCGGCGCGCCGCGAGTTGTATAATCAACCCGAAACTTTTTACCACCGTGCAATTCGTGTGGAAAAAGGGTATAAGGGGAAGAACGGAGTTCGTCCCCTTACCTCCC
>SFJE01000029.1 GCA_004555175.1 Lentisphaeraceae bacterium | reverse complement strand
GACTTATCGTCGATAAGTCCGGGACTTAATTCCGATAAGTGGGGGACTTATCAATCGTGCCAGCCCGAGGCGTAAATCCGACTAGCCCGAGATTGAGGAAGTACCCCAATTGGGGAATGCGTGGTACCCCAATTGGGGTACTTGATGTACGGTAATTGGGGTACCACGCAGTGCCGGGTGCGTGAGTGGGAGACGTGCGCTCTGCAGGGGGAGCCAGCGCAGGGGCAAGGGCCTTAACCGGTTTCGTTAGATTGAGGGGCGGCGCCTTAGGATGTGCATTGCGTAAAGTGCTTGCCTTTTGGGCTGGAGGATGGTACTATTGCGCGCGTTATGAGGACGTTGATGACGTTTGCGACCTTTCGACTTAGCCTTCTGCCGCTGTTGAGCGGCGGGAAGCGGTAGGTTGCGGCGTTATGCGTCGGCGTCTTGAGAACGTACAGTGGCCTCCGCGGGTTAGTAGACGGCGGGGGCCTTTTTGGTGTTTAGGCCCCGGCGTCCCCGTAGGGCCGGAGAAATAGGAAGCACGAGATGGACACACGCAAGGTTGCGATATTTGATACCACGCTACGCGATGGCGAGCAGAGCCCCGGTTGCAGCATGAAGCTGCACGACAAGCTCTTGGTGGCTGGAAACCTTGAGGCGCTGAAGGTCGACGTGATTGAGGCGGGCTTCGCCATTGCTTCGCCCGGCGACTTCGAGAGCGTGCAGGCGATTGCCAATCAGGTGAAGACTTGCACGGTGGCTTCGCTGGCGCGTGCGCTGAAGGGGGATATTGACCAGGCGTGGGCGGCAGTAAAGGGGGCGGCGCTGCCGCGCATTCACACCTTCCTGGCCACGAGCCCGGTGCATATGCAGTATAAGCTGCGGATGAGTCCCGAGCAGGTGTTGCAGCAGGCGGTGAGTATGGTGAAGTATGCGCGCAACCTCTGCCCCGAGGTGCAGTTCTCGCTGGAAGACTACACGCGCACCGAGGAGGAGTTCTCCTGGAAGGTGATTGAGGCGGTGATTGCCGCTGGCGCGGCGGTGGTCAATCTGCCCGACACGGTGGGCTACGCGATCCCCGAAGAGTTCGGTGCGCGCATCCGCCGCGTGATGGAGCATGTGCCCAATGTGGGCAACGCCACGATTGCCGTACACTGCCACAACGACTTGGGCTTGGCGGTGGCCAACACGCTCGCGGCGCTGCGCGCGGGGGCCGGTCAGGCCGAGTGCACGGTCAATGGCATTGGCGAGCGAGCGGGGAATGCCGCGCTCGAGGAGATTGTGATGGCTCTGCGTACGCGCCACGACTTCTTCGAGAACCTGGAGTGCGGCGTGGATACCACAAAGATTATGTCCACCAGTCGCTGCGTCTGCTCGGTGACCGGTAGCCGCGTGCAGAATAATAAGGCGATTGTCGGCCAGAACGCCTTTGCCCACGAGTCGGGCATTCACCAGCACGGGATGCTGGCCAACCGCCAGACCTACGAGATTATGACACCCGAATCGATTGGCTTGACGCAGAGCCAGATGGTGTTGGGTAAGCACTCGGGCAAGCACGCGCTCAAGGACCGCCTCGCGCAGCTGGGGATCACCCTCTCGGAGGATCGCCTGGCCGAGCTCTTCACCCGCTTCAAGGACCTGGCCGATGCCAAGAAGGTGGTCACCGATGCCGACATCGAGGCCCTGGCGCGCGGCCTGGAGATGCGTCCGGATGCCCAGCAGAAGGTCGTCTTCGATCGCTTCCTCGCCGCCACCGGCAACACCAATGCCAACGTCTCGACGGTGCGCCTGAAGGTCGATGGCCAGACCGTGGAAGAGGTGGCGATGGGCAGCGGCCCGATCGAGGCCTCCTTCAATGCCATCAACAAGATGCTCAACCTCCACGTCACGATCGAGAACTTCTCGGTCTCGGCCGTCACCGCGAATGTCGATGCCCAGGGCGAGTGCGACCTGCGCGTGCGCCATAACCAGCGCGTCTACCTCGGCCGCGGCGTGGCGCAGGACATCATCGAGGCTGCCATCCGCGCCTATGTCCACGCCCTCAACGGGTTGTTGGAGGATGAGCAGCGGATGACCGTTAACGCCGCCACCCTGGCCGCCGCCAGCGCTGGCACGGGCTTGGTGTAAGAGGGATGACGGATAGGGGATGACGGATGATAGAAGCCGTCGCTTTGCCGATTTCCGTCATCTGTCATCCGGTATCTGTCATCTGAGAGCTTTGCGAGCACGGAGAAGGTTTATGGACGACATTGCCACATTGGATGTGCGCTCGCTACGCCTCGGGCAGACCCTTTCGCTCTGCGGGTTGGTTCATACCGGGCGCGACCGCTTCCATAAGTATCTCCATGATGGGGGCGCTCTGCCCCCGGGCGTGGATTTGCGGACGTCGGCGCTCTACCATTGCGGACCGGTGATGGTGCGCGCGGGCGAGGGGTGGCGGATGGTGGCCGGCGGGCCGACCACATCATCGCGCGAGGAGCCCTACGAGGCGGAGGTCATTGCGCGCTTTGGTCTGCGCCTGATTATTGGTAAGGGTGGAATGGGGGCCAAGACCTTGGCGGCCTGCCGCGAGCACGGTTGCGTCTACCTGCAGGCTGTGGGCGGGGCGGCCACGCTGATCGCCAATGCCGTTGAGCAGGTGGAGGGGGTGGACTTTCTGGAGGCGTTTGGCGCGGCCGAGGCGATGTGGCACCTGCGCGTGCGGGAGTTCCCGGTGACGGTGGCGATGGATGCCCACGGGAACAGCCTCTACGATGAGGTGGCCACGCACTCGCAGGCGCGGCTGCGTTCGCTCTTAGGGCAGTGAGGCACGCGATGCGCGGCAGGCCGCTTCTGCTGTCGACTTGGTTTTTCCCGCGGTTGCCGCGGCTCATTCGCACGCGGCTGGCGATTTGTGCCTCCTTCTTCATTCAGGGGCTGATGTTTGCCACGTGGTGCGCGCGTATTCCCGATGTGCGCGTGCGCTTGGGATTGAACGAGGCGCAGTTGGGGTCGCTCCTACTGATGTTGCCGATTGGGCAGTTTTTGGCGATTGTGCCGAGCGGGTGGCTGGTGGCGCGCTTGGGGAGTCGGCGGATGTTGGTGACGGCGGGCTTTCTCTATCCGAGCGTGCTCTGCTTTCTGGGCGTGGCGCCGAATGCGTGGTTGTTGGGCGCCGGGCTCTTCTTGGCGGGCTTTGCGGCGAACCTCTCGAATACGGCGGCCAACACTCAGGGCGTGCAGCTCGAGCACTACTACCGGCGCAGTATCATCGCCCTCTTCCATGGGATGTGGTCGCTCGCCGGGTTGGTGGCGGTGGCGCTGAGTGTGGGCTTTGCGTATGTGGGCGCGCCGGTGTGGTTGCACTTTGGGTGCGTGGCAGCGGGAGCGTGTGCGCTGCTCTCCTTCTCGGGCGGGGCGTTGATGGGCTTTGATCGCGCGGCTGGGGCGGCGCGTGCCGGGGCGAAGGGGGGCGCGGGCGGATGGAAGTTGACGCCGGTGCTGTTGTGGCTGGGGGTGGCCTCACTCGGGTGTATGGCCTGTGAGGGAACGATTTACGATTGGAGCGGGATTTATTTGCGCGATGTGGTGCGCGTGGAGCCGGCGCAGCAGTCGCTGGGGTATTTGGCGTATCTGTGCACGATGGTGACAATGCGCTTTGTGGTGGATGGGGTGGTCAATCGGCTGGGCGTGCTGCGCGTGCTCTTGGTTTGCGGTGTGTGCATTTCGGGGGGCTTGGCCTTGGCGGTAGGGGTGGCCGGGTTTACGCCAGCGGTGGCATTGGGCGGGGTGGCGCTGGGATTTGCCTTGGTGGGGTGCGGAACGAGCGCGGTAGTGCCGCTCTGTTGCGGTCTGGCCGGGAAGGTTCGCGGGGTGAGCCCGAGTATTGCGATTGCCGAGATCTCGACGATTGGCTTCTTTGGTTTCTTGGCCACGCCGCCGCTGATTGGCTTTGTCGCGCACGCATTTAATCTGCGCGTGGCCTTTGCGATGATGTCCGGGATTGGGCTCTTGGTCTTGGTGGCCACCGTGGCCCTACGGCGGAGCCGCGAGGCCAATCGCTGAGTCTCCCGCCCCGCGCGCGGGGTGCATTCTAGAGAACGCACCCCCAAAAAAGCGGCTGAAAGAGATTGAATCACGGGGGATTCGGGCTTACAATAAAAGCGTTCTCCAGCGGAAGAGAAAGTCTTACAGAAGGCCTCTTCTCGGAGCTTGGGTTAAAAGGGGGAGGGTTGGGCAGCGATTGTCGGCCTGACCGCCAGTGGAGCCTGGACACCCCCTAGGCTCAAAAGAGCGGACACCGCAATCCCAAGGTTGTCCGCTTCATTCAAGGGTGTGTAGGGATATTGAGTTCCGCTGTGCTAGTTTTCGCTAGCGCGGCGGAACTCCACTTTTCGGAGGATGCGGAATTGCAGATAGGTGAAGCCGATCAGGGCCGTGCCGAGGAACCAGGCCATCGTGGTGGCCGAGCCCATGCGGAGGTTGTTGTAGGCTTCCTTCCAGATAGCGAGTGAGAGGACGTTGGTGGCGTCGCCCGGGCCGCCGAAGGTGAGCAGGAAGATCGAGCCAATACTTTGGAAGGCCGCGATGAAGGCCCCAACGAAGTTGATGACCATCAGCGGCATGAGTTGCGGGAGCATCACGTGGCGGAGGCGGCCCCAGAAGCCCGCGCCATCGATGGCAGCTGCTTCATAGTAATCTTGCGGCAAGGCCTGAAGCGCGGCAATGTAGATGAGCGAGGCCATTCCCGCACCGGCCCAGACGCCCGGCAGGATGCAGCAAATCATTGCCCAGGCGGGGTCTTGGAGCCAGGTTTGTAGGGGCAGACCGCAGGCGGCGAGGAGTCGGTTAAGCATGCCGTTCTCGGTGGGGTCGTACATCAACTGCCAGAGGAGGGTGATGACGAGGGTGGAGGTGAGGTGTGGCAGGAAGTAGAGCGTGCGGAAGAGGATGCGCCCGCGCGGAATCTCCGAGAGCATAATGGCCAGAAAGATGGGCGTGAGGAAGCCGAAGAGGAGCGTCAGGGCCACATACTTGAGGGTCCGCCCCACGCTGCACCAAAAGCCCCAGTCGGTGGCCACCAGAATGAAGTTGTCGAGCCCCACCCACGGGCTCTCGCCAATGATGTGGTAGTCGCGGAAGGCCATCAGCACGCCGCGTACCAGCGGAATGTAGCTCCAGACGGTGATGGAGAGGAGGGCCGGCAGGAGCATGAGGAGCGCAATGGCCACGGGCGAGCGACCGCCGGTGCGCTCGGGAAGCGCGCGGATGGCCCGCTTCCGGCGCAGGCGATGGAGTTTGACGGTGAGGCAGGTTAGGAGGCCGAGGACGAGCGTGCCGAGGATGACCCGGGCCCAGGGGCGGCGCGGGGCAAGTTCCTCATCGGCCACGCGGAACATCAGGCCACGGTTCGCATCGGCATTGATGGCGCGCAGAGCCTCGGCCACATCGAGCGAGCGCCCGGCCTCGGAGAGGAGCAGCCCCAGGAGACGGCGTTGGAGGAGGTCACTCACGCCCTGCCAGAAGCCGACAAAGGGTTCGGTGCGCGCAACGATATGCCCGGCATCAAGGTCATCATAGAGCGCGCGGATGGCGGGGGGGATTTCGTCGAGGTAGGCTTCCAGACCCAGGCGGCGCAGGTCGGCTGGGTGGCACCAGCGGGCATTACCTTCCAGGACCTGTTCTTTGATGTGCGCATCGTTGAGGGTGGGGGAGGCGAGGCGTTCGAGGCAGGCGAAGACGAGGTCCTGCTCGGCCGGCGGGCGGCGCGAGACGCCTTCGCTGATGGCCCAGAAGTGGCGGTGCGCCTGAAAGACGCGCGGCAGACCGGCGTGCTGGGCCGGGAAAGGCATGAGGCCGATGAGGTCGGGGTCGAGACCGCCTTCGCCCGTGATGCGCTCGAGAGCCTCGGTGCCGGCGAACATTGCGCAGACCTCCCCTTGCAGGAAGGCGGCCGGATCGTTGTTCAGGGGGAGTTTGCGTAGGATGCCCTCGAAGACCGCCTCGGGTGCGAAGGTGATCTCGCGCCCGGAGGGGAGGCGTAGGCACCCGGCGGCACGCGCCTCGGGGGTGAGGTCCAGCGGTTCGCCACTCTCAGGGTCGCGCACCCAGGGTTGCCAAGCTAGGCGCTGGAGGAACTCGGCCGCGGCAATTGCGCCGGGTGAATCGAAGGCAGCGCGCCAGTGGGGCGGTTGGGCGGAGAGGTCTTCGCCATCGGGCGCCAGACAGCGAGTGGCCTCCATCGGGAAGTCATAGGAAAGACCGCGCAGGGGCGATTGGCGGCTCTGGATGACTGGGGAGGCGCCGGTGCTTTGGAGCCACGGAAGCCAATTCCATGGGGCTTCGCAGACGCCGAAGGCCCGGCGCGAGCGGGTGGTCAGTTGCTGGCACCAGCGCCAGAACTCCGCCCAGGTCTGCGGCACACGCTCGGGGTCGAGCCCGGCTTCACGGACCAGATCCTTGCGGTAGAGGATGCCGTAATAGGCCACCGAGGCGGCCGGGAGCGCGTAGAGGTGGCCCTCGGAAGAGGCCACGCGGCGCCAGAGATCGGGCACGCGCGCCCAGCCCTCCCACCGCTCGCCGCCCGGACCCAGCCAGCGATCGAGGGGCATCAAAAAGCCGTTTCGGATGTCGTTCTGGGCGATGTGAAACCAGCAATGATAGATGTCAGGCGCATTGCCGCCAGCCATCGCCAGAAGCAACGGAGAGCGTCCCCCCGCCCCCGGCAACCACAAGCCTCCCCACTTAACTGGCCGCAACTCAGGCAGTTCCTCGCCCAGCGCCAAAATCTGCCGCGTCACGGCACTCTCCGGCTGGTCGGGGTCGTAGCCCCCCATAAACGACACCTCCACCGCGTGCGCGAAGGAACCACAAAGAAGCGAAAAGAGAATGGCTACACCCGCACGCCGCAGGAGCCGCACAGGATTTAACCACAAAGAACACAAAGAACACAAAGGCGCGCAGAAGCGCGCAGGAACACAAAGAACAGAAAAAAGGATGGCTACGCACGCACGCCGCAGGAGCCGCGCAGGATTTAACCACAAAGAACACAAAGAACACAAAGGCGCGCAGAAGCGCGCAGGAACACAAAGGAAATGGAATGGAGGCAACCTTGTCACGCCGCAGGAAGCAAGAAGGAGAGAAAAACTAGATGCGTTGCTTGGTACATTGGAACTTATAAGAACCAAAGTTGATGAGCAGCCCGTCGCGGATGCCGGTTGCATAGAGATAGTTCAGGAGTTGTGCAAGGTGGGCTTCGGTGAGGTTCTTAATGGCCTTCAGTTCAACGATAAGGGCTTCCTCTACGAAGAGATCAGCGATAAACTCTCCGACAACAAAACCATCTACATCCCGAACGGTGATTGGATATTGCCGCTTAACCTTGAGACCTGCTTGTTCCAGACGATGGAGCAACGCATTCTCGTAGACGCTTTCTAGGTACCCAGGTGCAAAACGCAGATGGACTTGAAAGGCAATATCACGCACCTGGTCGGACAAGTGTAAGATGTCTTTCTCTGTCATACGCTCTCTTCCCTTCCGCGTTGTCGGGGATTATGTGGCTTTGTGCTCTTGTCGGTATCGCGCCTCGCATTGCGCGGTCTAGTGTCCTTTGTGGGCAAAAAACATGCGGCGACCGTGCGCTGCCTTGCGTGCCATCCCTTTGTGCTCTTTGTGTTCTTTGTGGTTAAAAAAACACGAGGCGACCGTGCGCTGCTTTGCGTGTCATCCCTTTGTGCTCTTTGTGTTCTTTGTGGTTAAAAAAACACGAGGCACCCTTTTTAGTAGCCGCGGGTGGAGAGTTCGCGTTGGAGGGTTTGCTGGAAGGTGCGGGAGTCTTCGGGGGTGGGGTGGTAGCCAGGGAGCTCGGGTTCGAAGGCAAAGCGGCCCATCTGGTCGAAGTACCAACGGGCTTTGACGCCATCTGAGAAGACGGCTGAGCCGGAGACGAGAGCGCCGGGGATGGTTTGGATGGTATCAACCGTCACCGAGACGCCCCCAGAGGCGGGCTCGGCGGGGGGCGGAGGCGTGCCGGGTTCGGCCGGCTTGGGGGGCAACTTCGCCTTGGTCACATCATCAGCATTGACCTGCGCCACGCGGTCCTTGACCTGCACACCCAGGTCCATCACCAACATTCGGACATCAAAGAAGGTGGGGTGGAGGCCGAACTCGGCGCGCAGGCGCTGCTGAACTTCGCTAAGGGAGGCGCCGTCGGCGACCCATTGGCGGACGGCGGCGGTCTGTTCTTCGGTAAGGGTCATTGCAATCTCCTTAGAGGGCAGGAGGCTATTCAGCCTGGGTGCCCTCAGATTCTAGGATCGAGCGCAGGAGCGCTTCGTGCATCAGCTGTTCGTTGAGCAATTCGGCCTCACGGGCGGAGACTTCGTCATCGGAGAGGCGCATACGCTCGTCATCGAGCTCCTCGCGCTTGCGGTCGATGGACTTTTCCAGGAGCTCGGCCATCTTGCGGTCGTGATCGCGCTGGGCCTTGGAACGCTTCTCCTTGGCCTTGAACTGCTTGGTCTCATAGGCGCGCTTCTGGTTCTCGCGGCGGAGCATCTCCTCTTCGTCAGGAATGTCGGCGAGATTAGAGTTCGACCAGCCCTTGTTCCAGACGCCAGGCGCATCGAGGTAATCCTTGCGGCGCTTGGCTTCGGCCTGGGCCTCTTCGGAGGACTTGAAGACGTAAGGCGTGAGGAAGACGAGCAACTCGCTGCGGCTGTCAGAGAAGTCGGTGTAGCCAAAGAGATAGCGGCCAATCCACGGGATGTTCTTGAGGAAGGGAATGCCGCCCTCTTCTTCGATAATCTTGTGCTCAACGAGGCCGCCGATGACGACGGTCTGTCCGTCGTTGACCGAGATGTTACCGGAGATCTTGCGCGTGGAGGGCGAAGGCCACATTGAGCTTTCGCCATTGGTGCCCGAGCCGGGGACCTCCTGCTTGTTATCGGCGTTCTGGAAGGTCTCCTCAAAGGTCAGGACAACGGTGCCATCGGGGTTGATGCGCGGGGTCACCTTGATGGTGAGACCAATCTCTTCCTGCTTAATGTCGGGCTGGTAGTCCGAGCCGGAGTAGGAGGAGCCCATGTACTTCATGCCGTTGTAGAGATAGGCGAGCTCGGTGTTCTCAAGGGTCGCTTCCTTGTTATCCTGCGTCATCAAGATGGGCGAGGTGATAACCTTGGTGCGGTTGTCGAGCTCGGTGGCGCGGATGAGGAAGTCGAGGTTGAGCTTGTTGATGGTGCCATAATACTGCGAGCCGCCGCTAATCATCCCCAGCGCCGAAGTGACATTGGTGGCCAAGTTGAAGAGGTTTTGCGGGGAGGACGCAGCACCACTTGGCATCCCGCCGCCGCCAAAGCTATCCCGATACTTATTGCCACCGGAGACGCGCTTGACCCACTCCACGCCTGTGGTGAGGTCATCGCCCAGCGTCACGCTAAGTACCACGGTTTCGATAAGGACCTGAGCCACGGGAACATCCATTTCGGCAATGATGTCCTTGATGGCCGCGAGATCGCCGGGAGAGGCCATCACCATCACGGCATTGATACGGCTATCGGCGAGAATCTTGATGTTTTCCTTGCGCAGTTCGCCGATTTTGCTCTTGGAGTCTGCCGAAAGCTGGGGCGGGGTGGGGGTGGCAGGGCGGTTGGTGTTGGTGAGGTTGCGGTTATTGGTCTGGTTGTTGGTATTTCGGGTGGCCGGTTCATTGGCCTTGGAGGAGGACGAGGAATCGATAAGCTCGTTGAGCAGGTCGGCCACGCCCTTGTTGGAATCCTTCGTCTCGGCTTGGGCATACTTTAGGCGGATGATCTCAACGGCGATTTCGGGCGCGGTTTCAATGTCGAGCACCTTAATAATGCGCTCAAAGAAGGCCATATTGGAGGGCCGCGTGACGATAATCAACTGGTTGGAGCGCTCATCGGCCATAATCTGCACCTTGCCGCGAATCATCCCGCGGTCGGCATCGCTCACCAGCGCGTCCACCACGGGGTTGCTTGCGGTCGGCTGCTCGGCCGGCTGCGTTCCCGGGCGCGTCACGCCGGGCAGGTTGCGGTTCTGCGAGATGGAGACGCCCTTCTGCATGCCGCCGCTGAGCGAGTTGCTTGTCCGCGGGGCGGCGGTGGACTTCTTGCTCTTCTCGTCCTCTTCGCGCGAGGCCTGCACAAACTCTTCGAGCGACTTCTTGATGTCGGCGGCCTTTGCGTGCTTGATGCCGTAGACCTGGACCTCCTCGAGCACCGGCATGGGTTTGTCGATGAAGGAGATAATCTCAATCATCCGGTTGACATTCTCCTGCGTGTCGGTAATCAACAGCGAGTTGGTCCGCTCGAGGAACTGCACCATGCCATCGGGGCGCTTGAAGTTCTCGACCACCTTCTGCGCCTCTTCGGCCGAGATGTTCTTGGGGGTGATGACCTGGCGGATAATCTTGCCCTCTTCCGGATGGCGGCCCTTGGCGGGGATCTCCAGGAAGGTTTCGATGCCCTGTTGGCCGATGGTCTTGAAGGGCACCACGAGGGCAAAGCGCTCGCCCACCGGAATAAGGCCAATGCCGTTGAGTTGCAGTTGCTGCTCAATGGCCTGTAGGTACTCGGCATCGGACCACTTTTCTTCGTTGTTCGAGCGCAGGCTCATCGTCACCTTCGGCACATCGGGTGAGGTGAGGAGGGTGCGGCCAGTCACCTGCGCATAAATCTGCAGGAAGAGCTCGGCGGGGGCGTTATCGAACTTCAACTTCGGGCGCCCGCCCTTGCCACGTTCGGCCTTGGCCAGTTGTTGGGCCACCTCGGTGGTGGAGGTGGCGGCATTTGCGGCGGCGGGCGCGTTGCCACTGGTGCGGCGGATGGTGGGAGCGCGGACTTGGGCGGCTGCGGTGCCGGAGAGTAGAAGACCGGCACTCAAGGTCAGGAGAAGGGGGGATGTGTTCATAAAGCGTTGTCCGTGGGGTTATTGGGCGCTCGGGGCGTCATCGGTGCGCATATAGGCGCAGTTGAGCGTGAAGGTGCCCTGGAGAATGCCGGGCTTCTTGGCGTTCGGGCGGATGGTGATGGCACGCACGTCCATCATCGCGTCCTCGCGCGTTTCGATATCGTAGAGGAACCAGACCAGCGAATCGAGGCGACCCTCCCAGTCTCGGCACTCGAGGGTGAGCTCGGTCACTTCGCCAATCTTTTCTTCGCCGCCAATCGAGCGTTGGGCAATGTTCACATTGTTCGCCCGGGCGGTGTTATCCATAATTGGCAACCAGTGGGTATCGACCGATCGCCCCTCGGGGAAGAGTGGCATCTTGTCGCGCAGCGCATCATACTGCGCCTGCACCTTGGGCCGCTGGGCAATCTCCGCGCGCTCGCGCTCTAACCGCGCACTTTGCTGCCGCCAGACGCGTGCTTCGCGTTGCCACGCCTGCCGCGCCTTGGGGAACCACAGCGCCAACGAACCCACAGCCAGCACCACGCCAAAGAGGGCCAGCAACATCTGATCGCGTTGCGTAAGGGCGGTCATTACTCTTGCTCCTGTTCGCTGGGGAAGACGATGTCAATATCAAAGCGCTGCTTGCGCGTCTTGGGGTCTTGCGAGAGGCGGGTAATCTTCACCTCCTGCAAGCGCTCATCCTGCTGCAGCGCCTCCTTGAAGGCGTAGACATCCGAGGTGTCGTCCGCCAGACCGCTGACCTTCAGTTGCTGTTTCTGCCGGTAGGAGACCGAGAGGAAGGTCATGGTCTTGGCCTTAGCCGCGCACAACAGCCTCAACATCTCCAGTGCCGAGTTCGATCGGTCCTGATAACGCTCAATCAGCGCCACCCGCTCGCGCAGATCCTGCACGGCTTGATAGACCCGCCGCTGGCGCGCAATCTGCGCGGTGACATCCTGCGCCAGCTTCTTGTAGACCTTCGGCGCCAAGAAGAGTCCTGCCGCGCAAATCAGCCACAGCACGCCGAGAATCGAAACGCCGGCAATGAGGCCCCGCTTCCGCCGCGCGGCGGAAGCCTCTTCGCGCCACGCTTCGGGCGTCAAATCCATCGTAGCCTCAGGGGCGGTTGCGCGATCAAGCAAGGCTTGGCCCAGACGCGTCTCGGCCTCGGCCGGCTCCAAGGCAATAAAGCGCGGCTCCAATCCGGTGCCTACCTGCAAGGCTTGGACGCTCTCGCGCGTCGGTGCCAGGCAGAGCACCTCGGGCGCTTCGGCCCCCAACCCCTCCAACGCCCCGCGCGAGAGAAGTAGCATCGCTTCGCGCGCAAAGTCCGCATCGGCCATCTGCCCGGGGAAGGCGCGTACGGCCTCTGGAACGCCCTCGGAAAGCAACATCAGCAACTGCTCGGCCGGCTCGCGAATGGCCACCAATTTCCGCCCGTGCATCGCCTCCGGCGCCACCTGCGGCAACACCTTCAACCACCCCATCAGCGAGACGTCTACCCGCGCCTTGCCCAACTTCCCGGCAGCCTGCAATGCCGCGTGCCAACGCTCATCCAGCACCTCATTAGCTGCCATCGCCACCCACACCGTCAATGCCTCGGCATTACGGCTGACCACCTCATAGCCCAACGCATAGCACCCCTCTTCGAAGGGCGAGAGCGCCTCGGTATTCAAGGCCACCGTCTCGGCAAGTGTCCCTTCTGCCTCCACGGGCAACACCTGGCGCACGAGCACCGTCTCATAACTCCGCACGGCCACCGCACCACCCGCGATCTCCACGGGCGCCGGGGCCTGCCCTTCGGGCGCAGCCTCTGCGGGTCTCTCCATGTCCTCTGCCATCATCTCTGCTCCGCCGTTTCTACGTCTCTTCGCGCCATTGCAAAATCACCAAGTTCCCATTTGCCGCCGTTGAACTGCCAGCCGTCGATTTACTATCGCCCCCGCGTTGGACCACGGCCGTGGCCCGCCGCTTTACGCGCCCCACGCGCCCCTCAATCTCTAGCTTATAGATGGCGCAATCCACCGTCAGGTAGATATTTGCATCCTCCTGGCTCAACCCTGGCACGCGTGCCAGAAAGTCCGAGAGGTCCGTAAAGTGATAATCCTTCACCGCTGCCGCGCCCAGACTCGCCGTCCCGCTCGAACGCGAAACCTGCTGCACCTTGGCCGACGCGCTGGCCGTATCGGCATTCAGCCCTTCGCGCTCTTCCAGGATGGTATCGACGATGAGCCCATCGGCATCCTCTAGGCACGGCACCGTCAAGAGCACCTCGCGCGGCGCGGCATTGACATTGATCTTCCCCTCGCCGTAGGTGGTAAAGAGCCCTTCGATGCCACTCACGAAGACCTGCCGCTCACTATTCGTCTCCTCCGGGTTCCACACCCCGCCCTTGAGCAACACGCCGCCATTGCGGTCAAAACCTTTGATAAACGCCAATTCACCCACTGTATCCAGCGGACCGTTCTTGCAGGTGTAGGGCGTCTCCAGGCCCTCGTAGTATTCGCTCTCCGCTCCGTCGGCCGATTCGGTGATGCTGTCCTCATCCACCCAATCATAGAAGGAATCGACCAGCGCGCTCTGGTCCTCCTCCGGCACCCCGGCCACCGTCAGAATTCGCGCCCAAATCAAGTCGGCATTATCCCCAAAGCCCGCCTTGGTGAGCTTATTAATATTCCAACGCGCCGGCTCGGGCTCAATCGCCACAAAGATCTCCGCATCGGGCACGTTATTCGTGGAGGAGAGCACGTCGGCCGTCTCGAACTGCAAGTGCCCCGCTTCATCAAACATGAGCCGTTGCGACACCTCCACCCGCTGCCCGCGCTTGAGGCGAATGGCCGGCACAATCCATCGATCCTTCTCCGCCTCCTCTTCGGTCTCCTCCCCGCTCACCTTCTCCTGCCGCGCCATCAACATTCCCGCCAGCGTCAACCCCGAATCCAACAACGCCGAGGCCTGATGACGGCTCCGCGTCCACACCGCCGCCTTCCCCTCCATATAGGCATCCATTGCAAACGAACAGGCCAGGAGGCTGAGCACAGCCACTGCCCAAATCACAGCCACCAGGGCAAAACCACCCCGGTGCCGCGTTACGCTCTGCAAGCCTAGTTTGTCCATCAACCCTAAAAGTATAGCACACTGCCCCGCGCTTGTCTTTTACGCACTTCGCGGCGCGCCTTAGGCGAGGGCCGCGGAGATGTCGGGGACGGCGGCGAGGAGTTTTTGGGTGTAGGGGTGCTTGGGGTGGGCGAAGAGGTCACGGGCGGGGCCGCGTTCGACGATCTGCCCGGCGTTCATTACGATGAGCTCTTCGCAGACGGTGCGGACGACGGCGAGGTCGTGCGAAATGAGGAGGATGGTCAGGCTTCGCTTGGCACGGAGGTCGGCCAGGAGGTTGAGGACGCGGGCCTGGACGGAGACATCGAGGGCGGAGACCGGTTCATCGGCGATGAGGACGCGGGGGTTCATGGCCAGGGCGCGGGCGATGGAGATGCGCTGGCACTGGCCGCCGGAGAGCTCGCGGGGGTAGGCGAGGGCGACTTCGGCCGGGAGGCCCACTTCGTCGAGGAGGGTGCGTACGCGCGCCTCGCGCTCGGCCTTGGGGCAGAGGTGGTGGACGGTGAGGACTTCGGCGAGGGTCTGGCCGATGGTGAGGCGGGGGTTGAGGGACCCGACGGCGTCTTGGAAGATCATCTGCACCGCGCCGCGGGGCATCGGGGCAAAGGCGATGGTGCCGGAGGTGATGGGCTGGAGGCCGCAGAGCGCCTTGGCGGTGGTGCTTTTGCCGCAACCGCTTTCGCCGACAATCCCAAAGAAGGCTTGCTCGCGGACCTCAAAGGAGATTTGATTGACCGCGCGGAAGGGGGGCTTGCCGGGGCGAGGATAATCGATGACGAGGTCGCGGACGGAGAGGATAGGGGTCATTTGAGTTTGTACTCGATGGGTTGGAGAAGGTGGCCGGGGCCGCCGGCGAAGCGGGCTGAACGAATCATCTTGAGGGCGGCACGGTCGAGGCTGGCGTAACCGCTGCTCTGATGGATTTCGGCAGCGCGGAGGGAGCCATCGGGGGCGATGTCGAGGGCTAGGATGACGGTGCCTTCCCAGCCGTTTCGGCGGGCTTCGGGAGGATAGGCCTTAATCAGGCGGGAGAGGTCGGTGACGAGCTTGGGGGAGTCGAGGCGGGCGGTGGCGCCGGCGGCTTGGCGGGGCGTGCTCTTCCGCTTAGGGGCCGGTTGGGCCGGCGGGAGGGTGATTTCGGGGAGGGGATTATCGCGCAGGGGGCGCTCAAGCGGGGCGGCCACTTCGGGGATAAGGAGACCTGAACTTTGGGGATGGGGAGAGATTTGGGGCGGGGGCGGCTCTGGCAAGGGGATGGCACCGGCGGCATCGAAGAGATAGGGAGCTGCTTCGGGTTGGGGCGCGGGGGTTGGGAGGGGAAGTTGCTGCTCGGTTGCCTCGGTGACAGGTGTCTCGCTCTCGACCTCTGCGAGGGTCAGCTCGATGGAGTCGACCAAGAGGGTGGGGCTGGGGCGCGCCGGAAGCGGCGCGAGGAGGCGGTGGGCAGCCCAGGCCAGGAGGGCGAGATGGAGCGCGAACGCCAGGACCAGCGCCAGACCGTTCGCCCCTAGGCTTCGCCCTGCCGCGCAGAAGGTCATCGGGCCGCCTTGTCCACCTGGTAGGTCACTTGGGAGATGCCCTGGGCGCGCAGCGCGGCCATCAATTCAAGGGCTGGGCCGGCGTGGGCCTTGCGGTCGGCGCGGATGACGACGGGCGCGGCGGTGGCGCGGTGGCGCAGGACGGCGGCGTCAACGGCCGAAGTCAGGGCCATCGGGGTGCGGCCATCGAGGAGAATCTCGTCGGCCGGGGTGAGGACCAGCTGGATGGTCTGGCCGCGTTGGGGGGTGCCATCGGCGCGCGGGAGCTCGACGCGCAGGCCGCGCTGGACGGTCATCGTCATAAAGGCATAGATGAAGAAGACCAGGAGCAGGAAGATGACATCCATAATCGGCGTCATCTCCACGCGCGCTTTGGGTGGCTCGCTGGGCAGGAGCTTCATTGGGCGCGCTCGGCGTGTTCGGCGGCGGTCATCGCCTCCTGCAAACGCAGGGTGAGAGCGTTGTGGCAGGCGCGGCCGAGGTTGAGGGGCAGGAGCGCGGCGATGGAGACGACCAGACCGGCGGCCGTGGTGATGAGCGCCTCGGCAATGCCCGCGGCAATGCCGGTGGGGTCATCCACCCCGCTCTGGCCCATTAGGTTGAAGGAGGCGATGATGCCGGTGACGGTGCCCAGGATGCCGAGCATCGGGGCGAGGGTGACGATCGTATCGAGCACACCCAGACCGCGACCCAAGCGGCGCACTTCACGCAGCGCCTCGGCTTGGAGGGCCTCGGCGAAGGGGAGCGCGGGGGTTTCGAGCGCCCGGCACAGGAGCTTGGCGTTGGGGGAGTGCGTGCCCTTGAGGCGGGGGGCGAGCGCCTTGTGGGCCTGGGGGTCGGCCAAGTCGGCTAAGGCATCGCGCCAAGCCTGCGCGCCGAGGCGGAGTTCCAGAAGGTAGAAGAGCCATTGGAGAGCCTTGCGCAGGGTAACGAAGAGGGTGAGGAGCGAGCAGAGGGCAATCGGCCACATCACCGGACCACCGCGCTGCATCAGACTGCGCAGGAGTTCAAGGGCGCCATCCATCACGGGGTTCCTTTCGGCTTGGCGTTGAGGAGGCGCACTTCGAGGGTCTGCCCGGCGGCGAGCGAGAGGCGGGCGTTGGGGAAGCGCAGGAGGTTGTCGAGGGCGAGGTCGGCTTCGCCGGTCGCGAGGAGCGACTTGCCCGGGGAGGGGGAGGCCTCGCAGCCGTAGGTCCACGAGCCGGGGAGGCGGAGCCAGAGGGCCCCATCGGTGGCGCCTTCGGCCACTTGGAGGCTCAGGGTGAGGACCTGGCTTTGGGCATCGTAGCGCGGGGGCAGGAGGGTGTAGGGGCCGCCGGCGATGCGCGCGTCGAGGGCCGGGTCGCCATAGAAGCAGACGGTGTCGCGGTCGTGCAAGTTCCCCGAGAGGTTCTTGACGAGTTCGCGGACTTCGTTCTCGCCCTTGCCGGCTTTGAGTTGGGCCAGGGCGTAGGCGTGGATGCCCGGGGTCATCGGCTGGTTGAACTGCTGGATCTCGCGCAGACGGAAGGCACGCAGGTCGGCGATGGGCTGCGCTTCGAGCCAGTGGACGATGCTGGTGTTGGTGAAGTGGAAGGCTTCGCAGGCGGTGTAGAGCCCGGGCTTGCCCACAAAGGTGCCCTGAGTGCCCCAACCTTGTGCGCCGAACCAGGTGGTCACCGTGTAGCCCATAAACTGGCGCACGCCCCCATCGCGCATCCACGCCAGGGCCATGCAGTCGGTTTGGTCCACGTCGCCAATCAGGCAGTTGCCGGTGGCGAAGTAGACCTTCGGCTCGGGGTTGGAGGCGAAGTAGCCGGTCTTTTGCGTGTCGATGGCCACCAGGCGGCCCTCCTTGTGGACCATTGCCATATTGGGCCCGCAGTAGCCCATCTGCCAATCGTGCTGGGTGGCGTGGCCGGAGGTGGTGAGGAACTGCACCTTGTCGCGCTGGAGGCGCTCAAGGACGCCGCGGGTGTTATCGGTGTTGCACGGGAGGCTCTCGGGCTCGGTGGTTTGGCCGCGCTTCCAGTGCTTCATTGTGCCGCGGTGATCCTCGGAGTAGCGCCAGGCCTCCGCGAAGGGGGTGAGGTCGCAGCCCGCGCAGTCGAGGGCGCGCTCAATGGCGATGGGGCTGGCTTCGGCCAGCAGGCGCGCGGCCTCGGGGTCGTAGCCGGTGATGACGCCCCAGAAGGTGTCTGGGTAGGGGTCATCATCGAGGGCGCGGCAGAGGGTGTGCAGGGCAATGGTGAAGTGTACGCCAGCCTCCTCGGGCGTGACCACGAAGGCGGTAAAGGCGGGCAACTGCTGGCCCAGGGCCGCGCGCACCTCCGCCACATCCTTCTCCCAAGTGTAGAGCTGCGCGTGCGGATACTTTTTGCGCAACGCCTCGACCGTCGCGTCGCGCCAGGCTGGGCTCGCCATCACCGCGCGGGAGGCGACGATGGCGTAGCTCTCGGCAACCGGCTCGCCTGCGGCGGCGGGGGCCTGAACAAGGCGCGGCTGGATGCCGCTGAGCGGCCTCACCGCGCCGAGCGCTGCGGCAAAGCCCAGCGCACACGCAACGAACACGGCCTTGGCGCTCATCGGGGCCTCAACCGATGGAGAGCACTTCGTCGACCACGGCCATAAAGGCCTTGGCAGCGGGGCTCTCGGGGTGGGAGACCACGAAGGGGCGGCCTTCGTCGCCGCTCGCGCCGATCTCGGTGGCGATGGGGAGCTTGCCGAGGAAGGGCAGACCGTATTCCTTGGCCAGAGCTTCGCCGCCGCCGGTCTTGAAGATGGGCGTAAAAGTGCCGCAGCAGGGGCAGGTGAAGCCGCTCATATTCTCGATGAGGCCAACGATGCGCATCCCAATCTGGTTGCAGAAGGTGATGGACTTGCTGACGTCGAGCGTGGCGACCTGCTGGGGCGTGGTGACGAGAATGGCGCCATCGGCGTTGGGGATGAGTTGGCAGATACTCAGCGGCTCATCGCCGGTGCCGGGCGGGCAGTCGACGATGAGGTAGTCGAGCTCGCCCCAGCGCACTTCGCCGAGGAACTGCTTGATAACGCCGGCCTTGAGCGGGCCGCGCCAGACGATGGGCTCGTCGGGCTTCTCGAGGATAAGGGCGGTGGACATCACCTTAAGCCCCTCGGGCGTCTCGGCCGGGAGGAGCTTTTCGCCGTCACTCATCGCCCGCTCGCCCTGCAACCCTAGAATCTTGGGAATGCTCGGACCGTGGACATCGACATCCAGTAGCCCCACCTGCTTGCCGCGCAGCTTCAACCCCAGCGCGAGGTTGGCCGCCACGGTGCTCTTGCCCACGCCGCCCTTGCCCGAGAGCACCACGAGTACGTGCTTGATCTTGGCCAGGGTGGGCTTAACGGGGTCTTCCTTCGGGGCGGAGCAGTCGCCCTTGCTCGCGCAGCTGGCGCAGTTGCCGTTACAATCAGCCATAATCTTCTCCTTATTGGGCGCGGCCGACGAACTCGCCGGTCGCGGTTTCGACGACGATCCGCTCGCCCATCGTAATGTACTCGGGCACCACGACAGTGAGACCGGTTTCGCAGGTGGCGGGCTTCCCGCGGCCGGTGGCCGAGGCGCCCTTCATCACAGGCTCACATTCGGTGACGGTAAGGGTGACCTTCTGCGGGGGCTCGACGGTGAGGACCTTGCCATCGCTGATGAGGGCCTTGAGGTCCTCCATCTCGGGCAGGAGGTAGGGGAGGAGGGCCTCGACGTCGGCCTTGTTGAGGTCGAACTGCTCGTAGGTCTCCTGATCCATAAAGGTGTAGACGCCCTGGTTCTCGTAGAGGAACTGGGTGGGGCGGACCTCGAAGTCGGCCTCCTTGTAGAGGTCATCGCCCTTCACGGTCTGGTCGAGCTTCTGCTTGGTGACTAGATTCCGGAAGCGGAAGTGGTAGAGGGTGGCCGCGCCACGGGCGCTGGGGTTGGTCACTTGCAGACTATCGAGCTGGTGCGGCACGCCATTGAGTTCCACAAAGCCGCCGCGCTTGAGATCACAGGCTCTTAACATCAGGTTCTTTCCTTTCCAATATCAATTCTCTTTGGCCCCGCTCCGGTAGGCCTCTACGGCCTGCTGGAAGTGCGGTCCGTTCGCAAAGCCGCAGCACTTGAACTCCGGGCAGAAGCCGCGATAGACGCATTCGGGCACACAGCAGGCGGCAAGCTCGGGATTCTCCACGGCAATGGCCGCAATGAGCTGCTTCCACGCCTCGCGCGTCTCGGGCGACGCTTGGTTGCAGAGGCGCTTGCGCGAAATGTTCATAATGGCCTGGGCGTTAGCGATGCACTCGTGGGTGACGGGCGCATCCTGCCGGGAGGCATTGCGGTCCACGCCGGTGCGGTCGCTCCGCTGGGTGCTGACAAAGTGGTCGATACCGAACTTGTGACGCACCAGGTGGACGCTGACCCAGCTCTTGAGCCCCACCCACTTCCAACGGAAGACCAGCTGGCGGATGGGCGAGTGCTCGGCCAGGAGAATACGCTTCTTCCAGGCGGAGGAGGGCTCGCCGTTGCCGGCCTCCTTATTGATGGTGGTGCGGGCGGCATCAGCCACGTCGCGCCAGGTCGAGCGCGTGCCGTAGAACTTCAATTCGGCCATAGACTTACTTCGCCTCGGGCGCGTCACCGGGCTTGCCACGGCGGATGAGGCCCATCTCTTCCATCTTCTGGACAATCTGCCCCATCGCCTCGTAGGTGCGCAGGAAGGCCTGCGGGGTGAGGATCAGGCGCTCGAAGGGTTTGGGCACGGGCGTCTTGTTTTCGGGGCTCGGCTGCAGGCGCATAAAGTCCATGCGAATGGTCTGCTCAAGCATGTGCACCTGGTAGACGCCGTCGGTGAAGATTTCGTTTTCAATAGCCATAACAGGGGTCCTTTGTGGGGTTATCCGTGCGTTTGTTCAAAGCTGCGCATGAAGTCCACCAGGGCTTCAACGCCGGCTTCTGGGAAAGCATTGTAGAGCGAGGCGCGCACGCCGCCTAGCGCGCGATGGCCCTTGAGCGCCACCAACCCGGCCTCTTCGGCCTTGGCCAGAAACTCGGCTTCGAGCGCGGCTGTGGGCAGACGGAAGGTGATGTTCGTGCGCGAGCGCTCGGCCTTAGGCGCGAGCGGCCGCCAGAAGCCAGAGCGATCGAGCTCGGCATAGAGCTTGGCGGCCTTGCGTTCGTTGCGTGCAAAGATTGTCTCGAGCCCCTGTTCGCGCATCCACTCGGTGGTGTGATAGAGGGCATCAATGGCGAAGGTGTTGGGCGTGTGGTAGAGCCCTTCGGCGCGCGAGTGCTCGAGGTAGCAGAAGCAGGCGGGCAGGTTTCGCCGCGCGTGCGAGAGGAACTCCTTTTCGGCCACCACCACGGCTAATCCCGCCACGCCGAGGTTCTTCTGCGCGCCGGCGTAGAAGAGGGCATAGCGGCGGTAGTCGCGCGGGGCAGAGAGGATGTCGCTGCTCATATCCGCGCAGAGGGGCACCGGCGGCTGGGGGAAGTCCTCCGGCAACGCGGTCCCGGCAATGGTCTCATTGGTCGTCACATGGGCATAGACTGCGCGCTCGTCCCAATCGCCCGGGGCGGCCAGGGTGCGCACACGCCCCACGCGCGCGGCCTGCTGCGCGGCCTTCTCGGCCCAGTAGCCGCGCACCACATAATCGGTGGCCGAGCCTTGGCGCAGGAAGTTATAGGGCAGCATCGCGAACTGCCCCGAGGCCCCGCCTTGCAACAGCAGGATCGTGTAGTCCTCGCCTAGATCTAGCAGCGCGTGCAGGTTCGCGCGCGTCCGCTCAAAGAGCTCGCCAAAGGCCGCCGTGCGGTGCGACACTTCCAGAATGCTTCGGCCCAGACCCTGCCAATCAATTAGGTCCTCGCGCAGGCGCTCCTTGACCTCGGGCGGCACCATCGCCGGCCCGGCGCAAAAGTTGTAAAGGCTCTTCATTGCTGTTGCTCCCAAGGCGGCAAGGCTGGCATCGCGGCGGCAAAGTCCCGTACCCGCGCGGCCTCCGCGTCGACCGTGTAGCGTCCGGCCAGGAAGTCCTCGTAGACCTCCCGGTTGAAGGCCTCCCACGAAGCCTCTTCCGCCCCCGGTACAATTGGATAGAAACGGCATCCAAAGGCGCGCGCGGCCTTCAAGTCCCCCAACGCATCGCCAATCATCAACACGCGCTCGCGCGGGAAACGCCCCTCGGTGAGCGCGGTGAGCTGCGCCACCTTGTCGCCCACCTCTTGCCCCGCCACCTGGCCGACGAACTCCAAGAGCCCTTGCGCACCCCAATCCTGCCGCAACACCTGCTCGGGCGACTGCGAGACAATCCCCGTTTCGCTCCGCCCCGCCATCCGCTTGAGCGCCTCCCGCGCCCCCGCGTAGGCCGGGAACTCGACCCCCGAGGTCAGAATCGCCTCATTCACCCGCCGGCTCCAGGCCAAAATCTTCTCCAGCACCGGCGAAGGATGGGCGGTAATCCACCGCTCCAAGGTCTCGCCGCTCAACGGCAGACCGCTCTCCACAAAGGCCCGCAGATCCTCCACCGGCACCTCCGGGAAGCCCGAGGCCACCCGCGCCGGATGGCGGTTGAAGAGCTGCAAGTTCAGGTAAATCGCCCGGAAGCGCGTAATCCCGCGCGTCTCCGAGTAGAGGTTCACGAAGTCCGCGCACGCGCAGTAGACCTCCCGCAGCGGCTCCAGTCCCAAAGCCTCCACCATCAGCGGCTGCAAAAAGCCGTGCTGCTTGGCGGCCATTGTGTCCACCACGCATCCATCGCTATCCAATCCAACAAAGGTGGAAACCATCGCACTACCTCTCAAAAAGACGAACGCCACCCATTATAGCACAACCCGCCTCCCCGCGCAGGAACTGCGTGTGTGCGGGAAGGCCATTTTTGAGGTGCCCCCAAGCCCCGTGTGGCCCGTTTTGCTGGCCGCCAGGTTACCCGCGGGCGGCTTTGCGGAGATTGCAAGTGCGGCAGAGGAGTTGGCAGTTCTCGCGGGTGGTGGGGCCGCCCTTGGACCAGGGCTTAATGTGGTCGGCATCCATCTCCTCCAAGGCAAAGACCTCGCCGCAGATGGCGCAGCGACCGCCCTGGATTTCGTAGACGGCCTGACGGGTGTTGCCATCGAAGGCGCGCAGGTTGAGGTGGCGCTCGTCGTGGTCGAGC
>SFJE01000008.1 GCA_004555175.1 Lentisphaeraceae bacterium | reverse complement strand
TCATACTCATTTTTACTTGTTACACGACTGAAGATACACATCTCACTTATAATTGAATAAGTTATTCTTTGTGCTGTTCAAAAACTGGGGAACCTCCAGGCCTCTTTAGCGGACAGCGGACAGCGGACAGCGGACAGCGCTGGCGCTCAATGTGGAGAGCCCGTCTGAGCCGTGGGGAGAACGCCTATTGGATCCTTGGTCTATCCGTCGCGTTAGCGGCTGTCTGCTGTCCGCTGTCCGCTGTCGGCTAGCGAGCGCAGCGAGCGACGAGGCCGCCGGGGAGGGGGCGGAGCTTTCGGCGCATTTGCAGGGCGATGACCGTGCTGGTAACGTCGGGGATGGGCAGACCCGTCTGGGCGCAGAGGCCGTCAATGGAGATGCCGTCGGGCGGGACGGCGGAGACGACTTTGCGCTCGAGCTCGGTGAGGCCCTCAAGGCCGCTGGGCGCGGCGGGGGTCTGCGGCGTGGCGGCGGGGGCGAGGGAGAGGGCGCCGAGGCGCTCGAGGATCTCCTCGGGGTGGGTGACGAGGCGGGCGCGTCCATCGCGGATGAGGACTTGGTTGCCGGCGAAGGAGGGCCAATCGAGCCGCCCGGGCACGGCCAGGATGTCGTGTCCCAGCGCCTCGGCCATCTCGGCGGTAATGATTGTGCCGCCCTTCTGCGGGGTCTCCACCACCAGCACCGCGCGGGTGAGGGCAGCCACCAGGCGGTTGCGCGCGGGGAAGGTCTGCCGATCGGCTTTGCGTCCGAACGCGTATTCGCTGATAACCAGTCCCCCTTCGCGAACAATCCGGCGCGCGAGGGGTTTGTTGGGGGCGGGATAGAGGCGATCGAGCGCGGCGCCGATGACGGCGATGGTGCGGCCGGCACGGTTGGCATTCACCAATCCGGCCTCCAACGCGCCCTCGTGCGCAGCACTATCGATGCCTCTGGCTAGGCCGCTGGTGACGACCACTCCGGCTTCGGCCAGCCCAAAGGCAAAGCGCTTGGCCTGCTCGGTGCCATAGATGGAGGCATCGCGCGTGCCAACAATCGCCACCTGAGTCTGCTCCAGGAGCGCCAAGTTGCCCACGCAGTAGAGACAGAGCGGAGGCGAAGCGAGGGCCTTGAAGGCCTTGGGCCAGGCTGCATCTTCAGCGGTCAGGATTGTCGTCTTCGAGCGCTTGGCCCGTTCGCGCTCCTCGGCCGCGAAGTCCGAGCGCATCGCCTCGACCACTTGCCGGGAGAGGATGGGTCCCAAGTCCTTGCACAGGTCGGCAATCTCCGCGGGGTCGGCCTCCGCGGCAGCTTGGAGCGAGCCGAAGACGCGCCGAAGCGACTCAACCTTCGCCGCGCCCACTTGCGGGACGCGGTTGACCGCAATCAAACAATCAGCTTCGGTGGGCATGGGGGCTCGCTTAGAGAGTGGATGAGAGATGACAGATGACGGATGACAGAGGAGGGATGACGGATGACAGATGACGGCGGGCTCGCTTCGCGCGCGGAATGCGCCGGGAGCCTTTCTTACGCGGGCCGGCAGGCCCGCGTGCTGTCCGCTGTCCTCTCCCTTACAGCGTCTGGCCGACGGTGATGCAGATGTTGCCGAAGATGTCTTCGGCCGAACAACCGCGGGAGAGGTCGTTGATCGGCTTGGCCACACCCTGGACCACGGGGCCGAGGGCGGTGGCTCCGCCCAGGCGCTGGACGAGCTTGTAGCAGATGTTGCCGGCCTGGAGGTCGGGGAAGATGAGGACGTTCGCATCGCCCTTAATGGCGCCACCGGGGTTCTTCTGGAGGGCCACGGCCGGAACGATCGCGGCATCGGCCTGGATTTCGCCATCGACCACCGCATCGAGCCCGAGCTCCTCGAACTTGGCCTTGGTCAGACGGGCGGCCTCGGCCACCTTGTCAACCAACTCGTGCTTGGCCGAGCCCTTGGAGGAGAAGGAGAGGAAGGCGACCTTCGGCTGCTTGCCCACCAGCGAACGGAAGGTGCGCGCGGTGGCCAGGGCGATGTCGACCATCTGCTCGGCGGTGGGGCAGGGGTTGACGGCGCAGTCGGCGAAGCAGAGCACCTCATCGCCCGCCGCCGTCGGCTGCTTGAGGCCCATCAGGAAGGTGGAGGAGGCGAGCTTGATCCCCGGCGCGGTGCCCACGCACTGGAAGGCCGCGCGCAGCATATCGCCCGTCGAGGCAATCGACCCGGCCACCAGCCCGTCGGCCTTGCCCACCGCCAGCATCATCGCCCCAAAGTAGATGCGCTTATCGAGCAGCGACTGGCGCGCCGCTTCCGGGGTCATTCCCTTGGCCTTGCGCTTCTCGTAGAAGGCGGTGGCCAGCTCATCAAGCAGCGCGCCCTGGGTGTAGTCAATCACCTGCACCTCGGCGGCCAACTTCATCCCGGCGGCATTCTCCGAGAAGACGATCTCTTCGGGCGTGCCCAGCACCACAATCTTGGCCACATTCTCCTGAACCGCCAAGTTCGCCGCCTTAATCACGCGCGGATCCTGCCCCTCGGGCAACACAATCGTGCGCCCCGAGCCCTTGGCCTTGGCGCAAATCTGCTTCAGCAATTCCATAATCTAAACTCCTCTCGGATGAAAAAGGGAAAGTGCCCCTATTATAGACCCGCACCGCCCTCACGCGCAAGCGCTTGCGCTCGCGTGAGATGCTCGGGGGCTTGGGGGCAGCGCCCCCAACGGCCCTTGCAGGGAGGCGCGGAGCGCATCCCTGCTACGCGTGCCCCGTGTTGCCCCCGTGCGTTGCGCTACGTGCCTATAGCGGAGGTGCCCGCAGGGCGCCTTCGCCGGGGTGGAGCGCCCTGCGCTCCCGAGGGGTGCGGGGGCGAGCAGCCCCCGCTGCGGGCGTGCAGCCACAGGCGCTACTTGCCGGTGGTGTGGCGGAGGGTGCCGTTGCGGTAGGTGGCGAGGCAGCGGCCGGTGAGGGTTTGGCCGAGCCAGGGGGTGTCGTGGGATTTGGAGGCGAGGGCCTGGGGGGTGACCTGCCAAGGGAGGTCGGGGGCGAAGAGGGCGAGTTCGGCAGTTTGGCCGACTTCAAGGGTGGGGGGCGTGAGGCCGAGGAGGCGGTTGGGGTTGGTGATCCAGTAGGCGGCCCAGGCGAGGGGCGCGAGACCGTCCTTGAGGACCATCTCGTGCCAGGTGACGGCGAAGGCGGTCTCCAGGCCAATGATGCCGAAGGGACCCTTTCCGAAGCCCTGGGACTTGCTTTCGGGCGTGTGGGGGGCGTGGTCGGTGGCGAAGATGGCGACGGTGCCATCGAGGAGGGCTTGGCGGAGGGCGGCGCGGTCGGCGCGGGTGCCGAGGGGCGGGTTCATGCGCCAATTGGCGTCATCGCCGGGGATCTCCTCGGCGGCGAGGGCGAGGTGGTGGGGGGTGATTTCGGCGGTGACCGGGAGCCCCTCGCGGCGAGCCTCGGCCACCAGGCGGACCGTTTCGGCGCAGGAGATGTGCTGGATGTGGAGGGGGCAGCCGGTGCGGCGGCAGACGGCAATGTCGTCGCGCACGGCCTGGATTTCGGCCTCGGCGGGGAAGACCTTGAGGCCGAGGCGCTCGGCGAGGGGGCACTCGCGGATGACGCCGCCCTGCTGGATTTCGGGGCGGACGGCGTGATCCATCACCACGCGGCCGAGGGCCTTGGCGCGGCGCATCACCGCCTCCATCACCTCGGGGTTGGAGACCATCGAGCCATCGTCGGTAAAGCAGCTGGCGCCGGCTTCGGCAAGGGCTTCGAGCTCGGCCGGGACCTTGCCATTGCGGGCGCGGGTGCAGCAGGCCGAGGGGTAGATGGAGACGGGGAGCGCGGCGTTCTTGGCGCGGGCGACGAGCTCGGGGGAGTCGGTGGCCGGGAGGGTGTTGGGCATCGTGACCACGCGGGTGAAGCCGCCATTGGCCGCGGCGGCGGCGCCGGAGGCGAGATCCTCGGAGGCGGTTTGGCCGGGGTCGCGGAAGTGGACGTGCAGGTCGCAGAGGCCGGGGGTGACGAGGAGTTCGCCCTCGTGGGCGAAGGTGACGCAGCCCTCGGGGAGGATTTCTGGGCGGGGAGCGATGCGGCCTTGGGGGTCAACGTAGAGTTCGCCAGTGCGGTCGGTGCCGGTGGCGGGGTCGAGCAATCGGGCGCGGGGGAGATAGAGGGCGTGGGGCATAGCGGGCTCCTTAGTGGACAAAGCGCTTGTAGAACCAATAAGTTTTGCCGAAGCGCGGGAGAAGGTCGATGGGGGACATGCGCCCGGCGGCGAGGGTCGGCAGGGTGCGGCGGAAGGCCTCGAAGGCCTGGAGGGTCTCCGGGGCAAAGAGGTCGGCGGTGAGGGGGAGCTGCTCGGCGGGGGGCTGCTCGGCCACGGCATCGAGGAGGGCCTGCTGGAAGGCGCGCGGGAGGGGGCGCTGGGGCCAGACCGAACAGATAACCTCGAAGTTCTCCAGGAAGGGAACGGTGTCCTTGCGCAGGAGCGAGGCGCAGAGGTAGAGGCCGACCATCTCGCGGTTGCCGTTTTTGAGGACGGCGTAGCGGTTGTAGATGCCCTCCTCCAACTTCTTGGCCCCCTCAAAGACCGGCGAGCCGGCGTCGAGGGAGAGGCGGATATGGAGGTCGTGCAACCGGCGCAACTCGGCATCGGGCTCGGCGCGCTGCTCGGCCAGGGCCAGGAGGCGCTCGGCCTTTCGCCGGCAGAGGGGGAGCCGCGCGAGCTGGCGTGCGTAGCGCGTGGCGAGGGCGGGTTCCTCGGTGATGAGGGCTGCGCGCGCAAGCAGCTCGAACTTCTCGGCGTTCCAGCCCTTATTGATGACGCTTTCGTAGCCCCACCGGCGGGCAATCTGAATGAGCCCGTAGCGGAAGAGAAGGCGGTAGCCATCGAGCTCCATCGTGTCGATGGTGGAGGCTTCGTGCGAGACGCGCCAGGGGTAGTCGAAGAGCCGCGCTTCCAACTGCCCGGTGCGCCAGAGGGCGTAGATGGTATAGGCCGAGAGCATCCGGTGGCTCACCGCGCGCTCGGGGCCCAACTTCAAGATGGCGGCCGGGTCGTCGCGCTCAATGGCCCGCTCGCAGGCGAGGATGTCATAGAGCGGGTGGAGGGGGTCCATGCCGCGATAGAAGCAGAGGGCAACGGCCACGGCGGCGGCCGCAGGTGTGACAACACGGGGAAGGGAGAAGGGGAGGCGCAGGCGGGCGAGTGCCGGCGCGGCGAAGAGGAGTAGTGGGATGGAGGCGCTGGCGAGGTTCCAATAGAGGGAATCGGCCTCAAAGAGAAAGGGCGAATTGGCCAGCAGGGTCTCGCGCCAGGCGGGGTCGGCTTCGGCCACAACGCGCCAGAGCAGGGGCAAGAGCGCGGCCGCCAGGAGGCGTCCAGCGCGCGAGAGCGGCTTGGCTTGCCCCGCACAGGCGCCCAGCGCCACACCCACCGGGGCCGCCAACCCCGCCACCGGCCAGAGCAAGAGACCGGCCGCGCCCCACGCGCCCCAGCGCACGCCCACGGCCATCACCCCTAACGCTACGCCCCACCAGAGCGCGTAGTGCGCAACGAAGGCCGCGTCCACGAAGATCCAGCACGAAAAACCGCAGTAGGCCACCTGCCAAAGGAGCACCCCCGCCGGCCAGAGCGCCCACGCCCCCGGCAACTGACGCGTGCTCCGCGCCAACGCCGTCAGTCCCCCCAAGAGCGCCACCAGCACGGCCGCCCCCAGGAGCGGCACCTGCCAGAAGCTCGTTGCCCCATGCGCCAGCCAGCGCAGCACCCCGCCGGGCAAGGGGTCGGCCGCCGCTTCGCAGAGTCCCGCCCAATCGGCATAGCAACAGGCGCGCAGGCCGAGCTTGTAGAGAATCGGCCAGTAGAGCGCAACCCCCGCGGCGAGGAGGAGAACGGCGCCCAGGGGGCGCCAGTTGACAGTCAACAGTCGCCAAGTCCGAGCATAGCGAGGAGCTATGTCATCGTCGACAGTGCGCACGCCGCGATGGGCCGGCTGGGGGGAATCGGTCATCTCGCCTCCGTCATCTTGCCAAGCGCTTCACGCGCGGCCGCAACGGTGGTAAAGTGAATGGCTTGCCAACCGCAGGCGCGGGCGGCCACAACATTGCGCTCGGTATCATCCAGGAAGCAGAGCGCCTCGGGCGGGAGGGCCATCCGCTCGGCCATCATCGCGTAGATAGCCGGCTCGGGCTTGACCAGGTGAACCTGCCCCGAGATGAGCTCGGCATCGGCCAAGGCGCGGAAGTCGGCCGCCGCGCGGTCAAACCACGGTTCGTAATCTGGCGGCATATTGGTGAGGATGCCAATCTTGAAGCCCTCGGCCTTGAGTTCGCGCGCCCAACGGAGGGTTTCGAGGTTGCCGTGGGCCCACGAGTCGTAATCCGCGCGGGCGAGCTCGGCGAGCGTCTCCGGGGTGGGGGAGAGACCGTGGTCGCGCGCAATGAGGCGATAGAGCTCCTCGGGCGAACGCGTCCCGCGGTCGAGTTCCGAACGGTAACGCGCCCAACCGGCCAAGATGGCTTCGCGGTCCAACCCGAGCAGCCGCTGGGTGACAGAGAAGAAAGTGGGATCCTGCGGCGCGGAGATGACACCGCCATAATCAAAGACAATGCCTTGGAGTGTGTGCATGGACCCATTGTAGCATAATGCGCGGACCTTGCTACGCGCGACGAATCGTAGCGGGCGGCTAGCCGCCCAGAAAGGAGGGGGTTGCTACGCGCGTGTGAGGCACGCGAGGCCACTTCTCGCGAGCGTAGCGAGCACAGCGGCGCATGTGTTATACTTGGTGGCGATGAAACGAGGGCAGACGATGGTCGAGTATCTGCTGGTGATGGTGCTGTTGATGTCGGCAGCGCTGTCGGCTGGGTGGATTACGCGCGCAATCAATGCGCAGCGGACGCGCACGCAGATGTTGCTCGGCTCGGACTACCCCTAAGCACAGACTGGAGGTTCAGGATGCAGTTTCCGCAACGCAAGCAGGGCCAGACGATGGTGGAATACATCATCATCGTGGTGTTAATTGCCATCACGCTGATTACGCTGATCGGCTTCTTTGGTAAGGCCATTGGGAAGAAGTTCTCCGGCGCGACCTCGGCGATTGACGAGGATGTCGGCACGCAGGCCCAGGGCGCCTATCAGGATATGGGCGACGACGGCACCGCTAAGCTCAAGCGCCTGGACGAAGCGGGAAATCTGTAGCTAGTGAGCCGACAGCCGACAAGTCCGAGCATAGCGAGGAGCTATGTCATCGCGGACAGCCGACAGCACGCAAAGCGACGGATTGACCGAGGGGCGAGGGGCGTATTTCCCACGGCTCAGACGGGCTTTCCACCGCGAGCGCCAGCGCTGTCCGCTGTCCGCTATCCGCTGTCTGCTTCTTGCCGGGGTCAGGCCATTGTCGAGAGCCTGCTGGTGCTGATTGTGTTGGTGGCGGGCTTTTGCTTCTTCTTCGACTTTGCCTATGGGGCGGTGGCGCGGCTGCTCTTGACGAATGGGGCGGCACGGGCGGCGCGGGCGGCGACGGTGGGGTTTAATGACTTCCAGCAGGTGAAGGCGTTGCGGGTGGGGGTGATTCCGGTGGCGGGAAGGCAGTTGGTGCCCGAAGATCAGCGCGCGCGCGGGTTCGATGAGCTCTCCTATGTGCGCGCCTACCTGCAGTGCGAAACGGAGGCCGACGCACGCGGCATGCTCGATTACACGCGTTGGCACCAGTTGCAGGTGCGGACGCAGCGCACGGGGAGCGAGGTGGAGGTGTCGGCGGCGATGGGGGTGCCACGCTTGATGCCTTGGCGCCTAGGGCAGCTCGTTGGCTTGGTGCCGATGGGCTCGGAGGCAACGCTCCGGAGCTCCTGGGCGATTGAGGACCATGCGGCGCATTACTTGGAGGGGCTGTAAGTGGCGCGGCGCGGGCAAGCCATTGCACTGATCTTGGCGTTGCTGGTGGTCTTTGCGGCATTGGCGCTGTGGGTGGCGGATATTGGACTGACGGTGATGGGCCGGCTGCGGACGCAGGATGGGGGCGATGCGGCGGCGTTGGCGGCGGCGCGTTGGCAGGCAGCGGGGTTGAATCTCTGCGGGGAGCTGAACTACATTCAGGCGTACATGTTGGCTGATGACCGGGAGAATGCGCCGGCGGCTCAGGCGCTGCACGAGTTGCGTCAGCGCGTGGGGATGGTGACGCCGATGTTGGCGCTGCAATCGGCGAGTTTGGTGGCCGCGCGCAATGGGTTGGAGGCGCTGCCCGAGGCGCAGAGCTATTTGCGAATGCTCGCGCGCGTAGCGATGCCCCAAGGACTCTACGAGGGGGCCGAGGCGGAACTTCAGGAGATGTTGGAGCATCTGGCCGCCCAGCCGCTCTATGCCTTTCCGCTGACCGCCGTGCTCAACACCTCCAAGAACCCCACGCTGTTGGCTGAGCAGGACTTCTATGAGGCGATCCTGGCGCGGAATTGGTGTTGGTTTTGGTTCAACGCCTACAGTTTTTTGCAGCACTATCACGACCATCGCGACTTTGGCGCGGTGCCCGAGCTGCGCACCGAGCCCTTCTGGGGGCTGCGCTTGGGAGAGTGGGCCTGCTCGTTGGAGTCGCTTTTGACGCTGACGCCGGGGTTACCCGAGGCGATCGATCGCCGCGCCCAAGCGTTGGGGCATCCCCCGTTGCCGCCGCCCCCCCCGCCGCCCAAGGCCGGTGAAGCGCCTAACCCCGCCCGCGAAGAGCGCGAATTGGAGACCCTTCCACCCAAGGCCTATCCCGACCGCGACCCCGATGAGCTCCTCATCCGTTGGACGACCTTCGACGAGGCGCAGTGGGGCGAGTGGGAGGCGATGGCCCCCGGCGTGCTCCCCCTGGCTGGCACGCTCAAGGAGCGCTATGACTACGCCGGCTGCAATATCGCCATCTCGGTTCGCCAGGGTGAAACCACGTGGCTCGCGGTGGCCAAGCCCTTCGGCAGTCTGGACGAAGAGAATCCCACCACCTATCGGCTGGTCCTGGGCGGCTTCGATGCCGTGCGCCTCATCCCCGTGGATGCCGGCGATACGGACCTGCGCGGGATGGATGTCGCTTGGATTGACCACCTGCGCAATCACGTGGTGCCCTATGCCGAGCGCGGACTTCTGGCCGATGGCTGCCGCTACTGCCGCGCGCTCTTGCTCTGGGGCAACCCGGCCTTTCGTCAGCAGGCCATCGACTGGCTGGCGCTCTATGGAAACACCTGTCGCCGTCCCCGCCCCGGCGGCAAAAGCGACACCGGAGGCGTGAGGTATGCACACTGATAAGCGGATAGCGGATAGCCGACAGCTGACAGCTCGCAAAGCGACGGATAAGCCCGAGGTCCAAGCCGTTGCTGCCCACGGCTCAGACGGGCCTTCCACTACGAGCGCCAGCGCTGTCCGCGATGACATAGCTCCTCGCTATGCTCGGACTTGTCCGCCGCCCGCTGTTCGCTATCCCACTTGCGCCCTCTTTGATATCGATGGTACGCTCTTTGATACCGAGCGGTTGTGGGCCGAGGCGCTCTCGCTGGTCTTTGAGGACCTCGGCTGCCGGCAGAGTCCGCGGCGGTTGACCGAGCTCACCTATGGTCTGGCCTGGCCGGACGCTGATGCCGCGTTGCGCGGGGCCTTCCCCGAGGTCTTGGCCGGACTCTCCATGCACGCGCTCGGCCACCGCCTCTGCTGCCGCTTCGATGAGCTCTTCGCGCTGGCCCCGCCGGTGATTGAGCCGGCCGTGGCGCTGCTGCGCGCCTTGCGCCAGGCGGGCGTGCCCTGCGGCTACGTCTCCGGGTCGCCGCGGCGAACCATTGCGTGCAACCTTCGCCTCTGCGGGTTGGAGGGGCTACTCGATGTGGAGCGCTCGGTGCCCTCCGATGATGCGCCCCGTGGCAAGCCCTTTCCCGATGGCTATCAACTGGCCCTCAAGCGCTTTGGGGTCTCGCCCGAGCAGGCCGTCGCCTTTGAGGATTCGCGCGTGGGCTCCACCGCCGCGCTGGCCGCCGGCATCCGCTGCTATGTCTGCCCGCCGCCCTCCGCCCCGCCGCAGGACTATCCCGCCCAAGCCCGCCGACTCACGTCCTGGACCGATTTTTTGCTCGCGATGCGAGCAGATGACAGATGACGGATGAGAGAGGACAGAAGCTCGCAGATGACAGAGGAGAGATGAGAGATGACAGAAGAGCGGACAGCCCCCCAACCAGCCAATCCGTCGCGGAAGTCCGAGCAAAGCGAGGAGATATGTCAAAACGCGTCCTGTCGACTGTCGACTGACGACTGTCGACGCCTCACCGTGACCTTCCAACGCTTGAATGAATGTGCGCAGTTGCCGCGCTATGCGCACCCCGGGGATGCCGGGCTGGATCTGGCCGCCAGCGAGGCGTGCACCCTGGAGCCGGGCGCGTGGGCGGCCGTGCCCACCGGGCTCAAAGTCTGCCTGCCGCCGGGAACCGAGGCGCAGGTCCGCCCGCGGAGCGGTCTGGCCGCGCGCTTTGGCGTGACGGTGCTCAATGCACCGGGCACAATTGACGAGGGCTACCGTGGCGAACTGAAGGTGCTGCTCATCAACCACGGGCGCGCGGCCTTCCACATCGAGCCGGGGATGCGCATCGCCCAGCTGGTCGTGGCGCCAGTGCTGCGCGTGGAGCCCGTGGAGGGTGAGGTGGACGAGGCGACAACCCGCGGCACCGGCGGCTTCGGCTCGAGCGGGATGGAGTCGATAGTCGACAGTGGACAGTAGACAGTGGACAGTAGACAGTTGACAGTCGACAGTCGACAGTCGACAGGGCGCGGCGGAGCCGCGACGGAGTGCGTAGCGGAACCGCAAAGCAGCTTGAAATCCACAGACCTTTGAGAGGAGAATATGATGTCTGAGAACCTCAGCTTTACCCATCCTACCGGCGGCAAGCCTGTCGCGGAACGCGACTGTCGACTGTCGACTGACGACTTTCGACTCCTCTTTGAGCGCGCGCAGCGCGTCATTCCCGGCGGGGTGAACTCCCCGGTGCGGGCCTTCAATAGTGTGGGCGGCACGCCGATCTATGTCACGGGCGGCAAGGGCTCGCGCATCTTCCTGGCCGATGGGCGAGAGCTCATCGACTGTTGTTGCTCGTGGGGGGCGATGATTTTGGGTCATGGCGATGAGGAGGTGGCCGAGGCTGTCGCGCGTGCTGCGCGCGCCGGCACCACCTTCGGCATCAACACGCCCCAGGAGATTGAGCTGGCCGAGTGGTTAGTGGAGCATATCCCCTTCATCGACAAGGTGCGGCTGGTCAATTCGGGCACCGAGGCGGTGATGTCCGCCATTCGCCTGGCGCGCGGGGTGACGGGGCGCGATCTGATTATCAAGTGCGAGGGCTGCTATCATGGCCACAGCGATGGGCTGCTGGTGAGCGCGGGCAGTGGCGTGCTCACCGCTGGGGATGGCGCGGAGGTTGCCAGCGCCGGCATTCCCGCGCAGATTGCTCGCGATACGCTCGTCATCCCCTATAACGACCCCGAGGCCGCCGAGCGCGCCTTTGCCGCCCATCCCGGGCGCGTGGCCGCCATCATCATCGAGCCGGTGGCTGGTAATATGGGCTGCGTGCCGCCCAAGCCCGGCTACTTGAAGGCTCTGGCTGAGGCCGCCCATCGCGCCGGCGCCCTGCTGATTTGCGATGAAGTCATCAACGCCTTCCGCTTCCGCCTGGGGCTCTGGAGCGAAGTCGAGGGCATCGAGCCGGACATCGTGACGATGGGCAAGGTCATCGGCGGCGGCTTCCCGCTGGCCGCGCTCGGCGCCAAGGCCGCCGTAATGGACGCGCTCGCCCCCGAGGGGCGCGTCTATCAGGCCGGGACGCTCTCGGGCAATCCCGTGGCCGTGGCCGCCGCCCTCACCGTCTTGCGGCGGCTGGCGCGCGAAAATCCCTATCCGCGCCTGGCGGCGATGGCCGCGCGCGTGGCCGAGGGGATTGACGCGGCCGCCGAGAAGGCCGGGGTGGCCCTGCGCGTCCGCCGCCACGAGACGCTCTTTACGCCCTTCGCTTCGGCTGAACTGCCGTGGGATCTCGCCTCCGCTAAGCGCTGCGATAGCCGGCTCTACGCCGCCTTCTTCCACGGGATGCTCGCGCGCGGGGTCTATCTGGAGCCCTCCCAGTTCGAGGTCAACTTCCTCTCCGCCGCCCACACCGAGGCCGATTGCGCGCAGATCATCTCGGCCGCCGCCGAGACATTGGCCGCGCTGAGCTGTTAGCCCCTGCCGCGCAAGGTTGCGCGGCCACAGCTCCGCCCGTTCTGACAGGCCGCGTCCCCGCGGTCTGTGCTAACCGCTAACCGCTAGCACATTGCCGGCGTGCACGCACGCCCGGCAAATGTGCTACACTAGGCTCATCCTTTCTTCACTAACCCCGTCAAGGAGAGAGACATGGGCGGCTTTTTCGGCGTCGTCGCGGAACAAGGATGTGTTTCGGACGTCTACTTTGGCACGGACTACCACTCCCACATGGGAACGGTGCGCGGCGGTATGGCCTTCTACGCCGGAAACACCTTCCACCGCTCCATCCACAACATTCAGAATGCGCAGTTCCGCACGCGCTTTGAGGGGGCAGCCAAGCGCTTCGCCGGACTCTCACCGCGCTTTGGCATTGGGGTGATTAGCGACCACGACGACCAGCCGATTCTCGTACGCTCGCACTTGGGGATGTACGCGTTGGTGATGGTGGGGCTGGTGACCAACCTCGTGGAGATTGTCGAGGAGCTGGTGAAGGACCGCTCAACGCACTTCTGCGAACTGGGCAAGGAGGGGGAGATCAACGCCCTGGAAGTCCTCTCGATGCTCATCAACTCGCGCGATACCATTGAAGAGGGGTTGAAGTTTGCCCAGAGCCGGGTGGAGGGCTCGGCCTCGCTGTTGCTGCTCTCCGAGCGCGGGGTGCTCTATGCCGCGCGTGACCGCTTTGGCCGCACGCCGATTGTCATCGGGCAGAAGGAGGAGGGGTGGGCCGTCACCGAAGAGACCGCCGCCTTCCCGAACCTGGGCTATAGCCGCGTGCGGGATTTGCGCGCCGGGGAGATTGTCGCCATCACGCCCGAGGGGGTGGAGACGAAGTTCGAGGGCTATGAGGAGTCGGCCATTTGCTCGTTCCTCTATGTCTATTATGGCTATCCGGCGAGCACCTACGAGGGGGTGGGCGTGGAGCGCACGCGCTATCGCTCCGGGGCCTATCTGGCGCGGCGCAACCCGGTGGTGGGCGACCACGTGGCCGGCATTCCCGATTCGGGCGTGGCGCACGCGCTGGGCTACGCCTTTGAAAGTGGCATCCGCTACGCGCGCCCCTTCGTCAAGTACACGCCCACCTGGCCGCGCAGCTTTATGCCGCCAGATCAGAGCCTGCGCCAGAAGATTGCCAATATGAAGTTGCTGCCGGTGCCCGAGCTCATCGAGGGCAAGAAGCTGATCTTCTGCGACGACTCCATCGTCCGCGGCACGCAGTTGCGCAACCAGGTCTCGCGTCTCTACAAGGCCGGGGCCGAGGAGGTGCACGTGCGCATCGCCTGTCCCCCGCTGCTCTATAAGTGTAAGTTCCTCACCTTCTCGCGCACCGAGAGCGTGATGGACCTCATCACCCGCCGCATCATTGCCGAACTCGATGGGCCCGACGCGGACATTGAGCGCTATCGCGACCCCGACGGCGAGCCCTACAAGCGCCTGGTCGAGGAGATTCGCAAGCGCTTGGGCATGACCTCGCTCGCCTTCCAGCGCGTGGAGGATGTGGAGAAGGCCATCGGCATCGGCAAGAAGATTTGCACCTACTGTTGGACGGGCGAGGACATCTCCCTGCGCGGCAATGGCGGCTGCAAGGGCCACTGCGCTTGTTGCGGCGATGTGTGCGCCATGAAGGCCCAGCGCTAACCGGAGCCGCGCGCCGTGTCCAAGAACCGCGTCCGCCTGGTCGAACGGCTGGAGAGTTATGTCATTCCCCTCATTCAGCTGGAGGGGGCCGATAAGCAGGTCACGGAGTTCTGGCCCAAGGTGCTGCTCGGCTTCCTGAAGGGCGTCTCGAAGATCTATGGCGCGGTGGTCTGGTTGCGGATGTACTTCTTCCGCGTGGGCGTGCTGCGCCGCTGGCCGCTGGGCGTGCAGGTCATCAGCGTGGGCAACGTCACCGCCGGCGGCACCGGCAAGACCCCCGTGGTGGAGATCTTCGCCCGCGAGCTCACCAAGGAGGGGCGCAAGGTCGCCATCCTCTCGCGCGGCTACCGGCGCAAAGAAAAGCCCTTCCTCCAACGCATCTTCTCCGATAAGATTGAGCCCCCGCTCGTGGTTAGCGATGGCCGCCGCGTCCTCCTCGATTCCGAAACCGGCGGCGACGAACCCTATATGCTCGCCACCAACCTCCCCGGCGTGGTCGTCCTGGTCGACCGCAACCGCGTCAAGTCCGGCCGCTACGCCATCCGCCGCTTTAATTGCGACACCCTGATCCTCGACGATGGCTTCCAGTATCAGCGCCTCAAGCACTCCCACGACATCGTCCTCGTCGACAAGATGAATCCCTTTGGCAACGGCAATATGCTCCCGCGCGGTGTCCTGCGCGAGAATGCGAAGAATATCCGCCGCGCCGACTTCATCTTTATTACCAAGTCCGACGGCAACTCCGCCGCCCTGCGCGAGCGCATCCGCCGCTTTAACCGCCACGCCGAAATCATCGAGTGCCGTCACGCCCCCAAGCGCCTCAAGAATGTCTACGGCAAAACCAATCGCGACCTCACCTGGCTCAACGGCAAGAAGGTTCTCGCCCTCTCGGGCATCGCCGTCCCCCAGAGCTTCGAGAACTTCCTGCGCGGCTATGGCGCCGAGCTCGTTGAGTGCGTCCGGTATGCCGACCACCACCGCTATGCCACCCAGGAGGTCATCAATGTGGTCAACCGCGCCGCCGACCTCGGTTGCGACGCGCTCATCACCACCGAAAAGGACGCCGTCCGCTTCCCCAAACTCTCCGCCGTCGCCGTCCCCGTTTACTACCTGCGCATTGAAATTGAAATCCTCCACGGCGCCGACAACTTCCACGACGCCGTCTGCCGCATCTGCTTCAAGCAAAAGCCCAAGGAAACCTAATGCCGCGCTGTGAGACGAAGGCCTCAATGGCGCGCCGGGCCGAAAACTGGGATTATCGGCAACCCGGCACCTATATGGTGACGCTGACGCTCGCTGACCGCACCCGCCCCTGGCTAGGCGAGGTGGTCGGTACAGACGTAGAGGCGCGCCTAGAGCCCTCGCCGCTGGGGCGGTGTGTGCAAGCGCAATGGCAGGCCCTGGCCGAAGCGTGGCCCGGGGTAGAGCCGCGCGAACTCCAATTAATGCCAGAACATCTGCACGGCATTCTGCGGGTCCGAACGCCGCAGCAGCACCCTTTGGGGCAGATTATCGGCAGCTTTAAGGCCCGCACCACCGCGATGGCACGGACCCTCGCGAGCAAGCTCGCGAGCACGCCGGGGGGTGCCGCCTCCGGCGGACACCATGCTGCGCCCTGCACACCGCTGACCCCCACACCCTCCGCAACGCTTCTCCCCGCCACCCCCAGTGTCACGCTTTCCGCCGCCGGGCCTGGTGCGGGGCATTCCCCCGCCGGAGGCGAGGGGGGCGGTTGGTGTCCGCCAACGGCGGCACCCCCCGGCGTGCCGGCGAGCTTGCTCGCCGGAGGGAGCCTTTGGTCCCCCGGCTTCCATGATGCCATCCTCTGGACCCGCGCACGTTATCGCACTGAGCGGGCTTACTTGCTCGACAACCCGCGCCGGTTGGCCCTCAAGCGCGCCCATCCCGCCCTCTTCCGCGTGGTCCATCAACTGGCCGTTCCGCTGAGCACCGGGGAGACGGCGCACTTTATGGCCTTGGGTAATCGCTTTCTGCTTCAGCGGCCGCTCGTCCAGGTGCAAGTGTCGCGGCGCGATTTTATCTATCGGCGCGATGGCGTGGGCCACATCCGTCGCCGCGCCGATGGGTCGCGCGTGGCGGTCTTTGCTTCGTCGCTTTTTGCCGAACAGCGTGCGGCGTGGTTGCAGGCCGCGCGCGCCGGGGTCGTTCTGCTCTCGCCCTGCATCAGTGATGGAGAGCGGCAGATTGCCTACGAGGCCTTACAGGCTGGTTATTCGCTGATTACCCTACACAATTGCGGCTTCAGTGAACTGAACAAGCCCGCCGGCCGCGCCTTCGAGGCCTGTTGTGCCGGGCGATTGTTGATGCTTGCGCCGGCCGCTTGGCCGTACCAGCCGGCCGCTAAAGCAATGACCCGCCAAGATGCAGTGGCGCTCAATCGCTTGGCGCAGTGGCTGGCTGGCGAGGGCGCGGCAGCGGTGAACTATCATGGGCAACAGCCGCGCGAGATTGACAGCCTCGCTAGGGCGGCGGCTCTGGTGAGGCAGGAGGAAGGCGTATGAAGTTATTGGGTAAGGTTGGGGTGGTGAGTGCGATGACGGGGGTGAGCCGGGTCTTTGGGTTGGTGCGGGAGGTGGTGATGGCGCACTTCTTTGGCACGAGTACGCTGCAGAGCGCCTTTGTGATTGCCTTTCGCGTGCCCAATCTCTTCCGGCGGCTCTTTGGCGAGGGGGCGTTGGGGGCGGCGTTTATCCCGATCTTTACGGAGATTGAGCGGACGGAGGGGCGTGCGCGGGCGCAGCGCTTCGCTTCGCGCATCCTGGGCTTGCTCATCTGCGCGCTGGGGCTGCTGGTGGGCGTTGGGATTGCGGCGACTTTTGGGGTGGAGCGGCTCTGCGGCGAAGCGTCGCGCTGGACGGAGGCGATGCCGCTCATGCGCATTATGTTGCCCTATGCGGTGCTCATCTGTGTGGCGGCGATTCTCTCGGCAATGCTGCAGGTGCATGAGCGCTTTGCCATTCCGGCGTTGACGCCAGTGGTGCTCAATGTGGTGTGGATTGCGGCGTTGGTGGGGGTCTGCCCCTTCCTGCCGGCCGAGGGCTATTGGCGCATTGGCGCGGTGAGTTGGGGCATTCTGCTCGCCGGGGTGGCGCAGGTGCTCTTCCAGTTGCCCGAGCTGCGGCGCGTGGGCTACGTGTTGCGGCCGACCTTGCGCGGCTGGCGTGCCTCGCCTTACGTCCGGCGCGTGCTCCTGCAGATGGGCCCGGCCTCGCTCGGCATTGCCTTGGCGCAAATCAATATCTGCCTGGATGGGTGGTTGGCCTTCTATGGCGCCAGCTGGGCGCCCTCGGCGCTGGAGTATGCCGACCGCATCATCTACTTGCCCCTAGGACTCTTTGGCACGGCCTTTGCCACCGTCCTCCTGCCCACCTACTCGCGCCAATTCGCCGAGGGCGCGCACGACCAAGCCAGCGAGACCCTCTGCCAGGCGCTGCGCAATCTCCTCTTCTTAATGGCGCCGATGACCCTGGGGCTGATGCTCCTAGCCGAGCCCACTGTCGCGCTCATCTATCAACGCGGCGCCTTCACGGCCCAATCGACCCTCTGGACTGCCCGCGCCATCCTCGCCTACGCCCCCGGGCTGCTCATCTTCTCGGCCAACAAGGTCATCGTCCCGCTCTTCTACGCGCAAAAGGACCTGCGCACGCCGGTCAAGGTCGCCTCCTGGTGCATCCTCGCCAACGTGACCTGCAACGTCCTCTCCGTCCTCCTCCTCCCCGAGGGCTGGCGCCACGCCGGCATCGCCGCCTCGACGGTCCTCTCCTCGCTCCTCAACACCCTCATCCTCCTCCACCTCTTGCGCCGGCGCGGCACCTTCCGGCCCAACTTTGCCCCCCTCCTGCGTGAAGCGCCGCGCGTGGCCGTGGCCGTCGCCGCGATGGCTGCGCTCCTCGTGGCAGCCGATCGCCTCCTCCCCGCCTGGCCGCTCCTCCTGCGTCTGCCGCTGCTCATCGCGCTGGGCGCGGCGGCCTACGCCCTCGCCTGCTTGGCGCTCCTGCCGCAGACAGCCCGCACCGCGCTCGCGCGTTTTGAGCGTCGCTTCCGGCGACGGTGAAATGCGCTGTGGCCGTGCTCCGGTCTCTCCGGAAGCTCCGGATTCGCTGGGAAATCCGGGGCGAGGGTGGGGCAAAAAGCGCTTGCGCGCGGGGGGCGGATGTGGTAGTTTATCGACGTATGCTTGAGTTAGCAAAGAGGATGTTTATGCAGAAGTGGAGCCTTCTGCAGAGGGAAGTGAGCCTTGCCCTCTGCGGCATAATGCTTTGTAGTTGTGTGATTTTTGCAGGATGCGGGAAGGATGAAACACCGGCGGCGGCCGATCCTTATGCGCAGCTCGATGCGCGCTTCCCGGAGGGTTATCCCGGCGCAGCTTCTACGCAGGAGCGCGCGCAAGACAAAGAATATCTTGCAAAAATCGATGCCGCGGCCCAGGAGATGAACGCGCTTCAGCGTGAGGCCGCTGCGGCAAAACAGGCGTGTGAGAGCTTCCGCGCACAAGTCGTCAAGGCAATGACCGAGAAGTTGGGCAAGGCGCCCTCGGAGGCGATGATTGCCGATCAGCTTTCCAAGAAGGCCTATTACCAGGAGCTCCTGGCGGCGCAACAGTCGGCCGCGGAGGCCGTTGAGGCCAAGCGCCAGGCCAATCAGGCGATGATTCGTCAGCGCATGTTGGCCAATATCGAGGCCTACAAGGCGATGAAGGCCGAGGCCGATGCTGCAGCCCAGGCCGCCGGGCTCCCGGTGCGGGGGGCGATTCAGCCGACCGCACCGGCGCAACGTCCGGCCGCTTCGGCGGCAGTGGAACCCCCTGTCAAGCCGTTGGAGGTGCCAACGGTTGAAGTCCTTTCTAAAACGACGGGCGTGCCCGTCCTACCTTCTAAATCCCAAGAGTAAACCGCTTGATTTCCCTCCCCCTTTACGTGAGGTTAGAGACTATGAAACTGAAGCAGACATTCCTTCTGGCAGTAGGCGCAGTCCTGAGCGTCTTCTGCGTGGGTCATGCGTATGCCGCAGAGCTCGACTCTTATTTGCAGTCGGACGTGCGGATTGAAGCGATTACCAAGCGCGTCAGCAAAAATGCCGCCGCACAACCCGGTGCGCGTGCGCTGGGTCCGGGGGATACGGTCTACTTCGACGTAAAGTTGAAGGATGTGGGCACCGCGTTCACCTTCGGCTCCAATAACTTCGACGCGGCCGCTGCCGGCGCGATCGACCGCCCCTATTTGGAGCTCTCGATTCCGTTGCGCGGCCAGAGCACGAAGAATGGGATTGCTAACACGGAGTTGGCCACCGGGGAAGCGAAGAGCGTTGAGACCGAGACGGCCGTGGCCTATTACATTGGCCAGGGCTCTGACGCGGCGACGCTACGCTTTGCCTACGAGGTCCGTCCGGGCGATATGACCAATCTGCTCACCTGGTCAACGGTGGATGGCTCGGCCGATGGCGAGCCGATCTTCGGCGGCACCCTCGCGGCAATCCGCGTGACGGGTCATCTGAATACGGTCGCCGGTCAGCAGATTGCCGGCCTCACCGCCCAAACCCTCACCAAGGCCAGCACGGCCGACCTCACGGCCGAGAACACCACCCGCCCGTGGACGGTCAGTGGTTACCTCTTCTCCGTGGGTGCCTCTTTTCAGGACGGGGCGCTGGTGGAGAATGATCAGGATTTGAGCTACGGCTCGCTCTATCAGGGCCTCACTCCGGTGATGATCTCCACCCGCGACGGGGCGCCCGCCGCCGCCTTCCAGACCACCACCTTGGCCTCCAAGTGCTACCTCTGGGTCGAAGCCAAGGATGCCACTAACACCTGGAAGTACGTCCCTGCCGGCGTCACGGCGTTGAATCCCGACAATACCGAAATCAAGGCTGGCGTCTTCGACGACACCACGCCTCTCGCCGATGCCTTCTCCACCGCTTATGCCGCCAAGTTCAATGGTCCCACGAAGACCACGGCAACTGCCTTCAACGCGCAGACCTTCTTCGTCAACATCCCGGCCTCCGTGGCTGCTGGCACGCAGGTCCGCCTCTGCTATGGTGTCCGCCGCGACGCTACGGAGACTGCCACCCTCTTCGCCTCGCAGGAGTTCGAGTTGCAGGCTTCGCCCGTCATTGAGGCGCCGGCTTCGGGCTACACCGTCGAGAGCTATGAGATGACGCGCTCGGCCGATGGCAACATCCCCCTTCCGGAGGCTGCCAAACTGGGGGCAAAGTACCAAGCGCTCGCGGGGCACTCCGTCCGTGGCGGTGAACTCAAGATTGCCGCCGGCGACCCCGCTGTCTCGGTCACCATCTCCAAGAGCAATTTGGGTGGCTATGGCACGGTCTATGCCAGCGTGGAGATGATCTCTGCGCAGAATGGTGCCTCGTGCGTGCCCAATCGCTACTATGTGCCGCTCGATCCGCAGAGCGCCACCGACTACGCTCTCACCCTCTCGATCAAGGAAAATGCCACTGGCGGCGACACCTACTACCGCATCTGCGTGCCGCAACTTGAAGCGGTGGGCAATCAGGCCGTTGATGAGCCCTTCTATTTGAAGGTTACCTCTTCGCGCAAGCGCGCCAAGATCAGCCTCACCGTTGGCGACACCGGTTCGCTCGGCAAGGAGTATGTCCAGGGCAGCCTCCCCGCCGACTACATCCTCAAGTACACCCTCTCGGTGGAGAAGACCGAGCCGACCACGCGCTACTTCAAGATTGCGCCGGTGACGAGCGACAATACCTTCATCCCCGAGACTGCCGTCTTCGCCGGCGGAGACGGGCGCAGCGTCCATGCTGCCCTCAAGGAATATGCTGGTTTGCAGCGGACGGCCTCGGGCACGATGGGCTCCTCCACCCTGGTGGTTACCCTCCCGAGCAATGCCGCGAGCGTGGATTTCTACATCGCCTGCATGAACGATCTCCCGCAGGAGTACCTCTCCGGTGCGGCCATTGAGTGGACCGAAGGCGGCACCACCATCAGTAAGACCTTGCCTGCCGGCGGCTTGCTCCTGAGCGCGGCGAGCTGCAGCAACGATGGCTCCAATGTCAATGCGCTGGACATCTGCGAAGTGATGGCCCAGCCCGATGTGGTCAACGTGGCGCCGGTCATCAATTCTGACAGTGCCCCCACCGGCGGCTCCACCGGCATCGCGCTGAACTTCTCCTTCACCTTCACCGATGCCACCGCCGATTACTTGGTCGCCAAGATGGACTTTGGCGAGGGCAATCCCGAGTTTATCCTCTTCGCCGATGAGGATCGCATGGTCGCCCTGATGGGGCAGACGGCGTGGGAGGCCAAGGTCGCCGAACTCGAACGCGACTATGGCGCCCCTACCGGCTCCTTCGCCAATGGCGGGGCGAACCGCAAGTCGCGCAATGCCAAGGGGCTGGAAACGGCGAAGTTCTCCAAGGTCTATTCCGACACCGCCGCGCCTGCGTGGTACTTCGCGGTCTACGATCCGAACTCCGCGATGGATACGCGTGCGGGCACCTTTAACCTCACCACCTCGCAGATTTTCACCTTCTACACCATCAAGAACGAGACCCGCCCCGCCACCGGTTATGTCCGTTGGGCTGGCGACACCTCCACGCCCGATGATACCGGCTTCACCTGGAGCTTCGGGAAGAACTACACCTGGGCCGGCAAGGCTAAGAGCGGCTCGAATACCACGGTGATGGTCGAGGCCATTCCCTTCGCCGCCGGTGCCAACACCCCCGCGGGCTACACCACCATTAGCACGGTGCGCGACTCCTTCTTCTATAAGTGGGGCGCTCGCCACACCGATTACGAAGCCCTTCTGCCCACCAACTCCACTGACCTCTATGAGAGCACCTTGGCCCTCAACCGCGCCTTCGTCTCCGGCGGCGGCCAGGCAACCGAGAGTGCTCAGTGGCAGGACATCATCCTGGAAGCGGTCTTCGTGGCCGAATATCTCCCCGGCGATGCGTACACCGCCTTTGCCGAGAACCCCGAAACGCCCTACCTCTACGCGCTGGGCGACTACAACTCCGATGGCGTGCCCGATGGCTGGATTCTGCGCAACGTCGGCGCTGACGATGCCGGCCGCGCCATCGTCGAAAGCACCACCTCTCAGGCCAATGTGGCCGCCGATGGCGATAACCTTCCGGCCGCCGGCTGGGGCATCGGCGATGCCGCCTACCGTCTGGGCAGCTCCGATGGTCGCCTGACCACCGAGAAGCCCTGCGAACTCACCGGCTCGCCCTTCGGCTACAAGCTTCGCATCCGCGGCCGTGATGATGCCCTCAATGCGGCTGATGGTCAGGGCAACTGGCTCTCCAACCCCGCCTGGGTGGTGCTGATGCACCCCGAAGGTGAAGTGGGGGACGAGTTGGTCGTCATCCCCGCCAAGCGCGATGGGGAGGAGCTCGTCGCCTCCTGGAAGCAGGTCCGCCTGAACACCTCCGGTCTGAGCGAGGTCGCGGGCGTTACGGTGGCCTTCACCGCCGCCAACCGCATCCCCTACAGCGCCGGCGAAGTCGACGCCGAGGGCTGGGCGCCGGTGATTGATGAAGCCGGCAACCCGATTAAGGCCGGCTCCGAGGGGTATGTCCTGAGCAATGTGATGGTGCAGACCAACGCGAGGGACGATAACTACGAGTGCTTCCGCTACACCTACACCAAGTGGGCGATTGATGACACCCTCAAGAGCACGGAAAATGGTGCCCTCTTCCCCTTCGCCACCGTTGCTGAAACCACAGCCGCAATGGCTGGCAAGGTGGATGAGTACACCGGCACCGAAGTTGAGGGCACCTACTTCTTCGTGGATGCCCGCGTGCCCAATGGTCTGCTCATCGACGAGCCCTTCTATGTGGACCGCCTGACCGATGGCGCCCTTGATCCGCGCAAGACCAGCTGGCTTGAGCGCTTCAATGGCCTCGGTGCCGACCAGGATGGCGATGGCATCAAGAATGGCGCTGAGTACTACTTCTGGTACTACGCCTCGCGTATCGCCTGGGCCTCGGTCTATGCCAATGACGATGGTATCCAGGTGAACGAGGCCCTCTGGCCGGCGATTGACCTACGCAATCGTGTGGTGAGCGATGAGAACCCCCTCGCCGCCAACCGGGATGTGGACTTCGCCACCAACGAGCGCTTCACGATGGGCCGCCGTTATCGCACCAGCTACGATCCCGATGCCGCTGACAAGGCCTACTTCACCTTTGATGAGAACGACCGCCTCGTCCCTCACGCCGATGCCTCCTTCGGTAAGGGCAACTACTGGGAGCCGATGCCTGCGGCGGATGTCCTGGCGGCCTTTAACCCCTATGCCTCTAGCGCAACGGCTGACCCGGATGGCGATGGACTTATGAACGCCGAAGAGTTCGCCATCGGCACCAACCCCATCGATTGCGATACCGATAACGACTGGATGCTCGACGGCTGGGAAGTCCGTGCCGACCTCGATCCCCTCAACCTCAACGGGAAGAACGACGCGTCTCTCAACCCTGACAATGACTTCTTTGCCCGGGCCATCGTCAAGCCCTACGCCACCTTCCACCACCTCTTCAAGGCCACGGTGGCCGTGCCCGATCCGAATGATCCGACCGGTCCGACTGCCAATTCGCCCTTCACGACGCCGGTCAATGCCGCGTATTACTACGATTACGAGGCTAACGGCTTCTACCTCCTGAGCGATGACCTCGCCTCCTCGGCGAGCGTGACGCTGAGTCGTGACGCGGAGCTTATCGCCTGGGCGGATGGCAAGGATTATGTGACCGCCTGGGAGAATGCCGAGCCGCTCGTGGCAGAGATGCCTGCCCAGCCGCGCATCATCCGCGACTTCGATGTCTACAAGGCCTTCGGCTTTAACTTCCGCACGGCCTGGATTGATTCGATGGTCTATGCCTCCGCCATTAACAACAAGGTTTCGGCCTTCGGGAATGCCGTCAATACCATCTCCTTCTCCAACCGCGAAGAGTTCAACTACTACGTCAAGAGCGGCCAGTACATCGATCCAAAGAATGCCGATACCAACGGCGATGGCTGCCCCGACGGCTGGGAAGCCTATGTGGGCTTGCGCCCCTACACCATCTCCGGCACGCAGGATGGCGCTGTGGATTGGGACCTCGATGGCCTCACCGCCGCCGAGGAGTTCCAGTGCCGCGCCAGTCACCTCTCGGGCACTTCGGTCGCGTGGCCTGACTCCCTCCAGAACATCACGAAGTACGACACCACCTGGGTCAATAAGGTCTTCCCCACCGACCCCTGGAACCCCGATACTGACTTCGATGGCATCTGGGATGGCAAGGAGGGCGACAGCGCCTACACCTATTCGCCCTCCGATGGCTCCATCAAGGGTGGCGGTTGCGACCCCACCAATATGGACACCGATGGCGATGGCATGCCCGACGGATGGGAGTACTGCTACGGCAAGGTGGCAACCACCACCACCACCAATGAGGAGGGTGAAACGGTCACCACCACCACGACCGCCAGCATCCTTGGGCCCGACCCCACCGATCCCAACGATTATGACTACGACTACGACCGCGACGGTCTGACCCAGTACCAGGAGTACTTCACTGGCCTCCTCCGCCAGAACCGCTACGACCTCGGGCCCAATGCCGCGCGAATCTACAAGGACTTCGGCGGCGAGCTCACCACCCACTCCGGGAAGACCTGCTGGAAGACCATCCCGAGCGTCTATAGCGCCACGGTTGACCTGCTCAACCCCGTGGAAGTCCCCTCCGCAGACTACCAGTACATCGCCGCGACCACCGATGGATCGGTCTACGAGACCTTCACGATCAATCCGTTGATTCAGGCGCTGGCCACGACTGCCCCGGCCGCGCAGCGTCTCCGTGCCACCTCCACCGATGATTTGGAGAACAAGACCTTCGCCCCGGCCATCACCGATGCGTACAATCGCCTCTGGGCTGCGTCCATCATCTTCCCCTCCGATCTCCAGCTGGAGGATTATGGCCTCAATCCCGAGCCCGAAGAGGACGCGAGTGAGGAGACGCAGAAGGCTTACGATGCGGTCAACGCCCTCCGTTCGGATATTGATGCGCTCGATGCCGCCTGGATGCGCGCCTTGGCCGCAAGCGATGAAACCCCGAGCAACCCGCTCTTCACCGCGCTTACGGATGAGCCGTCTGCGAACACCATCTCCCAGATCTATGCGCTCATCGCGCGCATTGATACTGACTTCGCCACGCTCGAGGCGCTGGGTGATGCGCCCCAGCCGGTCATCAAGGCGCTCGTGACGGGCGACTCCAAGACCCTCTGGACGGCTCGCAAGGCCCAGATCTACAAGGCTCTGGATGACGCCTTCAACGCGCCGGGCGACCCCATCTATGCCGCGATGGCCACCCGCAGTGGGGATTCTGGCGCGACCTACACCTATGCGCCGGCCGCAACCACGCTCCCGGCTGCGGAGGATAGCGAGTATGAAGAGGCCGTGGCTGCTGCCACCTCGCCCCTCATCCAGGAGCTCTACCGTGCCGCCACCCGCGGCTATGTCGGCGGTGTTGTGGCCGATGAGAACGATGACAGTGTCTACCTCGCGCCGCTGGGCATCCACATGCCGATGCGCACGGTGGCCAATCGCAAGGACTTGGGCACCACCGTCTTCCTCGGCTTGCCGATTGCCACGGAGGCGACCCTCGGCGCTCAGTGGCCGAGCATCTCGGTGGGCGGCAATGCGCCCTTCTTGACCACCAGTCCGCTCGTGGCCGATTCCGATATGGACGGCATGGACGACTACTGGGAAGTCTTCCACGGCATCAACCCCACGCTGGGCGACTATGCCTCGGAAGTCATCTCGAACGACAGCGACTCGAACTACTCGGTCGATCGCTTGGGCACCATTTACTCCACCCTCGTGGCGCCGCCGCGTAAGGCCAACGCCAATGTGGTCTACAGCACGCTCGCGCCCTCCTTCCTCAATCCCTTTGGGAATGAGCCCTTCGAAGTGGGCCGCGTGACGGGCTATGACTACTACAGCTATCCGTGGCTGGCGGGCGTGCCCTTCGCCGATTCCGATGGCGATGGCCTGCTGAACTTTGAGGAGGCGGTCAATCCTTCGGCCTCGAATCCGGCCCACTATGGCACCGATCCTTCGCCCTTGTGGATGACCGATCCGGATAACCCCAACTCCTTTGTGTCCCGCTTCTACAACCTCCTCAATGTCAACAATGGCGCCAACATCACCTTTGACGGGCTCACGCTGGATGCTGACGCGATGCGCGCGAGCGACTTCCTCACCCTGATGCCCTTCACCTTCGTTGCCCACGGGGGCGATGCTGCGCCGCTCTCCGCCGTCACCTCCGTCCTGCCCTACGAAATCAATGAGGGCTACGACACCGATGGCGATGGCATTGGCGATATGACCGAGCTCTCGAGCTCGACCATCTACCGCGGCGATCCGCAGACCCTGCGCACGCCCGATCGCCAGCAGGCGGCCTACTTCGGCGGCAAGGGCGTGATGCAGAGCCACATCACCACCCAGTTCGGCCCGATGGCCCTGACCACCTTCACCCTCGAGTGCTGGGTCAAGCCCGATGCCGACAATGGTGACGAGACCATCCTCATTGATCGCCCCTGGCGCTTCAACGAGGGGGCTGAGAACCTGGGCGACATCCGCCACAACTTCGTCCTCGGTCTGCGCAAGGAAGGCGGCCTCTTCAAGCCCTTCGCCTATTACACTGGCGCTGGCACCACGGCCGATGTCGGCCTCGCGCCGCAGGTCTCGCCCACCGTCACTTGCGGTGAAGGCATCAAGGCTGGCGAGTGGAACCACGTGGCCGTGGTCTACGATGGCTCGCGCCTCTCGATCGTCCTCAATGGCGTTGAGAATGCGGCGGTCTCCTCCAGCCTCATCCCGGCCAACGGCGTGCTCTCGCTCAAGAACGATGGCCTCGATGATGTCCAGCGCTTCACCTACCGCAATGCGCCCCTCCTCATCGGTGCCGAGCCGAAGTTCGAGACGGCCGCTGCGGGGCGGACTCCGCAGTGGGTGCCGGATCTCGGCGATGCCGATTCGGATGTGGAATTCGCGGACATCTACAAGAATGCCTATAAGGGCTTCATCGACGAAGTGCGCATCTGGAATGGCGCGCGCACGGTCAACCAGATCAACGAGAAGCGCCGCTCCGGCTTCACGCAGGCCGAGCTCCTCGCCTTCCGCCTGGCGGCCTTCAACGCCCGTTACACTGGCGGTGGTTACTACGAGAATGATGTGCCGGTCTACCCGGTGGCCATCTACACCTTCAACGACCTCCTCGCGGGCGCCCGAATCCCGGCGAATGACGCCACGAATACGCCGGCCACCGCGGCGAATGCGCCGTGGGAGCGGTATCCTGGCGAGAAGCTCGTTGGCGGCGATGACACGCCCGGCTCCTTCACCTACCGTCGCAAGGGCTTCCTTGCCACCAAGGGCGGCAACAACCCGCTCATTGACCAGGATACCCTGCCTGAGGAAACGGAGCTCTTCACCTCCTTCTACACCCTCACCGCGCCCAAGAACCTGCGCAGCAAGTGCTACAACACCGCTGCTGCCGGTGCCGAGCCGCAGAGCGAGTTCGTGCCGATGGCGCACAACACCATTGACCACCTCCCGGTGGCCGATGTTGAGCGCGCGACCGCGCAGAACTATCTCGTCGAGACCCTCACCAACGGCTCGCCCTCGCTGACGATGCCCTCGGGCGCGGTCGAGAACCTCAAGACGGTTGACTCGGTCTACTGGACGCCCTATGCCGCCGGTCGCGAGGTTGAAACCGAGCAGACTTACAACGTCAAGACCACGGGCAATCCCTATGGCTACCGTTACCTCGGCGTGCAGACCTTCGACGTGGAGGCCTACACAGTCCGCTCGGCCTTCACCACGCGCTATGCTGGCGATCTGCTGATCTACGGCGATGCGTTCGCGAAGTATGACTTCGAGAGCTGGGATAACTCGCCTTCGACCGATCCGAGTGCGGGCTCGGGCGATGGGACGGGCACTGGCGGCGCTGCCAGCCGTCCCTCGGGCTCCGACTGGTTCGACTATGCTTCCGGCAGTGACGCTAACCTCACCGACAAGCAGCTCTCTAATGGTGGTGCTTGGTTGGAGGAGAACATTGCCGTTGGCCAGACCAAGGATTCCGACTCTGACCGGATGCCCAACTGGTGGGAGAACTACTACGGTCTCGACCCCGAAGATCCCACTGGCTCGAATGGGCCTCACGGCGATGATGATGGCGACTTCCTCACCAACTACGCCGAATATCTGGCCAAGGCCGATCCGACCAAGTACTCCACCGTGGGCAACGGCGTGCCGGACTTCCACGCTCCGATTTGGTTCCGCCGCGGCCGCCCGACCTTCGGCCTGCTCTACACCGACAATGACTTCATGGAAGATCATTGGGAGGCGGTCAACCGCTCGAACCTGATGAACGTTGACACCTACGACGCGCAGGGCGATGCGGATGGCGATGGCTGGAGCAACTGGGCTGAGGCGCGTGCCAACTTCAAGTCCGGTCGCCACTCCACCGATCCGAACAAGGTCTCGAGCGTCTCTAAGAGCGGCGAGGTCATCTTTGAGATGCCTACGCCCGCGTTGCGCCTGACGGTCGATTACTTCGGCTCGCAGGATGCCTACACCAACGCCACCGAGAACGCCAAGATTCTGGTGCACGCCTACACGGCCAAGAACAACAACTCGGCCCCTGATGCCACCTTCAAGCTCCCGCTCTCGACGAGCGCTGCGGCGAGCGGTGAGGGTGGCTCGCTCTCGCAGACGCTGAACTATTGGAACCGTGGCATCCTGGAAGGCTACTTGCACATGGGTAATGTGGTTCCTGGCTCGGTGAACTTCGTCTACAAGCGTGCGATGAAGTCCTCCTCGGGCAACGCGGAAGAGAAAGAAGTCTCCTTCACGTTCTCGGACGATGAGACCGGTTCGTTGGTCTACACGCAGAAGTTGGGGACCTTCTTGAACGGGAAGTACTCGACGGTCACCGTCTCGCAGAAGGTTGGTACGGTTGATTACGATACCGGTAAGTTCAGTGTCGACTTCACAGACGAGACCTTCTGGACCGACAATGTGTACACGGTGACGAATTCTGGCACCACGACCACGGATGGTGGCTCGACGGTGGAGAATTATACCTTCTACGACCGCACCGAGTTCCTGGGCACGGTCTCCTACAACTACGCCATCATTCCTGGCACCTCCAATACCTTCACCTTGGTCAAGCCCGACTCGGGCTACCTGAAGGAAGGCGCCAACAACTTCTTCGTCTTCGCCGACTTGGATGGCAATGGCGAGTGGAATGACGGGGAGCCTGCCGGTGTGCCCGATCAGCACAATGTGGATATTGGCTTCGACCTGGTGAACAAGCCGCTGCACGTGGCCCTCACCACCAAGGCGCCCGCCGGCTCGGTCCGCTTGGATGTGAAGTCGATCCTTGGCGTGCTCATCACCGAGGATAACACCAACGATGCGGTCACCGGGGACAACTCCTCGATCACCAATCCCACCACCAAGCAGCCCTTGAATCCCTCGCTCTTCAACACGGGCCTGGATTACTACCTGGTGCTGACGGAGTTTGAGAATGTCGCCACCGGCACCCCGACGACCAATCCCGGCTCGGTGGTCTACAAGACGCTCTACAACACCAAGAAGCCCTATCTCACGGAAGACGAGATCTTCGGTTACAACGCCTCCGGTCTGCCTGGCACGGATGCGAGCAACCAGAAGGCGGCCTCCTACAAGGTCTACCTCCTGCCTTCGACGGTCGATCAGGGCGACTCCTCGACGTGGATGAACTACAACATTGCCGTGGTGACGAACCACTTCTCCGCGCTGGATGCTGCCTCCACGAAGCTGGTGAGCCCGATTGGCGGCGCCGTGCGCGGCAACACCGAGCTCACCTTCGAGTGGCTCAGCAATGTCCAGGTGCCCACCTTCACCCTCAAGATCACCAAGGTGGAAGATGCCCTTGGCAAATCCGCCAACACGGTGGTCTATGAGAAGCAGGTCCGTGGTGTGACGCCGTGCGCGGTGGCCAAGGGGGCCGATGGTAGCCTGGTGGAGCAGTTCACCTACCGCTATCAGTTGCCGCGTGGCCTCGGCGAGCTCAACGCCGCCGGGAACACGGTCTTCGGCGATGGCCTCTACAACTACACGCTGAGCCTCAATCCCTACAATGGCTCGGCCCATGTCCTCAACGGCAGCTTCCGCATCCAGCTCACCGATTCCGGCGATCCTGACCTGCGCGAAGTGGCCGCGGCTGAGAAGGACACCTCCTGGAACACGCAGGATTCCTTCTACGTCCGCGCCAAGATTCGCTACACCGGCGTCTTGAAGGATGATGGAGACTTCGGCGGCCGCCGTCTGATGATTGAGGCCCACTACTCGGGTTCCTTCAATGGCGACCCTGTGGCGTCGACCTCGGACATCCTGGCCTACGACAAGGTCGCGGCTGACGGCTCCTACGCGGATACGGAGACGCTTGCGGATGGGACGACCTCCCCCGTTGTCAAGAACCTCCGCAACCGTTGCGTGCGCATGGTCCGCGATCGCTTCTATCCCGATGGCGCCACCGCGGAGAACGCCAAGTTCTTCGGCACCCGCTTCGATGCCGAGGTGCGCGGCCTGCCGACCGCCGACCCGGTCTATCTGGTGGCTTACTTCGACCTGAATGGGAATGGCAAGCGCGATGCTTGGGAGCCTTGGGGCTATGCCACGCAGGGCCTTGATGCCACCTCCGGCTTCTACTTTGATCCGCTCGCCGTCAAGCCCGTCAATAACGGCCGCGACTATCAGGTGGAGTTCTACATCCAGGATGTCGATACTGATAACGATAAGTTGGCCGACAGCTGGGAGTGGGTCAGCGCCGGTAAGCCTACTGCCGCCTTCGACACCTGGTGCGGCACCTTCACTGGCACGCTCGCGAACCACAATGGCACGCCGCGCGCATCGGACATCTGGACGGTGAACTCCACCGGCTCCCTCTCCCTCACCGCCTATGGTGCCCAGCTCTATGGTCTGAAGGCGACCAGCGTGCCCGATGCCAATGGCGCGGTCCGCGTGGAAGGCCTGCCCGAGGATCTCTCCACCGCCCAGGAGCTGATGGAGATGATGGATCCGGATGTGGCGCTCAAGCTCACCGCCGAGGGTTACACCTCCTATGGCCTGACCGTCAAGTCCATCACCACCTCCGGTGATGCGGTCACCCTCGCCTGGGATGTCACCGCCGCCCTCGGGGTGGAGGATGGGGCCACCTATGACCTCACGCAGGTCTTCGCCGACAACTCTGCCACCACCGCCGTCTACGCGGTCTACGGCAAGGCGACCCTCGGTGATGAGGCCTGGACCAAGCTCGGCGAAGTGAAGGTGGCCAATCTCACCGATCCGGCGATTGAGCTCTCGGCCGACCAGATCCAGATTGATGGCCAGCCGGCCTCCTTCTTCCGGGTCATCCTTTCGGCCAAGACCGCTGAGACAACCCTGGCCGACTAACCTCGGCTCCACGGCACACCCAAATTGCACGGGCAGCATCCGCTGCCCGTGCAATTTTTTGTTGGTGGGGGTATAGAAGGGGTGTTCGGGCGGGCTAAGTTTTGGAGGCCGCGAGGATGCCCCCAAAAAAGGTAGGGCCTAGCTCGAGGTGACCTAGGGCCTACCTCAGGTCGAGGTAGGCCCTACCTCGCTTCGACCTAGGGCCTAGCTCGAGGTGAGCTAGGCCTTATCGCGCACGCGCGGCTGAAGCCGCACGCTACGATAAATAGGCCCTATCGAGCGCGTACGCGCGTGGGCACGCACGCGGGTAGTATATGGCGGGGCGTTTCGGCGGCGGGCGGCAGCGAGCATCTTACGGCCTGCAGGGCCACCCTCACGCGCCGAAGGCGCAATTGGCTAAAAGCTAACGGCTAGCGGCTAACAGCTGGCGAGCGTAGCGAGCCGTCTCGCTTGCGCCTTGCGCGGCGTTGTGGCATACTATGCTCATTCGCGAATAACTCCCCCTGCAATGAAAGGACTTGTGCGATGAAGAAACTTGTTTACGGCGCGATTGCCGCGTTGACGCTGTTGGCCACCGGGTGCACGGGCACCTTCCAGTTGATGCAGTCGGTGCATCGTTGGCACCATGGGTTCAAGGAGCGCTGGACGGATGAGGCGTGCTACCTCGTGGCTTGCATCCTCCCGATCTACGCAGCCGCCTATACGGTCGATACTATCTTCTTGAACTCGGTTGAGTTCTGGATGGGCACCAACCCGATTACGATGCAGACCGCCGAGGCCACCATCACGCGTTTGGACGCGAATACCGCCCTCGTGCAGAGCAAGACCACGGGCGAGACCTACACCCTTCGTCGCAACGCCGATGGCACCTACCTGCTGACCGATGCCCAGGGCAACGCTGTCTCGGCCGAGATTCAGGGTTCGCTCCTGACGATGACGGCCGCCGGTGAGACCCGCACGGTGATGATGTAAGCGGATGCCGCGTTAAACGAGCGGGCGCAGCTAACGCTGTGCCCGCTTTCGTTTAACGCGGCGAGCTGTTAGCTGTTAGCGGCTAGCTGTTAGCCTGTACACGCCGCCGGGGACGGCGGCGGGCAGGACGGGCGACGCAGCGCTTGCGCGACGGGCGGGCTGGGGGAAGGGGTGGCGAGGGGCCGGGTTTCTAACGCCGCCGGGGACGGCGGCGGCCAGGACGGGCGACGCAACGCTTGCGCGACGGGCGGGCTGGGGGAGGGGATGGCGAGGGGCCGGGCTTCTAACGCCGCCGGGGACGGCGGCGGTCAGAACGGGCGACGCAGAAAGCTGCGCTTTGCTTTTCCCCTGTGTTCCCACCAGTCGCGGAACGCGCGCTAACAGCTAGCCGCTATCGGCTGGGGCGCGCGTTAGCGCGAGCCCACAATCACCCAGACGGTGTAGGCGGCGTAGAGGGTGAGGTAGAGGATGCCGAAGGGGCGGGTGAGGGTGATGACGGGGTTGGGCTCGCGGCGTTTGCGGGCCCAGATGACCATTGCCGGGAGCCAGAGGAGGAGGGTGGTGGCGAGCATCACATAGATGTCGCGCTGGCGGAGGGCGGCGGGCATCGCGGCGGTTTCGACCGGGCAGATGACGAGGGCGAGGCCGGCAACGACGCAGATGTTGAAGCAGTTGGAGCCGACGACGTTGCCGAGGGCGATATCGTGCTGGCCTTTGCGCATGGCGACGACCGAGGCCATGAGTTCGGGGAGCGAGGTGCCGACGGCGACGATGGTCAGGCCAATGATGAGCTCGGTGGCTTCCTTGGAGAGGTGGGCCATTTGCGCGGCTTGGAGGGCAATCCACTTGGCCGAGTAGACGAGTAGCTGCGAGGAGCCTAGGAGGAGGAGGAGGCCGAGGGCGGTGAGCACGATGGCGCGGCCGAGGGAGAGGGGAGCGGCAGTTTCGCCTTCGGCTTCGGGGGCCTGGGCGCTGCGGCAGGCTTGGAAGAGCTGCCAGCCGAGGAAGAGGGCGAAGCAGCCGAGCATCAGCAGGCCGTCGGCGCGGGAGAACCAGCCGCCGAGGGCCGCGCCAAGGGTCAGGCCAATGGCGACAAGGAGGAAGGGGATGTCGCGCCGCAGGGCCACGCGGTGAATGCGGATGGGTGCGATGAGCATCGAGACGCCGAGGATGAGCAGGATGTTGGTGATGTTGCTGCCGAAGGCGTTGCCCAGGCCCAGGACGGGCATCCCCTGCGCGGCGGCGAGGGCGGAGACGAGCATCTCCGGGGCGCTGGTTCCGAACCCAACGATGACAAAGCCGATAATCAGCGGCGAGAGACCGAGGCGCCGCGCCAGGGCTACGGCCCCTTCGATGAACCAATCGGCGCTCTTGGTGAGGAGGGCGAGGCCGGCCACGAGGCCGAGCGAGGAGAGGAGCCAGCCAGTCATGCGTTGTTCTCCTTTTGGGTGGCGCCTTGCGGTGCGGGGGTGAAGAGGCCTGAGCGCCATTCGCCGATGAGGAGGTTGCGGACTTCGCGCAGGCCGTGGGCCTCGAAGGCGGCACGGACTTGGGGGTAGAGGCTCTCGAGGATGCCTGAGGCGATGAGCGCGCCGCCGGGCTGGACGGCGCAGGCGACCTCGGCGGCGTAGTCGATGAGCACGGGGCCGAGGATGTTGGCGAGGACGACGGCCCCTTGGTCGAGGTTGGCGGCGAGGTCGCGGGTCTCGAAGGGGATGTCCAGGCCGTTGAGCTGGGCGTTCTCGCGGGCGACGGCAACGGCATCGGGGTCGTAGTCAAAGCCGCGGACGTGGGAGAAGCCGAGTTTTCGGGCGGCGATGGCGAGGATGCCGCTGCCACAGCCCATGTCGAGGACCGGGCGCGCGAGGTCGCCGGTGGCGAGGGCGTCGAGGAGTTGGAGGCAGGCGCGGGTGGTGGGGTGGCGGCCGGTGCCGAAGCTCATGCCGGGGTCGAGGGTGATGACCACTTCGTTGGGCGCGGGGGTGTAGGGCTCCCAGGAGGGGCGGATGACGACGCGCTCGGAGATGTGCTCCACGTGGAAGAAGCGCTTCCAGGCCTCCGCCCAGTCCGCCGCCGGGAGCGTGCCGCGCTCGAGGGTGAGTTCCAGCCCGGCCACGGCGGCCAGGGCGCGTAGCTCGGCTTCGACCCCGTCCGCCGCCGCGGGGTCTTCGAGGAAGACCTCCAGCCGCGCCTGGCGGGTTTCGATGTCCTCCCAGATGGTCGGCGTCCAACGCTCGCCATCGAGCAACTCGAGCAACACATCGGCACTCTCTGCGCTGGGCAGTACGGCCGATACAACGGTCAGATCTCTCGCTTTCATAGGCCTAGAGTATAGCATATAGGGCGCCTGCGGCGCGTGAGGGTGGCCGCCGGGGACGGCGGCCGTCAGAACGGGCAGCGCGAAGGGTTTGCAGGGCCGCCCCCGGAATTTCCGGAATCTCCGGGATTTCCGGATTATCCGGATTATCCGGCCCAGCGCGCTTCTCGCTTCCCCCGCGCGCCTCGCCCTGCCCTGCGCGCCTCGCCCCCCAGCTCGCCGCGCTTGCGCGCGGGGGGCGCGTGTGGTAAAGTAGAAGTGTTATCTGGAGGTATTATGGCAGAGTTGATTGATGGCAAGGCACTTGCAGCGGCGATGCGCGCGGAGATGGCGGAGAAGGTGGCGGCATTGCGCGCCGAGACGGGCGTGACGCCGGGGTTGGGCGTGGTGTTGGTGGGGGACGATCCGGCCTCGAAGAGTTATGTGACGGCGAAGGAGCGGGCGTTGGCGGAGGCGGGGATGGTCTCGCGCGATATTCGGTTGCCGGCGGAGACGACGCAGGCCGAGCTCTTGCAGGTGATTGCCGAGCTGAATGCCGACCCGGCGGTGCACGGGATTTTGGTGCAGTTGCCGCTGCCGAAGGGGTTGGATGAGGCGGAGGTGATCCGCGCGATTGCCCCGGAGAAGGATGTCGATGGCTTTACGCCGGTGAATGTGGGGAAGATGGTCATTGGCGAGGAGTGTTATCTGCCGTGCACGCCGCACGGGGTGATGAAGATGCTTGAGCGCGCCGGGGTGGCGACGAAGGGCAAGCACGCGGTGGTGGTGGGGCGGAGCAATATTGTGGGCAAGCCAGTGGCCCATCTGCTGGCGGCGAAGAATGGCGGAAATGCCACGGTGACGCTTTGCCACACGGCCACGCAGGATCTGGCGGCCTTTACGCGGCAGGCCGATATTCTGGTGGTGGCCTCGGGGCGGCCGAACACGGTGACCGGCGAGATGGTCAAGCCCGGGGCGGTGGTGATTGATGTGGGGGTCAACCGCGTGCCGTGCGCGGGGACGAAGACGGGCTATCGCCTGTGTGGGGATTGCGACTTTGAGAGCGTGGCGGCGGTGGCCTCGAAGCTCACGCCGGTGCCGGGTGGGGTGGGGCCGATGACGATTACGATGCTCCTTGAGAACACCCATCAGGCGGCGGTGCGCGCGGCCAAGAGGCAGCGGTCATGACCAAGCCGGAAGGGGTGATTGAGCTGGGGCCGAAGCCCTTTGAGCGCAACGCCAAGGGCGGGTTGTGCACGCGCATTGGTACGGTCTTTTTGCGGACGCCGGGCTTGGTCACCCTGCCAGGCATTCACGCCATGCAGCGCATGGCCTTTATCGAGGAGCTCAACCGCCGCCGGATGGAGGGGGGCGAGCCGCCGCTCACCGATGCGGAGGTGGATCTGGAGATCGCCGAGAGCGTCGACCTGCTCTTCGATGAAAACTACGCGCTTATTCGCCCGGACCCGCGCCGGATGGAGCTGGCGATGCGCGGCGATGCCTTCCTGCAGCACTACGTCTCCAAGCGCAAGATTAGGTACCTGAACATCCAGTCTTCGCAGGTGCGCGATGCGCTGCGCCAGTGCGGCGAGGCGTGGCGGATGGCGCCGATTCCGCGCTACGAGGAGGAGATCCGTACGCTCATTGAGAATGCGCGCGTGGGGATCGGTTCGCGCGCCATCTACTACTACAACCACCTCACCGGCACGCGCTTCCTGACCCTGGGCGCCTTCCGTTCGATTGGCGACCTGCCCGAGGCCGAGTTGCGCGCGCTCTTGCTCGAAATCCAGAAGAACCTGCAGTGCCGCAACCGCTTCGCCAATCCGGAGATTGACTTCCTGCCCGCCGAGGCGATGAGTGTTCAGCAGTTCGCCGACGAGCCCTTCGCCGAGATGGATGAAAAGACTCTGCGCGCGGCATATAGTCGGCTCCTCTCGGCCTTCGAGCAGGGGGTGAAGGATCCGAGCCTGCGCCAGGATAATCCCGATGACCCGGGCTGGCGGCGCGCGCTCTCGGGCGCATTGGTGCAGAAGAGCAACGAAACTGGCGTGGCCGCCGTCATCGAGGGCCTTTCGCCCGAGTTCTTTATGCAGATCGAGTGGCTCCCCGGCGGGCGCGTGGCCGAGGGCGAACTCTTCTTCGACCCCATCTTCTCCGAAGCCGATGAGCACCCCGAGGATGACCAGCTCCGCCGCCTCTGCGACCACCGCGCCCGCGCCATCCTCTTCAACTACGTGCGCGAATACTCGCAGATTGAATACGTCAACATCGGCCGCACGCGCCGCTCGCTCTCCGGTCGCACCGGGCAGGGACCGCGCGCCTTCGTTTACATCGTTGAACTCAAGGAGCGCTATCGCGACAAGCCGCAGGTGAAGATTATCCGCATTCAGCGCTGGACCGTGGCCTCGCACCTGGCCGAGGGCAAGCCGTTGCTGCAATCGATGATCGAGGCCGAGGACTACACCGACTACGTGATGGACCGCCGCCTCGGCGCGCGGCAACTGGGCATGCACCTGCCCGCCACGATGATCCCGCGCACCTTCCGCGAATTGGTGCGCGACCGCGATGGCGCCCTGCAGAATGTCTGGACCGGCTACTTTGAGCGCGACTACATCTCCGGCTTCGCCACCGACAAGATCCCCGAGCACCTCTACGCCTCCGACGCCTTCGCCACCGCCTTCTGCCGCCTCCTCGGTCAGGCCGCCGCGCCCAATATCGTCGTCGGCCGCGCCACCGTCGAGGGCGGCAAGACCATCTTCGACGACGGCGACGAGGTCATCCAGCTCAACGCCTTTCACCTCCCCCAGCACCTCATCCTCTCCGAGCCCACCGGCTCCTTCACCAACTACGCGCGCCCCTACGTCGAGACCATCGCCGACTACGCCGCCGCCCTCAACCGCCGCAAGGACCTCTTTACCACCGACTTCGAGGTGCTCGCCGACATCTTCGTCAACAGCTTCGAGGATGAGCTCGCCCGCATCCAGCGCGTCTACCGCGAGCGTCGCGCCGGCTTCGACACCCTCTTCCGCGATCGGCCGATGGACGTCAATGGCTCGATCGCCTACCGCTGGAAGTGCGTCCTCGCGCGCCTCGATGCCGTCAACGCCCACGCCCTTGCCTGCCACTTGCGCGACTACATCAATCTCTAACCCCGCCCCGAAAGGCCCCTCATGAGCACCCCTGCCTCCGATTGCGACTGCATCTTCTGCAAAATCATCCGCGGCGAAATCCCCTCCCACAAGGTCTTTGAGGATGAGCACGCCTACGCCTTCTTGGACATTAATCCCTTCGGCCGCGGCCACACCCTCGTCATCCCCAAGTTCCACGCGCCCGACCTCTTCCACCTGCCCCCCGAAGAGCTCGCCGGCGTGATGCCCGCCGTCCAACGCGTGGCCACCCTCCTCAAAAACCGCCTCCACTGCGATGGCCTCGCCCTCCTCCAGCTCAATGGCGAAGTCGCCGGGCAGACCGTCTTCCACGTCCACTTCCACCTCATCCCCCGCTACGCCGGCCAGCCCAATGGCTGGGCCCCCCTCGCCGGGGATGAACTTGCCGCCGCCAAAGACTTCCCGGCCATCCTCTCCGCCCTCCGCGGCGAATGACCCCGCGCGGCAAATATGCCGCGCCACAGAACCGCCAACTAGGCGGCTGCGCCGCCGGGCCGCTGCGCGGCTGGAAGCGCCAGGCGCGGGAGGGGCGCCACAGGACTGCCGACTAGGCGGCTTGCGCCGCCGGGCCGCTGCGCGGCTGGAAGCGCCAGGCGCGGGAGGGGCGCCACAGGGCTGCCGACTAGGCGGCTTACGCCGCCGGGGCGCTGCGCGGTTGGAAGCGCCAGGCGCGGGAGCGGCGCCACAGGGCTGCCGACTAGGCGGCTTGCGCCGCCGGGCCGCTGCGCGGCTGGAAGCGCCAGGCGCGGGAGGGGCGCCACAGGACAGCCGACTAGGCGGCTTGCGCCGCCGGGCCGCTGCGCGGTTGGATGCGCCAAGGCGCGGGAGGGGCGCCACAGGGCTGCCGACTAGGCGGCTTGCGCCGCCGGGCCGCTGCGCGGTTGGAAGCGCCAAGGCGCGGAAGGGGCGCCACAGGACCGCCGGCCCGGGGCTTACGCCACAGGATTGCCGACTAGGCTGCTTGCGCCGCCGAGCCGCTGCGCGGTTGGATGCGCCAGGCGCGAAGCGGGCTGCGCGGCTTTCAGCGTGCGCGGGGGCTTTATGCTTTCTGTTTTGTGGTTGTGAGCGCGGCGTAGCGCGCGAGAAGGGCCTTGACCACCTCGGGTTCGGGGGTGTCGGCGGGGAGGGCGTAGGCTTTGAGGAGGAGTCGATCGAGGGCGGTGTGGGCCTTGCGGAGGGCGGGAGGCATCGCGAGCGGATCGTAGAGATCGGCCAAGGAGGCGCCGGGGAATTGGGCGCGCGCATCGAGGATGGCTTGGGCCTTCTCCTCCACCGCCGCGCGCAGGGCCTCATCCGCCTCCGGCCACGGGAAGTTATTGTAGACGATGTCCTTCGAGTAGCGGTAGCGCATCTCCAACCGCCCGCAGACCGCCCGCATCCACGCATTATGCACCGAGCTCGTCAGCACCCCAAAGTGATACAGCGTGGCGTTGGGGATGAGGAAGACCGCGTTAGAGGCGATGACAGAGGCATCCATAAAACCGATAGGAACATACTGCCGCGCTTCGGAGGAGACACCAGGCACGAGGATGTAATTGCTATTCGGCTGAGCAATCTGACAGAAGAGGGTTGGCGTTTCGGCGAACTTGCGGGTGGCAGCGGCCTTGCTTGCGGCTCGGAAGTCCCGCACAGCCTCTACACGCTTGCGCACCATCGGGCATTTACGCAGGAGGGCTGGGTCGACATCCTTCAGCCACAGGCAGTAACGCTCACCGCCCCGGATAAACTCCGAAGCCCCGAGGTAAAGCCTTATCCAAGGTTCCGCCTCCGGCTCCTCGGCAATGAGTGCGGCGCGCTCTTCCGGTGTGAGGACAAAGTTGCCACCATCGCGGGGCATACTGCCGAAGGTCATTGGCGGAACATCGCACAGCGGCGAGCCCCGCTCTTCCACAATAATGCTCTCGCCCTCGGTGAGGTAGGGCGTATAGCGGTTTTCACCCAGGAGGGAGAAACCTTCGATGACGCAGTGGACGGCGGCCTTGCCTTTGGCTTCGTTGGACCACTTGAAGGTGGGCACGCCAAAGTTGATGCGGAAGCCTTCGGCGTAGAGGGGCTTCCACAGAAGGGCCGGCTGGAGGCCTTGGGAGATGGAGTTGGTAGAGACGAAGGCCGCGCGCGTGGAAGGATGTTCCTTCATTTTGTCGGCAGCCAGGCGATACCAGCAAGTCACATAGTCCATCTCACCGCAACCGCGCATCTTCTTGAAGACGGTCTCAAGCTCCGCCTTCTGCGTTCGGCTCATTAGCATAGCCCCGAGGAAGGGCGGATTGCCCATGATGAAGGAGGTGGTGGGCCAGGGAGTGGAGAGGGCGTTGGCGCAGAGGATGTGGGGGGAGTCGCGGAGGGGGAGGCGGTCGTAGGGTTGGTTAAAGGCGGCGGAGGCGTCGAGGTTGGCGAGGTGGTCGGTGAGCCAGAGGCCGGTCTGGGCGATTTGGGCGGGGAAGGGCTCGATCTCCAGGCCGTAGAATTGGGTGACGCGGACCTTGAGGAGCTCGGCGAGGGGCGGGGCGAAGGCGGGGTTGGGGTGGCGCTTGCGCAGGAGGTCGAGCTCTAGGCGGCGGAGTTCGCGGTAGGCGACGATGAGGAAGTTGCCGCAGCCGCAGGCGGGGTCGAGGAAGGTGAGGGCGGCGAGGCGGGCGTGGAGGGCGTCGAGCTGGGCGGGGGTGACGGCGGCGGCGAGGTCGGCGCGCAGGGCGTCGAGGAAGAGGGGGCGGATGAGGGCGAGGATGTTGGTTTCGCTGGTGTAGTGGGCACCGAAGTCGTGGCGGCGCTTGGGGTCGGTGACGCCCTGGAAGAGGGAGCCAAAGATGGCAGGGGAGACGCTGCGCCAATCGTGGTTGCAGAGGTCGAGGAGGCAATCGCGGGTGGCGGGGGTGAAGTCTGGCGGCTGGATGGTGCCGCGGAAGAGGCCGCCATTGATGTAGCGGAAGCGCTCTCGGTCGCGTTCGGAGAGCCAGGGGAGGCGGTCGCGGCGGGAGTCGTCGGCATCGAGGAGGGTGAAGAGGTGCGTGAGGGCGTCGCCGAGGGAGGTGGTGAGGGTGCGCTGGATGTAGGCGGTGAAGGTGTTGGGGGCAAAGATGCCGGTGTCGTCGGCAAAGACGCAGAAGAGCAGGCGGGTGAGGAGGAGGGGGAGGTCTGCCGGGTCGTATCCGGTGGCATCGAGGGCATCGCAGAGGCGGGCCATCTTTTCGGCGGCCTTGATGGTGACATCCTGCTGCTCGCCCCAGTCGGGGTCGAGGGCCTCATCGAGGAGGAAGCGGAAGAGGTGGCCGCGCTTGGGGAGGTCGCGCAGGAGGAACTTTTTGGCGCGGCCGCTCTGGCGGTCGAAGAAGTGCCAGTGCTCAAAGTCGCAGCAGAGGAGGTAGCGCGGGGCGGCTTCGCCTAAGAGCGCGCAGTAGGCCTGCGCCTGGAGGTAGGCATCGGAGAGGTTCTTGCCACGGCTCTTCATCTCAAGGAGGAGCTTGCCGGGGAAGAGGCCGTCGATGAACTTTGTCGAGGCCGAGGCGGGGTCCTTGAGTGGCACCTCATGCTCGATCTTGAGGCCAAAACAGGCGGCAAAGCCGTCGAGGAAGGTCGCCGCCTGCTGCTTCTCGTCGCTATCCTCGCGGTGTTCCTTGGCAAACTGCCCTAACCGCGCCAGTATCGTATCCCAATGTTCCATAGTGGGGAGTATAGCACACTCTGCGCGCGCGGTGGCCCTGCGGGCGGTGGCTGGCGAGTGGATTAGGGGGTTTGGCCACGGGTGGGGTGCTCGCGGAGGCGGGCGTAGGCTTCGGCGCGGAAGTCGAGGAAGCAATCGTTTGCGATGGCTTGGCGCATGCGCTCCATAAAGCGGAGGTAGCAGTGGATGTTGTGGAGGGTGAGGAGGCGGTAGCCGAGCATCTCGGAGGTGTTGAGGAGGTGGCGGACGTAGCCGCGGGTGTAGCGCGCGCAGCAGGGGCAGGTGCAGCCGGGCTCGACGGGGAGGTTGGAGGCCTTCCAGGCGCCGGCTTTGACGGGGTAGGGGCCATCATTGGTGAAGGCCGAGCCGTTGCGGGCGTTGCGGGTGGGGATGACGCAATCGAACATGTCGCAGCCCATGCCGACGGCTTCGGTCATTTGCCAGAGGTCGCCCAGGCCCATCACGTAGCGGGGGCGGTGGCGGGGCATAAAGGGGACGGAGTCGCTAATGCCTTTGAGGATGAAGGGTTCGGGTTCGCCGACCGAGACGCCGCCGACGGCGAAGCCGTTGAGGCCGTCTTGCTCCATTGCGGCGAGTTCTTGGGCGCAGTGTTTGCGCAGGTGGGCGTATTCCGAGCCTTGGACGATGCCAAAATAGAGTTGGCCCTCGGCGCGGGGTTGCTCCAGGCAGACGCGCGCCCAGCGGAGGGTCTTTTCGACGCTCTTGGCGGCGTAGTCTGGCGTGGCGGGATAGGGAATGCACTCATCGAAGAGCATCGCGATGTCCGAGCCCAGGACGCGCTGGACGGCCATCGATTCCTTGGGGCCCATGAAGAGGCGGCGGCCATCGATGTGCGATTGGAAGGAGACGCCTTCCTCGGTGATTTTGCGCAGGGAGGAGAGGGAGAAGACTTGGAAGCCGCCCGAGTCGGTGAGGATGGGGCCGTGCCAATCTTGGAAGGCGTGCAGGCCGCCGAGTTGCGCCATCACCTCCATCCCGGGGCGGAGCATGAGGTGGTAGGTGTTGCCGAGGATGATGGGTGCGCGCAGGGCTTCGAGGTCATCGGCCGCGAGGGTCTTGACGGTGGCTTGCGTGCCCACGGGCATGAAGACGGGGGTCTCGACCGGGCCGTGTTGGGTCCAGAGGCGGCCGATGCGGGCGCCGGAGTGGGCATCTTCGTGGAGGATTTCGTAGGTGCCGACAGAGCGGGGAGCGAGGTCTGCCATAAGCGAGAGTTAGCGCGCGCAGGCGGCGACCATATCGCGCACAGATTGCTCGATGCCGACAAAGAGGGCGTGGGCGATGATACTGTGGCCGATGTTGAGGGTGTCGAGGTTCGGGATGTCGAGCAGGGGCTTGACGTTCTCCATGGTCAGGCCGTGGCCGGCATTGACGCGCAGGCCGAGCTTGGCGCCATAGGCGGCGGCCTCGTGGAGGGCATCGACTTCGCGCTTGAGTTCGTCGCCGGTGGCATTGGCGTAGGCGCCGGTGTGGAGCTCGACGTAGGGCGCGCCGAGTTCGGCGGCGGCTTCGAGCTGCTTGCGCTCGGGGGCGATGAAGAGCGAGACGTGGGTGCCATTGGCGGCGAGGGCCTGGACGGTCGGGCGCAGGGCCGAGAGCTGGCCGGCGGCGTCGAGGCCGCCTTCGGTGGTGAGCTCTTGGCGGCGTTCGGGGACGAGGCAGACTTCGTCGGGGCGGACCTCCAGGGCGATGCGCACGATCTCGGGGTTGTTGGCCATCTCGAGGTTCATGCGGGTGGTAAGGGTTTTGCGCAGGGTGTAGACGTCGGCATCCTGGATGTGGCGACGGTCTTCACGCAGGTGGATGGTGATGCCATCGGCCCCGCCGCGTTCGGCGAGGCGGGCAATTTCCACGAGGTTGGGGTAGTCAACGCCACGGGCTTGACGAAGGGTGGCGGCGTGGTCGATATTGACGCCGAGCTTGAGAGGGGTGAGCATAGGAGAATTTTAGCTGTTAGCGGTTAGCTGTTAGCGGTTAGTAGGTGGCTGTTAGCGGTTAGCAGGTGGCTGTTAGCGGTTAGCTGTTAGCAGGTGGCGGTTAGCACGCGTTCCGCGACGGATAGGTTGGCGGTCTGGGCGGGTATCTCTCACGACTTCGGCCTAAGCGTGACTGGTCGCGGAACGCGCGCTGTTATCTGCGCCAAAGGCGCTTCACCTTACCAGGACTTCTTGAGGCGGATGTACCAGGTGGTGTCGGTGTGGTTCATCCCGGCTTCGGGCTGGGTCTGGTACTCGTTGCGCATACCGGCTTCGAGGGAGATGTCCGAGAGGCGCGCATCGATGGTCGCGAGCTCGCTCAGGAGATAGGAGAGCTTGGACTCGTGGATGAGGGTGCCCTTGTCGAGGTCGTCGATGAGCGGGGTGTAGGTGATTTCGGTGTTCCACTGAACGCCGTTGGAGAAGTCGTAGTGGAAGAGGAGGCCGAGATCGAGGGCGACATCGCTATCGGTGACGCGGCTGTCGGAGTTCTCCTCGTGGGTGTAGTGCTCGGTGTAGGTGTGGGCGAGACCGGCGCGGAAGCGCAGGAGCGAGACGCCCTTCTCGGTCTTCTCATTCCAGAAGTAAAGACCATAACCGACACCGAAGACGTTGCGCAACTTGTAATCGTTGAAGCGGTTGTGCTGGGCCTCGTCGCGGATGTACCAGGAGAAGTACTCGTAGGGGCGGTGCTCAAAGTCGAGGCCGCCGATGTAGCGTTCGGCGGTGAGTTCGCCCTCCGAGCGGGTCTTGTTGAACGAGCCGTAGAGCTTGAAGGTGGTCTCTTCGCCCGTGCGGACGGCATCGGCGTAGGCCGAGACGGAGAGGTCGTCGGAGGCGCCGGAGTTGCCGGTGATGCCGAGGCTGGCGGAGTAGGCCCAGCGCTTGATCGGCGGGAAGTCGGGGTCGGTGTCGCCGGGGGCCCAGAGGGTGGAGGCTTCGGTGATGGCGAGCGCCTCGGCCTTCTCCTGGGTGGGGATGAGGATGGTGTTGCCGTTGGCATCGCGGCCAACCTTCACCAGCGTCTTGGCATCTTCGTTCGCGGGATCGGTGCGGACGTAGAACTCGCCGTCGGCGGTGTAGTCGAGCTTGGCGACCTTCTCGCGGGGGATGGTGAGGGTGCCGGCAAAGTCGGTTTCCAGGGTGATGTTCCCGCCTTGGATGCCGACGATGGTGCCGTGCAGGATGTCCCCGGCGGCGGTGGTGATGGTATCGGCCTGGAGGAGTGATCCCGTGGCAACGAGGCTGGTTAAGAGGGCGGGTTTGAGGGTTTTCATAGGTTCTCTTCCTGACTATCGGAATGGTCGAACTTCGGGTTGTCCCCGGCAATAACATACGTTGCCTCGCCCTTCGGCGGGCGGGCAGAAAGTTGGTCAATGACGGCCGAGAGGGTGCCGCGCAGGACGCGTTCGTGCACCTTGGTCATCTCTAGGCAGACGGCACACTCGCGCTCGCCAAAGACGTCGCGGGCGGCCTTGAGGCTGGCAACCAGGCGGAAGGGCGATTCTAGGCAGATGAGTGTGTGCGGCAGCGCGCGCTCTTGCTCGAAGAACTTGCGCAGAGCTCCGGCTTTGCGCGGCGGGAAGCCCTTGAAGGTGTAGCTGGAGGTGGGCAGCCCCGAGAGGAGAAGCGCTAACTCCACGCTGCACGGCCCGGGCAGGACGGTGTAGGGCAGGCCCTCGGTGGCGAAGGTGCGCAAGACGCGGTAGCCCGGATCGCTAATGCCCGGGTAGCCGCCATCGGAGCAGAGCGCCACGGGCACGCCCGAGCGGACAAAGCCGACGATGCGCGCGGTCACCTGTTCTTCGTTGCCTTGGCGATAGGAGAACATTTCCGGGCGGGGGATCTCAAGCGCCGAGAGGAGTTGCCAGGTGCGGCGCGTGTCCTCGCAGGCGATGACCGGCGCGGCGGCCAAGGTGGCGCGGACGCGCTCGGAGAGGTCCGCTAGGTTGCCTAGCGGCGTGGCCACGACATAGAGCTGAGGCGCCAGCGGGTTAGTCATCGTCGGAGGTCAGGCTTTCATCGATGGGGCGGTCATCGGGATTGGCGGCTGCCGCAGGGTTGGCCCCGGAGGAGTTGACGGTAAAGACGGCCTTCTTGAGCTCTTCGGAGGAATCTTTGCCCTTGGTGCGGGGGACGTAGGTGCTGGTGGCGTAGCCGTAGCGCGTCTCGTACTTGCTGAAGCCGGCCCAGCGGCCAAAGTCGACATTGTTGACCACCACGCCGAGGATGCGTGCGCCCACTTCGGTCAGGCGGCGGGCGGCGAACTGGATGGGCCCAAAGCGCGTCTTGTCGGGCGTGGCGACCAGGAGGACGGAGTCGACGAGGTTCGCGAGCACGATGACATCGCCCACTAGGCCGAAGGGCGGAGAGTCGATGACGATGTGGTCGTAGTGCTTACGGGCCCAGGCGAAGAACTCGGTGATGATGTTCGTGCCCATGAGCACCGAGGGGCTGATGGAGTTGGAGGCGCGCGAGAAGACGACGCTCAGGTTCGGCACTTCGGTCTCCTGCGGGAGCGAATCGAAGAGCGAAGCATCGTTGCGCGCAAGGATGTGCGGCAGGGAGGGGAAGCTGTGCACCTCGCGATTGAAGATGCCGGCTAGGCGCGGACGGCGCATGTCGAAGTCCACCAGGAGCGTGCGTTGGCCGGCTTGGGCGTAGGCGATGGCCAGGTTGGAGGAGGTGCAGGTCTTGCCTTCGGCCGGTTGGGTGGACATGCAGAGGATAACGGTGGTGAGGTCGTGGTAGGTGGGCGAATCGAGGAGGTTGCGCAGGCCGGCCATCGATTCGGCATACTGCGAGAAGGGGTCGGCATGGGTGGTGAGGGCCACTTGCTGGCGCTGCTTGCGCCGGAGGTGCGGGAAGACGGCCAGGGCCTTCAAGCGCAGGCGCTGCTCGATGTCCGACACGCCCACGAGTTTATCCTCCATGTGGTCGAGCAAGAGCACGAAGACCACGCCGATGAAGGTGCCCAGCAGAATGCCCGCGCCGAAGATGATGTAGGGATTGGGCGAATCGGGCTTTTCGGGAACAAGGGCCGGGCGGACGGGCTTGATGGTGGCGGCATTTTCATCGGCCTTCAACTCTGCCACGCGGACGCGGGCGCGCAGGTCTGTGGCCTTTTGGACCTCGATTTCGCGGGTGCGCTCGAGCTGCTGGATGGCCATTTGGGCGCTGATGATGTCGGTATCCAGGCCGATCAGGCGGGCACGCAGCCCCGAGGCCTCCTCCACCACCGGCTGACGCTGGCGCTCCAGGAAGTCGAGCTGGGCCTTGGCGGTGGTGTAGGCACGCTGGGCAGTCTCGACAAATTGGTCGCGATAGACCTCTTCCTCACGCGCTTTGAGCTTGACATCGGGGTGGTTCTCGGTCAGGCGGGTGAGGAGGGTCTTCTTGGCCACGGCAGTTTCCTGCCAGCGCTGGAAGGTGGTGGCGATCTCCGAGGCGCGCGGAATGCTCTCGGGGAGGGTGCCAAAGAGGGTGGGATCCTCCTTGATGGCCGAGAGGGCAATGAGGAGTTCCTTGGCCGTGGAGATCTGCGTCTCCAGCGCAATGGCGCGCGCGTCGAGCGAAGAGAGGCGCGATTGAGTGTTCTCACGCTCGCGGTTGAGGCTATCGATCTTGCGGCTTTTGCGCAGTTCTAGAAGGTCGTTATCAAGCTGGGCGAGGATGTGCTCTTCGTTGTCGAGGGTGGCGGTGAGGTAGGCCACGGCCGTCTCGGAGATCATCTTATTCTGCTCGCCCATATAGGTTTTACAGGTGGCCACATAGGCATTGGCCAAATCGGCTGCCAGGGCCGGATCGCGCGCAAGGACCGAGACCTTAACCAAGCGCGAGCCGGGCACCAAGGTCATCGAGGTGTCTTCTTTGAGGATGTCCAGCAGCGTCTCGGTGGGCACGGCCGAGGCGGTGTGCTCGGTGCGATAGAGGTCGATGACCGACTTATAGACCGCGGTGTTCTTGAAGAGTTCGCGGCGGGTGTTGAAGACCTCTTGGAGCGAGCTGGCTCCGCCCGCGCCCATGCCTTCATCGGCATAGACCTGGCCGGGAATAAAGGTCTGGCTGCGCACGAGCATCTCGTAGTAGGCCTCGGCCTTCCAAGTGTAGGGGATGAGCTGGAAGATGACGAAGGCCGCCAAGAGCCCCAGGATCAGGAAGACGAAGATGGTCATCCAGTGGCCCGAGCAGACGCGGATGATGCGCCCGAGGCTCAGTGCACCAGCGCCTCCCTCCTCCTCGCCTCCGCCGCCGGCAGGCGCTGCGTAGGCCGAACCGTAAGCGCTGCCATAGGAGGTTGCGCCATAGACCGGCGTGCCATAGGTGCTTCGCCCGCCGCTGCTGCCCATAATCTGCGGCGTGTAGCGGTGGTAATACAGGCTCCGCCCCTTCTGATCTGCGTCATCTGACATATTTACAATCCTTTCTAAGCCACTAGCGCAACTGCGGCATCCAGCCGCTCAAGGTCGCACAGACAATCAAAAACACGCACAGTACCGCCGGCGTATGCAGCGGCGTGCCAATCAAGGAGGCGAACAACACCCCCAGCACCCCAACGCCGCAGCCGGCGAAGACAAAGATGTAGCGCAGACTGTAGTGCCGGCGCACGCCCTGGTGAAACTCCACCCAGCGCATCAGGCACTTACCGAGCATCGCCGCCCCGGGCAGCAAGAGGAAGAGCGTGCCCATCAACCCGCGCTCGGCGAGGAGCTTCATCAGGTCGCACGGCACCCCGGTGCCGCCCGCACGCCAAAGGGCCCACGCGCGGCCGCCCTTCACAAAGAGTTTTCCCATAAAGTCCATTGCCTGCGGTCCGCCGCCGAGCATTGGTTCGCCCCCCATCACCTTCAGGGCCAGGTCCGCCCGGAAGCCCCACTGGGCAAAGAAGCGCTCCAGCTGTTGCGCCCACACCTCCGGCTGCCAGAGTGTCCGCTCGGGGCCTAGCGCCAAGCCCAACCCCACGGCAAAGAGGATCGGCAAGAGCATCGCACAGTGCCACAGCGCGCGCGGATAGCGCCCGCCCCCGCGCACAACCGCCACTGCCAAGCAAAGATAGATCACCGCCACCACGGCGGCCACGGCGACCACCTCCACCGGCGCAAAGGCCGCCAGCCCCATGCCATTGGCCACCACCACGCCTTGCGCCCAGATGAGCGTTCGCCAGTGGCCTTCCAGAAAGGCCTCGGTCGCCACGCCCAAGCCGGTGCACAGAAGCAGGAACCAGAGCACGCTGGCATCAAAGCAGCCCCCGAGCCACGCCAGCGTCGGCGCTGCCCCGGTTACCACCCCGGCGGTTAGCGCGCCCAACGCCAGCAGGCCTGTCAGGCACCCAAGCCCCAGCAACGCCAAGAGCCGCTGCGAGCGCGGTAGTGCGCAACGCACGGCCACCGCCCCGGCTAGCCCACCAGTGAGGCCGGCCCAAAAGCCAGTCCCTAGCCCGAACTCAATAGAGGAGGGCAGAAAGACCATCGGCGGCAAGTCGTAAATCCAGCGCTTTAAGGCGGCACTATAGACCCATGCGCGCGGCCCATTGAGCAGGCCAATGCCCACCCATATCACGGCCAGGAGCCCGCTCCAAAAGACCACATCCAAACGGATTGCCGTGGCGACACGGGTGCGTGCCATCCAAAAGGTTTCGCCCTTGCGCCCGGGCGGCAACGCCAGCGCCATCAGGATGAGCGAAGCCGCGCCCCAGATGGCCAGAAAGGCTCTAGGCGAGGGGGTAAAACAAAGGGTGCCCGCCATCACCAGAAGGTGGGCAAGCACCCAATATTTCGTCACCAAAAGTCGCAGCACTGTCGCGAGCCTAAGACGCTTTAGAGGTGGAAGCTCAAACCAATGTCCAGGCGGAGGTCGTCCGTGTCATCACCATCGGAATACATATCGTTCTTCCAGGAGACCGTGCCATAGAGCGAGGTGAAGCGGTTGAGGACATAAGAGGTGCTGAGCGAGGTCTGGATGTAGGTGCGGTCGTAATCGGCCTCGTTGTTGTTGCCTTGGTGATCTTCGTAACTCCAGGCGACATTGAGGCGCGAACTCCAGCGCTCGGACCACTGGGCGTTGATTGCAGCCGTGAGGCGATTGCTCCAGATGTAGTAATCCTGCTGGTCGCCATCATACTCCGGCTCGAACTGCGAGCTGAGGGCCAAAGAGGCGGCAAAGGTGCGGTTGATCTTATAAGCCACGCTGACATCGTAGCTCGGACCAAAGGCGGTATCATCCTCGTAACCGCTGTAGTCGTAGATGCCCACGCCGACCAAAGCATTGTAGGTGAGCTTCTTCGAAATTGAGCCGCTCATACCGGTGCGGATGTAATAGGCTTGCGAGTTGTCATCCGCATCGTCCCACGAGGTCGAGAAGGAGAGATTCCAGTAGTGGCGGGCAAAAACGGCGCGCCCGGCGGTCAAACTCAGCGAGTAGGAGTCGGATTCATTCTTGTAGCCATCGAGCTGCTTGGAGCGGCTCCAACCAAGACCCGCGGACCAACGCCACTTGTCGCCCTGGTAGCCAAGCGCAGCATTGGCGTTGTAGCTCTCGGAGCGGTTTTCGTCAATGCGCGGAATGCCGTAGTCATTCCAGGTGTCGCCATAGAACTCATCGTTCTCCGAGCGCGAGTAGGAGGCCGAGGCCGAGAAGGTGAGGTTGCGCGCGAGCTTACGGCGGGTGGAAATGCTCAAGCCATAGGAGTCGCTATCTTGCCCATTGTCGCTGTCAAAACCGCGCTCCATCGAGTAGAAGCCCGAGAGGCTAAAACTCCCAATGTCCTTGACACCTTCCTTACCGGCATACGAGAGCGAGAAGGAGGGCTGGACGCGCCAGCCACCGCCGGACTCGGTGTCATGCGAGGTGTTGCGAGCATTCGTCTCCCAGAAGGCACCCACGCTCACCGAGGGGGAGAAGTGCAGGCAGTCGCGCGGACCAAAGGCAAACCCGTTGCCATCAAAGAGCGGCCCAGCGAGGAGCGGTAACCCGGATATTGCCAGGATTGCGGCCAAAAGGGGCTTTTTCATCTTGATAATCTCCTAGGATAACGGGTTAGATACCTTGATTGGGGTAGCCCGGCGAGGGGTCTACAATCTCGGAGAAGTCGGGGTTTTGAGGCATCACCGTGTTTGTCGGGCGCGGCAGATTGGAAATGCCGAACTCGCCAACACCAATCATTTGCTCGGGGGCTGTGCCATAATCAACCACCGTCGGGGGCAAAAGCGTGGGATCTTCCCAGTCGTACATCGCCGAGCCCATCGTGTCGATGGTCAAGCCCAGCACATCGGTGGAGAAGCGCGAGAGGAGCGGCACCTTGACCTCCGGAGCGGGCTCATTCTGCGCGGTCTCAGCCGCCGCAGACGAGGTCGGCGAGGTCGGCAAGGGCGCCACGGGGACCTCCTGGGGTTCAAGCGTGGGCGAGCCGGTGGTCTGCTCAGGAGCGGGCTCGGCGGCAGCGGCATTCGTCGCCGCAGCAGCAGGAACAACATTGCCGACATTGGGGTCAGCCGGGGTTTCGGCCACTTCGTCGACGCCGGTGGCAGCGGCGAGCACTTCGCGGTTGCCCTGTTCGGAAGCGGCGATGTAGGTGGCGGCGGCAGCCTGCATCGAAGCGGGGAGGGCGGCAATCATCGCCGGGCGCGTGCGCTCGGGATCGGAAGAGGCGCTCGAGAAGGTGGCGGCGAGGATGCTGATGCGCACGGTCGGCGAATCGGTGCCAGAGGCCTCAATGTAACGCGAGGCGGAGGAGACGACCTTTGCGCAGAAGGTGTCGAATTGCGCATCGGTCATTTTGTTGGCCTGCTGGTCAAAGTTGGCCTTGCCGAGGGTCTCGGCCACCGGCTGGAGATATTCCATCGGGATGGAGTTGAAGACTTCGGCAATCATTCCGATGGAGTTGCCCGAAGAGATGAGCACGCGCGAAGCGGTAATCAACTGCTGGGTCTTGGTCTCTTCATCGGTAGGCTGGGCGGCAATTGCCTCCAGAATCTGCTTGGCCAGGGCCTGGCGTTCATTGGCCGGCTTGGCCTTGATGGCCGCGGCAATGCGCGTTGGGGCGAGGTCGGCTTCGGTCAATGCCGCAAGCGCAACGCCGGACCCTAACAGGGCGACGGCGGTCATCAGAATCCACATTTTTTTCATCGTTTGGCTCCTCACGATTGGAAAGTCTCCAGACTAGAAGTTGCTCTCCGGGACGTCAAGGACATCACCGGGCATTAAGATGATATTGAGTTCGGCATCGCCATACCGCCCGATACGCTCGGTGTCAATGATGGCCTGCTGTTTAGTGCCATCGGTGAAACTCCGCGTCACGCGTACCGCGCGGGTGTCGGCCCACTGCCCCATTCCGCCGGAGAGTTGCAACGCCTGCATCACCGTTAGGTCGCATGTCGGCGGAATGCTGACAACGCCCTTTTGCCCCACGCATCCGGTGACGAGCACCGAGCCATAGGGCGAAGAACCGCCTTCTCCCATCGGCACATAGTAGGCCGAAACGAGCGGTTCCACATAAAACTCCTTGTAACGCTTGGTCAGTTCCTCTTGGAACTGCTCAATGGTCATCCCCGCGCAGTGCACCTGCTGAATATAAGGCAACACAATATCGCCCGAGGCCGAGACCTCCTTGACGGCTTCTTCCATCACCGGCTCGCCCGAGGCCACAATCGAGATGCGCACCTTCACGCCCACGCGCAACTGAGGCACAATCACCCCCGGCTTCATCGCCTGCGGCGGCACAAGCTCGGTCCCCTCGGGCACCGAAAACATCTCGCACCCAAGGAAACAGAGGCTTCCAAGCAACAATAACATCAAGCGTCGCATCGCTTCTCCTGACCAATTCGGCAATACAATAGCATACCCCCTGACAACGGGCAAGTCTTTTTTGAGGCGCAAGGCGCGCTGGGCCGGATCATCCGGAGATTCTGGATTATCCGGAGATTCTGGAGGCGGCCCGCCAATGGGGCAGGGGGTAAGGCCCCCCGCGTGAGCGCGCGCCCGCGATTTTCTGCCTTAGCGCTGGGTGGGGAAGAGGTGGACGTCGCGCTGGGGGAAGGGGATGGAGAGGCCGGCGGCTTCGATGGAGAGCTTGGCCTGGCGGGTGAGGTCGAAGCGGGTGGGCCAGTAGTCGTCGACGGTGGTCCAGCCGCGGAGGGTGAGGTTGACGGCGGAATCTGCGAGGGCGGAGACGAAGGCGGTGGGGGCGGGGTCGGGAAGGAAGCGCTTTTCGGCGGCGGCGAGGTCTGAGAGGACTTGGAGGCCGCGGTCGAGGTTATCGGCGTAGGAGATGCCGACGGTGAGATCGATGCGGCGCTTGCCGTTGCGGGTGTAGTTGACGATGTCGGCGCTCCAGACGGTGCTGTTGGGGAGGGAGATGTAGAGGCCGTCGGGGGTTTGGAGGGTGACGGTGAAGAGGTTGACGGCTTGGACGGTACCCGAGCGCCCGGCGCAGTCGATGAAGTCTCCGGCGCGGAAGGGGCGGAGGATGAGGAGCATGATGCCCGAGGCGATGTTGGAGAGAGTCTCCTTGAGGGCCAGGCCGATAGCCAAGCCGGCGGCGCCGATGACGGCAACGAGGGAGTTGGCGTTGACGCCGAAACGATCGAGGATGGCGACTAAGCCAATGGCGTAGATGAGCAGAGAGGCGACGGAGGAGAGGATGGGCGCGAGGGTGACGTCGAGGCGGCCGATGCGGTTGCAGGCGGCCGAGATGGTCTTGCGCGCGAGCAGGGAGAGGAGGCGGCAGGCGAAGTAGATGATACCGGCGAGGGCGAGGCGGAGGGCGAGGGTGGCGATTTGGGCTTGGTGGGCGGACCAAAAGTCGAGGAGGGGTTGCATGGAAGACCTTTAGTAGAGGAGGAAGCGGAGGCCGGCTTTTGGAGTTTCACGCTCCCAGAGGGTGAGGGTGAGGGGGGTGGAATAGGAGTTTCCTTCGCGCAGGCGGATGGTGGCCCAGATGGCTTCGGCATCGCCGGGATCTGCGAGAAGGGAGGCGATGGCGAGGAGGGCGGAGGAGCCGGAGGCGTTGACGAAGGTTTGGCGGAGGACGCTTTCGGCGTATCGGGTGAACCAGGGGAGGTAGGGGGGGGGGGGGGGGGGGTCGGAGGAGGTGACGGGGTAGGCGGTCTGGGTGGTGGGGTCATTAGGGCGGAGGCGGAGGATGGTGTTGAATTGCGGGGTGAAGGAGGCGATCGCTTCGCCATTGCGCGCAAAGGTGGCGGTGTAGGTGGTGTTGAGGTTGCGCAGGGCGGAGGCGGAGACGCCGAAGGCATGCTCAAAGGTTTCGCTATCGATAGGCGCGTCGTAGGCGGAGGCATAGAAGAGCACTTCACCGCCGGCGGGGACGGTGTAGGGATAGGTTTTAATCTTCTCGCCGGCTTCGTTGGTTTCGGTGAGGGAGAAATCCCAGGTGTAGGCGGTGCTGGTCTCGGCTTTGGTGATGGTAAAGGTGTAGGAGCCGTCGAGGGCGATGGGGCGGCCGGTGGTGTTGGTGAGGACGATGGCCTTGCCGGCGGGGAGCTGTTCGCCGCCCTCGCTGGTGGCGTTACCGGTGAAATAGAGGCGCGAGAGCGCGAGCGCGGGGAGGCCATCGGTGGGCTTGGGCGCGCGTTTGAAGAAGGTGACTTTGGCCGGGAGGGTGGTGGCATCTTTGGGCCAGGTGAGGCAGAGGAAGTTGCCGAAGCGCTCGGCGGCGGCCATCGGGGGGACCTCCGGGAGGGTGACCTGGAGGGTGGGGGACTGTTTGGATATGAACGTGCCGCTATCGGTGAGGTAGCGCGTCAGGACAACGACCGAGAGGGGTTTGCCGGCCGGGAGGAGGTCGTCGTCCTCGCTGTCGTGGAAGGTGACTTCGAGGGCGTTACTCTCGGCGGGCAGGACCTTCGAGGCGATGAGCGAGGTGGGAAGGTTGACGTAGAGGCGGAAGAAGTCGGGGGGCGTCTCGGCCGTCGTACGGAGCAAGATGGAGGCGTGCGTGGGGGGAAAGGTGGTGGTGCGGGAGCCATTTTCAAGGGCCCGGTAGAAGAGGTGCCGCGGGGTGGTGAAGGAGAAACAGGTGGTGGCGCACCAGGTGGTGCCGCCATCGGTGGAGACCTCAAACCCATCGCCCTGCCAATAGAAGGGGACGAGATAGGCGGTGAAGTCGCGCCCGTCAATAATGTCGGTCAGGTCGATTGGTTCGGCCAGCTGCCAAGCATTGCCTTCGCGCACCCAGGTGGGGGTGAACATCTGCTCAATGCTGCGCGAGGAGGCGTAGGAGACGCGGACTAGATAGTCGGTGACGGCATAGGGCAGTGGTTGCTCCCAGGAGACGGTCATTCCGGTGCGGGAGAGATTGCTGCAGGTGAGGTTGGCGGCCTTGATGTAGGGGCGCACCGTGATGTCCCAGGAGAAGGTGGCCACGGTGCCGAGTGAATCGGTCACTTCGAGTTCCAAGGGCAGCGTGCCCTCCTCCATCGGCGCGGTGAAGCGGCAGGAAGCTGCGTAGTCTTCGGTCACCTGCTCCTGACCGTTGAAGCGCCAGCGAAAGCGCGTGTACACTCCGCTGCCGCCGGTGCACCCGGAGAGGGCGACATAGAAGGTTTCGCCCACATTACAGGTGCGCTTGCAGGTGTAATTGGCGGTGATGGGCGCGAAGTCGCTCTGCCACGAGACGGCGTTGACCTCAAAGAGGTTGCTGCCCTTGGCTGTCTCGTTGGTGATGGCGAGCGTTTCGACGGCCTGCTTTTCGGCGAAGGAGAAGGTGAGCGTGACGGGCGTATCCACGGCCGATTCTGGGAAGGCAAACTCGGCGGTGAGGAGCTCTCCGCCATTGAGGCGCACGCCCAGCAGGTGCTTGGCCTTGGCGGCAGTGGTGCCGCTGGCCATACAGGTGACGGCGAGCGAGACCATGCTCTCGGGCGGATCGAAGGTGGCTTTCATCCCGCTCTGCCCGCCGTTGCTGCTCGAGGGCGGCGCCAGGCCAATGCCATTGATGCGCGCCTTGGCCTTCTTGGTGGTCAGGTTCACCCAATTGTTTGTGCCATTCCAGTTCGAGCCTTTGTCCGAGGTGCCGGCGTTGGCAAAGGAGACCACCGTCTCCCCGGCGCGGAGGCCTAGGGGAAGGAGACAGAGCGTGGCGAGGAGGGCGAGCGCGCGTTTCATCGGCGCACTCAGGCTTCGCCAAACCAGCGGCTCCGCGCCAAGGCGAAGGCGCGGGCGCGGTGGGAGATGCGGGCTTTGACCTCTTCGGGCAGCTCGCCAAAGGTGCGCGTAAAGCCCTCGGGGACGAAGAGCGGGTCGTAGCCAAAACCATTTACGCCGCTGGCGGCGGCGACGATGCGCCCGGGGCAGGTGCCGCGCAGGGTGCGTAGCGGCTCGCCGGGCATCGCCAAGGCCAGCGCGCAGACAAAGCGGGCGCCCCGACGCTCAATGGGCAGCCCGGCAAGTTCGCGCAAGAGCCGGGCGTTGTTGGCCGCGCTGTCGCCGTGGATGCCGGCATAGCGGGCCGAATGAATCCCGGGCGCGCCGCCGAGGGCCTCGACCTCGAGCCCCGAGTCGTCGGCCAAGGCGGGCAGGCCGGTGGCCTTGAGCCAGGCCTCGGCCTTGATGGCAGCGTTCTCCTCAAAGGTCTTGCCGGTCTCATCGGGGTCGGGCACGGTGGGCCAAGCGTCGGTCCCCACGAGCTCAATCCCCGGGAGCATGGCGCGGATTTCGGCAAGCTTGTGGGCGTTGCGGGTGGCAATCAGCAGCTTCATCGCGCGCGCTCCGCTTAGAGCTCGCCGGCGCGGAGCTTCGCGGCCACGCCGCGCAAGCGCCCAAGGCTCCGCTCGCGGCCCAGCAGCCAGAGCATCTCAAAGAGCCCGGGCCCCTCGGTCTTGCCCGAGACGGCCACGCGGATGGGGTGGACGAGCGGGCCCATGCCGGTGCCCTTGGCTTCGCCCATCGCGCGGATGCACGCTTCCATGGCCTCGATGGAGAAGTCGGGCAGCGCCTCGATGGCGGTGGCGATTTCCTCGAGCAGCTCGGCGGTGCCTTCGGGCTTGAGGCGCTTGGCCACGGCCTTTTCGTCGAAGGGATAGGCCTCCTCAAAGAAGTAACGGCAGTTGCCGGGAATGTCGGCATAGGTCTTGGTGCGCGGCTGGATTTGGTCGAGCAGTTCCCCAAGGTGGCCGTTGAGCGGCTCGGCGGGAAGGCCGGCGGCGGCGAGGCGCTTGGCGAACTCGGCCTCGTAGGCCTCGCGGGGCTGACGGGCGATGTATTCGCCATTCATCCAGGTGAGCTTCTTCATATCGAAGCGCGCGGGGGAGGCCTTGCACTTGGCGAAGTCGAAGGCCTCGACCATCTCGGCGCGGGTCATCACTTCGCGGTCGTCGCCCGGCGCCCAGCCGAGGAGGGCGAGGTAGTTGAAGAGGGTCTCGGGCAGATAGCCCAACTCGCGGAACTCGCCCACGAAGGCCGAGCCGTCGCGCTTGGAGTAGGGCTTGCCAGCGTTGTTGACAATCATTGGCAGGTGCGCGTATTGCGGCACCGGCGCGCCGATGGCCTTGAAGAGCTGGATATGCTTGAAGGTGTTTTCCACGTGGTCATCGCCGCGGATGATGTGGGTCACGCCCTGGGTGATGTCGTCGAGGACGTTGGCCAGGTGGAAGACGGGCGAACCATCGGAGCGGACGATGACGAAGTCCTGCGTGTCCTTCGCCTTCTTCTTCATGTGGCCTTTGACCAGGTCGTCATACTCAATCACGCCCTCCTTGGGCATTCGGAAGATGACGCACTCGCCCTGGCCGCCCTTATTCTCCTTGTAGGCATAGCCCTTGGCCAGCAACTCCTCGGCCACCGCCAGGTGGTGTTCGCGCTGACTGGTCTGGTACATCACCTCGCCATCATAATCCAGCCCCAACCACGCCATGCACTCGAGCAGCGTCTGAATCGCCTCCGGGGTCGACCGCTCCAAATCCGTGTCTTCCACGCGGAGCAGAAACTCGCCGCCCACGTGCCGGGCATAGAGCCAGTTGAAAATGGCCGCGCGAATGTTGCCAATGTGCACCTTCCCCGTTGGAGACGGCGCAAAACGAACCCGAATCTTCTCTGCCATAAACGCAATTCCTTCCGAAAAAACGCGCGCAGTATAGCATAAAGCGGTTTCGCTGCGCTCGCGTGAGGCCGCCCCCTCGCGCGAGCCCCTCACGGCCCGGCTAACGGCTATCGGCTATCCGCTATCCGCTAACAGCTAACCGCTCTTTATGTTATACTGCGCGCGTTTCAAGGAGCTAGCTATGCGTATTTTGACAGGGATTCAGCCGTCCGGGAAGTTGCATTGGGGGAACTACTTTGGGGCGATGAAGCCGATTATCGACCTTCAGGAGAAGGGCGAGACCTTTGTGTTCGTGGCGCAGTATCACGCGTTGACGACGGTTCACGATGCCGCGGCGTTGCGCGAGCGTTCGCTGGATGTGGCGCTGGACTTCCTGGCGTGCGGGCTCGACCCCCAGAAGGCGTGCCTCTTTATGCAGAGCGATGTGCCTGAGCTGCACGAGCTGGCTTGGTTGCTTTCGGTGGTCACCCCGATGGGGCTCCTGGAGCGTTGCCACTCTTATAAGGATAAGATGGCCCGCGGGATTGCCGCCAGCCACGGTCTCTTTGCCTATCCGGTGCTCATGGCCGCCGACATTCTGGCCTATCAGAGCGACCTAGTGCCCGTGGGGCGCGACCAGAAGCAGCACGTGGAGGTGACGCGCGATATCGCCGCCAAGTTCAACCAAATCTTCGGCCGCGAGGTCTTCAAGATGCCTGAGCCGATGATCTCCGAGGCCGTGGCCGTCATCCCTGGCCTCGACGGCCAGAAGATGTCCAAGAGCTACAACAACACCATCGGCCTCTTTGAGGAGCCCAAGGAGGTCAAGGCCAAGATTATGAAGATTGCGACCGACTCCACCCCCCTCGAGGATCCCAAGGACCCCGAGGCCTGCCGCGTCTTCGCCCTCTATAAGCTCTTTGCCAACGAAGCCGAGCAGGCCGAAATGCGCGAGAACTACCTCCGCGGCGGCTACGGCTACGGTCACGCCAAGAAGGCCCTCTTCGAGATCTACAAGCGCACCTTTGGTCCCTTCCGCGAACGCCGCGAAGATCTCGCCGCCCATCCCGATACCGTGCGCGACATTCTCGCCGCCGGAGCCGCCAAGGCCCGCGCCGTTGCCCGCGAGACCCTCGCCGCCGCCCGCGACGCCGTCGGCCTCTAATCGCCCCCGAGCGCGTCTTGGACGCCACCCTGCCGCTCTTCGATGACTACAAGGTCTCCCTCGAGGCCTTCGAGGGGCCGCTTGACCTCCTCCTTCACTTGATTCGCAAGGAGGAGGTGGACATCTACGACATCCCCATCGGCCGCATCGCCTCGCAGTATCTAGCCTACCTTGAGCAAATGCGCTCGCTGGACATCAATGTGGCCGGCGAGTTTGTGGTGATGGCCGCCACGCTGATGGTCATCAAGAGCCGGATGCTCCTGCCCCAGGAGGTGCCCGCCGAGGGGGAAGACGCCGAAGCCGAGGAGCTCGATCCGCGCCTGGACCTCGTCCGCCAGTTGGTGGAGTATAAGCGCTTCAAGGAGGCGGCCGAGCGCTTTGGGGTGCTGGAGGTTTGGCGCGGGGCAATGTTTGGCCGCGGGGAGGCCGGCGCACCCGGGGCCGAGATGGCCGAGGGGTCCGCGCGCAAGCTTGGCGATATTGGCCTGGAGGAGCTGATGAAGGCCTTTCGCGCCGTCCTGGAACGGGCCAAGGAGACCGTCTCCTTCGGTCACCTCAAGCTCCATCGATGGTCTGTGCCCGACAAGATGAGCGGCCTGCTCTCGCGCCTCTCGGTGGCCGAGGGCGGGCGCTTGCGCTTTGGGGAACTCTTCACCGAGAGCGCGGCCAAGGGCGAAATCATCGTCACCTTTGTGGCGCTCTTGGAACTTCTGCGTCTGCGCCACGTCCGCGCCGAACAAGCCGACCTCTTCGGCGAAGTCTTTATCGAGGCCATCCCCGAGGGCACCCCCGATTCCCACCTCCCCCTGCCCAGTTTCGACGAGTTGAAGTATTAGCGCGCGCTTCGCGCGCTTAACTCTGTTGCGCTTGGCGCGCAGCGGACGAGAGCGCCGGCAAGGAGCAGAGGGCGAGCCAAGGGAGGAGTGCGCGCAGGCAGAAGGCGAGCAGTTCGCGCGGGGTGATGGCCAGCCCATCAAAGAGGCGCACGAGCGGATTGAGGTCGACCAAAGGCCGGAGGGGCTGGGCAATGGCCTGCGAGAGGGGCGCGGCCAGACGGCCGAAGCACGAAGCCTGCTCGTCGGCCACCGTGGTGCTCGGAGCAAGGGTGGCCGAGGTGAGCGCCAGGAGCGCCAGCGCGCCGGTAAAGAGCGCAACGGGGAGCGAGAGGACGCAGCCCAAGGCCATCCCGAGCGCGAGGGCCATCGCACAGGTGGCCAGGAGCGTGAGGCAGAAGCACAGGAGGTTGACCGGGGCGGAGGAGCCGGGGAGGAGGAGCGCCAGGTCGCAGTATTCGCGGTAGAGGACGGAGGCGACATCGGCGGTGTCGGTGCGTGCGAGGGTAAGGGTGAGCGGCTCGCCGGGGCGAAGGAGCCCCGCACCGAGGTCAAGGGTGAAGCCGTTGTCGCGCAGGTCGCCGGGAATGAGGGTGCGGCGCTGCCCAGCGCAGGTGGCTGTCACCTCCAGGCGCAGGGACTCCTTGGCCCCGAGGAAGGGCGCGCCCGAAAGGCGGAAGGCCGCGGCGCCCGGCCGCAGGGTCGCCGGCAGGGCAAAGGTAAAGGTCTGCGGCTCACCGAGTTTGAGCTCGGTATAGTGGTTCTCCCGGGCCTCGCGGAAGGCGCGCAAGAGCCGCCAACGCGGCACGCCCCGCGGGAGTCGCCCCTCGGCTTGGAAGCGCGCGAAGTCGGCCTTGGCCAAGCTTTCGAGCGGCGGTAGGAGGGGGACCAGACGCTCCCGCCCCGGCGGCAGCGCGCGCCACGCCAAGAGCGCCCCCACGGCCGCCACCGCCACGGCAAAGGGCAGGAGGTTGGCCACCAGGCGCGCGAGCCAGAGTTGGATCGGGCGTAGCGGTTTGGTCAAGGGCAAGGTGAGCAGGGTGCGTTCGCGGTCGAGGGCATAGGCGTTCGCCCCCGTCCAGAGGGCAGCCACAAGCAGGAGCGCCCAGGCCAGCCCCAGCGCGTAGGGCGTGCGCAACAACGCCGGATCCTCAATCCCGGGCAGGGCAATTAGCAGCAGTGCCAGCGCGGCTAAGAGTGCCCAGAGGAGCGGACCGCGCACCGCCCGCCGCCACGCGAGGGCCGCTTCGGCAGCAAAAGTCGACAGTCGACAGCCGATAGTCGACAGGGCGCTTACGCGACGGATAGGCTGGGGGGGCGCTTCCATCTTGCCTCCGTTATCGGCGTTCGGTCTGCTGCGAGCGCAGCGAGCAACTGTCGACTGTCGACTGCCGACTGTCGACTTCATCTCCTGCTTTCAGCCAGTCGGGGCACTCGGGGGGCTTGACGGTGCAGCCGAGGACGCGGAGGAAGACGCTTTCGAGGGAGTCGTGGAGCTCGGCAACGGGGCCTTGGAGCAGGGTCTTGCCGCGGTCGAGGATGAGGATGCGGTCGCAGGTGTCGCGGACGTCGGGGAGGAGGTGCGAGGTGGTGAGGATGGCTAGACCGCGGGCTTTGAGGGCCAGGAGGAGCTCTTTGACTTCGCGCGTGCCGATGGGGTCGAGGCCGGAGGTCGGTTCATCGAGGATGAGCACACGCGGGGCGTTGATGAGGGCTTGGGCCAGGCCGACGCGGCGGGTCATGCCCTTGGAGAAGGCACCGACGCGGCGGTCGCGGGCGTGCGTCAGGCCGGTGAGCTCGAGGAGGTCGTCGATGCGCGTGCGCAGGGGCTTGCCGGAGAGCCCGCTCAGGCGACCGTAGTAGGCGAGCGTCTCGCGAGGGGTGAGGAAGGGGTGGAGGTGGGTGATTTCGGGCAGGTAGCCGAGACTGGCGTGCGCGGCGGGGCTCTCTGGGGCGTGGCCGAGGAGCGAGACCGAGCCGCTGTCGGCCCGCAGGAGCCCCAGGAGGATGCGGATGGTGGTGCTTTTGCCCGAGCCGTTGGGGCCGAGCAGACCGAGCACCTCGCCGGGCGCGAGGGTGAAGGAGAGACCTTTGAGGGCTTCGACCGTCGGGCGGCCCCAGAAGTCGCGGAAGGTTTTGCGCAGATCCTGCGCGCAGAGAGCGGGAATGGGTGGGGTCATACAGAGCTTCGCGCAAGCCGGCGCGCCCCCAAATGGAGGCAAAGGAGCGCCAGGCAGAGGGATTGAGGGAGGAGCAGGAGGAGCGTGGTCGGGGGCACATAGCCGGCGGCCGAGGTGGAGAGTGCGTCGAAGGGCAGATAGGCCGAGCCGCCCAGGAAGAGGAGGTCGAGCCCCAGCGCCAGCACCGTCAGCGCTGCGGTCAAGCCCGGAGGTAGGCAGGTGGCCAGCGCCAATGCCACGGCCGCCACTTGCGTCAGCAGCGCCAAGAGCGCCGGCAGCGCCGAGAGCGTCCCCCAATGGAGCGGACCCTCGAAGTGCCGCAGGAGCGCGAAACCCCACAGCGCGCACGGCATCAGCCAGTTGGCCGTGAGGGCAAAGCGCGCCGAACGGAAGCGATTGGCCGCTGCCGCGAGTGCGAGCGCCCCGGCTAATGTCCCGAGCGCGGCCAGTAGCGCGGGCACATCGGCAAAGCGTCCGGTGGTGTGATAGCGCGGGGCGGCGGCTTCGGCGATTAGCAGCGCGGGCGCTTGCGTGGCCAGGAAGAGACCCAAGGCCATCACCTGCCCCCCAAGCTGCCCGGCCAACCAGGTGCCGCGCGAGAGGGGCTTGACGAAGGCGAGCGCGCAGGTCCCTCCGCGTAGGGCTTGATGGAGCCGCCCCGCTCCGCCCAAGGCGAGTAGCAGCCCCAGGAGCAGCGCTCCGGCCAGACCGCAATCGCGCGGCAGGCGGCCATCCTCGGAGAAGCGTTGAAATTGGAGCATCGGCAGGATGAGCGTCCCGGCCGCGCCCACCAGCGTTAGGAGCATCGTAATGGTTGCCGCCGCAGCCTCCCGCCCCGCAAAGGCGGAGACAGTTGCAAAGGAGTCGACTGTCAACTTCCCTCTCCTCTGTGCACGCACACTCATACCTTCGCCATGCGTTCGGTGGAGGAGCGGAGGAGTTCGTCATCGAGGACGGCGTTGAGGACGTCTTCCTGGGAGACGATGCCAGTGGGGGCGCCGGCGGCATCGAGGACGATAAGGACCTTGGTCCGCCGCAAGCGCATATAGGGCAATAGGTTATCGGCGGGGGTGTCGGCGCGGACAAAGACTGGGGCGCGGCGCAGGTCGAAGGGGACGGGGGCCTTGGAGCGGGCGCGCAGGAGGTCGAAGAGGTGCAGCACGCCCAGGCAGCGCTCGCCGTCGTCGGAGAAGAGCGGCAGGATGCGGTGGTGGCTCTGGCGGAAGACGCGCAGGACGGTGGAGAGGTTGTCGCTTTCGTAGACGCGGACCATGCGTGCGAGCGGGGTCATCACCTGGCTGGCCCGGCGCAACTGGAGCTCGAGCACGCGGCTGACCATCCCGCGCTCGAAGGCGGAGATTTCGCCGTGTGCCTCGGAGTCGCGCATCAGGAAGGCGAGGTTCTCGCGCGAGAGGAAGGGGGAGCGTTTGCGGCCGCGTTCGCGGGGGGTGACCAGGCGTGTGAGCAGGATGCAGAGCGAGGCGAGCGGGAAGAGGAGTGCCCGGAAGAAGAGGAAGATGGGCAGGAGCGGGCGGCAACGCTCGATGGGCCGGGCCGTGAACCAGAGCTTGGGAAGGAACTCGCCGATGATGAGCAGCGCGATCGCCACGGCCACCGTGGCAAGGGTCTGGGCCAGGGAGGGATCGGCCCCCAAGCGCGCGGCGGCCTCCAGTGCCAAGACCGTTGTCAGCGTCGAGAGCGCCACATTGCAGATGTTGTTGCCCACCAGGGTGGTGGCGAGCATCCGGTGACTATCGCGCAGGGCAGTGGCCAGGGCGCGGGCGCGCTTGTCGCCGTGGCGGATGAGGTGGACCAGCCGGTGGCGGTTGAGGGAGACCATCCCACTCTCGTAGCCCGAGAAGAACCAGCTGCCCAGGAAGAAGAGGGCCATGAGGGCGAGGTTGATGATGAGCACGCTCACGCCAGCGGCCCTCCTTCCTCGTCCCCCTCGCCGGTGGTTAAGTGCCCTTCGGCCTCCTCTTCGCGCGGCAGGTCGGGATCCTGCGAGGCGGGGTCAAGGTCCTCCAAGCGCACCGAGAGGATCTTGCGCCGGCGCATCTTCTCCACGCGGACGCGGTAGCCATCGGCTTCGATCCGCTCGCCCACGCGCGGAATCCGCCCGGCGTGGAAGGTGACCCAGCCGCTCATCCGGTCGGCATCATCGGCCTCCAGGTGGGTGCCGAGCTCGAAGTTGATCTGCTCGAGGGCCGCATCGCCGGCGACAATCCACATATTCGGCCCCACGCTGCGCACATCGGCCGCCTCGGCCGCGCCCGGCTCATCCTCGGTCTCCAGCGAAAGCAGTTCCAAAATATCCCCGCGCGAGACGATGCCCGCCGTCCCGCCATACTCGTCGGAGACCAGGACCATCGGCAGGTGCTGGCGGTAGAGCATCACCAGCAGGTCGTCCAGGCAGATATTCTCGGGCACGGCCTGGGTGCAGTGGCAGCGGGCGGCCTCCAGATCGTGGCTCGGGTCGAGCAGATAGCGCTGCACGTCCACAAAGTCGATAAAGTTATCCGGCGTCTCATCCCAGAGCGGCATCCAGACGAAGGGGGCCGAGCGCATCTGCTGCTCGTGCTCGGCGCTTGAGTCGTGCACATCCAGGCCAATCAGGTCCACGCGCGGGGTCATCACGTCCGAGGCATTGAGGTCGCTCAAGCGCAGGATGCCGCGCACCATCGCCCCCTCCTCGCGGTCAAAGGCCCCCCGCTCCTGCCCCAGATTGACCACACTCACGAGCTCTTCGTCCGAGACCGCCCGCCGCTCGGGCACCAGCGTCTTGCGAAAGGGCTTCAGGAGCCGCTGCAAACACCACGTTAGCGGCCGGAAGAGGGGAATGGCCACGCGCATCACCCGCACAATCAGCGGCATCACCCCCTCGGCGTGCTGGATGGCAAACTGCTTCGGGCTAATCTCCCCAAAGAGCAACACCAGCGCTGTCACCGCCAAGATACTCGCCACCTCCGCCAACTGCGCGCTCACCCATCCCGAACGCACCACAAAGGAATACCCCACGCTCGCCAGCGCCGCATTCACAAAGGTATTCCCAATCAAAATCGTGGAGAGCAACACCTCCGGCTCGGCCAAGAGGCGCGAGAGCTGCTCCCCCAACCCCGCTCGCCGCTCGCGAATCCGCTGGATCTGCGCCGGAGAAAGCGAGAGCAACGCCGTCTCGCTCCCCGAAAAAAAGGCCGATAGTGCCAGCAACAGCACAAACGCAATGCAAAAGCCAACCAGCTCAACGCAACTCATGCTCCCCAGTATAGCAAAAGCCCGCCCCGCGCGCGCCGCACGCCGTTACGCGGCCATTATCGGAGCGAGCGGCTTCAACCGTCCCGCGCGCGCCGCACGCCGTTGCGCGGCCATTATCGGAGCGGGCGGCTTCAATCGTCCCGCGCGCGCCGCACGCCGTTGCGCGGCCACCGCGCGCGCCGCACGCCGTTGCGCGGCCATTATCGGAGCGGGCGGCTTCAACCGTCCCGCGCGCGCCGCACGCCGTTGCGCGGCCATTATCGGAGCGGCGGCTTCAACCGTCCCGCGCGCGCCGCACGTCGTTGCGCGGCCATTATCGGAGCGGGCGGCTTCAACCGCTCCACGCGCGCCGCACGTCGTTGCGCGGCCATTATCGGAGCGGGCGGCTTCAACCGTCCCGCGCGTGCTGCACGCCGTTGCGCGGCCATTATCGGAGCGGGCGGCTTTAGCCGCCCCTACCGCGCCGGGTTGACTTTTCTCGCGCAACCCTATATTATGGCGGTGTTTTAATGGTTCACTCAAGGATAATTGCGATGGATTCGATTACGGTTGGCATTATCGGTTGCGGCTTTATCGGCAGCGCCCTGAAGATTTGGCTTGAACGGAATAACCCCGCCGTCAAGGTGCTTGTCAGCGACCCGCCCAAGGGAATGAACGACGACCTCTCCGGCGCCGACATCTACTTCCTGCAAATCCACGTCCCCACCGAAGACGACGGCACGCAGGATCTCACCCTGATGAAGCAACTCATCTGCGCCCTGCCCGCCGGCAAGCCCGTCTTCGTCCGCACCACCATCCTCCCCGGCACCTCCGCGCGCCTCACCGAAGAGACCGGCCACCCCGTCTACTTCATGCCCGAGTTCCTCACCGAGCGCACCTACATCGAAGACTTCCAGAACCAGCCCATGGTCTTCACCGGCGAGATTGACCTCCTCTCCAAGATCTTCAAGGGCAAGAAGTTCTGCCGCATGACCTCCCTCGAAGCCGAAATCACCAAGTACGCCCACAACGTCTTCGGCGCCCTCAAGGTCACCTACTTCAACGCCGTCGCCGACTACTGCCGCCGTATGGGCGCCGACTTCGCCAACGTCCACACCGGCTGCCTCCTCTCGGGCTACATCAACGAAACCCACACCCAAGTCCCCGGACCCGATGGCAAGTTCGGCTACGGCGGCAAGTGCTTCCCCAAGGACGTCAACGCCTTTGCCGACCTCACCAAAGATCTCCCCCTCGGCAAACTCCTCGCCCCCCTCCACGAGCTCAACGTCCGCTTCCGCGGCATCGAAGAGCACCTCTAACCCCTTTCGCCGGAATGGTGGAATGGCAGACACAGCGGACTTAAAATCCGCAGCCGCAAGGCGTAGGGGTTCGACTCCCCTTTCCGGCACCACAGCCTCCTTCAGCCCTGGGCACCCCATGCGGTGCCCGGGGCTTCTTTGTCCCCCGGCGCGCCCCCCGGCTTGCGGGAGGGTCGTTATCGGCGCGGGCGGCTTTAGCCGTCCCGCATACCGCCCTCGATGGGGGGCTTCTTGCCCGTGTGGACTGGCTATGTGAGGGCGATAGACTGAGCCTTCGCGTTCACGCCTTTTCGCGCCGCTCCGGATACAACTCATAAGGCCCCGTCTTGTTGGCGACAAGACGGGGTCTTATTGCTCATAAGACGGGGCCTTGTTTCCAATAAGACGGGGTCTTATGAGTTGGGTCTCGCGCTGTGGCGATATCATACGGGCGGGGAGACGTGTTTGGGTAGCCCGGCCTGGCTCATTCCGACCTAGGGCCTACCTCGCCTCGACCTAGGGCCTACCTCCTCTCGACCTAGGGCCTACCTCGCCTCGACCTAGGGCCTACCTCCCCTCTACGCCAGTGGCCTGGCCTTCGACCCCAGAACCCACACCCTCATCGACTGCGCGGCCGAGGCGCTGTCACCTTGCGGCATTTCTGCAGGTTTCACGGAGGGGTGGCGCGCGCACGGGTTAGGCAAGTGTGCTATACTGCGCGCAAAGGAATTGCCTATGGAAGAACAAGAACAGATTTTGGTGCTTGACTTCGGCTCGCAATACAGTCAGCTGATTGCGCGGCGAATTCGCGAGTGCCATGTGTATAGTCAGGTGCTGCCTTATTCCACACCGGTGGAGAAGTTGCGGGCGCTGAAGCCGAAGGGGATTATTCTCTCGGGCGGGCCGTGCAGCGTTTATGAGGCGGGCGCGCCGACGGTTGACCCGGCGCTCTTTGAGCTGGGCGTGCCGATGCTTGGCATTTGCTATGGGATGCAGCTGATGATGCAGCTGCTCGGCGGCAATGTGGGGCCGGGGACGCGCCGCGAGTATGGTCGCGCCGAGTTGCGCGTGACCGAGGCTGCTTCGCCGCTCTTTGCCGAGGTGCCTGAGCGTTCGGTGATGTGGATGAGCCACGGGGATAAGGTGTTGGCCGTGCCGGAGGGCACCCGCACGATTGCCGTGACCGACAACACCGAGTATGCCGCCGTGGCCATTGAGGGGCGTGACCTCTATGGCATTCAGTTCCACCCCGAGGTGGTCCACTCCGACCACGGCAAGGCGGTCATCCGCAACTTCTGCCTGGGGATCTGCCGGTGCGCCGGGGCGTGGTCGATGGCTAGCTTCATCGAGACGCAGACGGCGGCGATCCGCGAGACGGTGGGCGATAAGCACGTGATCCTCGGCCTCTCGGGCGGGGTCGATTCCTCCGTGGCCGCCGCGCTCATTCACAAGGCCATTGGCAAGCAGCTGACTTGCATCTTCGTGGATAACGGCCTGCTGCGCAAGAACGAGGCCGCGCGCGTCCAGCAGCTCTTTGCCGACAACTTCGAGATGAACCTCTGCTTCGTGGATGCCTCCGAGCGCTTCCTGGGCAAGCTTGCCGGGGTCGATGAGCCCGAGGCCAAGCGCAAGATTATCGGCCACACCTTCGTGGATGTCTTTGCCGACGCGGCGCGCTCGATTCCCGATGTTGACTTCCTGGCGCAGGGGACCACCTATCCGGACGTGATTGAGTCGGTGCCGATCAATGGCAATCCCTCGGCGATGATCAAGAGCCACCACAATGTGGGTGGGTTGCCGCCGGACCTCAAGTTCCGCCTGCTCGAGCCGCTCTCGCGTCTCTTTAAGGACGAAGTGCGCGAGGTCGGGCGCCTGTTGGGTCTGCCCGAGGATGTGGTGATGCGCCAGCCCTTCCCGGGGCCGGGCCTGGGCGTGCGCTGCCTGGGGGCCGTGGATAAGCAGAAGCTCGACATCCTGCGCGAGGCCGATGACATCCTCGTCTCCGAGGTCAAGGCCGCCGGCTACTACTATAAGACGTGGCAGGCCTTCGCGGTCTTCCTGCCGGTGCGTAGCGTGGGCGTGATGGGCGACCAGCGCACCTACGATTACGTCATCGCCCTGCGCATCGTCCAATCCTCCGATGGGATGACGGCCGACTGGGTGAACCTGCCCGACCCGCTCCTGCGCCGCATCTCCTCGCGCATTGTCAACGAGGTGCGTGGCGTCAACCGCGTGGTTCTGGATGTTACCTCCAAACCGCCGGGCACGATTGAGTGGGAGTAAGGCGGCTGAAAGCCGCCAGCGGTTAGCGGTTAGCCGCTAGCTGTTAGCAGAGCGCCCGCGGATGCGGGCGCTCGCGGGAATGAAGAGGCCGTCGCTCGTTCGAGCGGCGGCCTTCTCTGTCATCCGTCCTCTGTCATCTGTCATCTAGCGCCTGCGCCTACAGCGCAGGCGCGACCATCGCCACGGCCATCGCGGAGATGCCTTCGCGGCGGCCAATGGCGCCGAGGCCTTCAACGGTGGTGGCCTTGACGGAGACGGATTCGACCTCGATGCCTAGGGGCTCAGCCAAGCGCTCGCGCATGGCGGGGATGTAGGGCTTGAGCTTGGGGCACTCGGCGAGGACGGTGATGTCGACATTGACCACCTGCCAGCCCTTCGAGCGGAGGCGCTCGACGACCGCGCGCAGGAGTTCAATGCTGTCGGCGCCCTC
>SFJE01000028.1 GCA_004555175.1 Lentisphaeraceae bacterium | reverse complement strand
GGGGGCAAGGCCCCCCGCGTGATCGCGCGACCGCGAAGGCCGAGCAAGGCGAGGCACCCTGCCGCATAGACAATTCACGATTTGCTTTACAACTGGGGGCGAAGCGCCCGAGAGGGGGCGGGGCTGACCGCGGGGCGCTACCAAGCGAAGTTGATTAAGGGAAGGGCCCAGCCGGCACAGTTGATGTTCAGCAGCCCCAACTGGAGGCCGTGGAGCTCGGTGGCCACATTCAGCAGGCCAACTTGGAGGCCGGTGGCCTCGCCGGCGGTGCGGTTCATCGCCAGGGAGATTTGGGCGCCGCCGAAGGTATCGGCGCGATTGGCCAACAGCGAGAGTTGCACCCCTTGAAGCTCGGCAATGTCGGCCAAGAGGCCACTCACCGCAACCCCATGCACAGCGCCAACCTGCGTTTGCTCAAGGAGTTGAAGCGAGACGCCGGTGAGGTGGCACTGCTCATCGAGGAAGGCGCGCTGAATGTCATTGGGCGGAAGGGTGTTGTGAATCAGCCCCAGAAGCGCCCCACAATAGTCCAGCTGATTGGGCGGCGTAACCGTGGCCGTGCCGAGGCATAGCGAAAGGCAACGGTGGGCCGATTCGGAGGCCAGCCGCCCCTCCACCGCGCCTACCACCGCACATGATCCGCTCTGGCAACCTGTCATCATCGCCCCCAACGTCAGGGCCAAGAGCCCCATAAACCATTGCCGCTTCATCATCGACTCCTTTCCTTTGGCCCATAGCATAGCGCATTTCCCCACGCCGCGCCACGCCCCGCCCAGCCGCCCTCACGCGGGCGCTGCGAGCGCCAGTCGGATGTTCGCGCTTGCATTTTGTCCTGGAAATGAGGTATTGTATAGGCTGTTTTGGAAGGGGACAGCCCCCTTTAGGATGGTCCTGACGGACGCCTTCTGCCTTGCCGCGGGAGAGGTGAACCGGCCAAAACGCCCCACTGCGGTCACCAGAAGGTTGTTGGTTTCTATGGATATCTATGTTGGCAATCTTGCCTATGCGACGGACGACGAGGGTCTGCGCGCTGCTTTCGCCGCCTTTGGCGAGGTTTCCTCTGCTCGTGTGGTGACGGACCGGATGACTGGCCGCTCGAAGGGCTTTGGGTTTGTGGAGATGCCGAATGCTGACGAGGCCAATGCGGCCATCGCGGCACTGAATGGCACGGAACTCGATGGGCGCCAGATCCGCGCCAACGAATCCCAGCCCAAGCCGCGCGAAGATCGTCGGGGCTTTGGTGGCGGGCGTGGCGGCTTTGGTGGCCGTGGCGGACGCGGTGGCTTTGGTGGTGGGCACGGCGGTTATGGTAACCGCGGTGGCCGTGGTGGTTACGGCGGTGGGCGCCGCGATGACGATGCCCCCCGCGAATCGCAGTGGTAAGCCCCGCCCCCGAGCGGGCCTGACCCCAACATAATAAACAAGCAGCCTTGTGGCTTTCGCACAAGGCCCTTGTTGTTTTCCCCTTCCCCCCAGGCGCCCCCTCGGCGCCTCTTTTTTTGTAACTATGTGAGGCTGTTGCGCACTCGCTTAATGGGGCTTCTGCGAAGGAGCGTGCTGCCATTGGCGTTGGAGAACCTCCACCTCTTCTTGGACAATCTGCGTATAGAGCCGCGAGCCGCGCCAGTTCAGGTGGGTGCCGTCGGCCAAGAGGTCGGGGTCCGTCAGGCGCGGATCGGCCCAGTGATTCAGCCAGGGGACGCCAAACTCCGCCGAGATAGCCTTCATCCGCGCCTCGAAGCGCGCTTCGCGGTCGTTCCCACCATATATATACTTGCGATACCACGGATGAATGGGCGTTGTGAGGAGCACGGCCCGGACGGACCGCCCGCGTAAAGATTCCAAGAAGGCCCGCAACTCGCGCTCGCCCTCCCCCATCTCGGGGAGCGGGGCCGCCTTCGGCGCACGCTCCGCCCGTGCGAGTTTAACGAACGCCGCCTCATCGCGCCACCTATTCTTGGTGGCTTCCTGATGGAGCGCGCCATACCCTCCCCGCAACCAGGAGGTCGGCTTCTCGGCACGTAGGTTCTCAATCGCCGCGACAACAACGCCACTCTTAAAGCGTTGCAGAGCCCCCGTCCGGAGGGCCGCGCGCCAACGACCATCCATCAACTCGGCCAAGATGTAGCACGGCGTCAGGTTATACTCAAAGGTTTCATGCGCAAAGAAACCCGGCTTGGGCCAAATGTCGATGAGGATGACTTCGAGGTTGGGGTTGGAGGCACAGAGGGTGCGGGCTTTCAGGAGGGAGACGGCGATGGGGCCGGCATCTTGACCAAAGTTGCCGAAGCCGGGCCAGAGGGCGGGGTCGATGGAGGTCTTCATCCGAGAGTCGCCCACGCCGGCCACGTGGCAGTCGGGCACGACAAGGGCTTGCTTGAAGAGGCGCACCTGCGAGCGGTAGGCCCAGAGGAAGAGCGGCACGGCCAGGGTCACGACCACGGCGGCGAAGAGGGCGACGCAGAGGACAAAGCGTTTCATTGGGGGACCTCGCAAGCGTTAGAACTGGAAGTAGATGAAGACCTGGGGCGGCGAGAGCCAGAAGAAAGTGAAGGCCACTAGCGCCAGGTAGCAGAGCCAGCGCAGGGGGCGCCAGCGGGGATAGCGCGCGCAGCCGAAGGCCTCGGTGCGGTTGACCCACTCACAGAGCAACAGCAACCCCACCGCCGGGAAGACGCGCCAGTAACCAATCCGCCGCAGCGGCTCCAGCGAGAAGTCAAAGCCCAAGAAGAGCTTCTGCAGCCACGCCCACGCCTCGGAGAGCGTCGCCGCGCGGAAGAAGAGCCACCCGAGCGCCGCCAGAGCGAAGGTGCAGCCCATCTGCCACGCCTCGCGCACACTCGGTAGCCAACGCCCCTCGGCCACGGGCCCCAGATAGCGGCGGTTCGTGCCCCGCAGGAGGAGCGGAAGGAAGCAACAGGCGTGGAAGGCGCCCCAGGCCAGGAAGGTCCAGTTCGCCCCGTGCCACAAGCCCGAGACCAGGAAGACGATGAAGGTGTTGCGAATGGCCTGCCAACGGCCGCACCGACTGCCGCCGAGGGGGATATAGAGGTAATCGCGGAACCAGGTGGTCAGCGAGATGTGCCAGCGGCGCCAGAACTCGGCGATGTCGCGCGAGAAGTAGGGCGCGCGGAAGTTGCGCGAGAGGCGAATACCAAAGAGACGGCCGCAGCCGATGGCGATGTCCGAGTAGCCCGAGAAGTCGCCGTAGATCTGAAAGGTAAAGCAGAAGAGCCCGGCCGCCAGCGAGACGCTCGACATCTCCCCCGGGTCCCGCAGCAATCTGTTCGCCAGCCCCGCGCAGAGATCCGCCACCGCCACCTTCTTGAAGAAGCCCCAGAGCATCTGCCGGCAGCCGACCACCGCCTCGGCGTAGTCGAAGCGCCGGGGCGCAAGGAACTGCGGCAGGAGGTTCTCCGCCCGCTCAATGGGTCCGGCCACCAACTGCGGGAAGAAGGAGACGAAGGCAAAGAAGGCCACCGGGGCGCGTGTCGGCTTCAAGGTTCCGCGCCAGACATCCAGCGTGTAGCTCAGCGATTGGAAGGTGTAGAAGGAGATGCCCACCGGCAAGAGCACAGCCAAGCTCCACCCGTGCGCCTGAAAGCCCAACAGCCGCAACAGCTCGACCACCTGCCCCTGGAAGAAGTCAAAGTACTTGAAGAAGCCCAAGATCCCCACATTGATGACCACCGACGCCACCACCCACCCCCGGTGCCGCCGCCACGCTAACCCCAACCCCGAGAGATAGGCCACCGCCGAGGTAATCGCAATCAATATCAAAAAGCGCCACTCCCACCACCCGTAAAAGAGGTAGCTCGCCGCCACGATAAAGCCATTCTGCCACCGCAACGACCGTCCGAACACCCCCCAGTAGAGCGTAAAGACCAACGGCAAAAAGAGGAAGAAGGCCAAGCTGTTAAACAACATAAAACACGCTTTCTTGTCTTGTCTCTCAGTCGAGGCCCTAGGAAAGCCCACTCATAGATACAGGAAAGAAAGCGTGCCACAACGGCACACCTCGCTAACCTATTGCCTATGAGTTGAAGTTTCCTAGGTTTCGACTGAGGCAATCAGTTATGCACAAAGTGCTTCAAGAGAACGATGGCTCACCCATCGAACGCCCAGGAGTATAGCAAAACCCCACCCACCCCGCAGCAAAAACCGCACAGCGCCCGAAGAAACGCAAGAGGAAACCACAAAGAAACACAAAGAAGCACACCGAGCACGCCGAAAGACACGCAGGATTGAACCACAAAGAAGCACGCCGAGCACGCCGAAATAGACGCAGGATTTAGCAACCACAAAGAACACAAAGAGCACAAAGAAAGGCACGCAAAGGCTCCTTGAAAGGTTTTGCCGTGGCCTGCTCCGCAGGTCACCCGGGGCGGATGCGAGGCGAACCCGGGGCGGATGCGAGGCGAACCCGGGCCTACCTCAAGGTGACCTAGGGCCTACCTCGAGGTGAACCCGGGCCTACCTCGAGGTGAGGTAGGCCCTGCCACGGGATGTGGCAGGGCGTGCCAGAGGTTGGCACGGCGTGGCACAGGGTGGCACACCTTGGCACGGAGTGGCACGGTTTGGCACGGTTTTGGGCGAAGGGAGAGGTTTTTTTCGATTTGGCACGCGCGTTGCAACGGTGAGTGAACACAAGCGGCGTTGAGCCGCGAGAAAGGAAACGAGACTATGAGCAAGATTCTTGGTATTGACCTGGGCACGACGAATTCGTGCATGGCCGTGATGGAAGGCGGCGAGGCGCGTGTGTTGGAGAATGCCGAAGGGCAGCGGACCACGCCCTCGATTGTGGCGTTCACGGCGAATGGGGAGCGTTTGGTGGGTCTGCCGGCCAAGCGCCAGGCGGTGATGAACCCGAAGGGGACGATTTACTCGGTCAAGCGCTTTATGGGGCGCAAGTTCGATGAGATGCAGAAGGAAATCGCGATGGTCCCCTATGAGGTGACGCGTGCGGCCAATGGCGACGCGGCGATCAAGGTGGGGGACAAGACCTTCTCTCCGCCGGAGATTTCCGCGATGATTCTGGCCAAGCTGAAGGCGGATGCCGAGATGCGCTTGGGCGAGCCAGTCACGCAGGCCATCATCACGGTGCCGGCCTACTTCAACGACTCTCAGCGTCAGGCGACGAAGGACGCGGGCAAGATTGCCGGCCTCGAGGTCCTGCGCATCATCAACGAGCCGACGGCCGCTTCGCTGGCTTACGGCTTGGATAAGAAGAAGGACGAGAAGATCGCGGTTTACGACTTCGGTGGCGGCACTTTCGATATCTCCATTCTGGATATTGGCGATGGCGTCTTCGAGGTGAAGGCGACCAACGGCGATACGCAGCTGGGCGGCGACGACGTGGACCAGGCGGTGATGACGTGGCTCTTCGAGGAGTTCAAGGCCCAGACGGGGATTGACCTCTCCAAGGACACCCAGGCCATCCAGCGCATCAAGGAAGCGGCCGAGAAGGCGAAGATTGAGCTCTCCAGCGCGCAGAACAGCGACATCAACCTCCCCTTCATCACGATGGATGCCACCGGGCCCAAGCACTTGAACGTCCAGCTCAGCCGCGCAAAGCTCGAGCAGCTGGCCGATGGCCTGGTTGAGCGCACCGTCGGCCCCTGCCGCAAGTGCATGGACGATGCGGGCATCTCGTCGGTGGACGAAGTGGTGCTCGTGGGCGGGCAGACCCGTATGCCGCGCTTGCAGGAGAAGGCCAAGGAGATCTTTGGCAAGGAGCCGCACAAGGGCGTGAACCCCGATGAGGTCGTTGCCATGGGCGCGGCCATTCAGGGCGGCATCCTGAAGGGCGATGTGAAGGACGTCCTCCTGCTCGATGTGACCCCGCTCACGCTCTCGATTGAGACCCTCGGCGGCGTGGCCACCCCGTTGATCGACCGCAACACCACCATCCCCTGCAAGAAGTCCGAGGTCTTCTCGACGGCCGTGGATAACCAGCCCGGCGTGGAGATCAAGATCTTCCAGGGCGAGCGCAAGATGGCCGCGGACAACAAGCTCCTCGGGCGCTTCAACCTCGAGGGCATCCCCCCGGCCCCGCGTGGCGTGCCGCAGATCGAGGTCACCTTCGACATCGACCCCAACGGCATCCTCAACGTGACCGCCAAGGATAAGGGCACCGGCAAGGAGCAGAAGATCACCATCACCGCCTCCTCGGGCCTCTCCAAGGACGAAATCGAGAAGATGCGCCAGGATGCCGAACGCTACGCCAAGGAGGACGAAGAGCGCAAGGCCGCAGTCGAAAGCCGCAACCAGGCCGAGCAGATCGCCTACCAGGCCGAAAAGATGCTCAAGGAGAATGGCGACAAGATCCCGGCCGATGCCAAGGCCAAGATTGAAGGCGCCGTCAACGAGCTCAAGGAGGCCCTCAAGGGCACCGACGCTGCCGCCATCAAGGCCAAGCAGGAGGCCCTCATGCAGATCCTCCAGACCGCTGGCGCGGCGATGTATCAGCAGCCCGGCGCGAACCCCGCCGGCGGCCCCACCCCGGGTGCCGATGCGGGCGCCCAGAGCGCTGGCGAGCAGAAGAAGGGCGGCGATGACGTCGTCGATGCCGACTTCAAGATGAACTAACCTGACCGCGGCGAGCGCGGTCCCCACCCCGCTCGCCGCACCCTCTAACGGTCCACAGTCAACCGTTCACCCCTTTAGAAAGGAAATTAACCATGTCTACACCTGCAATTCGTCCCCTCGGCGACCGCGTGTTGGTCCAGCCCAAGGAAGAGAAGGAAGTGACCCGCGGCGGGATCATCATCCCCGACACCGCCAAGGAAAAGCCGATGGAAGGCACCGTCATCGCCGTCGGCACCAAGCGCGACAAGGATGGCAAGGAAGTCCCCTTCGATGTGAAGCCCGGCGACACCGTCCTGCTGCCTAAGTACGGCGGCACCGAGGTCAAGCTCAACGACGTCACCTACCAGATTGTCCGCTCCGAGGACCTGCTCGGCATCCTCGGCTAACGCATAACGCAGAAAGGATTTACGCAAATGTCCGCTAAGCAAATGAAGTACGAGGGCGATGCCCGCCAGGCCATCCTCAATGGCGTGAGCAAGCTCGCCAAGGCCGTCGCCACCACCCTGGGCCCCTCTGGGCGCAATGTGATTATCGACAAGAAGTTCGGCTCGCCCCAGATCACCAAGGACGGCGTCACCGTGGCCAAGGAAATCGAGCTGCCCGATCCCTTCGAGAACATGGGCGCGCAGATGGTCCGTGAAGTGGCCTCCAAGACCAACGATGTGGCCGGCGACGGCACCACCACCGCCACCATCCTCGGCGAAGCGATCTACCGCGAAGGCCTGAAGAATGTCACCGCCGGCGCCAACCCGCAGGCCGTCAAGCGCGGCATCGATAAGGCCGCCGCCGCCGCCGTCGAGGCTATCGCCGCCCTCTCCAAGAAGGTCTCCACCAACGACGAAATCGCCCAGGTGGCCACCATCTCCGCCAACGGCGACACCGAGATCGGCACCATCATCGCCGATGCGATGGACAAGGTTGGCAAGGATGGCACCATCACCGTGGAAGACGGCAAGACCACCGAGACCACCTCCGACGTCGTCGAGGGCATGCAGTTCGACAAGGGCTACCTCAGCCCCTACTTCGTGACCGCCGCCGAGAGCATGGAGTGCGTCCTCGACAACCCCTTCATCCTCATCTACGAGAAGAAGATCTCCAACCTCAACGACATGCTGCCCATCCTCCAGGGTGTGGCCAAGAGCGGCCGCCCGCTGCTCATCATCGCTGAGGACGTGGAAGGCGAAGCGCTGGCCACCCTCGTGGTCAACAAGCTCCGCGGCACCCTGCAGATCTGCGCGGTCAAGGCCCCCGGCTTCGGCGACCGCCGTAAGGAGATGCTCAAGGACATCGCCATCCTCACCGGCGGCCAGGTCATCTCCGAGGACCTCGGTATCAAGCTCGACTCGGTCACCCTCGAGCAGCTCGGCACCGCCAAGCGCGTGACCGTTGACAAGGAGTCGACCACCATCGTCGAGGGCGCCGGGCAGAGCTCCGCCATCCAGGGCCGTGTGGCTGAAATCAAGCACCAGATCGAGACCACCACCTCCGACTACGACCGCGAGAAGCTCCAGGAGCGCCTGGCCAAGCTCGCCGGCGGCGTCGCCGTCATCAAGGTCGGCGCCCAGACCGAGGCCGCGATGAAGGAGAAGAAGGATCGCGTGGACGACGCGCTGCACGCCACCCGTGCGGCCGTTGAAGAGGGCATCGTCCCCGGTGGCGGTGTGGCTCTCCTCCGCTGCCAGGGCGCCGTTGAGAAGTGCGCTGCCGCGCTCTCGGGCGATGAGAAGATCGGCGCCGAGATCCTCGGCCGCGCGATGGAAGCCCCCCTCCGTCAGCTCGTCACCAACGCCGGCCTCGAAGCCGCGCTGATCGTCGAGAAGGTCAAGGGCGAAACCGGCTCCACCGGCTACAATGTCGCCACCGGCGAGTTCGTCGACCTCGTCAAGGCTGGCGTCCTCGACCCCGCGAAGGTGACCCGCTCGGCCCTGCAGAACGCCGCCTCCATTGCCGGCCTCCTGCTCACCACCGAGTGCATGATCACCGAGATCCCCGAGCCCAAGACCCCCGCCCCGGCGATGCCCGATGGCGGCATGGGCGGGATGATGTAAGCCGCTGCGCTTGCAAACGCACAAAGGAGGGCGCGCCAGACGGCGCGCCCTTTCTTTGTGCCTTGTGAGGTGGCGGCAAAGCCGCCGTTAGGTGCGCCTCACGCGAGCGAAGCGAGCCGCCTATCGCCTATCGAGCGTAGCAACGCTGCGCACGCGCCGGCGGCATCGGGCTTGGGGAGGTCGGCGAGGGCCTGGTGCATCATCTTGCGCAGGAGGGGGTCGGAGTAGAGCTGGCGGATAGCCTCGGCCAGCTGTATCGGCTCGCCGGAAACCTGGTCGAAAAGGAGCGCCCCGCCGGAGCGAACAAGGGCTTGGGCATTGACGTGCTGATGGTGCTCGGCGGCCGTTGGCAAGGGAATGAGGATTGCCGGCACGGCACAAGCGGCAATCTCGAAGCAGGTCGCGGCCCCGGCGCGGGCGATGACAATGTCGGCCTGACCGTAGGCCGAGCCCATATCCTCCAGGAAGGCCGCCACCTGCACCTGACCGGGCGTGGCGGCATAGACGCGCGCCATCTCCTCGCAGTCGGCTGCGCCGCACTGGTGGATAATGCGCACCTTGGGGTCACTCTGCGCCAGCGAGGCGAGGATGGGCGCCACCAGGCGGTTCATCCCCCGCGCCCCCTGGCTCCCCCCCGTCACCAACACCGTCAGTCGCCCCTCCGCCTTCTCCACCGCCTGCGCCCGCGCCAACGCCGCCAAGACGCTCCGGCGCACCGGCAACCCCGTCTGCACACACCGCGCCCACGGCAGCTTGGCCGCGCTCTCCGGGAAGCTCGTGGCCACCGCCTCCACGCGCAGATGGCGCGAGAGCCAGCGCACCGCCTTGCCGGGCAGACTATTCGCCTCGTGTAGCACCACCGGGATCTTCAGCATCCGCGCGGCGACCACGGGCGCGAAGGAGGTGTAGCCCCCCGTCGCGAAGAGCACGCCTGGCCGCTCCCGCCGCAGGAAACGCCAACACCGCACCACCGCCAGCAGATTGCGCGGGTCGCGAATCGGCCGCGCGCCGGACTTCAGAAGCGGGCCTTGCCAAGCGGCCGCGGTCGGCGCCTCGGCCTTACGCGTACCCGAGAGGATGAGCGAGAGTTCGGCGCCCTGCTCGCGGAGGCAATCGGCCACCGCCAGCGCCGGATGAATGTGCCCGCCGGTCCCCCCGCAGGCGATTGCAATGCGCTTGTTCATAGGTCCCATTCTAGCACACCCCTGGTCGGAGGGTCTATTCCGCGGGCAGCACGAGCACCTGCTTGTCGCCCGTAAGCACCAGGAGTTCGCGGCTCTCGGGCGGCACGGTGAAGCGCCACGTACCCGCGTCGGCGGAGTCGATGGGGAGCGCTTGGCCGTCGACCTCGACCTTGCTCAAGCGCCGACTGTGGGGCAAGAGCTCCACCTCCCAGGCCCCCGGTCCAAGTACGCGGTAATGGATAGCGGTTGCTTTCCGGGCCTTCCGGCGGAGGATTGCGGCGAAGATGATCGCCCCCACCGGCAGCGGCAAGAGCAGGAGCAACTGAAGCACCGGGATGCCCAGCCCAACGCGCCAGAGAGTGACAAAGTGGCAGAAGGAGATCAGCAGCAACGCGGGCAGCGCCACGCAGAGGTAACCGGCGGCCTGCTGCGGCGCGGCCAGGCGGAGCGTGTTATCTTGCGTGTAGCGGTAGACGCGCGCTTGGCCAGGCAGACGGCAGACGGCGGAGAGCACCCCAGCCCCCAGCAGGAGCGCGAGGGTCCCGCCCAGGCGCAGGAGATAGTCCGCAATGGCGGGCACTTTGCCGCGCAAGGGATGCTCCTCGAGCCCCGCCTCACAGGGAAGCACGTCGGTGGGATCGCCCGCCGCCACCGAGCCGAGGCGCTTGTAACCTCGCCGGAGCGCGCGAATATTTCGGTGGGCGCGGTCGATGGCCTCGGCACTGAGGGAGAAGACCTCTTTGGTGGTCCAGTGCGCAAAGTAGGTGCGCTGACCCACGGTGTAGGCGGCCAGCAGATGACAGGTGGTGGTCCTGCCGCCGCGACGGCCGCCGGAGGAGGTCGTGGTCCACGCGCCGCAGGGGGTGAGCTCGACGCGCTCGCGCTCGCGCAGCGACCAGCTCGCCCGGGTCAGGCGCACGCCATCGCCAATGAAGCAACCCACGCCAACGGCAATCATCACCAACGCAAAGACCGGCAAGACCCACGCGATGCGGCGCACTCCGCGCAACCACGCCAGGAGCGAGAGCGCCGGCGCCGCCTCGCTGCCTTCGGGCCGCAATGCCCACCACACCACCGCGTAAGGCAAGGTAAAGGCCAACAGATGGAGCAGCACCCACAGCGCAGAATCCGTGGCCACCGACAGCACCAGCGCGCTCACCAAGGGCGGGGAGACCAACAGGCTCGTATATAGTCGCTGATGGCGCCGCATCCAGGCAAACTTACTCAGCAACGCCCCTGCCAACGCGCCCAAGAAAATCGTCAAGAAGAGCGCGCCCCCAATGCGTAAGGGCGCCGGCGGGCAGGCAAACAGAATCGGCTCAAGCGCTCCCGCCGCCTGCCGCAAACACGGTATCTGCGCAGACGGCGCATTAAGCAAGTCCACCACGTCGGCCGCCTGCTCGGCAGACCAGACAATCACCTGCTCGGCCCCCGTCTCCGGGTCGGCGATTCGCGCACGCACACCATTGCGGAGCGGTTCGAGCGAGAGCACCGTGGCGTCCACCCGATCGTGCGCGTGCAGTTGCCGGGTCTTATACAGCGGCAACCAATAAAGCATCCCTTGAAAGCCCGAAGTGACCACGAACAGAACGCAGCACATCCACACAATCCCCGCCGGCGACATCTCACGAAGAGACTTCAGGTTACGCCGTGGCGAACCCAAGCGAATACCCACAGAAAAGTTCATTGCAGCCTCCCTGTCCTACGCTTCTTACGCCAAGGAGGGGAGCACCTCGTAGGCGACGCCTTGGAGTTCGCGTTGGCCCTTATGGAAGGCGAGGCCGACAATCGCAACGGGGCGGCCGTCGTGGAGGTAGGGCGTGGCGTAGCCGCGGTCCTTGATCTGCTGGAGGGCCGCCTCGGCGGTGGTGCCATCGCTCTTGAGCTCGAAGACAAAGATGACATCGCCCGCCTTGACCACGAGGTCGGCATGCTTGCCGGAGGATTGCACCGGCTCGACAATGGGGTCGTAGCCGAGCGACCAGAAGAGGATTTGGAGGATGCGCTGGTAGTTGTACTCCTGGATGCGCGTCTCGGTAGGGCCGTAGTGGCACTGGGCGTACATCTCGTAGAGGTCGACGTTGAGGAGGTCGTCGAGCGAGTTGATGGAGACATGGGCGCGGGCATCTTCGCGCGTGGCATCGGAGGCGATGGTCAGTTCGCAGAGGAAGGCCATCAGGTCGCGGCGGACCTCCTCGTCGGGAATGCGCAGAATGTAGTTCCCCGAGGCACGGTCATAGCCCGCCAGCGTTAGATAGCCGGTCTGATAGAGCACCGCCACGGGCGAGAGGGCGGCAATCTGCGAAGGCGTCTCCAGACTGCTCCGCGAGGCGGTGATGGGGCGCTGAAAGTCAATCTTGAGCAAGTCATCGCGCCGGAGGAACTTTGAGAGCATTGAGGAGCGGCCGGTGGTCGTCCACTGGGCATCAAAATCGGGCCAACGAGAGGTCAATGTCCGCGCAATCGCCACGGGATTGTAGACCGAAGCCTCGGAGGCGATGGAGAAACGGTAGCCATTGAACCAATGGGCGAGCCCGGCCATAAAGTCGGCCTTGGAGAGACCCATCTCTTTGGCGCGGCGATCGAGGTGCTCGCCGAAGTTTGCCTCCAGCTCGGCCTGGGTGTAGCCGAGCATGGCGGCGTAGTCGGGATCGTAGGTCAGGTCGACGATATTATTCAGCCCCGAGAAGACGGCCATTGAGGCGAACTTGGAGATGCCAGTAATCATCGCGAAGCGAATCGCCGCTTGATTGGCCTTCAAAACGGAATAGAAGTTGGCCAACTCGCCACGGATCGCCTCGCAGAGCTCGGGCCGGTCCAAGGTGTGGCAGATGGGCGCATCGTACTCGTCGATCAAGACCACTGCCTGCTTCCCTGCTTCCCTCAGCTGCGCAAAGACAGCCGCAAGCATCTCCCTCGGCAACGCCTGATTCACCTTAAAGCCGGCGAGCGAAATGGCATCTTTCACCTGTTGGTTCAGCCCGCTCAAGCAGCTCTCAAGCGACTCACCCGTTGCCATCGACAAATCCAAGTGCAACACTGGATAGGGCTGCCAGTCGTAGTCGGTCTTGGAGATGGCCAGGCCCTCAAAGAGTTCGCGCTTGCCTTGAAAGATGGCCTTGAAGGTGGAGATCATCAGCGACTTGCCAAAGCGCCGCGGCCGCGCCAAAAAGAAAAAGCGCGGTGCACGAATGGCCGACTGAATCAACTCATAGAAGTAGTCCGTCTTATCGACATAGAGATTTTGCGCCTCGCGAAGCATCGCAAACTCTGAACAGGCCTCATTGATTATCACCATCTTCGCTCCTTTCGGCGCATACTATAGCATAACAGGTTCGGCGCGGCGCGCGCTAGCCCCTAACAAGCCCTTCAGAACACGCGCGTTACGCAAAGTCGCGCAAGACATTGGCGAGGATGGGGCCGAGGAGGACGATAATCGTGGCCGGGAAGATGAAGAGGAGGAGGGGGAAGAGGAGCTTGGTGGGGGCCTCGTGAGCGAGCTTTTCGGCGCGCTCGAAGCGGTCTTGGCGAAGCTGCTCGGCCTGGATGCGCAGGATAGTGCCGATGGAGACGCCCAGTTCGTCGGCCTGGATGAGGGCGTTGGTGAGGGTGCGGACCTGGGGGATGCGGACGCGGTCGGCGAGGTTGGCGAGGGCGACCTTTCGGGTGGTGCCGATTTGGATTTCGCGCTGCATACGCAAGAGCTCTTCATTGAGGGGGTCGGGCTTGCGCATCGAGCAGTTGCGCTGGATGGCGCCGATGAAGTCCATCCCGGCTTCAACGGAGAGGGTGAGGAGGTCGAGGACGAAGGGGAGGGCGCGGAGGATGGCCTTGGCGCGGCGGGCGCGTTCGCGGCGGAGCCAATGGAGCGGCCACATCCAGGCCAGGAGGGTGCCCATCAGCCAGGGGAGCGTGGCCTCAAGGCCTAAGGGAATGAAGAGTAGCGCCAGGAGGAGGGCGGCGGCGAGGGGAAGGAGGAGCTTGAGGGCCACAAACTCGCGACCAGAGAGGAGGCCGTCGTAGCCGGCGGCGGTGAGTTGCCAGGCGGCGGAGGCGGCGGCTTGCGAGAAGCTCTCGCGCCGGAGGAGGGGGTCGAGGTTCTGCGTAAAGGGCAGAAGCAACCGGAAGGGGAGCGGGAGGATCCGGAGCTGGGCGCGGCCATCGGCGAGGGTGACGTAGGTGACGCGCGTGGCGTAGAAGAGGACGTACCAGGCCAACGCCGCGGCGCTCGCGGCCCAGAGGAGGAGGGCGGACCAGAAGAGGAGCATAGGGGGCCTACACGTCGATGGTGACAATCTTGCGGATCATCCAGCCGCCGAGCGCGACGAGGGCACAAACGGCCAGGAGGGTGAGCGCACCGGGGAGCGAGCAGATAAAAGGGAGCATCAATTTGGGCTTAAAGATGGCCAATCCGCCGGCCAGCAGGAAGGGCATGGCGCCAATAATGAGCCCCTGCAGGCGGCCCTGGGCGGTCAGGGACTTGACGTGCTGGGCAATGCGCAACCGGGCGCGGATGGTCTGGGCAATGGTCTCAAAGATCTCGGTGAGGTTGCCACCAGAGCGGCGAGCGATGTCAATGGCCGTGCAGACGAGGGTGAGGTCTTCGCTGCCGACACGGCGGTCGAGCTCGGCCAAGGCATCGGAGAAGGAGACGCCCACCTGCATCTGGTGGAGCATCAGGGAGAACTCTTGCTGGATGGGGCCGGAGGTGCCCTGCGCCACGGCATCGAAGGCCTGGTTGATGGAGAAGCCGGCGCGCAGCGCGTTGGCCATCGTCGGGAGTGCCTCGAGGAGCTGGAGATTGAAGCGCTCGAGGCGGCGGGCGCGGAGGTGGCGCACCACCAGGCGCGGCAGGAAAAAGGCCCCCGAGGCGAGCGCGCCGGCCACGCAGAGTCCTGCCGGCACCACCCACACCGGCTCCAATCGGCAGAAGGGCAACATCACCAGCAGAAAGACGAACGCGGCGGCCATCCACCCCAGGTCGACCAACCGCTTGGCCGGCACGAAGAGGAACATGGCCTCAAGCGACTGGGTCATCTCGCGCTCGTAGGTGCCGGCGGTGGCGGCGGCCCCCTCGGCGAAGGCGGCGACCAGGCCCCAGGTGAGGGTGCCGGCGGCCAAGGCGGCCAAGAGGAGGGTGGTCCAAAAGATCACCGCAAGCCTCCCTCGCCCTCAGGCGCAAAGAGGGCCGGATCCAGACTCAGCCCGCGCGAGGAGAGCGTGTCGTAGAAGGAGGGCATCGTGCCGGTGGCCACCAGGTCGCCCAAGATGCGGCCCTGGGGGTCGACCCCGCGCTGGCGGAAGGTGAAGAGCTCCTGCATCACGATCTGCGTTCCCTCCATCCCCATCACCTCCGTCACCGAGACGATGCGGCGCGAGCCATCTGCGAGGCGCGCTTCCTGCACCACCAGGTCGACGGCCGAGGCAATTTGCTCGCGAATGGCGCGGCTGGGCAACTCGACGCCCGACATCAGCACCATCGTCTCCAAACGGCTGATGACATCGCGCGGCGAGTTGGCGTGGACGGTGGTGAGCGAGCCATCATGGCCGGTATTCATCGCTTGGAGCATATCCAAGCTCTCTCCGCCGCGGCATTCGCCCACGATGATGCGGTCTGGGCGCATACGCAGCGCGTTGCGCACCAAATCGCGAATGGTCACCGCACCGCGCCCTTCGATGTTTGGCGGACGGGCTTCCAAGCGGACCACGTGGGGCTGATTGAGACGCAGTTCGGCAGCGTCCTCGATGGTGAGAATGCGGTCGCTCGGCGGAATGAAGCCCGAGAGGACATTCAGGAGCGTGGTCTTGCCCGACCCCGTGCCGCCGGCCACGATGATGTTCTTGCGCAGGAGCACGCAGACGCGCAGGAAGTCGGCCATCGCCTGCGTCCAGGTGCCAAAGCGGATGAAGTCGGCCACCGTCAGGACGCGCTTGGCGAACTTGCGGATGGTAATGCACGGGCCGATGAGCGAGAGGGGCGGGATAATGGCGTTGACGCGCGAACCATCGGCCAAACGGGCATCCACATAGGGCTGGCTCTCGTCAATGCGCCGACCGAGGGGGGAGACGATCCGCTCGATGACCGCCATCACGCTCGCCTCGTCCATAAAGGTCAGCGAGGAGCGCTCGAGCTTGCCGTGACGCTCCACATAGACCTGCTGGGGGCCATTGACCATAATCTCCGTGACGCTCTCATCGGCCAGAAAGGTCTCGATAGGCCCCAAGCGGACCGATTCATTGTAGAGCTCCTCCTCCAGCGCCTGGGCGTCCAACCCCGCAGGCAGCGCCTTGCGCGCGGTAATCTCGGCGAGGATGGCCTGGAGCGTCTCGCGGACGCGAGCGCCGAGCGCCTCGGCCGAGAGCGAGCTCGTGGCCAGGCGCTTGAGGTCCAGCCGCTTGACCAACTCGGCGTGGATCTGCGCTTTGACCTCGGCACGGACGATTGCGAGCGGGTCGGGCTTCTCCTCGGGGAGCGGTTTGGGCGGCGGGGGCGGCTCGGCCGCGGGGGCCGGCGTAGGGGCGGGAGTCGGGGCCGGCGCTTGGGCGGCGGGCGAGACGCGAAAGACGGAGCTACCCACGGTCACCACGGCCCGGTCATCCAACCGCCGTGGTTCGCGAATGGGCACGGCATTGACCATTGTGCCATTGGAGGAACCAAGGTCCTCGATCCAGACCTCGCTGGGGGTGAGGATGAGCTTGGCGTGCAACTCGCTGACGCTGGCATCTTCCACATGCAAGGGGCAATCAAGCCCGCGCCCAACCAAGTAGGCGCCGCAGGGGAAGACAATCTGCCGCACGGCCTGGCCGGGAATGGCAATGGTGATTTGGTAGTTCATAGGAAGAAGTGCTCGCTTCGCTCGCAGGGCGCAGAGGGCATCAGCTTATCCGTCGCGAAACGCGTTCTGTCATCTGCCCTCTGTCATCTCTTATGCAGAATCTCCTTCTGCCGGCGTTCGTTCATCCCTTCGAGGGTCTGGCGAATGCGCGCAAAGTCCACCTGGGGGAGCTCCTTTTCGTAGTGGAGATCCTCGGGGTTGCGTAGGGTGAGGGTCAGGCGCCCGCGCATCTGCTCGGCAAAGGTGAGCACCTCGGCTTCGTGCGGAGAGACCTCCAGGGTGACCTGCGAGTAGTTCACCCGCCCGCCGCGATAGGTGCTCGCCGTCTCCTGTCCGGTGGCCAGCACCAGGACATCCTGCAAGATGGTCATCGTCACCAACTCCGTGGCCCCCTCCACCTGCTTGCTCGGCAGCGTAAAGGTCCCCAGCACATCCACATGGTCGGTCGGCCGCACCATATTCGTCACGCTCGCTGCGCTCGAGACCGAGATGGAGAGCGCGCGCATCTTCGGGCGCAGCAACCCCGAGAGGCCGCGATCGTCCGGCGCGCCGCCCTCAATGTCGCTCCACATCAGCGGCTGCCGCGCCGAGACACCCACCGCCAGGCGCCGCCCCACCAGGCGCAACGCAATATTCCCATCCGGCCGAATCGACTGCTCGCGCAGCGCCCGCTCCGGAAACTCCATCACCCCCAAATCCTCCATCGTCAACTTCGCCCCCGCCGGCAGCGACTTGGAGAGCACCACCGCCTCCACCAGGCGGTTGCGCCGATTAAAGGCCTCCTTCTCCGCCTGCAACGCCCGTTCGCGCGAACTGATATACGACCCCGTCAGAAAGGCCGCCAACAACCCCGCCACCACCGCAGCCGCCAAGACAATCTTCTGCTTCATCTCACTGCTCCTTCGTCTTCATCAGCGCCACATAGGTCTCCTGCTCGCGCTCGGAAATCTGCGCCACCAACACCTCGCCCCCGCGCTTCCACACCCCGGCCCCAACGGCCTCCCACCCCGCCGCCTGCGCCGACGCCGCCAGTTCACCCGAAACAGCCTCCGGCAACGACTGCGTCCGCCCCGTCACATACTGCGCCAGCCCCGCCTCCACCACATAGTCACACGCCAGCGCCAAGGCCGGGAAGTCCTGCGGATAGGTGCACGCCCCGCGCGCGCGCGTCAGTTCATCGCCTTGAAAGAGGTAGACCAACTTCCCCACCACCAACGCCTTCCCGCCCGCCTTACGCAACGGGGCCGCACTCGAAGTCTCCGGCAGACGCCACAACTCGGCCACCAGCGCGCGCCCATTCACCGTCAGGCTCTGCACCATCACCTTCTCGGCGTGCAACTGCGCCAGCACCTCCTCCGCCCGCGGCCGCGTCCACCGCTGAAAAACATCCCCCAAAAGCAACACCGCCACCCCGACCACTGCCGCCAGCAGCACCTTCCGAACAATCAACTTGCTTGAAAACTTCATGCCTTCACTATAACACAACGCCCGCCGAAATACACGCAGGATTAGCAACCACAAGGCCAGCCACGCCCTCGGCCGGGCACAACTTCCCGCACGCCGGGCAAAAACTTCCTCCCGGGGCGGAGGGAATTATTAAGGCCCCGTCTTATTAGCAACAAGACCCCGTCTTATTTCAAATAAGGCCCCGTCTTATTAGTTCGCCTTCGGGCGACACTCAATCGCCTCGCGGCGTTGTTGAAATTGTCCTCGCGTGCATTCTGAGTAGAAGAAGCCAATGGCCCCCAAGCGCCCCGCGCGAGCGAGGTGCAAGCACTCGCCCAGCCAGCCGGGCTTTTCACCGCTGGCGCGAGCGCTCCTGCCTATCGATTCTTCTCCACGCGGATGGAGAAGAAGTGTGTGTCGGTGCTGGATCCCTGCGGGAGGGGATAGCGGAAGTAGCGCAGACCGGGGGTAGTGCATTGGCCGGCGGTGGCGCCGGAGGGGGCGATCACCTCCGTGGCGGAGGCCTGGGCGCTCGCCTCTCCGAGGTTGACGCGGCTCAGGAGAGCGAGGGAGGCCCCTGTAGCGAAGTCAGCCTGTCTTGCGTTGTGCGGAAGGGTAAACGGTGAGTGGGGATTTGTTATACTGCGTCTATGGAAAGCCCAGAGAACGAACGCGAGCAGATTGAAGAAGCAAGCGTCTTTGTGACGCAGTGTCACCGGGTTGCGAACGAGGAGTGGGATCAGCCGCTGGCGCTCTTTGCCGGCTTGCTGCTGGAGTACGCGCGCCGGCCGTTGCCCGAGGGACTTGAGGTTTGGTTGGACGACCTGAAGGTTTCGGCGGGCGCGCCGGCCTTTCGCACAGTGCACCGGGCGGTGCATACCTTGCTATCGCGCTATGTCGCGTTGCAGTTCGACCGAGAGGTGAACCGGCAGGAGCTTGTGCCGGGAGAGTTTCCGAGTACCGATTGGATGACGCTGGTGGCGACGGAGGAAGCGCGCCTTGCCTTTGCGCCAGTCTTGCCGCCCGAGGAGGTTGAAAAATTTTGGTTCTCATTGTGGAACTTCTTCAGCCCGGGCATGGGCTTGGCACCCGAACTCGAAGACCTGAATAGCCTCATGCTGCCCCCGAGTCCCTTCCCGTTGGTGTTGGTGGTGGATATGCTCACGCCGACGCCGCACCATCCGGCGCTCTTTGCCGTGCGGTTGCCCAACGGCACGCTCCAGCCCGTTGGCGAGTGGATTGAGGCGCACTGGCAGGAACCCGAGCAGCTCCACGCCCTGACCGAGCAGTGGAACGCGATGGTCGCCGCCTGTTTCATCGAACGCCAGCGGCTAGAGATGACCCTCTACGCCCCGTTCACCCTTGATGACGACTGGCTCATAGATCTGACTTCCGAGGACTTCCGCAGTCAACTGGCGTGGTTCAACTGCACCCTGCTCGGGCGCATTCCCCAGTGGGTGAAGCCCCAGGACATCACGGTGCGCGGCAAGCTCGGCGAACGTTCCCTCTCCGGTGAGTTCAACGCTCAGGCGCTACTCGACTTCTCCTACGAGGTGGTCCTCGATGGCCAGACGCTCTCGGACGAGGACCTCGCCAACCTGCTGAACGCCGATCCGGACACGCCCTTCGCCATCGGCGAGAAGCTGTTCCCCTGCGCCCTGAGGCATCGCCTCCTCAACCAGCTGAAGGCGCTTCGGGGGCTCGATACCGCCCGCTCGGGCAAGGCGCTCTCGCTCTTTGAAGGGATGCGGCTAATCTCAGGGCTGCCAGTCCGCAACTTCGCGAACGATGGCTCGTTCCCGCACCACTATCAGGTGAGCACGCAACTGAACCACTTCCTCAATGGCACCCTCACCCGGCCAATGCCCGCCTTGCCCGAGGCCACCGCGCAATGTCTGCGGCCCTACCAGCGCGAGGGCGTGCGCTTCCTCTGGGAAGGGACCGAGCGCGGACTGGGCGTGTGCCTGGCCGACGATATGGGGCTCGGCAAGACGCTGCAGGTGCTCGCGCTGCTGCAACTGTGGAAGCGCGCAAGGGTGATGGCAGACGCGCCGGTACTTATCATCGTGCCGCCCACACTCCTGGAGAATTGGCGCGCCGAGCAGCAACGGTGGGCCCCGGAGCTCTCCCTGAAAATCTGCCACCCCAAGTGGATGGATGCCGAGGCGTGGAAGCAGCTCATCAAAGACCCCGAGGAAGCGCTCTTTGGCGTGGATGTGGCTCTCTTCAGCTATCAGATGATCCCTCGCGTGAGTGCGTTGCTGCAGGTGGACTTTCCGGCCATCATCCTCGACGAGGCCCAGGCCATCAAGAACCCTGGCTCGCGCCAGAGCCAGGCCGTGCGCGAGCTGTACGGCGAGCGGCGCATCGTCCTCACCGGCACGCCAGTGGAGAACTCGCTGCTGGATCTCTGGACGCTCTTCGACTTCCTCAACCCCGGCCTTCTCGGCCCCCAGGAGCAGATTCGGCAGATGAGCCGCCACCCCGAGGACTTTATGCCCGCCCTGCGGCAGCTGGTCAAGCCCTTCCTCCTGCGCCGGCAAAAGGGCGATCCGGGCATCCTCGAGGAGTTGCCCGAAAAGCATGAGCAGTTGGTGCCCTGCGTGCTCACCCCCGATCAGGCCCTCGCCTACCGCCAGCTCGTCGAAACCCTGCGCGAAGGGTTGAAGAAGACAACGGACCACTTCTCGCGCGGCGGCTTGGTGTTGCGTACCCTCGTGCGCCTCAAACAGATTTGCAACCATCCCGCCCAGCTCATCCACGCGCTCGACTACCCGCCCGAACAATCGGGGAAGTTCCTCAAGCTCCTCGACCTCGCCGGGGAAATTGTCGCAGCGGGGGAGAAGTTCCTCCTCTTTACGCAGTTCTACGAGATTATCGCCCCGCTCCACGCCCTCCTTGCCGAGCGGCTCGGGTGCCCGGGCTTCGTCCTCCACGGCAGCACCCCGGTTGACGAACGCAAAGCGCGCGTCGAGGCCTTCCAGCGCCACGTCGGCCCCGCCTTCTTTATCATCTCCCTGCGCGCCGGAGGCGTGGGGCTCAACCTCACCGCCGCCACCCACGTCATCCACTTTGACCGCTGGTGGAACCCCGCCGTCGAGAACCAAGCCTCCGACCGCGCCCACCGCATCGGCCAGCACCACCGCGTCACCATCCACAAGTTCATCTGCCACGGCACCCTCGAAGAGCGGATTGACGCGCTCATTGAGCAGAAGCGCGCCCTCTCAGATGAACTCCTGCGCGCCGGTCCCGAAAAACTCCTCACAGCCATGAGCAACGACGAACTCCTCGACCTCGTCCGCCTGGCCTCCACCGAGGAAACCCCATGATCCTCTTCACCCCCGCCGACCATGCCTCCCTCAAGCCCGACTTCGTCCGCGCCGTAACCGCCCAACGCGAAGCCTACGCCAAAACCTGTCAGGCTCCCTACTGCCCACCCGGCAGCGACCTCGAGCGCGGCCTCCTCTCGCGCTCGCCCCTCGCCACGCAGCTCTTCGAGCTCTCCGCCTCCGGCCGCCGCTTCCCTTCCGAGCACTGTCTCTTCCATATCGCCCCTGGCCTCCTCGCCGCCTGCGTCGATCTCCAAGTCGCCCTCGCCGTCTCCTTCCAAGAGCAGCAGATGACAGTCCTCCTCGCCGCCCCCCAGGGCAACCAGCCCTTCCCCGTCACCCTCTCCTTCCGCCCAAAAGCCGCCGCCAGACTCCGCAACCGCCTCCAAGACCTCAAAGGCCTGCCCGCCAACTGCTGCTTCGGGGGCGACTCCTACGCCTGGCTCGCGGACGATTTCTGCTACAACTTCCCCGTCTGGCAGATGCGCGACCTCTCCATCTCCTGCCCCCATCCCGCGCTGACGGAGATTCCCTGCGACCTCCTCCTAAACCTCATCCTCTGCTGCGAAGTCGGCTACTGCCCCGCCCGCTTCTTCCAACTCCTCGGCCTCTCCGCCCACGAGACCCTGGAGACCGTATCCGACCTCCCCCAAGACAAAGCCGCCGCCCTCCGGAATCAACTTGAGCGCCTCTTGCCTACCCCCTTCGCCCCACCCCCTACCCACATCCTTCCCCCCGCGCGCGCCTACACCACCTACGCCGCCCTAACCGACTTCCTCGGGCAATATAACCTCCCCCGCAAAGACCTCGCCCTCGCCCTGCACCTCTCCCAACAGGACCTCGCCCGAGCACACGACGAGCCCCTCCCGAAAGACATCCTCGAAATCATCAACTACGCCCAAACCCATTCCCACGCCGCCCTGCGCCGAGAACTCCTCCGCCGCGCCGGTCCCGAACACGCCTGCCGCCTCTGGTCCGCCAACGAACTCCGCACCTTCCGCGAACGCTACAAAATCACCCAAAACCGCCTCAAATTCCTCCTCTCCAGCGAGGTCCTCTACCTCTCCAAATGGGAAAACGAAGAGGCCGACATCCCCTTCTCCACCTGCAAAGCCCTCGACGAACTCCTACACGCCTTCCAACGCGTCTTCCCCGAGGTCGAAGACCCCGTCTTCCGCGACTAACCCTTCGCCCCCGCGCCCACGCTTCGCTCGGCCTTCTGTGGCGCGGCATATTTGCCGCGCAGCGAGCGTCAGCGAGCGCCTGGCTTCCACCCACCAAGCCTCTCCTCCTGCCGCGCCCTTGGCCCGCGCGGTGCGGCAAGCCGCCGCAAGGCACCCCTCCGGCCGTAAGGTGCGGGCTGCGCCTCGAGGAGGCCCGCTCCCTTTCGGCGCGTTGGCCTAGCGCCTTTGCTTCGATCTAGGTGGTTCTGTGGCGCGGCATATTTGCCGCGTAGCGAGCGTCAGCGAGCGCCTGGCTTCCACCCACCAAGCCTCTCCTCCTGCCGCACCCTCGGCCCGCGCGGTGCGGCAAGCCGTGAGGTGGCCCGCACCCTTTCGGCGCGTTAGCTAGCGCCTTTGCTTCGATCTAGGCGGTTCTGTGGCGCGGCATATTTGCCGCGCAGCGAGCGTCAGCGAGCGCCTGCCCCCACCCCAAGCATTCTCCTGCCGCACCCTCGGCACGCGCGGTGCGGCAAGCCGCGAGGTGGCCGCCCTCTTTCGGCGCGTTAGCCTAGCGCCTTTGCTTCGATCTGGCGGTTCTGTGGCGCGGCATATTTGCCGCGCAGCGAGCATCAGCGAGCGCCTGCCCCCACCCCAAGCCTCCTCCTGGCGCACCCTCGGCACGCGCGGTGTGGCAAGCCGCCGCGAGGCACCCACCGGCCGTGAGGTGCGGGCTGCGCCGCGAGGTGGCCCGCTTCCTTTCGGCGCGTTGGTCTAGCGCCTTTGTTCGGGCTTCGATTAAAATATGGCGCCATTGCGTGCCCGCCTGTCACCCCCTTCATCTCCCGTGAGTTTTCCGGGCACAAAAAAAGCCCCTGACTGCGGTTGCAATCAGGGGCTTAAAGTTCCGGCAACGTGCTACTCTCCCACGGGCGAACCCCGCAGTACCCTCGCCGA
>SFJE01000007.1 GCA_004555175.1 Lentisphaeraceae bacterium | reverse complement strand
GCGGTAAGGAAAGAAGAAATATCAGACTGTTGAAAATCTGGTTTCATCGCGTCAAGGTCTGATGGATAATGCGATGGCTAATTTTAGAGAGAGTCCTTGGATTGGAAACGGGTTCCAGGTCTCGAAGGAGTTTGCTTATCGTGAGATTGTATCTTGGAAACAAGTGCTTTCTGCTCCAATTGAAAAAGGCGTCTGGGTCACAGCTGTTCTAGAAGAAGGGGGCGTGTTTGGGATGACGCTTTTTGCAATCTTCCTTCTCGTTGCCATCTTTGGTTTACTAGCCAGGCGGGCGGTTACAGGTGCTGCCGCCTTGTTTGTCTTTATTATTGCTAATTTTGGAGAGTTTACGTTCTTTTCAATGTCATACACTGGAGGCTTGATGTGGGCCATGGTATTTACGGGAGTGGCATTGGATGCGCAGAGGTTGAAGGAGGATCGCTTGCGGCGTCAGATGGCGTTCCAGAGGCCTGTGACGGTTTCTGCGCAGGGTTATCGCTTTTAAGGGGGATGAAGGTGATGGTTTCTGCGATTATTCTTGCGTATAACGAGCGGTTGCACATTCGGCGGTGTGTGGAGAATGTGCGGCGAGTGGCGCAGGAGGTGTTTGTGGTGGATTGCCACTCCACGGATGGGACGCAGGAGATTGCACGGGCATATGGGGCCACGGTGGTGGAGCACGATTGGCCGGGAAATCAGGCCGAGCAGTTGAATTGGGCGCTGGAAAATCTGCCGATAACGGGCGACTGGGTGTTACGCCAGGACGCGGATGAATACTTGAGCGAGGAGTTGATACAGGAAATCCATGGACGAGTGGGCCGCTTGGAGCCTGCGGTGACGGGTGTGGCGTATACATTTGATGTGGTTTTTCAAGGGAAGCGGTTGCGGTTTGGTCCGCGGCGGCCGGAGATCTTGCGTTTGTGGCGGCGGGGGAAGGCGCGCTGTGAAAAGCGTATTATGGATGAGCGGATGGTCTTGTTGGAGGGGGAGGCCATCTCGTTCGGCGGGCGCTTTGTGGATCATAATCTAAACGATCTTGATTGGTGGACACGGAAACATCTGGGGTATGCGAAACGCGAGATGGCGCAAGCGGCAATCGCAATATGGGGGCAGAATGGACATGGACGCGCGAATAAAGGGGTGTATTACCGTTTGCCAATTTTTTGGCGCGCAACGGCCTACTTCCTCTATCGGTATGTGGTGCGTCTAGGGTTTCTGGACGGTAAGGCTGGATTTGTCTGGCACTTCTTTCAGGGGTGGTGGTACCGCGCACTGGTGGATGCCAGGTTGATGGAAATGTATCGTTCAGTGGGTGTAACGGGGGGGGGGCATTGCTGCCTCGCGGTTGCATAACTATCTGAAGGAACAAGGCATTTCATTGCCGGAGGACTTCTGATAGAAACATCATAGGTCCTCCGGCCACTTACAGGAGGACCTATGAACTCAACGATTTCTGCGATTATTCTTGCGTATAACGAGCGGTTGCACATTCGGCGGTGTGTGGAGAATGTGCGGCGGGTGGCGCAGGAGGTGTTTGTGGTGGATTGCCACTCCACGGATGGGACGCAGGAGATTGCGCGGGCATGTGGGGCCACGGTGGTGGAGCATGACTGGCCGGGAAATCAGGCCGAGCAGTTGAATTGGGCGCTGGAGAATCTGCCGATAACAGGCGACTGGGTGTTGCGTTTGGATGCGGATGAATACTTGACAGAGGCGCTCATTGCAGAACTTCAGGCGCGCTTGGATACGCTTCCCGGAGAGGTCGCGGGGGTGAGTTTCCCGCGGGATGTGGTCTTCTTGGGGCGGAAGCTACGCTTTGGAATGCCACCAGTGGTGCTACTCCGGTTGTGGAAACGGGGGAAGGCAACTTGCGAGAATCGCAAGATGGATGAGCATATGGTCCTGACGGAGGGGATGGTTGAGGTCTTCTCGGGTCACTTTGTTGACCACAACCTGAATAATCTCCTCTGGTGGACGCAGAAGCATTTGGGCTATGCCCAGCGGGAAATGGGGGACATTCAAGCGCGAGCCTTTGATCAAGGCGCGTTGGCGGGGCAGGCGGCTAGGAAACGCCGCGTCAAAAGTCTCTATGTTCGCTTGCCGCTCTTTTGGCGCGCAGCGGGATATTTTGTCTATCGCTATTTTATTCGCTTGGGTTTTCTTGACGGGAAGCCTGGCTTTCTCTGGGCCTTTCTGCAGGCGTGGTGGTATCGCACACTGGTGGATGCCTTGCTGTATGAGGACTCGCTGAAGGCGAGAGAGTAAAAAGAGAGCCGCGCGGGGGCGCGGCTTTAGTCTCTTTAGACCTTTCGGGAGGGTGCTTACTCAGCAGAAATGCCCTTTTCCTGGAGGTACTTGATGACGGAGCCAACGGTGGTGAGCTTCTCGGCATCTTCGTCGGGGATCTCGGCGCCGAATTCTTCTTCGAAGGCCATGATGAGTTCGACCTGGTCGAGGGAGTCGGCGGAGAGGTCATCGATGAAGGAGGCTTCGGGAACCACCTGAGCGGCATCCACGCCAAGCTGATCAACGATGATGTCTTTAACTTTCTGTTCGAGGGACATGTTCTGTACTCCTTGGGTTGTTTAGATTCCCGGCCGCAGCCGGAGAGTGGGTGAAAGGGTGATTAGAAGGCCATGCCGCCGCTGACGGCGAGGGTCTGACCGGTGATGTAGGAAGCCTCGTCGGAGGCGAGGAAACGGATGGCCTTTGCCACGTCTTCGGGTTCGCCGAGTTCCTGCAAGGGAATCATCTTAGCCATTGCGTCCTTGGCCTCCTGGGAGAGGACTTCGGTCATCTTGGTCTTGATGAAGCCGGGGGCGACGGCATTGCAGCGGATCTTCTTCTTGCCATATTCCTTAGAGAAGGTCTTGGTGAAGTTGATGACACCGGCCTTGGCTGCGCCGTAGTTGGCCTGACCGACATTGCCGAAGAGGCCGATGACGGAGGCGGTGTTGATGATGACGCCGCCGCAGGGCTTGCCATCGGGGCCCTTGTTCTTGCCCATCGGGCGGATAACGGCCTTCGAGAAGAGGAAGACGGACTTGAGGTTGGTGGCCAGGACGGCGTCCCACTCGGCTTCGTCCATCCGGAGGAGGAGGTTATCGCGGGTGATGCCGGCGTTGTTGACGAGGATGTCCAGGCGGCCGAGCTGTTCGACTGTGGTCTTGACGGCGTTTTCAACCTGGTCGGCCTTGGAGACATCGCACTGGATGGTGATCACGCGATGGCCATAGGCGGCAACGACTTCCTTGGCGCTCTCGAGGAGGGCGGGGTTGAAGTCGAGGATGGCGACATCGGCACCGCATTCGGCGAAGGCCTTGGCGGTGGCCAGGCCGATTCCACCACCGGAACCGGTGACGAGGGCGACTTTACCGGAGAAATCGTACATAAGCGTTCCTTTGCTTCAGGGGTTAGGCGTTGACCTTGGCGGCGGTAGCGGCCAGGGTGGCGGTGTCTTGCACGTTGGTGACGGCGTTGGCGCGGTCGATGCGGCGGATGAGGCCGGAGAGGACCTTGCCGGGGCCGAATTCAGCGAAGAGGGCACCGGGCTTCTGGACGGCCTTGACGCAGTCGGAGAAGTGCACGGGGCTATCGACCTGGGCCATCATCGCGGCCTTGATGGTCTCGCCATCGTTGGCGTGGAAGGTGCCGGTGGCGTTGGAGAGGACCGGGAACTGCGGCGCGGCGAAGGGGATGTCCTTGACGAACTCGGTCAGGCGCTCGCGGGCGGGGGTCATGAAGGGCGAGTGGAAGGCGCCGGCCACTTGGAGGACGACGTTCTTGACGCCGGCGGCGGTGGCGAGCTCAGCGGCCTTGGCCACGGCTTCGTGGGTGCCAGAGATGACCTGCTGGGAATCGGAGTTGATGTTGGAGACGGTGCACCCGGAGCCTTCGCAGATGGCGGTGAGCTGCTCGGGGGTGGCGCCCATGATGGAGATCATGCCCGAGGGCTTGGCTTCGCAGGCTTCCTGCATGTACTTGCCGCGGGCCTGGAGGATGCGCAAGGTGGTGTCGAAGTCCAAGACGCCGGCGGCGCAGAGGGCGGTCCACTCACCGAGGGAGAGGCCGGCGATGGCATCGGGCGTGGCATTGGGGCATTGCTTCTTGAAGGCGGTGTAGCAGGCCATCGAGACGGTGAAGATGGCCGGCTGGCAGATGTCGGACTTCGTAAGGGCTTCAGCGGGACCTTCGAAGCAAAGGGTCTTGAGGTCGAAGCCGAGCACTTCGTTGGCTCGGTCGAAGATAGCCATGATTTCGGGATCGCTCTCGGCGAGATCCTTGCCCATTCCGGGGAACTGGGCGCCTTGTCCGGCGAAGAAAACGTTTAGCATAATTGCGTTTTTCCTTTCGTAGGTTTGGCTATAGTCTAGCGCTTTTCCGCGTCATTTTCAACAGGATTTTGCGCGGCGGGTTGCGAAGCGTTGTGAAGGAGGGCATCGAGCTCCTCATCCAGGGGGGCTTCGGGGAGCGCGGCGATCCGTTCGGCGATGGCCTGGGAGACGTTGTGCTTGGCGGCGCGCGAACCGGCGCGGCAAGCGTAGAAGATGGCTTTGTGGGTGGAGGAGCCGTGGGTGATGATGACGGCTCCGGGTACGCCGAGCAGGGGGGCGCCACCATAGACCTCCGGATCCATGTGCTGCTTAAAGGTCTTGAGCGCGGGGATCAGGGGGATGGCTGCGAGTTTGTACCAGATGCTCGACTTGATGATGCGCTTGAGCCAACCACCCATGGCGTGGGCCGCGCTCTCGGAGGTCTTGAGGATGACATTGCCGATGAAGCCATCGCAGACGATGACGTCGGTTTCGCCCTCAAAGACATCGTGCCCTTCCACATTGCCCTTGAACTGAATGCCTGGGGTGTAGGAGCGCAGGAGGGGGAAGGCGTGCTTGGTGAGCTCGTTGCCCTTGCAATCTTCGGTGCCGATGCTCATCAGACCAACGGTCGGCTCTTCGCGGCCGAGGACCAAGCGGCTGTAAATATCGCCCATCACGGCGAATTCGCGCAACCACTCGTGGTGGCAATCGGTGTTTGCGCCGGCATCCAAGAGCAGGAGCGGGCGCGAGGCGTTGGAGGTGGGCATCACCGTGGCGATAGCCGGGCGCGCAACGCCTTTGATGCGGCCGAGGATGAAGAGGGCGGAGGCGGCCATCGCGCCGGAGTTTCCGGCGGAGACGGCGGCATCGGCCTGTCCATCCTTTACCATCCGCATGCAGACGTTGATGGAGCAGTTCTTCTTGCGGCGAACTGCGGCGGCCGGCGCATCATCCATCGCGATGGCTTCATCGGTATGGACGATGGTGAGCCGGCCACTCTGAAGCAGAGCCTCAACGTCGGGAATCGGGCGAATCTTGGGGTGGCGGTGCTTGAGCGACTTGCGAATAGCCTTCTCATCACCCACGAGGATGATGCTATCTTCGGTCTGTGCGGCGGCCAAAACGCCTCCCCAAACAATCTCGAAGGGGGCGTTGTCTCCGCCCATCGCATCCAATGCAATCCTCATGTTCTCCGCTCCTTCCTTAGGCCAGATTCCATCCGGCGGCTTTTGGACTTAGGCCTCGGTGACGTCGAGGACCTGACGGCCATCATACTTGCCGCACGCGGGGCACGCGCGGTGGGCCAGGCGGGTGGCACCACATTCGCAGGTCACGGTCCCGGGGACGGCGGCCTTGATCTGGGCGCGACGCTGACGGACACGCATTTTGGACTTCTTACGTTTAGGAACTGCCATGTTGTCTCTCTTTCTTTCTCTAAGACTTTGCCGGGTTATGCCTGGGGCTCGAACTGCTCAAGCGCGGCGAAGGGGGAGGCACCTCCACCTTCCGCGCAGGCGCAGGGGCCCTCATTGAGGTTTTTGCCGCAATGGGGGCAGAGGCCCAGGCATGCTTCCTTGCAAATCGGATACGAAGGAAGGGCGAGAATAATACCTTCTCGCACGCTTTCCGTCAAGTCGAGCCGCTCAAGGCCCGCTACATTGAATGCCTCGCAGTAGTCCTGCTCGGCGAAAACTGCTTCGAAATCTCCCCCGCAACGCCCGCAAATACAGGCGCACGGCAGGGTGAGGGTGCCGCGGACGAGGAGTTCGTTCTCAGGGAGCAGCTCGCATGCCAAGTCATACGCCAGCCCACCGGCCGGGCGAACCTGCGCAAGATCTTCCAACTCCAAGAGCTCACGCGCGAGCACCCCTTTTAGGTGCTCGTAGCGGCCATCATCCAGTCGGCCGAGGTCAACGATCAAACGCGCCGGCGTTTCCACCGGAACCTCCTTGGATACGTTGTTCAGGGTGCGCGGCCAGGTAGTCGCGCAGGTGCCGCTCCACGCACGCGGGCACAAAATGCTCGGTCTTCCCGCCATACCGCGCCACTTCGCGCACGGTCGAGGCGGTGATATAGCTATGTTCCTCGCTGGGCATGAGGAAGAGCGTCTCGATCTCCGGGGCCAGCTGACGGTTCGTGAGCGCCATCTGGAACTCGTACTCAAAGTCGCTATACGCGCGCAGTCCGCGCACCACCGCGCGCACATTGTTCCGCCGGCAGAACTCCACCAACAGGCAATCGAGCGGCAGCACCGTGGCATTGGTGATATTCCCCTCGCGCAGGCACTCGTGCACCATCGCCAGACGCTCCTCAATGCCAAAGAGCCGCGTCGGCTTGGGCGAGATGCCTGCCACGGCCACAATCAAGTGGTCGAAGAGCGATGCGCTCCGACAAATCAAGTCGAAGTGGCCCATCGTCATCGGGTCAAAGGTTCCTGGGTAAACCGCAGTGGTCTCTTTCATACCGCGCAGTATAGCATATTTCCGCCAACAATGCGCAAGTGCCGTTGGAGAGCCGACAGCGAAGAGCTGACAGCGGACAGCGCGCGTGCCGCGACGGCAGGGTGGGGAAGGGAGCCCGCGGTCGGCCTCGGGTGCCTCCGCCCCGGGTTCGCCTTGGGGTGGCTCGGAGCGGGAGGCCTGGCGGAGCAGGACTATGCACAACGCTTACAGGCGTCTCGCAGAAACCCGCCCGGCCATACCCCAAAAAAAGGGAGAGCCTTGGTCGAGTCGAGGTAGGCCCTAGGTCGAGGTGAGGTAGGCCCTAGGTCGAGGTGAGGTAGGCCCTAGGTCGAGGTGAGGTAGGCCCTAGGTCGAGGCGGGGTAGGCCCTAGGTGACCTCGAGGTAGGGCCTACAGCGCGCGTGAACGCGTGCGCGCTTTTTTCATGTTTCGGGCGCGCGTGACTTTACTATGTGCGCGGCAAGTATGCCGCGCCACAGGACCGCTCGCATGTTTCGGGCGCGCGTGGCTTTCTATGGGAGGGCTGGTGGTGCCCGGAGGGATGAGGCGGCTCGCTCCGATAATCAGGCGTTTGCGGGTGCGTTGCGCGGGGGGCGGGATTGTGGTTTAATAGGGGCGGTTTAAGAGAAAAGGACTCGCGATGCTTGATATTAAGCGGATTCGTGAAACGCCCGACGAGGTTCGGGAAGGTTTGGTGCGCCGGTGCATGGATACGGCGCTTGTGGATACGGTGTTGGAATTGGACGGTCGTCGCCGGACGTTGGTGACGGAGGTCGACGCGCTCAAGGCCAAGCGCAACGGGGTCTCGAAGTCTATCGGTGCGCGCGTGAAGGCGGGCGAAGATGTGACGGCGGTCAAAGAAGAGATGCGCCAGTTGGGCGATGAGATTGCCGCAAAGGATGGCGAGATCCGCTCGGTGGAGGAGGCGCTTCGCACGGCGATGCTGCGTATTCCGAATGTGCCGAACAAGGATATTGTCACGGGGCCGGATTCTTCGGCGAACCGCGATGTGCGCCATGTGGGCGTGGAGCCGACCTTTGACTTTGAGCCGCTGGACCACATTGCCTTGGGCGAGAAGTTGGGGATTTTTGACTTCCCGCGCGGCGTGAAGCTGACGGGCACGGGCTTTCCGATTTTGCTGGGGCAGGGGGCCAAGCTGCAGCGCGCGCTCATTCAGTATATGCTGGATTTGCACACTCAGAAGCAGGGCTACACCGAGATGTTGCCGCCCTTCGTGGTGAACACCGCCTCGATGATTGGCACCGGTCAGCTGCCGAAGATGCAGGACGATATGTATCATTGCGAGGTCGACGACTTTTGGCTGATTCCCACCGCCGAGGTCCCGGTGACGAACTACTACCGCGATGATGTGCTTGAGGCCGCGAAGCTGCCGATCAAGTTGACGGCCTACACCCCTTGCTTCCGGCGCGAGGCGGGAAGTGCGGGCAAGGATACCCGCGGCATTCTGCGCGTCCACCAGTTTGATAAGGTGGAGATGGTGAAGTTCGTGGAGCCTTCGACTTCTTACGACGAGCTTGAGAGCCTGGTGAAGGATGCCGAGGATGTGCTCACCGGTCTGGGCCTTTACTTCCGCGTGCTTGAGCTCTGCTCGGGCGACATCTCCTTCTCGGCGGCCAAGTGCTACGACCTGGAGCTCTGGGCGCCGGGGCAGAAGGGGTGGTTGGAGGTCTCCAGCTGCTCGAACTTCGAGAGCTTCCAGGCGCGCCGGGCGAACATTCGCTTCCGCGGGGCCGACGGCAAGCTGCAGTTTGTGCACACCCTCAATGGTTCGGGCGTGGCGCTGCCGCGCTTGATGATTGCCATCCTTGAGCAGTGCCAACAGGCCGATGGCTCGGTGTTGCTGCCCGAGGCGATTCGCCCCTACTTCGGCGGGGATCGCTTGGTGCCGGTGAAGTAACGGCAGGAAGGGGCGAGTATGGCCAAGAAGATCGGGCCGCTGACGATGTGCCACTGGGGCAACCCAGTGCTGCGTCAGCCGTGCCAGCCAGTGCCGGTGGTGACCGAGGCGCTCAAGCGTTTGGCCATCGATATGATTGAGACGATGTATAGCGCCAATGGCGTGGGCCTAGCCGCCCCGCAGATTGGCCGAAACGAGAGCCTCTGCGTTATCGATGTGCCCGAGGATGCCGAGAAGGAGGAATGCGTGGAGCTCAATGCGGCCATTCCGATGCCGCTCGTGCTCTTCAATCCCGAAATCCTGACCGCCGAGGGCGAGCAGACCGATGAAGAGGGCTGCCTCTCCTTCCCCTCCATTCACGCGCCCGTCACCCGCGCCAACAAGGTCTCCTTCACCTTCTTGGACATCAACGGCTTTCGCCAGACCCACACCGCCTACGGCCTGCTCGCCCGCGCCGTTCAGCACGAACTCGAGCACCTCAAGGGCGGGGTCTTCATCGACAACGTGGCCGACCGCGCGCCGATCGAAGCCAAGCTCGCCAAGCTCGAGGCCAAGACCAAGCGCCAGCTGGGGCTGGCCTAACGCGCTTTCGGGAAGGCTTTTGCGCCAATGCGCCGCACTGCGTTCACGCTTCTCTTGCTCACCCTCGCCGCGGGATGGCCGGGGGCGCGGGCCTTGGCCTTCACCCTCACGCTCCTCGACCAAGCCGGGGTGCGCGCGGAGTTGACCGCGAGTGCCGAGCGGTTGGTGCGCGAGGAGCCCGTGGTGGCCACCTTGGAGGTGACGGCCCCGGCGCATATGCAGGTGGAGGTGCCCGACCTGCGGCGGCGCTTGCGTGGCTTTGCCGTGGTGGAGGACTTCCCGGCCGGGCGCACGGAGGCGGGCAACTTGGCGCGGACACGCTGGCGCCTGCGGTTGACGCCCGGCGGAGAAGGTCCCTGGCGCCTAATGCCCTTTGTGCTGAGTGTGCAGGATCGCCGGACGGGAAAGGCCTCCGAGTTCCTGACGCAAGCCGTCCTTTTTCCCGAGCCCTTGCCATTGCCCGGGGCAAGCGGTTCGCCCGAGTGCGACCTTGCGCCTGAGTGGGTCGCCCCCGGTTGGCGCACCTTCGGGCTTTGGTTTCTCTATGCCCTCGGCGCGGGTGCGCTGGGGGTCGGTCTATGGTTGGGGGGTAAACGCCTGCGCCGGACGCTGCACGAGCGCAAACTCTCCCCTGCGTTGCGCGCCCAAGCGGAACTCGAGCGCCTGCTCCTGCAAAATCTGCCCGCTCGCGGCCTCTTCAAGCGCTTCTATGCCGAACTCACTGGCGTGGTCCGCCGCTACTACGAACGAGCCTACGCCCTGCGCGCCACGCGCCAGACCACCAGCGAGTTCTTGGCCAACCTTGCCGCCGATGCACGCTTCTCGTCGGATGATCGGAGCGCGTTGGCCGACTTCCTGACGGCGGCCGACCGCATCAAGTTTGCCAATATCACCGCCACCTGTGCCGAGGCCGAGGCGGCAACCGCCGCCGCCAAGCGCGCGCTCACCGTTCGCCCGGCCGAGGCCGAGGGCGCGGCCCCCTAAGCGCGGGCGGCCCATCAACCAAGGAGTTTTGCTTTATGAACTGGGGATTTGCTTCCTATGAGACGCGCTTCCGCTGGGTGGCGGCCATTTGGGCCGTCATTCTGACCGGCTGGTGCTTTGCCGATACGAATTGGAAGGTGCGCGTGATTGGGGCGCTACTGTGGGTGATTATCACGGTGGTGCTCTCGCTGCGCTTTGCCTGGTGGCGGCCGCGCTCCGAGCGCGAGGTGCCGATCTTCCTGCTCCTGGGCCGTCGCAGCGAGGCGGGGGCCGACGTTGCTTGCCCCTCCTTGGCTGATCTCGAGGTGCTTATCCGCAACCTCTTGGCCGCCGGCTATCGCTTCCAGACCGTCACCGAGGCCATCGTGGCCCCGGCGCGTAAGTCGGTGGCGATGACCTTTGATGGCGGCGCGCGCGAGACGCTCGGCTCGCTCCTGCCGCTCTTCCAGCGCTATAATGTCAAGGCCACGCTCTTTGTGACGAAGGCCGGCGAGCACGAGGCTAGCAGCCTCAAGCCGCTAGAAATCCAGGAGCTTGTCCGCTCGGGGCTGATTGAGGTTGGCGGCACGGTCGATTCCCTGCCGCTCGACGCCCCGCAGGAGGCCTGGCAGGAGGCCATCGCGCAGAACCGCCACTGGATCGCCGGCGTGGTCGGCCAGTTGCCGCGTGTCTTCGCCTATCCGCAGGGCACCCAGCCCGAGGCATTGGAAGCGGCCGTTCGCGCGGCAGGATATACCGAGGCGATGAGCGTTGGTCGCCAGTTGCGCCCGGTCAAGGATGCGCCCTTTGATATTCATCGCCGCCTCATCTCTGGCGGCTGCAAGCCTTGGCAGGCCTACCTCCTCGCCACCCGCGGGCGCTTCTCGGCGCTCTCCACGCCAAAGATGTAGCCGAAGGCGCGATTGCCTTGTCGCCGCCCTGTGTACAACTGTATGCAGGGCGGATTTTTTTGCGTTTTGTTTGGACGAGAGGCGGCAAAAGTGGTAGAGTATGTGACAGTAGTTGGAGGACCAGTGATGAAGCGTTTAGTTTTTTGCAGTGGTTTGTTGGCGAGCGCGATGGCGTTGGCCGTGGAAGCGATTTTGCCGGAAGCGGTGGCGCTGATGCCCGGGGGTGAGGCGGTGGCTGTGGCCGAGCGCGGAGGCTGTCAGGTCTCGGTGCGCGACTTGCAGGGCAAGGGACTTAAGGCGTTTGCGGCAACGAAGCGCGAGGGCGGGTTCCTCGGGCTCTTTGCCACGGAGGTGCCGTTGCCGGTGACGGGGGTGGCGGTTGCGGCCGATGGGACGCTCTTCTGGACGGCCGAGAACGGCAACGAGGGGCTGCTGATGCGCGAGGATGGCGAGCGCGTGGTGACGGGGAACCGCCCGATGAGCCCGGTTCTTTCGCCCGATGGCAAGTTCCTCTATCTCTGCAACCGCTTTGACGCGACGGTGCAGAAGTATGATGCCAAGAGCCTCAAGCTGTTGGCCGAGGCCAAGGCGGTGCGCGAAGCGCACGGTTGCGCGTTGGGCAAGGATGGCAAGCTGCTCTTCGTGATTAATTTGTTGCCCGATGACGCGACCGAGCCGGTGAAGTGGACTGCCGCGCGCGTGACGGTGATCGATACCGAAAGCTTCCAGGTGCTCGACAATGTGCACCTGCCCGATGGCTCGACTGGCGTGCGCGCGGTGGCCGCCTCGCCCGATGGCAAGTTCATTTACCTCACGCACACCCAGGCGCGTTATCAGCTGCCGACCACGCAGTTGGAGCGCGGGTGGATGAACACCGCCGCCCTCTCAATCTTCGATGGCGTGAGCGGCAAGTACGTCAACACCGTGCTCTTGGACGATGTGGACCTGGGGGCGGCGAATCCTTGGGGCGTCACGGTCACGCCCAATGGCAAGTTTGTGGTGGTGGCGCACGCCGGCACGCGCGAAGTGAGCGTCATCGACCGCGCGGCGTTGCACGAGCGGCTTGACCGCGCGGCCGCCGGGCAGAAGGTGACCGAGGTCACCTCGTCGGCCGCCGAGGTGCACAACGACCTCTCCTTCCTCTCGGGCATTCGCCGCCGCTTCCCCTTCGAGGCCGACGGCCCGCGCGGCGTGGTGGCCACCAACGAAAAGGCCTACGCAGTCTGCACCTTCGCCGATGCGCTGGTGGAGGTGCCCTTCACCGAGCGGAGCGTCCGGCCGGTGCTCCACCCGCTGAACGGCAAGGGGCTGCTGGATCTGACGCAGGACCCGGTGTTGCGCGGGGAGATGCTCTTTAACGATGGTGCCAAGTGCTTCCAGCAGTGGCAGAGCTGCGCCACCTGTCACCCCGATGGCATTGTCGATGGCCTGAACTGGGACTTGATGAACGACGGCATCGGCAACCCGAAGCAGTCCAAGAGCCTCTACCTCTCGGGCGTGACGCCGCCGACGATGATTACCGGCATTCGCAAGAGTATGCAGCACTGCAATCGCGCCGGCTTCCGCCACATCCAGTTCTGCTCCATCTCCGAGGAGGACGCGCTCTGTATTGATGCCTACGTGATGGCGATGAAGCCGCAGGTTTCGCCCTACGCCCGCAAGCAAAACGCCGAGGCGATCGCCCGCGGTAAGGAACTCTTTGAGCAAGCCGAGTGCGCGCGCTGCCACCGTCCCGAGTTCTACTTCACCGATGCCACCGACCCCAACGACGGATCCAAGTCCCGCCTCTTCGACCTCGGGCTGGGCATCCGCGATGAGCAAGGGCGGAAGTTCGATGTGCCCACCCTCTGCGAGGTCTGGCGTACGGCCCCCTATCTCTACGACGGCCGCGCCCGCACGATGCGCGAAGTCCTTACCACTCACAATCCCGAGGACCTCCACGGCGACACCTCCACCCTCTCCGAGCAGGAACTCTCCGACCTCGAGATCTACGTCCTTTCCCTCTAATTAGAAGGCTGCAGCTTATGCTGACTCATCTCAACGGCTCACTTTGGACAATGCTCGACGCGCCGGCCAAGGGCGTGGAAATCGCCCGCGTGGGGTGGGGCACGCCAGATAGTCTGGCCCTGCCCTCCTCCGAAGGCATCCCGGGCATTTGGCTCTGCACGCCCGCTTCCGGCGGCTTCCCGCCGGTCATCCAGCGCACCTTCCTCTCGCGCGGGACGGCCCAGCCGATTACCATCGATGGTCACGAGGTCGGCTCCTACTACGAAACCGACGAGGCCGAGTATGTCCTGCTGATGGGCGTGGGCCCGGTGGACCGTACGGCCTCGCGCGGGGACCAGGCCTACTCCGCCTTTGTCAACTTGGAGATTGCCCTGCAGAGCGTCGGCTTCACCTTCCACGATGTGGTGCGCACGTGGCTCTACCTCGACCGCCTGCTGGAGTGGTATGACGAGTTGAACCGGGCGCGCGATGCCTTCTTCGAGAGCCGCAAGATCTTCGGCGGCTTTGTTCCGGCGAGCACGGGCATTGGCTCGGCCAACCTCACCGGTTCGGCCATCATCACTGGGGCCATCGCCATCCGCCCGAAGGAGGGCAAGGGTGCCACGAAGGCGATGCTCGCTTCTCCGCTCCAGTGCTCGGCCCTCGATTACCGCAGCTCCTTCAGCCGCGCGGCCGAGGTGGTCACCGGCGGCTTTCGGACCGTCTTCGTCTCCGGCACGGCCAGCATTGAGCCCGGCGGCAAGACCGTGCACATTGGCGACTGCGCCAAGCAAATTGCCCTCTCGATGGAGGTGGTCGAGGCCATCTTGGCCACGCGCGAGATGACCTTCCGCGACACCTCGCGCGCCATTGCCTACCTCAAAAAGCCCGAGTACCACACCCAGTGGCAGGATTGGCTCAAGCAAAAGGGCCTGCCCTCCAACTTCGCGCAAGAGGTCGTGGCCGATGTCTGCCGCGATGACCTTCTCTTCGAGCTCGAGCTCGATGCCGTCAAACGTCTTTAACCGTTCGCCTGTGGCGAATGCCCTATAAACTCAGAGAAAGAACACCCCTATGTTGAAATCCCTGACCCTCTTTGCGGCCCTGTGTGCTGCATCGGTGGCTTGGTGCGCCAAGCCCAATGTCATCCCCGCCCTGCGTGAATGGTCCGATGGCGCGGCCGGCGAAACCTACGCGCTGACCGCCGCTTCGCGCGTGGTCATTGCCCCGGATGCTTGTCCCAAACTCGAGCAGTACGCGAAGACCTTTGCGCAGGATCTCGGCCGCACGCTCGTCAAGGGCCAGCCGGCCCCCGGCGACATCCTCCTGCAGGTCAAGCCCGATGCCGCGGCCAATCCTGAAGGCTACACCCTTGCCATCTGCAAGCACGGCATCCAGGTGGAAGCGCCGACCGCCCTGGGCGCCTTCTGGGGCACGCGCTCGATCCTCCAGGTCTTTGCCGACCAGAACAACACCTTCCCCGCCGGTAAGGCCAAAGACTGGCCCGAGTACAAGGTTCGCGGCTTTATGTTCGATTGCGGCCGCAAGCCCTTCACCCTCACCACCCTGCGCCAGCTGGTGAAGATTTGCTCCTACTACAAGCTCAACGACCTGCAGCTCCACCTCTCGGATAACTACATCTGGTTGCACAACTACCCCGGCGTGAAGACCGCCCAGGATATGCTCGCCTTCGAGCCCTCCGCCGGCGCCTTCCGTCTCGAATCCAAGGTCCCCGGCCTCACTGCCACCGACATCTCCTACTCCAAGGCCGACTTCCGCGCCCTCGTGGACGAAGCCGCCGCCCAGGGCGTTACCATCACCCCCGAGCTTGATGTCCCCGGCCACGCCCTCGCGCTCGTCCGCGTCCGCCCCGACCTCATGTACAAGGGCTCGGTCGGCGGGAAGCACGACCTCGAGCGCGCCGCGATGCTTGACCTCACGAACCCCGAGACCCTCCCCTTCGTCAAGGCCATCTTCGATGAGTACATCGACGAAGGTATCTTCCCCGGCGACTTCGTCCACATCGGCACCGACGAATACTACGGCGATGCGGAGAGCTACCGCGCCTTCGCCGATGCGATGCTCAAGCACATCCGCGCCAAGGGCAAGACCCCCCGCCTCTGGGGCTCGCTCTCCTACAAGCGCGGCCAGACCCCCGTCACCTCCGAGGGCGTGCAAATGCACATCTGGTCCCTCGGCTGGCAGAACCCCCGCGAAGCCATTGCCAAGGGCTACGACATCATCAACATCCTCGACGGCTGGACCTACTCGGTCCCCAGCGGCAACGGCTCGGTCGGCGGCTACGGCGATGACATCAACGCCAAGGCCATCTACGAGCAGTGGTCCCCGGCCAACTTCAACCAGCTCAGCGTTGATCCCAAGGAGCCTAAGCTTCTCGGCGGTGCCTGGGCTATGTGGAATGACAACGCCTTCTTGACCGATCCCGGCCTCTGCGGCCGCGACCTCCTCCCCCGCATCCAGAAGAACTGCGCCACCATCGGCACGAAGTGCTGGGACGGGGCCGCCAAGCCCGAGCGCCCCTACGAGGATTTCCTGGCCCAAATCAAGGCCCAGGCTAAGACCCTCGATGCCGAAGAGCCCGCCGAGTGGGAACTGAGCTTCAACGTCCTTGTCCCCGCCGGCTCCACCTGCTTCCCTCTGGCCAAGAGCGACGAGACCGACCTCTACGCCGTCTCCCCTGTCAATGGCAAGGTTGGCTTCCGCCGCGAGGGCGCGCAGTACACCTTCGATGTCACCCTTCCCCAGGGCAAGCCCACCAAGGTCACCTTTCGCTCCAAGAAGCGCGAAACCACCCTTCTCATCGATGGCCAGCCCTTCCCCGGAAAGCCCATCCGCCAGTTCTTCCCCGAAGCGTGCAAGTTCTTCACCCTGCCCAACCCGCAGGCCAAGTGAAGCCGCCCTTGCTCGAAGCAACGAAAGGCCGCGCCCCGCGCGGCCTTTTTTGTGCTCGCCGGGCGGGGGCTGATCGCCCCCGCGCCACAGGTTTTGCAGGCCGCCGTCCCGGCGGCCACCTGGGCCTGCGGAGCAGGCCATTGCAAAACCTTAAAGGCCCCACCCCCTGCCGCGCCCTTCCCGCGCATCCGCCCCGTCTGACGGGCCGCGTCCTCGCGGCCCAGATGGGGGCCCAGGCCGCCGGGGACGGCGGCCGTCAGAACGGGCGACGGAAGCGCGTGCCGCGACGGGCCCCTAGGGCGCTTTACATTTTTATCCGCCCCGGGTTTGCCTCGAGGTAGGCCCGGGTTGACCCTCGACCCGGGGCGGGTTGGGGATGGACCCGGGCGGGGGCGTTTTTCGGTCGGTTGGGGCGGGGTGAAAGAAAAGTGCGTTGGATGAAAGAAAGTGCTTGACTTTTCCTTGCGGGGGGGGGGTAACATATACACCGTCTTCCCCAAAGTGGGGAGGTTCAACGTTGAGGATCATACGCGATGAAGAAGTTGTTGTTGTTTGCCCTTGCGGCATTGGCTGTCTCGGTCTCACAGGCCGTGACCTATTCCTGGGACCGCGCGACGGATGGGGCTTTCTCCGGTTTTAAGAAGACGGATGGCACGGCCGCTTCCTTGGTGGGGGATTTCTCCTTAACTATCAACTTCACGGTTTCCTCGTTCGAGGCACCAGCAGGACCCCATCGTTTCTTTGGCCTAGTCCCGGCAACAGGCGAAGACACGCTCGGTGAATTACGCATTAATACTTCGGGCAATGCCTATCAGTTCGGGTTATATACGGGAACCAACGCTAATTGGAGTACTTGGGAAGCCTCCTTGACGGGCGACAAGATGACTTCCGGAACGAATACCTTAACCTTGAACTTCACGGATCGTACGGAGACGGGTGCCTATACGCTTTCTGCTACGATGCTTTTTGCAGACGGTTCACAGAAGACATATTCAGCCTCTACTAGTGCTTGGGGAAATAACGAGCTCCCTTACTGGACATCTATCTCGTCAATCGACACGGTCACGGTTACGGGGATGACGGTGAAGGTCACGGATGTTCCCGAGCCGACGGTGTTGGCGTTGCTGGCGCTGGGGGTTGCCGGGGTGGCGCTTCGTCGCCGGGCCTAAGGATTTAGCGTTAATTCCTAATAGACACAAAGCGGGCCGGGTTAACCCCGGCCCGTTTTGTGTCTTGGGCGCGAGCGTAGCGAACCCCTCTCGGCGGCTTGGTTGCCACCGTTCACGCGGGCGTAGTCCCGCCCCTCACGCGAGCGCAGCGAGCAGCGGATGTGGTATGCTTTGGGCACTATGACGCAGGAAAAAGGTTCGTTTTGGGCGCTGTTGCCGATTGGCGTGTTCGTGCTGCTCTTCGCGGGGAGCGGGTTGGTCTTTGGCGACTTCTACTTGATTCCGCCGACGTTGGTCTTTCTGATTGCGCTCTTTGTGGCGTTGGGGCAGGGGCGGGGGCAGAGTTTTAACCGGAAGCTGGAGATTTGCGCGGCGGGGGCGGGGGAGAGCAATCTGGTGATGATGTGCCTGATTTATCTGCTGGCAGGGGCCTTCTCGGGGGTGGCGGGGGCTGCCGGCGGCGTGAGCGCCACGGTCAACTTCACGCTCTCGTTTATTCCGGCTTCACTGGCGATCCCAGGGCTCTTTGCAATGGGCTGCTTTATCTCGATGGCGATGGGCACGTCGGTGGGGACCATTATCGCGCTCACGCCGATTGCTGTTGAGCTCTGCCAAAAGACGGGCTTTGGGTTGCCGATGGCGGTGGGGGCGGTGGTCTGCGGGGCGCTCTTTGGTGACAACCTCTCCTTCATCTCTGATACCACCATTGCCGCCGTGCGCACCCAAGGTTGCGAGATGCGCGACAAGTTCAAGGCCAACTTCCTGATTGTCCTGCCCGCGGCGTTGATGACCCTTGCGCTCTTTGGGGCGTTGACGTGGGGCGAGGTGGGGGCCCAGCCTGAGGCGTTGACCTATAACCTCTGGCTGGTGCTGCCGTATGTGGCGGTGCTGGTGGGGGCTCTCTGCGGGCTGAATGTCTTTTTGGTGCTCGCCGGCGGGATTGTGCTCTCGGGCGCGGTGGGGTTGGGGGTGGGCACGCTGACGGTTCGTACCTTCCTTTCGGCGATTGGCTCGGGAATGGGCGGGATGTACGAGCTGGCGCTGCTGGCGATTTTGGCTGCGTGCATTAGCGCGTTGGTGCGCCACCATGGCGGCTTTGCGTGGCTGCTTGCGCTCATCCACCGCCGGTTGGCGGGCTACCGTGGCGCGCAGATGGGCATTGTCCTGCTCGTTTCGCTGCTGGATATTGCCACGGCCAACAACACCATTGCCATCGTCCTGGCCGGGCCAATGGCCAAGCAAATTGCCACGCAATATGGCATCTCGCCCAAGCGCAGTGCCTCGCTGCTAGACATCTTTGGCTCGGTCTTTCAGGGACTGTTGCCCTATGGCGCGCAGTTGCTCTCGGCGGCCAGACTCTCGGGCATTGCCGCGCTGGCCATCTTGCCCTACCTCTTCTATATCTACCTGATGGCCCTCTGCGCGCTGGTGGCCGTGGCATTCATTCCGCGGCGGGGAGCGCCGCGCGCGGCCGCGTGATGGACGGCGAAGCGCACGGGAGGAAGTTTCTCTTTGGGACTTCACGCGCGAGCGAATTGTGGTATCATACAGGCGTTTTTCACACCCAACCGGGAGTTTGAGAAGATGAAGCAATACAAAGTCGGTCTGGTCGGCATTGGTGCCGTTGGTACGGAAATGATCAAGGTGCTGCGCCAGCGGCAGTTCCCCGCAAGCGAAATCCGCGTGTTGGCCACGCGTGAACGCGATGAGGTGATTGCAGGCGAAACCTTCCATGTGCTGGAAACCAAGCCCGAGAGTTTCGAAGGGCTGGACATCGTCCTCTTTGCCGGGACGGAAGGCTCGAAGGGGGCAAGCAAGATGTGGGGGAAGGTGGCCACCGAAAAGGGCGCCTTCGTGATTGACAATGGCGATGACTTCCGGATGCATGACGATGTGCCGCTGGTGATCCCCGAAATCAATGCCGATGACATGGAGGCGATGATCCGCAAGGGCTCGCGCTTCATCGCCAACCCCAATTGCTCGACGATTATCACGCTGATGGGCATCGCCGCGCTCCATCGTGTCAATCCGCTGCGTCACATGACCGCCGTCACCTTCCAGAGCGTCTCGGGCGCTGGGCGCGCGGCCATTGAAGAGCTTGGCGCGCAGATGAAGCAGGTGGCCAATGGCGAAGCCACCGAGCCGAAGGCCTTTGCCCATCAAATCGTGGCCAATGTCATTCCCCAGATTGGCGGACCGAAGCCCGAAATGCCCGGCTTCACCACCGAAGAGGCCAAACTCACCTTTGAGAGCCGCAAGATTCTTGGCGCGCCGAATCTGCGCATCGCCTGCACCTGTGTGCGCGTGCCGGTCTTCTACGCGCACAGCATCGCCGTGCACGCCACCTTTGAGCGGCCGTTTACCGTGGAAGAGGTGCGCGAGGTCATTCGCAAGGCCCCGGGCGTGGAACTGGTTGACGACCTGCCTAACGCCGTCTACCCGATGCCGAAGGACTTTGGCGGTAAGGATAATGTGGGCATCGGCCGCATTCGCATCGATCCCTCCGAAGAGAATGGCATCGCGCTCTGGTGCTCGGGCGACAACATCCGCAAGGGTGCCGCGCTCAATGCCGTGCAGATTGCCGAGGAACTCATCAAGCGCGGCTTGGTCTAAGGCCCACACGATAGGATAGAAGCAAGCGTTATGACCGATACCTCTCTTTGCCCCTGTGGCTCCGGTAAGGCCAAGGCCGATTGCTGCGGACCGCTCTTGGATGGTGCGCGCCAGGCCGAGACGGCCGAGCAGCTGATGCGTGCGCGCTATGCCGCCTACGCCACCGATAATATTGACTTCCTCTACAACTCCTCTGGTCCGCAGGTGCAGGCCGAGTTCGATGCCGAATCCTCCCGCCGCTGGTCCGAAGGTTCCGAGTGGTTAGGGATGGAGGTCCTCGCCACCGAAGCGGGCACTGCCGCCGATGACGAAGGCGTGGTCGAGTTCGTGGCGCGCTATCGCGTGAACAAGACGGATTTTGAGCACCACGAGCGCTCACTCTTCAAGCGCGTGGAGGGGCAGTGGAAGTTTATTGATGGCGAACTGGTCAAACCCAAGCCGATCGTCAATGAGCAGCCTCGCCCTGGGCGTAATGACCCCTGCCCCTGTGGCTCAGGCAAGAAGTACAAGAAGTGCTGCGGGAAGTGAGCCGACAGCGGACAGCGCTGGCGCTCGATGTGGAATGGCCGTCTGAGCCGTTAAAGCTTGTGCTTGTTGCCCCATCGGTTTCACCGTCGCGTTAGCGGCTGTCCGCTGACAGCTATTTGCGAGTGGAGCGAGCAAGAGATGTACGAAAACGCAAACATCGAAACTATTGCCCGCGGCGTATTGGTCCGCGAGGGGCAGTTACTCGTGTGCCAGCCAAAGGCGGGCGGACGGTGCTATCTGCCTGGCGGGCACATTGAGTTTGGTGAAACGGCGCGTGTGGCACTTGCTCGCGAAGTGCGCGAGGAGCTGGGATTGGAAGCGCAGGTGGGCGACTTCTTGGCCGTGGCTGAGAATCGCTTTGAGCAGGCCGGTGAGCCCCATTGCGAGATTAACTTGATCTTTGCGATGGCGGTGCCGGCCTTGCGCGAAGTCGGGGGCGAGGTGAGCGCGCAGGAGGGCTGGATTGCCTTCCGTTGGGTGCCCTTCACGGAGGCGGCCCTGCGTGCAGCCAACCTTCTGCCCGCGCACTTGATTGGCGACCTCCCGCGCCTGCTTGCGCGCCCTGGCCAGCACCTCGAAGCGTATGGTTCCACCCCGTAAGCTCCCCATGCGCGCGCCCTAAGCGCTACGCTAAATCGTGATCAACGCAGTTTTGTGTTGACTTTTCATCAAGCAAGGCATTATACTACCAAAACGTTTTCATCCTACGTACAGGATTGGACAGTAAGGAACGCACTATGGCTAAGATTAAATTCGCCGATGTTACCGAAGACATCACCACCCGCAAGGAATTCCCCCTGAAGAAGGCCCAGACGACGCTGAAGAACGAAGTTGTTGCCGTTCTCGGTTATGGCGTGCAGGGTCCGGCGCAGTCGCTGAATATGCGCGATAACGGGATCAATGTGATTATCGGTCAGCGCAAGAGCGACAAGAAGAACAGCTCCTGGCAGCGCGCCATCAAGGATGGTTGGGTACCGGGCAAGACCCTCTTCGAGATCGAAGAAGCCGCCGAAAAGGGCACCATCGTGATGATGCTCACCTCGGATGCTTCCATCAAGCCTGTCTTCAAGCAGATTCGCAAGCACCTCACCCCCGGCAAGGCCCTCTACTTCTCGCATGGCTTCGGCTGGGAGTATCGCGAACTCACCGGCGTGGACGCCCCCGAAGGCGTGGATGTGATTATGGTCGCCCCCAAGGGCTCGGGCACCTCGGTGCGCCGCAACTTCCTCGAAGGCGTGGGCATCAACTCCTCTTACGCGGTCGAAATCGATGCCACGGGCAAGGCCCTCGACCGCACCCTCGCCCTCGGTATCGCCGTTGGCTCGGGCTACCTCTTCCCCACCACCTTCAAGCGCGAAGTCACCTCTGACCTCGTTGGCGAGCGCGGCACCCTGATGGGCTGCCTCCAGGGCATCCTCTCGGCGCAGTTCCAGACCCTGCGCAAGCATGGCCACAGCCCCTCCGAGGCCTTCAACGAAACCGTTGAAGAGCTCACCCAGTCCCTCATCCGCCTCGTGGATGAAAAGGGAATGGATTGGATGTACTCCAACTGCTCGGCCACCGCTCAGCACGGCGCCCTCAAGTGGGCTCCTCGCTTCGAGAAGGCCACCCGCCCGGTCTTCGAGGAGCTCTATAAGTCCGTCGCCGACCTCACCGAGGCCAAGGCTGTCATCCGCGATTGCGGTCGCAAGGACTACAAGGAGCGCCTGGAAGCCAAGCTCGAGAAGATCCGCAACAGCGAGCTCTGGCGCGCGGGTGCCGCCGTCCGCGCCCTGCGTCCGCACGAAGCGGCCAAGGCCAATGCCGCCACCGCCGCTGGCGTCGGTGGGCGCGCCTCCAACTAAACCGATTATCGCGTTTGGTTAAGACTCAGCGCGGGCGGCCACTGGCCGTCCGCGCTTGTTTTCTAACGCCGTATTTACAGGGCGATACAACAAAAAGCCCCGCGGGGGATGAGGCCCGCGAGGCAGGGTATATTTTGTTTGGATGAGAATGGTGAACACTCCTCTCAGGAGCGAATACGGCGCATACTATAATACATCGCGTTTCATTTGTCAACATCCTCTCGCGCAAGGTGCTCGCTACGCTCGCGTGAAGGCCGAGGCGCGCTAGGCCGGATCATCCGGAGATTCCGGACCATCCGGACCATCCGGAGATTCCGGAGGCGGCCCGCCAATGGGGGGCAGGGGGCAAGGCCCCCCGCGTGAGCGCGGTGAGAATATTTTGGTTGCATTGGGGGCTGAAAAGGGGTAGAATACCACCCAAAGTTGACGGAGGTAGTTAGACGATGAAGATTCTCTGTGATTCGAGTATGCCTTTGGGGCGGACGCTCTTTAGGACATTAGGTGATGTGGTGTTGGTTGATGGCTCTCGGTTGAAGGCGGAAGATGTGCGCGATGCGGATATGCTGATGGTGCGCGATACGCCGTTGAACGAGGCGTTGTTGGGCGGCTCGCAGGTAAAGTTTGTGGGGACGGCGGTGACGGGGACGGATCACGTGGATAAGGCGTGGTTGCGCCAGGCGGGGATCCGCTGGGTGAATGCGCCGCGGGCCAATGGCGAGAGTGTGGCGGATTACTGTTTGGCGGCACTCTTGGAGTATGGGCACATGCGCCATGTGCGCTTGGCAGGGGCGACGGTGGCGCTGATTGGCGTGGGGTGGATTGGCTCGATGGTGCGGCGGCGGTGCGAGGCGTTGGGGATGCGGGTGCTCTGCTGCGACCCGCCGCGCTACGAAAATCCGCGCGACTTGGAGGCGAAGCACTTTTTGCCGTTGGAGGAGGTGCTTGCCGAGGCGGACTTTATCATTCCCTTCTGTCCGCTGACGCGCGAGGGGCGTCATCCTTCTTGGCACATGATTAACGCGGCCACGCTCTCGATGGCGAAGTATGGGGCGGTGTTGGTGAATATGGCGCGCGGCGGGGTCTGCACCACGGAGGATGTGGTGGCGGCTTTGCGCGAGGGGCTCTTGAAGGATGGCATCTTTGATGTGTGGGAGGGCGAGCCGGACTTTTCGCCGGAGCTGGCGGACTTGGCCTTCCTCGCCACGCCGCACTTGGCCGGGCACGCCTACGAGGGGAAGGTGAATGGCACGGTGGCGGTCTACCATGCAGCCTGCGATTACTTGGGGCGTCAGCCGGCGCCGAATCTGATGTTGCCGCCGCCGGCGGTGCCGCAGATTACGATCGATGCTGCAGGCAAGTCGGACGAAGAGGTGTTGTGGTACATCACGCAAAAGCTTTCGATGATTGTGGCCGACCACATGAATCTGTTGGAGTTGGTTCACCAGCCGCCGGCAGTGCGCTCGCGCCGCTTTGCTGCGTTGCGCCGGAGCTACTCCTATCGGCGGCAGTTCTGCTCCACGAAGGTGGTGCTCCATCATGGGTCGGCCGCGCTGGCGGCAAAGATTGGCGCGTTGGGCTTCGCTTGCGTTTGCGAGTGAAGCACGATGACAGAAGGTCGATGAGCGATGGCAGCGCGTGCCGCGACAGATTGGCCGGAGGCGTTCTGCCATCTATCATCCGTCATCTACCATCTGTTCTCTACCATTTACGCGTGGCGCGTGCGCTGCGCAGAAGCGAGCTTTGGGCTTGATTACTAACCTTGAAGTTGGTGTATTCTTGCATGTCAGGCAGAAACTGCTTGCAGGAAGTGACGTTGCGTGGTATATTCCGCGTTGTAAGTTTGAGAAAGGCTGTATGGCTTATGGAAAATCTGGATGCACTTCTGAGTAAGATCCGTAGTGAAGGCGTTGAGACGGCGAAGGCGGAGGCGGCGGCGATTGTGGCTGCGGCCCGTGCCGAGGCCGATGCCGTGCTAGCGAAGGCGAAGGCCGACGCGGCGGCCGCCGAGGCGAAGGCGAAGGCCGAGGCCGAGCGGTTGGCCCAGGGCGCTGAGGCAACGATTCGCCAAGCTGCGCGTGATGTGGTTTTGAAGCTTGAGCAGGATGTGACGGCGCTTTTTGAGCGGACGCTCGGGGGCGCGGTGGATGGCGCGTTGGCGGCCGGTCCGCTGGTGGCCAAGTTGGTTCAGGAGGCGGTGGAAGCCTACCTGAAGGAGGGCGATGTGACGGTGACGGTGGGTCCGGAACTGGCCACTGCGCTCAAGGGCACCCTGGCCAAGGCTGGGCAGGTCACGGTGGTCACCAACCCGCTTTTGGGCACGGGCTTCCAGGTTCGTCTGGTCGGCGGGCGCGTGGAGCACGACTTCACGGGCGCGGCCGTCACCGATGCGTTGGCCGGGTTGCTGCGCCCGCAGTTGGCCAAGTTGCTCAAGGATTGAGGTGGCCCGTGAGCCTGGGTTATCTTTTGGCTTCGCTGCCGATGCTCTTCCCTGACCGCGCGCCGGCGATCGGCACGGAGGCCTTTGTGGAAGCGTGCGCGGCGGCGTTGGGCCCGCGCGAAGCCGAGGCCGCCGCGCTCTTGGCTACCGGCGGCGAGGCGCCGAGCGCGCACCCGGCGGTGAAGGCTTGGCGGGCGATTGAGGCGGCGGTGGCCGTGGCCATTGGCCGTAAGCGTCTGGCGCGGCGGGGTGGGGCGGAGGCCGCAGCGGCTGCGCCGGAGACCTCGGCGTGCCCGGTGTGGTTGGTGCGGCAGGTGGAGGCGGCCTTTGAGAGTGCGCCGGATCCCTTGGCGCGTGAAGAGGCGCTTTTGCGTGTGCTGTGGGCGGCGGCCGAGGACTTCGGCGGCTTTGACCCGATGGCCAAGCGGCAGGTATTTGCGTATGCGGTGAAGTTGCGTTTGGCGTTGCGGCGCGCGGCCTGGGATCAGGCCACCGGCGCGCAGCGGCTGGAGGCGGCTTTGCCCAAGGCTGTGAACGGTGAACAGTGAACGGTGAACGGTTGAACCGCGAGCAAGGATATTAACGAATGGACAAGACATTAGGCAAAGTGACGGGCGTCAACGGCAATATGATTACGGTGGCCTTCTCCGGCGCAGTGGCGCAGAACGAGGTGGGCTATGCGTGCATTCCCGCGAAGGAGCGACCGTTGCGGTTGATGAGTGAAATCGTCCGCGTGCGCGATGGCGTGGCGGATATGCAGGTCTTTGAGGACACGCGCGATTTGCAGGTGGGCGACACGCTGGAGTTTACCGGCGATATGCTCGCGGCCGAGTTGGGCCCGGGGCTCCTTGGGCGCGTCTATGATGGGTTGCTCAATCCGTTGCCGGAGTTGGCCGAGCAGTGCGGCTTCTTCCTTCAGCGCGGCACCTATCTGCCCTCGCTCGATCGCGCAGCCAAGTGGGCCTTCACCCCAGTGGCTAAGCCCGGCGACACGCTGACCGCTGGCGAGACGGTCGGCACCGTCCCCGAGGGCGTCTACACCCACCGCATTATGATCCCCTTTGCCTGGCGCGGCGTCTACAAGATCAAGAGCATCAAGCCCGCCGGCGAGTACACGGTGGAAGACGAAGTGGCCGTGGTCACCGATGAGCGCGGGGCCGAGCACTCGGTCAAACTGATGCAGCGCTGGCCGGTGAAGCTGCCGATCACCTGCTATGCCGAGCGCCTGCGCCCGACCGAGACGCTCTCGACGGGCATTCGCTCGGTGGATACCTTCTTCCCGGTGGCCGTGGGCGGCACCTACTGCGTGCCCGGGCCCTTCGGTGCCGGTAAGACGGTTATTCAGCACCAGACCTCTCAGCACGCGGATGTGGACATCGTGATTGTGGCCGCCTGCGGCGAGCGCGCAGGCGAAGTGGTCGAAACGCTGCGCGAGTTCCCCGAGTTGCAGGACCCCAAGACCGGGCGCACGCTGATGGACCGCACGGTGATTATCTGCAACACCTCCTCGATGCCCGTGGCCGCGCGTGAAGCTTCGGTCTACACCGCCGTCACCCTGGCCGGCTACTACCGCCAGATGGGCTTGAATGTGTTGCTGCTGGCCGACTCCACCTCCCGCTGGGCGCAGGCCCTGCGCGAAATGTCCGGCCGCTTGGAGGAAATCCCGGGCGACGAGGCCTTCCCGGCCTACCTGGAATCGGTGATTGCCGGCTTCTACGAGCGCGCCGGGCGCGTCCGCCTGAAAGATGGATCGATTGGCTCGGTGACCATCGGCGGCACGGTCTCGCCCGCCGGCGGCAACTTCGATGAGCCGGTCACACAGGCCACACTGAAGGTGGTCGGCGCCTTCCACGGTCTCTCCCGTGCCCGCTCCGACGCGCGTCGCTTCCCGGCCATCGACCCGCTCGATTCGTGGAGCAAGTACCGCTCGGTCATCGAGCAGCCGCGCGTGGAGGCGATGCGCACCATTCTGCGCAAGGGCTCGGACGTTGAGCAGATGATGAAGGTGGTCGGCGAAGAGGGCACCGCGATGGAAGACTTCGTTATCTTCCTGAAGAAGGAGCTCATCGACGCGGTCTATCTGCAGCAGAACGCCTTTAACGATGTGGACGCGAGTAGCTCGAAGGAGCGCCAGCGCGCCTCCTTTGATGTGCTTGAGCAGGTCATCGGCGGCACCTACGCCTATACGGATAAGACCGTCGCCCGCCGCGCCTTCCTGCAGTTGCAGCAGGCGTTCATCGACTGGAACAACACGCCGATGGGCGGAGCAGATTACGACACGCGCCGCGCGGCAATCTTGAAGCTGGTTTCGGAGGCTCCCCATGCATAAGGTTTATCATCAGATTGACAACATCTCCGGTTCGGTCGTCACCCTGCGCGCCCAGGGCGTGAAGAACAGGGAATTGGCGGAGATTGACTCGCGCGTCGGCGCTTCGCTCGCGCAGGTCATCAAGTTGGCCGGCGACGAGGTGACGCTGCAGGTCTTTGCCGGCGCGCGTGGCGTGGCCACCGATGCGCAGGTGCGCTTCCTGGGCCACCCGATGCAGGTACCTTTCGGCGAAGAGCTGCTCGGGCGCGTCTTCACCGGCTCGGCCAAGCCGCGCGACAATGGCCCCGAGCTGACGATGAACCCCACCGACATCGGCACGCCCTCGGTGAACCCCGCCAAGCGCATCATCCCGCGTCACATGGTCCGCACGGGCATCCCGATGATTGACGTCTTCAACACGCTGGTTGAGAGCCAGAAGCTGCCAATCTTCGCCCGCGCCGGTGAGCCCTACAATGACCTCTTGGCGCGTATCGCCCTGCAGGCGGAAGTCGACATTATCATCCTCGGCGGCATGGGCCTGAAGCACGATGACTACCTCGCCTTCCGCGACACGCTCGATGCCTCCGGCGCGCTCTCGCGCACGGTGATGTTCGTCCACACCGCCGCCGACCCCGTGGTGGAGTGCATGTTGGTGCCGGATATTTCCCTGGCCGTGGCCGAGCAGTTCGCCCTCAAGGGCAAGCGCGTGCTCGTCCTGCTCACCGATATGACCTCCTTCGCCGACGCGATGAAGGAAATCGCCATCACGATGGAGCAAATCCCCTCCAACCGCGGTTATCCTGGCGACCTCTATTCCCAGCTCGCCGCCCGCTATGAGAAGGCGGTCGACTTCGAGGGCGCCGGCTCCATCACCATCCTGGCCGTTACCACGATGCCCGGCGACGACGTCACCCACCCGGTGCCGGACAACACCGGCTACATCACCGAGGGCCAGTTCTACCTCCGTAATGGCCGCATCGAGCCCTTCGGCTCGCTCTCGCGCCTCAAGCAGCAGGTGAACAAGGATACGCGCGAGGACCACCGCACCATTATGGACGCGATGATCAAGCTCTACGCGCAGTACAAGGACGCCGCCGAAAAGCAGTCGATGGGCTTCCGTATGAGCGAGTGGGATACCAAGCTCCTGCGCTACGGCGCGCTCTTCGAGCAGAAGATGATGGACCTTTCGGTTAACATTCCCCTCGAGCAGGCCCTTGACCTGGGCTGGCAGATCCTCGCTGAGTGCTTCGAGCCGATGGAAACCGGCATTCCCACCAAGATGGCTGACCGCTTCTGGCCCAAAAAGGCCTAACCTGTGCCGAACCATTCGCGAGGTGCGTAATGGCAAAGATTAAGCACACAAAGACTGAACTGAAGGCGCAGACCGACGCCCTCAAGCGCTTCCAGCGCTTTCTGCCGATGCTGCAGCTCAAAAAGCAGCAGCTTCAGGCCGAAATCGCCGGCATCTCCGCCAAGCTCGCGGAGGTCGAGGCGCGCGAGGCGCAGGCTCGCAAGCGCCTTGAGGCCTGGGTGGCGCTCTATGCTGACCAGGCCGTAACCCCCGAAACGCTTGTCCTGCTCAAGGGTACCAAGACTGGCGTGGGCAACATCGCCGGCGTGGCCATCCCCCTCTATGAGGGCATTGAGACCGAGCCGGCCGTGCTGGACCCCTATCGCACGCCGGCCTGGACCGATGACGCGCAGGCCATGCTTTCGGAGTTGATGGCCTTTCGGGCCGAGGGCGATGTGCTGCGTAAGCAGCGCGAACTCGTCCAGGAAGAGCTCCACACCACAGGCCAGCGTGTCAACCTCTTCGAGAAGGTGAAGATTCCCGAGTGCAAGGAGAATATCCGCGTCATTCGCATCTTCATTGGCGATGAGCAGACCGCCGCCGTGGTGCGCGGCAAAATTGCCAAGGGCCGCACCGGCAAGACCAAGGAGGTGGCCGAATGATTGTCCCGATGAAACAGCTCTTGCTGCTGTGTTCGGCGAAAGCGCGCGAGGCCGCAGTGCTGGCGTTGCGTGAACTCGGGTGCGTCCACGTCACCCCAGATGTGCGCGATAGCGAAGACATCCGCCGGGCGAGCGCCCGCGTGGCCGCCGCCGAGCAGGCCCTGCGCGTGCTCGAGGTGGCCGCCAAGGCCGGTACCTTCGTCTTTAAGCCCGATGCTGCCTCCCCCGTCAGCGCCTGGGATTGCGACACACTCCTGCGCGAAGCCGAGAACGCTCCCGCCCCGGATGCGGTCGCTTCCGTTAACCGCTTGGCCGAGATTGTCACACGCTTGCGCGACGAGGTCCTTGCGGCCCAGACCCAGCTGCGGCGCTACGCGCCCTTTGGCGAGGTTGATCCCGCGCAGGTCTCCGCGTTGGCTCAGGCCGGCGTGGCGGTCAAGCTCTTCAAGGTTCCCGAGGCCGAAGCCCCGACCCTGGGCGCGGAGGCCTACCTCTTCAACGCCGAGGGCGGCTTTGCCTACGGCGCGTGGATTTCGGCAGAGCCCCTGCCCGAAGCCTGCGAGGCGGTGCCTCTGCCCGACTGTGCCACGGCCAAGCTGCGAACACGCGCCCTGGCGATGGGCGCGGCGGCCGATGCCCTGGTTGCGAAGCTCGCGGCCTCGCAAGCGGTCCGCGCCACGATTGCGCGCGCGCTGCACGAAGATGGCGCTCAGAAGCGCTTGGCGGAGGTCTCTGCCAACCTGCGTGCCGAGGGCGAGGTGGCCTACCTCTCTGGTTATGTGCCGGCGCGTGCGGCCGATGCGCTGCTCGCCAAGGCGGCGGCCGAAGGGTGGGGCGTGGTGCTCGATGACCCGGCGGCGGGCGACCCCAATGTGCCGGTCCTCCTCGAGCCGCCCAAGGGCTTCCGCTCGATTGGGATGCTCTTCAAGGGTTTGGGCATTCTCCCGGGCTACTCCGAGGGCGACTGCTCGGTGCCGTTCTACCTCTTCTTCTCGGTCTTCTTTGCCATGCTTGTGGGCGATGCGGGCTACGGCGCGCTGATGCTCGCGGGCGTTCTGGCTGCGGCCGCGAAGCTGTGGAAGAAGCCGGCGGCCCGGCCGGTGATCATCATCTTCACCGTCTTCTGCCTCTCGACAATCCTCTGGGGCGTGCTCTCGGGTACCTACTTTGGCATTGCCAAGGCGGCTCTGCCGGCGTGCCTGCAGCAGCTCCCCACCGTCGCGTGGCTGGGTGATGACAACAATATGATGTTCCTCTGCTTCCTCATTGGCGCACTGCACATCTCTGTTGCCCGCCTCTGGAACGCCATCCTTCTGGCTCCGCACCTGAAAGCGGTCGGTGAGATTGGCTGGATGGGCGTGACGTGGAGTATGTTTATGATTGTCAGCGGCATTGTGGTGAGCTGGTTCTCGCAACCTCCGTGGGCCTGGTGGTTCCTCGGCGCGAGCGTGGCGCTTATCCTCATCCCCTTGCTGGCCGACATCAAGCACGAAGGCGTCTCCGTGGGTATGCTCCCGCTCAACGTCATCAGCGCGATGGGCGACATCATCAGCTACGTCCGCCTCTTTGCCGTGGGCCTCGCCTCCATCAAGGTGGCCGAGAACTTCAACATGATGGCGCTCGATCTTGACCTGCCCTTCGTGCTCAAGGCCGTCTGCGTCTGCCTCATCCTCTTGGTCGGCCATGGCCTCAACCTGGCTATGGGCGCCCTCTCGGTGCTCGTCCACGCCGTTCGCCTGAACACCCTGGAGTTCTCTAACGCCAAGGGTATCACGTGGTCTGGCGTTCCCTACATCCCCTTCAAACAACCTTAAAGTAAAGGAATTCATCACTATGGATACCGCACTCACTGTCGCAGGCGCTGTTGCCTGTCTCGCCCTCTCCGGTCTCGGTTCGGCCATTGGCACGGGTTTTGCCGCTGCCGGTGCCATCGGTGCCTGGAAGAAGTGTTACGCCCAGAATCGCCCGGCGCCCTTCCTGCTCCTGGCCTACGTTGGTGCCCCCATCACGCAGACCCTCTACGGGATGATCCTGATGTTCACGATGATCGGCACCAAGGTCCTTCCTGCTGGCGGCATCGGGATGCTCGTCCTCGGCATCTTCGCGGGCGCGGGCATCGGTATGTCGGCCATCTTCCAGGGCCGCGCCGGCGGTTGCTCGGCCGACGCCCAGGGTGAAACCGGTCAGGGCTTCACCAACAACCTCGCTGCCCTCGGCATCGTTGAGACCACGGCCATCTTCATTATGGTCTTCACCCTCATCGCCGTTGGCAAGCTGGCCGCCTAACCGCGCTGTGCGTTGCCGCTAAACACGGGGCAAGGGGCGCTGCGGCGCTCGTTGCCCCCTTTTTGCACCCTCGCCATGCGCCTCTTCCTCATCAACCTGGCGCGCGACCGCGACCGCCTCGCCGCCGCCGACCGCCAACTCACGCGCCTGGGCCTCTCCTACGAACGCGCCGAGGCCATCGACGGCCGCGCCCTCCCGCCGGCCGCCCTTCGCCGCGCCGTCAGCCGCTGGCGCTGGTGGTGCGCCAACGGTCGCCCCGTGATGCCTGGCGAGGTTGGCTGCGCCCTCTCCCACCAAGCCCTTTACCGCCGCATGCTCGCCGAAGGCTGGCGCGCCATCTGCGTGGTGGAGGATGACGTCCTCCTCGCCCCCGACTTCCCCGCTGCCCTCAGGCGCGTCGAAGCCTGGCTCGACCCCACCCAGCCCCAAGTTGTCCTCTTCTCCAACCACACCTCCGCCCCGCCGCTACCCCCCGGCATCCACCCCGCGCGCGAGGATATGTACGCCGAGTGCTACGCCCTCACCGCCCCCGCCGCCGCAGCCCTCCTCCGCGCCAACGCCCCCCTCGCCACCCCCTGCGACCACTGGGGCCGCTGGGTCCGCGCCGGCCTCATCCACCTCTACCACGCCGCCCCCGCCACCGCCTCCCAGGACACCACCTCCTTCCCCACCCACATGCCTGAGAGCGCCTCCATCAACTACCACGCCCTCTCCCCCCTCGGCAAACTCTCCTTCAAGTGCCAACGCCTCATCGGCTGGCCCATCGACCTCCTCATCTCCGGTCGCCTCCGCGCCCTCCTCCGCCGCCGCTGAGTGGGGGCTGTTGACATAGCTCCTTCGCTTCGCTCGGACTTCTCGCCCTGCACCTCGGGAGCGCGGTGCGCTCCACCTCGGCCGATGCGCCCTCTGGGCACGTCGGCGCTCTGTTATCTGTCATCCGTCATCTGTCATCGCGAGCGTTGCGAGCTCTCTTGGCATGTCCAGACTGCGCAGTTCGGATACGCTCCGCGCCTCCCAGCCAGGGCTAGAAGAGGCCAACCCTATGAAAAGTTGCACTTTTTTCAAAATCAACCCCTTGAAAAGTTGCAACATGCTTGGAGGTGAGGGGATACCGTTCGTTGCCCGAACAGCTGGCGCGAGAGAATAAGAAGTTCAAGTATTCGGCCGTGGCGCGTGGTGGTTCTGCGCGGAAGTTTGCCAGTTCCATTGATTGGTTGTGCGAGTCGGCCTTGGCAATCCAGTGCTTCAACACGGTTGAGCCCCGTATTCCGCTGAGTGTGTATAAGACGAGCGAAAGTTTCAAGATGTATCTTGCAGATGTTGGCATCCTTACCGCGATGATGGGATTTCGGGCGAAGCAAGATATTCTCGAAAACTCCCTTGGCGGCTTTGCCAGGGGAGGTCTTTACGAAAACGCGATTGCCGAGCAACTGCTTGCGAGGGGCTTATTGCTGGAAGCGGCGTTCGAGTTCGCGGTAGGAGGTCAGGAGCATGACGGGTTTGCCGCGGGGGGTGGCGTAGGGGAGCTGGCACTGGGCGAGTTGGGCCATGAGGGCTTCGGCGGCCTCTTTGGAGTTGGGGCGGAAGGTGTTTGCGGCGGCGCGGGCGGCGGCGCGGGCAACGACTTCGCGGCGCCAGGTATTGGCGCGCTTGAGGCCGCTCCCTTGGTCGAGGTTGGCGGCAATGTCGGCGACGACTTCCTTGGGGGGAAACTCGGCGAAGGCGACGGGGAGGGTGTTGATGAGGAAGGTTTCGTGGTCGAGGGGGGAGAGGTCGAAGCCGGCGGCTTGGAGTTCAGGGAGGAAGCGGGTGACGCGTTCGGCATCGAGGAGCGGGAGGCGAAGGGTCTCGGGGATGAGCAGGGGCTGGGTGGCAGGGGCGCGCTCGGTGTCGGCCAAGATGCGCTCATAGAGGATGCGTTCAAGGGCGGCCTTGGCATCGACGACGAGGTAGCCTTGGTCGGTGACGACGAGCCAGTAGCGTTCTTGGAGGATGTCGGCAATGCGGAGCCACTTCCAGGGGGCGGTGGGGGCGGCGGGTCCTTGGCCGGGGGCCTTGGGCGCGGGTCCGGGGAGGTCGAAGTGCTGCTGGCGGGGTTTGGGCGCCTGTGGGGTAGGGAGGGGGGCAACCGGCGAGAGGGGGAAGGGCGGGAAGGGATTGGCCGCAAGGGGGGAGGAGGCCGGGGGGATAGGCTGTAGCGCTTGCGTGGGTTGCGGGGGCGGTTGCGGCGTGGGCGGAGGTTGGGTTGGGGCAGTACCGGCAGGGAGGGTGTGGTCGAAGGCGGCTGCGCCGGGGGCGGGGAAGGTGGCGGCGAGGGCGCGGGCGATGGCTTGAGCAACGGCGTCGCCCACTAGGTTGCCACGGCGGAAGCGAACTTCACGTTTGGTGGGGTGGACGTTGACGTCGACCTCTTCGGGGGGGAGGTCGATGAAGAGGATGACGAGGGGCTTTGTGTCGCGCAAGGGCCAGGCTTGGCGGAGGGCGACTTGGATTTGGGGGGCGGTGGCGGGGCGGCGGTTGATGAAGATGAATTGCTCGGGGGTTCCGCCGCGGACATAGCCGGGTTTGGAGAGGTAGCCGTGGATGTGGAAGGGACCGGAGGTGTGGTCGAGGGGGAGGAGGGCGTCGGCCGTGGGCTGGCCGAGGAGGGCGCGGATGCGGTCTTCCAAGGCATCACCTTGGGGGAGGCGCAGGAGGTCGCGGCCATCGGCGATGAGGCGGAGGGCAACGGCGGGGTGGGCGAGGGCGACGGCGGCGAGGGCCTGACGGATGCGGGCGAGTTCGGTATTGGCCGAGCGGAGGAACTTCTTGCGGGCGGGGGTGTTAAAGAAGAGGTCGCTGACGGTGATGGAGGTGCCGAAGGGGTGGCCGGCGGGGACATCTTCCTCGAGTTTGCCGCCGATGACCGTCAGGCGCGTGGCATCGGCTTGGCTGCGGGGGCGGGTGGTGAGGATAAAGCGCGAGACGCTGGCGATGGAGGGGATGGCCTCGCCCCGGAAACCGAAGGTGGCGATGTGGGTGATGTCGTGGACCGTGGCGATTTTGCTGGTGGCTTGGCGTTGGAGGGAGAGGCGGGCGCTTTCGTGATCCATCCCGCAGCCATTGTCATCCACCTGGACGAGCTTGGCCCCGCCCTGTTCGACGCTCACTTCAATGCGCGTGGCCCCGGCGTCGAGGGCATTCTCGACGAGCTCCTTGACCACCGAAGCCGGGCGCTCAACCACTTCGCCGGCAGCAATTTGGTTGGCGACCGTCTCGGGGAGCAGGCGGACGACGGGGAGGGGAGAGCCGACAGCGGACAGCGGACAGCGGACAGCGCTGGCGCTCGCGGTGGAAGGCCCGTCTGAGCCGTGGGGCGTACATATCTCGGAACTGAGGTCCGCCCGTCGCTCTGCGTGCTGTCGGCTGTCGGCTGTCGGCTGTCCGCTTGCCATATTATCTTTCATCAATTTCCACGGTTCGCTGACACGAACATCGCTAAAAACTCCGCGACGCGGCGGCGGAGGGCGGGGGCATCGAGGCCATAGGCGTGGCGGAGTTCGGCTTCGGAGCCTTGAGCGATGGGCTCATCGGGCCAGCCGAGGAGGAGGTGGGGGCCTTGGTGGTGTTCGGCGATGGCTGCGCCGAAGCCGCCAGCGGCGGAGGCATCTTCCAGGGTAATCACGGCTCGGCCGTTGAGCTCGGGGAGGTAGTCGGGCAGGGGCTTGATGGCTTCAACGGGGAGGATGGCCGGGGCGCGGCCAGGGAGGGGCTCGGGGAAGGCTTCGCGGGCCCAGGCGTAGGTGGTGCCTAGGGCGAGGAGGAGGGGGGTGCCTAGGGGATAGGCGCTTGGGGTGCGGGGGAGATTGGGCGGGAGGGGCGAGGGGGTGGCGCCGCGGGGGTAGCGAATGACGGTGGGGGTGGTGCGCGCGAGGGCTTCATCGAGGGCGCGCGCGAGGCCGGGTTCATCGCAGGGGGCCACGAGGGTGAGGTTGGGGAGGGCGCGGAGCATCGCAATGTCGTAGAGACCGTGATGGGTAGGGCCATCGGAGCCGACAATGCCGGCGCGGTCGAGGCAGAGGATGACGGGAAGGGCCGGGAGGCAGATGTCGTGCATCACCGAATCGACGGCGCGTTGGGCGAAGGTGGAGTAGAGGGCGACAACGGGCCGCAAGCCGGCGGCGGCAAGGCCGGCAGCGAAGGTGACGGCGTGCTCTTCGCAGATCCCCACATCAAAGGCGCGTGTGGGGTGGAGGCGGAACCAGTCACTCAACCCGGTGCCATCGCGCATGGCGGCGGTAATGGCCACCAGGCGGGGATCAGCAGCGCGCGCGAGGAGGACGTTACCGAAGGTGGCCGACCAACTAGGGTGCGCGGTCGAGAGCGGTTGGGTGCCCTTGGCCCAGGGGGCAACGCCGTGCCATTTGGCGGGATTGCGCTCGGCGGGGGCGTAGCCCTTGCCCTTGACGGTGGCGATGTGCAGGGCGATGGGGACGCGGCTTTCGCGAGCGGTCTGGAGGGCCGCGGTGAGGGCTGGCAGGTCATGACCATCGATGGGGCCAAGGTAGCGGATGCCGAGATCCTCAAAGATGGCCGAGCGCTGGCGCAGGAGGAGGGGCTTGAGGGCGGCCTTGAGGGCGCGGTAGACGTGCTTGGTGCGGAAGAGGTTGAGGCGGTGGCCGGCGGCTTCAGCGGCCGCGCGGATACGGTTGTAGCGCAGACCAGAGAGGCGGCGGGCGAGGAGGCGGGAGAAGGCACCGACATTCTTGGAGATACTCATTCCATTATCGTTGATGACAAGGATGAGGCGCTCGGTGGTGTGGCGCAGGGCGTTGAGGGCTTCTAGGGAGATGCCGTTGGTGAGGGAGGCGTCGCCCACCACGGCGATGATGTGCTGCTCGCGCGTGGCGGGGTCGGGGTCGCGGTCACGGGCGGCCGCAAAGCCGAGGGCGGTGGAGAGGGCTACGCCGGCGTGGCCGCCGATGGAGGCATCGTAGGGCGATTCGGCGGGGAAGGGGAAGCCGCGCAGGCCGCCAAAGGTGCGCAAGGTGTCGAAGGCGGCGTTGCGGCCGGTGAGCATCTTCCAGGCGTAGGCCTGGTGGCCTACATCCCAAAGGACCTTGTCGCGCGGGAAGTCGAAGACGCGGCAGAGGGCGAGGGTGAGCTCCACGGTGCCGAGGCTCGGGGCCAGGTGGCCACCGGTCTTGGAGACCACCGCCACCATCCGCTCGCGCAGCTCCTGGGCGAGTGCAGGCAACGCGGCTTCGGGCAGGGCCTTGACATCCACAGGGGAGCGGACAGCGGACAGCGGACAGCGGACAGCGGACAGCGGACAGCGGACAGCGCTGGCGCTTACCGTGGAAGGGCCGTCTGAGCCGTGGGGAGCACACACCTCAGGACAAAGGTCTGCCCGTCGCTCTGCGTGCTGTCGGCTGTCGGCTGTCGGCTGTCGGCTTGCCATGTCTTCTTCCTTCATCCGCAATAGTCCCTCGTGGGCTACTATCTTGTGACGCCGAAGATGCGGAAGAGGCGCGAGCCGAGGTCGCCATTGGTGTTGACCGGCTCATCGGGGCCGCCGCGCAGGTCGATGAAGTCCGAGAGGATGGCCAGGGCTTCGCGGAGGACGGGGTCGTTCTCTGGGGTAGGACCTTGCTTCTTACGCTGGGCGCCGGAGAGGAGGTCGTCCTGCGCCTTTTGGAGTTGGCGCTCGGCGCGCATTCGGGTGCGGCGCTTCTCAAGGTTGAGGGTGACGACCTGTTCGGCGTTGGCCTCGCGGACGTGGTCGATGAGCTTCTGGGCGGCGAGGTACTGCTCGTCCTTGGCCAAGCGGGCATCGGAGGCGGCCTTGAGGCGGGGGAGGAAGGGAGCGAGGTCGGCGGTCTTGGCGTAGTAGGCGGGGTTGACGGTGGTGTAGGGGAGGGCGCCGGGGAGTTGGTCCTCGCCGAGTTCGAGAGCATCGTAGAGGGAGGGGAGGACAATGTCGGGCACTACGCCGCGCAACTGGGTGGTGCCGCCATTGATGCGGTAGAAGCAGGCGGTGGTGATGCGGTCGGCGCCGTAGACCTTGGAGTCGCCGCCTAGGCCCTGAACGGTTTGGACGGTGCCCTTGCCGTGGCTCTTGGAGTCGCCAACAATGATGGCCCGGCCGTAATCCTGAAGGGCGGAGGCAACGATTTCGGAGGCGGAGGCGGAGTTGCGGTTGGTGAGGACCACGAGCGGCTTATTGAAGGCCACTTGCCCTTGGGCGGGAAGGACCTGCACTGAGCGCGCATCGCGAACTTGGACGGCCGGGCCGGTGACGAAGAGACCGGTCATCGAAAGGGCTTCAAGGAGGGAGCCACCACCGTTATTGCGCAGGTCGATGACCATGCCGTCGACATGTTCGGCGTTGAACTGCTGGATGTAGTGCAGGAGGTCGCGGGTCATCGAGCGCGCATCGGCCCCCGTATCGCCCGAGACGGCCCCGGCGTAAAAGGCGGGAATGCGGACGTATCCGAGGCGGCGGTCGTTCTCCAGGCGCTGGACGCAGCCGGTGACGGCCTGCTCCTCAAGCTTGATTTCATCGCGAATGAGGTCAACGAGTTTGGTGCGGGTGCCAGTTTTGTCGGAGACGGGGATGACGCGCAGGACCACCTTGGTGCCCTTGGGGCCGCGGATCTTGCGGACGGTTCGGTTGAGGGGCTTGTGTTGGATGTCCTCGATGGGACCATCGCCCTGCCCCACGCCAATAATGCGGTCGCCCTCCTGGAGGCGAATATCGCGGGTGTCCCGGGCGGCGGGCGCGCCAGGCATGAGCTCGGTGATACGCACCGTGCCGTCATCGTAGCGCAGGGTGGCGCCGATGCCGCAGAGGGTGAGGTTCATCTCCATGCTGAAGTCCTCGAAGTTCATCGGGGACATGTAGTCGGTGTGCGGGTCGTAGGCGTTGGCAACGGCCGAGAGGGTGCGCTGGAGGACGGTTTCGGAATCCATCTCGCCATAGGCATCGCGCAGGGTGCGATAGCGCTTGCGGATGACCTCCTCGGCGGGTTGGGAGAGATCCTCGGTGTCATAGTTGGGCTTTTCGTCGGCCGGCTTTTCGGCCTTCTCTTCGGCATCAAGCTCCTTGGCCAGGGTGATGGCGAGCAGTTCATTGCGCAGGGCTGCGCGCCAGAGCTGCTTTTGGGCGGCAGCATCGGCAGGGCGCTCAGCCTTGCGGCGCTTCCAGACGTAGTTCTCGTCGCCCGAGAAGTCGAAGGTGGCCGGGTCCTGGAGCAGGGCTTCGGCGTAGTCGCAGCGCTGGGCCAGGCGCTCGCGCACTAAGGCCATCAGGTCGTAGCCAAAGGCGAGGTCGCCGGTGGCGAGGGCATCATCGAGGGTTGTGCGCAGGGGATCAAGGCGCTTGAGATCCGCTTGGGTGAGCAGGGTGCGGTCGAAGTCCAGTGCATCAACGAGGTTGGTCCAGGCGACGGCGGAGAGGTGGTCACCAAAGCGTTCACCAGAGAGGTGGGTGGTGTTGAGCTGGCGGACAACGCGGCGGGCAATTTCGGGATAGACCGGCTCGGGGGCCAGGGGCGCGGCGAGGGCAGTCAGGGCGCAGAGACTGGCGGCGAGGACGAGGGAGAACGACTTCATCATTAGAGTCCTTCGGTGATATTCAATCGCCCGAGGCGGGAGACAACTTGGGCGATTTCGGTGGGAGAGAGGGTGGCGGGCAGGGCGGTGAGCGCCTGCACCAAGCTCAAGTGGGAGCAAACGAGGATCTCGTCGGCGCGCTCGGGGCCATTCTCGAACTTGTGGCCGATGAAGCAGAGCACGCCGTGGAGCTGCTCCTGCGGAATCTCAGCCTCCTGGGCCACGGCCACGAGTGCATGGCGGACCTGGAGAACGGGCGACTTGTCAATCGGGCGACCATTGGCCAAAATCTGCCCGGCATCAATGGAGACTTCGCCGCTCCAGTGTTTCGTTTCAATCACAAAGACGCCCTGCGGGCCAACGGCCACGTGGTCAATGTCGCGGCCATTCGGCAGGAGCAGGCCATTGAAGACGGTCCAACTATCGGGCAGGTGGGAGAGCTCCCCGGCCGCGATTTCTTCGCCGCGCGCGCCCTTGAAGTAGCCATAAACGAGGGTCGGTTGGGTGCGCGAGTAGTAGAAGAAGCCGGCGATGGCCAGCAAAATGCAGAGCGCGCCGAGCGGCCAGGGGAGCACACCCGCCGCGGCGAGCACCGCCCCGATGCCGACGCCAAAGAGGGTTCCAAAGGCGAGGATGGGAATGAAGATCTTACGCAGGCCCCGGCGCCGGGCGGCATCGCCCGGAACGCCGCGCATCGTGGCACGAGCTTCTAACATAGCGTGAGCTCCGATTAGGGAAGTTTTCGGAAGAGGACGGCCGCTGCCGCACCGAAGAGACAAGAGGGCAGAATCACCGCAAGGGCTGGCTTGAGAATGCCGTGGTTGGCTAGCAGCATGGCGAGGGCCGTCAGCGCGTAGTAGGCCAGGAAGAGCGAGAGCGCCAGCAAGATGCCGCGGAAGACCGACTGCCGCCCGGAGGCGATCCCCGCGGGGATCGCGAAGAGGGTAACCAGGACGATGGAGAGGGGCGCGGCGTAGTGGTTGTAGGTGACGTAGGAATCCTCGTTCTTCTGGCGGCGGGTGAGACCGCTTTGGTTGCGCAACTTACGATTGAGCTTACGGTCTGTAGCCGAGGAGAGGTCCGCTGCAGAGTTCTGGATGAGGATTTGGCGGGGCGTTTCGCCGAGGGCATAGAAGGGCTTGGCGGGGAGGGCGGAGGGGCAACCTTCGGGCGGGGCGATGACCTGGTCAAGCTCGTCGTAGTAGGTGATGGTGAGGCCGCCTAGGAGCCACCAGACGCCATCGAGATAACGTGCTTTGGGCGCAACGAAGGTGCGGTCCTTCGAGCCATCGGGGCGGTTGAAGGTGAGGCGGACATTGGAAAGTTCCTCGGGCTTATCCGGAGACATTTCGCCGATGATCCAGATGTGAGTATTGCCTGGGGCGGCGTAGCCGATGCCACGAAGGGGATCGCGACCGGTTTCGCGGAAGTCGGAGTTCTTGATAACCATCGCGCGGGCGGCGGCGGCGGGTTTGAAGAGCTCGGTGTTAGCGAAGGAGGCAAGGGCCGCGAGGGCGGCGGTGAGCAGGATGGGGGCGGCGACGGTGGAGAGGCCAATACCGCTGGCACGCATCGCGATGAGTTCGCTATGGCGGCAGAGTTGCCACATGGTGTAGAGGGTGGAGAGAAGAAAAACTGCCGGCAGGAGCCACTCAAGGTACATTGAGAGGGTGCCGAAGAGGAAGTCGATGGCCACCTGGAAGGTGACATTGGCCTTGGGGTCGAAGCAAGCGCTGATGAGGTCGAAACTCATAAAGAGCAGCGTGAGCGAGCAAAGTCCCAGCAGACAGATGCTGGCCGGGACGGCGAAGGTTCGCCACACATAGCGGAAGAGAATGCTCATTGACCAACCACCTTTCCAAGGGTGCAGAGCGTTATCAAGGTGAGGGCCGCCGCGCCTAGCAACAGCCCAGCAAAACTTTGGCGCAGACGCGGATGTTCGGCAATCCAATCGCAGACTACGCGCAAGAGCCAGGGATAAAAGACCACGAACATGCCGAAGGTGAGACTGGCGTAACCGAGGGTGACAGGCACCAAACGCCAGAGCGTCACCTGGTCGCGTACGGCCAGGATGATCGGCATCGGCCAGAGCATGAGTAGCCCCCCGATAGCCCGCGCACAGAGCAGGTTCTGCAGAAGCAGCGGCGAGAGAATGGCGCAGAGGGTTGTCAGGCAGAGCAGCCGCCCAGGCGTGAGGAAGGCGAGGAGGTCAACCGGATGGAACCAGAGTCCCAGCCCCACCCAGATCCAGCAGAGCGTCGAGAGGGCGATGCCGAGGAAGGGCGCGCGCGGCAAGCGGCGCACCTGCGTGGCGGCGGCAGGGAAGAAAAGCCAGGCGCCAGGCAGGGCCAAGCCCCCGGCAAGGAGTCCGGTCATCCATTGTGCAGAGAGGAGCGTTGGCATAGCGAAAGTGTCCTATTCAGTTAGGGGGTGGGGGGCGTGGGGGCGCTCGCACCGGCCACAAAGCGTTCGGAGGAGGCCCGCCATTCCCCCCACGAGGCCTTGACGAAGGCGGTTAGCGGAATGGCGAGCAGAAGCCCAAGGAATCCGCCGAGTTGCGTCCAAAAGAGGATGGCGAAGACGATTTGCCAGGCTGAGAGCTTCATCCGGTTACCCTGGATGTAGGGCTGCATCACATAACCATCAAAGGTTTGGATACAGCAGATGATGGCAAGGAGGACGCAGGTGTAACCCAGGCCGCCGTGGAAGAAGGCAATGGGGAGGGTCACGCACAGTCCGGAGAGGACGCCGAGATAGGGCATCAGGTTGAGCAGCCCAAGGATGAAGCCGAGAATGAAGCCATTGGGTAGACCAATGAGTTGGAAGGCCGTACCGTAGAGAAAGCCTTGGATAATGACATCGATCATTTGCCCGCGGAAGTAGGAGACGATGATGTCGTTAAAGTGCAGGAAGTAGCGTGCCACGGCGGTTCTCCCATGGGCGCTGAGGAAGGGAAGATGCTCGGCAAAGGCCTCCCCGGTCAGCGGCTTCTGCATCACAAAGATGATCCAGTAGAAGAAGGTTAGCAGCCACAGCAAGAAGGCCGACCCGGCCGAGAAGACCGCCCCTCCCACATGGACCCCCTTGCCGGCCCAATCGAGCACTTTGGTCAGGGAGAACGAACCATCGGCCGCAAGCAACCCGGTGAGGTTCGGCAACACCTCCTGGAGCAGTTCCTTGGCCTCCGGGAAGCGTTCAAGCAACTGTGCACGCAGCTTCGTCAAGGCCGCCGGAAAGGTCTGTGCAGCACTTGTCCCTTGCTCGACCAAGAAGGCCCCGAAGAACCAACAGAGCAGCGCGATCGGCACAAGGAACGAGAGGGTAAAGGCGCAGACGGCGAGCACTTCGCGTCCGCCCAACCAACTCTTCAGCCGCGCATACCACGGCCGTGTGAGCAGGCTTAGGAAGAAGGCGACAATCACGGGACCGACCACATGCAGGAAGTAACCGAGGCCGTGCAGGAGCAGCCCCATCAATATCACCACGCCCACGCCCAAAGCGATGCAGCATAGCAGCGTCAACGATGAGGTAATTACGCGGTTTTGGAAGTCCGAAAAGACCAGAATGCGGTGGTCGCGGGGGTTAGTCATAGGCGTTTTCCTCCACAGAGAAGCTTTCGGATGCGATGGATGTGACGGTTAGGCGCGTAATGCGGCGTGACCCCGTACGCTTGATGCGAAATTCGCGCGGCACCCAACGCCCCTCCTCGCGCCCAATCTTCTGCACATACATCAGGCGCGCCACCGCCCCGGCTTCATCCAGTTGCGCAGTCTGCAACAGGTTACCTGTGGCCTCGTCCACCCAGATGCGCACGGCCGAAAGTCCGGCAATGGGCGTTGGCGGCCGAGCTTCGATGACTGCCGCAGCGCGGCCGCTGACGCGCTGGGGGATCTCCCGGTCGTGGCACTCCGCATCGGAGACGCGGCGCAGGTCCTGCCACCACAGATAGTCGAAGGCCAAATCCATCCAAGTGAGGTCGCTCTCGGCAATTGGAGTGTTCAATCGGCTTTGGGTGATGCGTTGCCCATCGGAGGCGATGAGGGTGAGGTGAGGCGCGCCCTCAACGCGCGTCATTTCAGCCTCCTGCAGGGGCGCCTCGCCAGAGCCCTCTAGGGCGTAGAGCCGGCAGTGGGCGAGGGGGGTGGCGCCGCTCCAATCGAGGTTGAGGGTATAGGGAAAGAGCTTTTCGTGCTGGCCGCGCTGTTCGGCGGTGCCCACGCGCCCGCGGATAGTCAGTTGTTCGCGCGGGAACATTAGGCGAGCCTGCAGGAGAATCTGCAAGGGCGAGAGGCCTTCGATAGCGCTTTCGGCCAAGGCTTGCGTGCCGAGGCACGCCGCGAACGCGCACCCAATTAGAAGGCGCATGGCGAGGTTCATTGTAGCGCCCTCCGTTTGAAGCTACGCGAGATAGAGAAGTCGAGGAAGGTCCGCATCCAGATGGCACGTGTGGCAGCCTTACGCCAAGGGGGGAAGTCGCGCACCGGCGGCGGTAGGTAGACATCCTCAAGCAGGCGGTGGAGGGGCAAGTGGGAGAGGTGGTCGTCATCGAACATGAGCGCGGAGATCATGGGGGGGATGAGGCGGGGGCGTTGCTTGGGGGTGATGGCCGCCAGGTCCCAGGCCAGGTAGAAGTCCGAGAGACTATCGCATAACTCATCGGGGGTGACCATCAACGTGGCATGGAGGTTGGCCTGCAGACGGCTGACGATGTCAAGCAGCACATAGGGCTCCTCCAGGAGCAAGCGCTGGCGTGCGTTACGCTCTTGGCGGATAACGCTCCCTAGGAAACGCTGCAGCGCACGCGCCTCATCCACGGCATTATCGCGCAGCGAGCGACCATTGAAGAGGATGCAGAGCGCGCCAGGGGGCGGTTGCGAGCCAACATCGTTGTTGGTATCAATGCGCAGGTCGGCAAAGGTGGCTGCATTCTCCAGTTCGCGCAGGTGGTCAAAGTGCATCAGCCCGGCCAAATGGAGCCACACGCGCAACCGGAAGCCCGAGCCGGTGAGCGTCAACTGACGCGTCAAATACCCAAAGCGCTCGGTGCGGGCAAAGCCGAAGTGCGGTTCGAGTTTATCCACGAAGCGCTGCAATTGTTCGGTGAGCGTGTCGTAATCCGTCGGCGAGAGTTGTTGCGAGGTGGCAATGACCGAGAAGGTCAGGTGGTTTGCCCCCATCACTTCGCACCAGATGGGGGCATCGACCCCTTCGGGCTTGTCCAGATAGAGCAGCGCGTAGCCCGGTAGACGGCTCTCGGGGGCCGTGAGGAGCATCACGGCCAGGTGGGCTTGCGCCTCTGCAAGGGTGGGCGTCAAGTTTTCAATGCCAGGCAGAAGGTGCTCGAGCTGCGCGATGATTTGGGCCGAGCGGCGCACGCGATCGGCCTCCTTCATCCGGTCCGGGAAGGGCATACGTTCCAGGTTGCGGACAAAGGCAAATTGTGCGCAGAGGCAAATCTGTCCGCGCTCGGTGGGCGTTGGCTTGAGCAGATCTTTAAGCGTCATGGGCCCCTCCCTGCTCGTTACCGCCGAGTGCGCGCTTGAGCGCCTCAATCTCCGCCTTCAGCTGCTTGGCGGCAGTGTAGTCTTCGCGCTGGATGGCATCTGCCAGGGCGCGCTTGAGGGCCTGCAGTTGCGCTTGGCCATCCATCCGCTTATTCACTCCAAAAGTGCCGCCAAAGGTTGTGCAGTCGTTGAGTTCGGCCAAGAGCGGCGCAATCGCCTCGCGAAAGACTTCGTAGCACTTGGGGCACCCCACCAACCCGGAGGCGCGAATCTCCTCCAGCGCTTGACCGCACTTGGGGCACCGCGCCTCGTCCAGATTGCCGCCCGTGCTCGAGAGCAAGGAAGAGAGTTGGTCGAACATCTTACCCAGTTCGTGGAGGGCTTCCGGCGGCGGCTTCGGGGGCGACCACCCTTCGTCCGATCCGCCGGGGGGCAGACCGGGGTTGATGCCTGGGGGCAGGTCATCTGGCGAAACCTCCATCGCAGCCACTTGGATGCCGCGCTCTTGCCCAAAGACCTCTTCGCGCTCGGCACAGGGGCGGCAGACATAGAGCTCCTCGCGCGCCTTCCCCGGTCGCTCGCGGAAGATGACCGTCTCGGCCTCGTTTTTATGGCAGAGTTCACACTTCATAGCGCACGACTCGCTTCCCAATCCACCAAGGCCGCCATCAGCGCCTCGGGTTCTGGCAACCGCCCCGCGCCGGTGACACCGCAGGCCAGCTCCCCGGCCGTGGGCAAGCAAACCTGCACGCCGCGTGCTTGCAAGGTCTTGACATTCGCCTGCGTAGCCGCGTGCTCCCACATACGCGTATTCATTGAGGGCGCCACCCACAAGGGCTTCTCTGGCGGCAGCGCGAGCGCGGTCTCGGTGAGTAGGTTGTCGGCCAGCCCATGGGCCAACTTCGCGAGTGTATTGGCCGAACAGGGCGCCACGAGGAAGAGATCGCACCAATCGGCCAGGGCAATGTGGCGCGGATGCCAATCGCTGTTCGGCGCAAAGGCATCGCATTCGACCGCCCGCTGCGAGAGCGTTCGCCAGGTAATCTCGCCCACAAAGTCGAGCGCGTGTGCGGTGGCAATTACCTGCACCTGCCAGCCGCGCGAGACCATCAGCCGCACCAACGAGCAGACCTTATAACAGGCAATTGCGCCGGTCACGCCCAAAAGCACCTTGGGCGGCTGAGTCGTATGCTGGGGGGCTGTTGCCATCGAACACCTCGCTTACAGTTCGCCACCGCGCACCAACAGAATGTCGCGAATGCGGCGGTAGGCCACGGAGAGTTCATCATTGACCACGCGGTAACGGAACTCGCCGGCGCGGTCCATCTCCCCTTGTGCATTCTGCAGGCGCAAGGCAATCGTTTCGGGCGAATCTTCGCCACGCCCAACGAGTCGCCGTTCCAGCTCTTCCATACTCGGCGGCTCAATAAAGATGTCCACAAAGCCTGTGCGTAGCGGATCATCCTCCGGCAATTGGGCAATCGTCTCGCGCACGGCTGCAGCGCCCACCACGTCAATATCCATCAGCACGCTCTGCCCTTCGGCAAAGGCCTCGCGCACCGGATCGGCCGGCGTGCCATAACAATTCCCATGAACCACCGCGTGCTCGAGCAACTTCCCCTCGGCCACCAACTGGTCGAACTTCGCCTGCGAAACAAAGAAGTAATCCGCGCCATCCTCTTCCATCCCACGGGGCGCACGCGTGGTGCACGAGACCGAGTAGGTAATCTCCGGAAAGTCCTGCAACAACAGGTCGCACAAGGTACTCTTCCCGGCCCCACTCGGAGCACTCATTACAATCAACAACGGTTTCATCAACTGCCTCTTCTTCAAATCCATAGGCTGATACTATACCATAAACATAAACAATGCGTGAGGTGCGCCTGCGGTCATCCTTATCCCGGAAATCTCCGGGATAAATCCTCCCCAACAGGGAACGAGGCCAATGAGCAGTAGGGAAAAATAAATCTCGGGAAGTGAAAAAAGAAGTGGGAGACTTTTCAGTTTCCGCTACAATAGCGGTTGACCACATACTCCTTTCACATGAGACAGTTTCAACCGTTCAAGCACCGCCATCATATCACACTTCCGCGCTGGGTTAACTCGCTTCCCGAGCGACTTGAATGAATAAGGCCCCGTCTTGTTGCCAATAAGACGGGGCCTTATTACCAATAAGACGGGGTCTTATTAGTTGCGCTCCGCCGAGCGGTTAGTTCTCTCCGTGCCGCGTGATAATCCGCGCCGCCGTTCCTTTCCTTCTGCACACCCTTATCCCGGAAATTTCCGGGATAAGGGTGCTGCGGCGCGGGAGGTGCTCGCTGCGCTTGCTGGAGGGGCCCTGCGGCTGTGAAAGGAGGGCGGGTGCAAGACAATACGGAGAACGAAGAGGCGCGACAAAGAGGCGGAGGACTTTTTCATCAGTCCTCCGCCGTCTGTCCTTTGCGAGCGTAGCGAGCAGCCCCGCCTATCGCTTATCGTCCATTGCCCATTAGTCGTTGGGGAGAAGGATGACGCGGTCAATCATCAGGTTGGGACCGCCGGTCTTTTCGAGGGAGAGCTCGAGTTTACCGTCGAGGAAGTCTTCCATGTCCACCGGAAGGGTGAGGGTGTAGGCGCCGGTGGGGTTTTGGGCGGATTTTCCGTGCGGCGGGATGGAGAAGGTGCGGTTGCCATCGAAGGTGCCGCGGGCGGTGCGCTTGCCACCGGAATCGGGGTCGCGGAAGCGGATAAGGAGTTTGCCGCGGACATTGGCTGCGCCGGTGAGGGTGAGCTTGAGCTTGTTGGCCACCCAATACTTGCCATCCTTGTCGGCCCAGGTGCGCAGGCCTTCGCCGGAGAGGGTGTAGGCGCCGGCGGCGAGCTCGGCGCGGTCGAGGCGCTTGCTCCAGGGAATATCGGCCTGGCGACCATCGCGCAGGGCGGCGCACTCGAAGTAGGCAACGGCCTTGGCGTATTCGGCCGGGCGCGGGGGGAGGCTGGAGCGGGCATCGTGGAAGAGGCCCTTGAAGGCGACTGGATCGATGGAGCCCTTGGGGGCAAAGGCGGCCGAGGCGACATAGTCGAGGAGCGAGCGGCGGAGCTGCTTGGCTTCGGGGCGGTTGGCCGCGAGGTTGATACCCGAAACGAGGACCTTGGCTTTGCCAATTTGCGCCTCAAAGAGAACGGCGGCGAGGGCGGGTTTGTGGAAGTCGACAATCGGCATGGCCAAGGGGGTGAAGTCGGGGTCAGTGCCGGTGAGGCGGAAGGTGGTGGCGCCATTGATCAGGTGCTTCCACTGCCAATCCTGCCAATCGTCGGTGGGGAAGGCGGCGAAGGCGGGGCTCTTGGCTTGGACGACCATGCCGAGGGTGGTGGCGCGCTGGCCGGGGAACCAGGTGGTGCCCCAGTAGACGGGGATAAAGGCCGAGAAGAGGGTGGCCTTGGGGTTGGCACAGGCGGAGGCATCGAAGAGGAGGCGCTTCCCCTCGGCGATGGCGCGTTGGGCCTCGGAGAGGTCATCGGTGAAGACCACGCCTTTGGGGATGGAGTCGGCAATCTGCTCGGGGTAGACCCAGAGGGGCCAACGGTTGTTGCCGAAGGTGAGCTCAAGCTTGGCTGGGAGGGTGGGCGCAAGGCCCTTGAGCGGCAGGGTGAGGGTGTGGACGGTCTGGACCGAGCCCTCGGGGACCTCGACGGTCACCTCGCCTTCGGCTGAGCCGAGGCGCCAGGGGAGCGTGGCGCGGTAGGTGCCCTGGCTATAGTTGTGGATGACGAGCTTGGCGGTGAAGGTTTCGCCGGCGTGCCAGGTGTACTTGGGGAAGCGGGCGAGGCAGGCGACCGGGGCGAAGTAGTTGCCCACGGGGACGGCCTGCTCGGCGCCGGGCTTACGGTCGTAGAAGGAATCGAACCAACCGATGAGCGCTTCGCCCTGGCCGGAGTAATCCTGGATGCCTAGGAGCTGGAGGCCGGCACAGGAGGGCGTGCGCATAAAGCTCTCGATCTCATCTTTGTACATGAGCAGGCAGGTCATCAGCGAGGCGCGGGCGTAGGCGCGGTTGAAGCGCAGCACGCCGGCCTTGGCGCTCTCCTCGCGCAGGCCCTCGAGGTTCCAGGGGCGCAGCAGCCCGGTGTACTTGGGAATCTCGCGGTCGAACTCCGGGAAGACGGGCCACTGGCCGATTTCGTGGGCGACGGTGGGGAGCTTGGTGCGCGTGTAGGCACTCTCGTAATCCCAGTCGGTGCCCTCGCGCCGCCACTCGCGGACCATTCCAATGCCGGGATAGGCGTGGGTGACCAAGAAGTCATCGCCCTTGGAGATCTGGCGCGCGGAGGAGGCGGCATAGAGGTGGCGGTTGTCATAGGCCTTGCAAGCCTCCATCCACTCGCCAAGGAGCCCGAAGTCCGAGGAGCCGAGCTCGTTACCCACGCTCAATGAATAAAAGGAGGGCGCGTTGCCGTAGGCATCGAGAATGCGGAAGAGCTCGGCACGGACGAAGCTGTCGACCTCCTTGGGGCCCTTGCCGATGCCCTTGATGTCGGGGTAGTCGCGCGTCATCCAGCCGTCAATCCAGAGGACCTCCGGGGAGATGAGCAGCCCGAGTTCATCGGCGGCATCGAAGGCGGCCTGGGGTGTGGCCCAGGTGTGGCAGCGGATTTGGTTGACGCCCTCGGTCTTGAGCTTGCGGAAGATGGAGAGCCAGGAGGCCTTATCCATTGCCGGGTAGCCAGTGAGGGGGAAGTGGCAGTTCTCGGTGTTGCCGCGCACAAAGAAGGGATGGTCATTCAGGTAGACGCGGTTGCCGCGGCGCTCAAAGGTGCGGAAGCCGAAACGCAGGGTGTGGGTGTGGCCGCGCCAGGCGAGCTTGAGGGTGTAGAGCGTGGGGGAGAACTCGCTCCACGGCTTGGCGTTGGGCAGGGTAACACGCAGCTTTCGCCCCTCGGCCGAAACACGTACATCGGTCACACCGGGCACGTTGGCCCGCACTTCGGCCGCGTTCACGCCTTCGGGCAGTTCCACGGTGGCGACCTGACCATAGGGCGCAAAGATCCGCGCCTTGCGCAACGGGTTCACCGGGCGCAACACCACCTGACCAATGACACCATTCCAGCGCGTCTGCATCGAATCGCCATAGCTGTGGCTCTTCTCGCCAATGGGGTAGATGCGGCTGTTATCGATGGCGAGGGTGAGGGTGTGCTGACCGGGGGTGAGGTCGGCCGCGCGCAGGGTGTAGACATGCGGCGTGGCCAGCGAATCGCAGGAGCCTACCGGCTGGCCATCGAGCGAGAGGGTGCTCTTCCACATCACGCGCTCGAGGAAAAGCTCGTAATCGCCGGACATCTCGGGGGTGACCGTAAAGGTCTTGGTGTAGACGGCGTTACCGACATATTGGTGGCGGGGCGTAAGTGCGCCATAGACCGCCTTTGTGGCGGCGGGTCCGAGCTTGGCGTCGCTTAACGTCCCAGGTAGCGTGACGGCGTGCGTGGAGTTGTCGGATAACTGTACCGACCATTGGCCGGCGAGGTTCAGCTCCGGGGCGGCAACGGCCAAGCCGGAGGCTAGGGTGGCAATCAGGGCCAGAGTGGATCGTTTCATAGGTCATCCTCCAATTACTTAAAGCAGGCTTTGCGGTCATCAACAAAGCGCTCCAAGGCCTCTCGCTCGCGCGCCTCGCGCATCGAGGCCATCAGGCGCTCCTTCACCTCCTCAAAGAGCATCGGCTCCTCGGGCAGGTGGGCAATCACATAGATCAGGTGCCAGCCGAACTCGGTCTCCACCACATCGGTAATGGTCTCCTCCTCGGCGGCGAAGGCGGCCTGCTCAAAGGCTTCGACCATCGCCCCACGCGGGAAAACACCCAGATCATCCTGCGCGCATGCCGAAACTTGCGCGGCGGCCTCAGCCCAGGTCAGTTCCTTGGTCAGGAGCTTGGCACGTAGGTTCAGGAGCGTGGTCATCGCCTCGGCCGGCTCGTGCTCCTGCCGGTGCAGGACAATGTGGCGGGCGCGGACGCGCTCGGGGGCGATGAACTCATCCGGGTGCGCCTTGAAGTAAGCGCGTGCCTCCTCCACGGTCACGGCCGGCACCTCGGCCACGATGGCCTTCATCAGCGCGTCGACGGTCTTGCCGGCGGCCTTGGCCTCGCACTCTAGGATAATCTGCTCGCGCAGGTTTTCAGTGGCCCAGTCGCGCAACTGCGCGGGGTCGGGCGCTTCGCCGTTGGCCTGCATAAAGGCCTCGTAGCGCGGCTTGAGCCGGTTGACTTCGGCCTCAATGGCCTCGGCGGTCGGCTGCGGATAGGGCTTGCTCATTCTGGGTTCTCCGGTTGTTCAAGCCCTTGGAGGAGCGGCTGAGCCGCTTCGGCGGGCGCTTCATCGGCTGCAGGGGCGCGCTCGGCAAAGGCGCCTGCGGCCTCGAGCTCGGCATCCTCTTCGGGGGTCAGCATGATGGGCTCGGTGGGGGCTAGGCCTTGCTTGATGCGCTCGATCTGCACGCGCCGGGCGAGTTTACTCTTGACCTCTTCGCCAGCCTCCGAAGCTACATGCTTGACCATCTCTTGGCGCTTACTCTCTTCCGCTTCGGCCTTCTGGGCTTGGCGCTGCAGGAGGCGCTGACGGAAGGAGAGGCGCTTATTTCCGGCCAAGGCTGGGGCCGGGGCGGCGGCCGAGGGCTTGCGCACATCAATGAGTTGCACCTCCGGCTGCGGAGCAAGATCCTCGGGCGGTTGATCGATGAGGCCCTTGCCCAGCCCAAGGGTGAAGGTGAGATTATCCTTGGTGAGGGTGGCATATTCGCGATCGTAATCGGCGGAGATGAGGGTAAAGCCATTCTGCGTTTCGCCCACGGCCAGCAGGTAGGAGCCCACCGAGCCGGAGGTCTCGTCTAAGAAGGCAATCTTGCGTGTGCCATCGGGCATATCGGTGATACCACACATCCGGAACTTCTGGGCGATGGCCTCTTTTTGCTTCTGCTCTTCGGCGAGGGTGACGAGGTCGGTGGTCGCTTCGCGGGCGATTTCGCCGAAGGGCTTGGCATCGATAATCGGTTGGTAGGCCTCTTTCGGGGCCAAATGCGCGCTGAGCCCTTGGACGCAGAGTGCGCTTGCGAGCAGACAGAGAAGCTTTTGCGTCACGGCGAAGCCTCCTGGGCAGGGGGCGCGCTTTCGCCCTTGGTAAAGTCGAGCACGCCCGTGGAGTTGAGGAAGACGAGCACAATGGCAATGGGGGCCACCCAGCGGATGAGCACGCCCCAGAGCACCAAGAGCATCATTGGAAAGCCCTTGCGGCCCTGCGCCCAATCGGCCAGGGCGTAGTGACCAAAGGCTAGGAACCAACGCGGCAACTTGGGCTCTTCGCCTGAGGCGAGCAACTCGCTCGCGGCCCGGCGCGGGGTCCAGGCCCATCCCACCAAGAGCGCAATGCCCAGGGCGGTGAAGGGGAGCACCCAGTTCGAGGCAAAGTTGTCGAGCGTATCAAACCAACTGCCCTGCGCCAGAGCGCCTAGCCCCGCGCGCACGGCCCGCTCTAACCCCGGCAACATCTCCCAATTCGCCGTGGAAAAGACGGTGAGCAGCCCAAAAGCCGTACAGAAGGCAAAGCCAATGGCCACTGCCGTACGCCGCGATCCGCGCCGGTGGCCCCGCCGAAGGCGCTCAATGAAGACCGTGGCGCCGCACTCTAGGAGCGAGGCAGAACTGGTCACCGCCGCGATGAGGAGCATAAAGAAGAAGCACGCCGCCCAAACATTCCCTAGCGGCATCGCGCTGAAGGTGGCCGGCAACGCGCCGAAGATGAGCCCCGGGCCGCCCGAAGGACTTAACCCCGCGGCAAAGACGGCCGGGAAGATGGCCAGCCCCCCAAGGAGTGCGGCCAAGGTGTCGAGCACCGCCACCCAGCCAGCTGCGCGCAGGACGTTGTGGTCGCGGTGCAGATAGGAGCCGTAGGTGACCGTAATGGCCATCCCGAGCGAGAGCGAGAAGAAGGCCTGCCCCAGCGCCATCAGCAGCACGCGCGGCGAAAAGCCCGCCGCCGTCGGCTTGAGCAGGAAGGAGACCCCGGCCATCGCCCCGGGGAGCGTCACGCTTCGCACAATCACCACCAAGAGCAGCACCAACAGCGCCGGCATCAGCACCTTGCTCACCCGCTCGATGCCCGATTGGATGCCCCCCAGGATGACCGCGCCGGTCAGCCCCATAAAGATGACAAAGCCCACCAGCACACGCCACGGATTGGTGATGTAAGCGTCGAAGATCGCCCCGGAGTCGGCCGCCGCCTGCGCTGTGGTCTCTCCAGTGAGGCAGAGCGTCCCTGAGACGGCTCGCCAGATGTAGTCGACGATCCAGCCGCCCACCACCGCGTAGTAGGAGAGGATGGCCAGCGCCACCCCGGTGCACACCCAACCCAATGCCGCAAAGCCCTTCTTCCAAAAGCTCCACATCGCAAAGAAACCTGCCGCCACGAGCGCCCACGCGCCCTGCGCCACAAAGAGTGCGGTCATGGCTCCAGCCAAGGCGCAGAGTACCCAACGCGTCCGCCGATCGTGCGCAATCAACTCAACCTTCCCCATGGCGTTGATGACATTCCGCCGCGTGTGGCGGCCAATAAGCATCTCCGCGCACATCACCGGCAACCCAATCAACGCCACACACAGCACATACACCAGCACAAATGAACCCCCGCCATTCTCCCCGGCCACATACGGGAACTTCCAAATATTTCCCAGGCCAATCGCCGATCCCGCCGAGGCTAAAATGAAACCAATCGAAGAGGTCCAATTCTCGCGTGCCATGTCCATCCTTTCCTTGCCGATAACGCACTGCTACGCCCACACTATAGCACATCCCGGCGCCTCCGGCGCGCGAGGTGGCCCTCTGACCCTTCGGGCCGTGAGGTGCTCGCTTCGCTCGCGTGAGGTGAAACGCTTCATGGCGGTTTCCCACATGGCCTATTTCGGCGTGCGTTTCTTTGTGTTTCTTTGTGGTTAAATCCTGCGTGTCTTTCGGCGTGCTCGGCGTGCTTCTTTGCGGTTTCCCACATGGCCTATTTCGGCGTGCGTTTCTTTGTGTTTCTTGTGTTTCTTTGTGGTTAAATCCTGCGTGTCTTTCGGCGTGCCTGGCGTGCTTCTTTGCGGGTTCCCACATGGCCTATTTCGGCGTGCGTTTCTTTGTGTTTCTTTGTGCTTCTTTGTGGTTAAATCCTGCGTGTCTTTCGGCGTTCTCGGCGTGCTTCTTTGTGGTTTCCTACATGGCCTATTTCGACGTGCTCGGCTTGGTCTGGCGTGTTCCTCCCATGAATCTCCGCGTTTCTTTGTGGTCTCCCCGCGCGGCTGTGCTATACTGTGCGGCTATGGAACTGAATTTGTTAGAGCGATTGTGCGCGTTACATTCGACCCCGGGGGACGAGGGGGAGGTCTTTGAGGTGTTATTGACCTGTTGGCGGGAGCAGGGGTTGGACACGCGGCGGCTGGGGGCCTATGCGGTGGTGGCCGAGCCGGGAGAGCGCAAGAAGAGTGATACGATTTTGCTGGTGGCCCACGCCGATAGTCCCGGGTTTATCGTCGAGGCCGTCCGCTCGCCCACCGAGCTTTCGGTGCTGACGCTGGGAGGCATTCACCCGGCGGGTGGCGAGCGGGTGGTGCTCAAGTGCGCGGCCGGAAAGGTGATGGGTACGCTACAGGCCCCGCCGGAGGCGTGGTCGCGGACGATGGCCCTGACGGTCCTGCTTGACGTGCCGTGTGCGGCGGTGGCCAAGGGCGATCGCCTCTGCTGGGAGCCGGTGTGGCGCGTGGAGGCGGGGCGGGTCACCTCGCCCTTCCTGGATAATCGCATTGGGTGCGCCTTGGTGGCCGAGTGGTACGCGCACCATAGCGCGCTCCTAGCCGAATGTAATGTGGTCCTGGCGGCGACGGCAATGGAAGAGGTGAATGGCTTTGGGGCCAAGGTGCTGGCGCGCGAGGTCGCGGCCGATGCGGTGATTGTGCTCGACGTCACCTACACCTCCGAGAAGATGGGCGTGGCGATGGATCAGGGCGCGGTGGTGACGCTGTCGGACAACTCGGTCCTCCTTTCGCCGGCGGTGCGCGACCGCCTCTTGGCCGCGCCCGTGCCGCTGCAGACCGAGGTCTACAACTATGCTGGCACCGACGCGCGGGCCTTTCCCGAGGCGGGGTGGCGCGCGCCGGTCTGCCCGGTGCTGTTGGCCACCGAGGGGAACCACTCTCCGCGCGAGGTCGTTTCCGTGGCTGACCTCGCCGCGTGGCCTAAGGCCGTGGCGGCCGTGGCCCGGGCCCTCTGCGCGCAGTCTATAGGATAAGGAAGGGCTTGAAGATGAATCCGCTCGATAACATTCACGTGGTGCTCGTGGGCACGCTTTACTCCGGGAACGTCGGGAGCGTCTGCCGCGCGATGGCGAATATGGGGCTTCGGCACTTGACCTTGGCCGCTCCGCGCATCCTCGATGGCTGGGAGGAGGGGCGACGTCTGGCCGTCCACGCCACCGATATTCTCGATGCTCGGCGCGAGGTGTCCACCTTCTCCGAGGCGATTGCCGACTGCGCAGCCGTCATTGGCACCACGGCCCGCGGCGGCCTCTACCGCGCCACGGTCCAGACCCCGCGCGTGATGGCCCCGGAGGTGTTGCGTCTGGCTGCGCAGGCGCCGGTGGCCATCGTCTTTGGGCGCGAAGACCAAGGGCTGCACAATGACGAAATCGCCCGCTGCACCCACCTCATTCGCATCCCCGTTGATGAGCACTATCAGAGCCTCAACCTCTCCCAGGCCCTGCTCATTGTGGCCTACGAGCTTTACACCGCCACTGGCACCTACGTCAGCCCCGTGGAGGAGGCCGTCTCGTTGGCCAGCCAGGCCACGAAGGAGGCCCTGATGCGCAAGTGGCGCCAGGCAATGCTCGATGTGGGCTTTATGGATGAGCAGAAGGCCGAGCACATGATGCAGGGTTTCCAGCGCATCTTCTCGCGCGGGGTGAAGACCGACCCCGATGCGCGCATTATGCTCGGTGTGGCCCATCAGACCAGTTGGGCCGGCAAGCACGCCACCGGCGGCGGGCAGGACTAAGCGGGAGGGCGCGGCAATGGCTTCGATTCATCTGATTGGGATTGGCGGGGTGGGGATGAGCGCCCTGGCCCAGGCCTTCCTGGATAAGGGGTGGCAGGTGAGCGGCTCGGACCGCCTCTGCGCCCAGGGCATCGACACGCCCACCTTGCAGACTTTGCGCGGCGAAGGCGTGCGCCTGACCCCGCAGGATGGCTCGGGCATCGAGGCCGGGCAGGTGGTGGTCTACTCCACGGCCATCGAGGCGGACAATCCCGACCTCGTGGCCGCCCGGCGCCTGGGTTGCCCCCTCCTGCACCGCGCCGCTGCCCTCGCCAAGCTCGCCGAGGGCCACGAACTCATTGCCGTCACCGGCACCTGCGGCAAATCCTCCGTGACCGCCCTCCTCGGCCACCTCCTCACCGCCTGCGGACGCGACCCGGCCATCGTCAACGGCGCAGAGATCGTCGGCCTAGAGCAGGGCGGCACGCGCATTGGCTCGGTCCGCGCCTCCGCCTCGCCCGACAGCCTGATGGTGGTGGAGGCCGATGAATCCGACAAGTCCCTGATGGGCCTCTCGCCCCGCCATGTCATCGTCACCAACGCCTCCAGCGATCACTTCCCCAAGGCCGAGGCTGAGGCCCTCTTCGGCGCCTTCAAGGCCAAGGCCACAGGCGTGGTCATCGACACCTCGGGTCTGCCGCCCGAGCCGCCCCCCGCCGGCACGGGGTGGGAGGCGCGCTTCACCTGGCACGGCCGCGACTGGGTGCTGCCGATGCCCGGCGCGCACAATGTGGCCAACGCCAAGGCCGCGCTCGCGATGGCCCTCGCGCTCGGCTGCCCCGAGGAGGCCCTGGCCGAAGCGCTCGCCACCTTCCGTGGTATCCGCCGCCGCCTCGAGCGCCACGGCACCTACGCCGGCGCGGATGTCATCGACGACTACGCCCACAACGTCGAGAAGCTTGCCGCCGCTTGGCAGACCCTGCAGCGTGCCTTCCCCGCGGGCGTCTTTGGCCTGTGGCGTCCCCACGGCTATGCCCCCCTGCGCAAGATGCTCGAGCCGCTCGCGGCGATGTTCAACGCCACCGTGCGCCCGTGCGATCGCCTCCTCCTTCTGCCGGTCTACGATGCCGGCGGCTCGGCCGATCGCTCCATCTCCTCGGCCGACCTCCTCTCGCGCCTGACGTGTCCGGCCGAAGCGGTGGCCGATCTCTCAGTTGCCGAGGGGCGTTTGCGCGAGCTGGCCCGCCCCGGCACCGCCTTGGTCACCTTCGGTGCGCGCGATCCGGGCTTGAGCGCCCTCGCCAGTCGCCTGGCCACCCCCCAATCGTGAGCCCCCTTATGCTTGAACTCCTCGATGCCTTCTTCGACATTTGGCTGGATATGGCCCCGTGGCTCCTCGTGGGCTTTGTTGTAGCCTTCCTTTGTTCCTACGCGCTCAACGAGCACTGGATGCGCCGGCACCTCGGCGGTAGCGGTTGGTTGCCTATCATCAAGGCCTCGCTCTTCGGGTTGCCGCTGCCAATCTGCTCGTGTGGCGTGCTCTTGGTGGGGCTGGCGATGCGCAAGAATGGCGCGCGCAAGGCCCCCGTCTGCGCCTTTCTGGCCTCCACCCCGCAGTCGGGCACCGATGCGCTGCTGGTGAGTTGGCCGCTCTTGGGACCTGTGCTGACGCTTGGCCGCTTCCTTTGCGCGATGGCCTCGGGTCTGGCTTCGGGTGCGCTGGTGCGCTGGTTTGGCATCGCCCAGCCCCCGCCGCAGGAGACCGAGGACCTCAAGGGCGACTGCGCCGCCCTCTGCGCCTGCCACCATCACGACAGCGACCACCCCCACCATGAGGGCGAGGCCCATCACCACGAGTTCGCCGACCGCCGGACCCGTCTGCGCGAGGCCGCCCGCTACGCCTTTATCCACCTTCCCGGCGAGGTCGCCCCCTTCCTCTTCTTGGGCGTGCTCTGCGCGGCGGTGCTCAGCCACTTCCTCCCCGAAGGCCTCCTCCAGGGGCTTCCCCGCACCGCGGCCTACGCCCTAGCCATCCTCATTGGCATCCCCTCCTACGCCTGCTCGCTGGCCATCGTGCCGGTGGCCGCTGTCCTCATTGCCCAAGGCCTTCCCCCCGGTGCGGCCTTCATTCTGATGACCTGCGCGCCGACGGTCAACGTGGCCTCCCTCCTCATCCTCAACCGCGAGTTTGGCTGGCGCACCGTCCTGGCCTTCCTCGCGGGGATTGTCCTCGTGGCGCTTGCCTTTGGTGCGGCGATTGATTGCCTGCCTCCCGCCGCCCTCGCTCTGCCGCCCTTCTCGACCACTGAGGCCCACGCTCACAACCACGCGCCGGGCTTCTTCGCCCTGGTCCCGGTGGCGCTTCTCCTTCTGCACGGCTTTGTGCGGACCCATCTCGGCCACCGCCATGGATGAGCCCACGCTCTTGCGCGCCCGGGCCTTGCTCGGGGACGAGGCGATGGTCCGCCTGGCCGCCGCACGCATCTTGGTTGTGGGGCTTGGGGCTGTGGGCGGCGCGTGCGTCGAGGCCCTCGCCCGCAGCGGTATTGGACGCCTCTATTTGGTTGATGGCGATGCCTTTGAGCCGTCCAACCTCAACCGCCAGCCCTTCGCCTCCCTCCCCGCCATCGGCCGCCCCAAGAGCGAGGTGACCTGCGAGCGGCTGCGCCTCATCGCCCCGACCTGTGTGGCTGAGGCCCAGACCTGCCGCCTCACTGCCGACAACGTGACCGCCCTCCTCGATTGGGCTGCCCCCACCGCCGTGGTCGATGCCATCGATGATGTCCCGGCTAAGGTCGCCCTCCTGGAAGCGGCCCACCAGCGCGGCCTGCCCGCGTGGTCGGCCATGGGTGCCGCCCGCAAGCTCGATCCCGCCCGCCTGCGCGTCACCGACCTCGCCAAGACGCAGGTCTGCCCTCTCGCTCGCGCCGTCCGGCAGACCCTTCGCCATCGCGGCATCACGCGCGGCATCCGCGCCGTTTGGTCCGATGAACCCCCGCGTCCCCTCGGTCCAGACAACACCCTCGGCTCATTTATGCCCGTCACCGCCTCCGCCGGGCTCCTCCTCGCCGCCGACCTCCTCTCCTCCCTCACCTGCTAATGCCCGGGGCTGTGGGAAGTTCCTTTAGGGGCTGTGGGAGGAGGGCTAACGGCTAACAGCTAATCGCTAACGGCTTCAATCTGCGCGCAGCCGCGCGCAGATTGTGGTATACTGCGCGCCGTTTTTTTGACTTGATTGGAGTGAAGCGTTATGCAGATTAGCAAGTTGGCGTTTATGTTCACCGAGGCGGAGATCAATGGCGGCCTAGCGGCTGCGCTCGAGAAGATGGGCGAGGCGCAGGGCAAGGAGTTGCTCAAGAAGGTGAAGGATCCGCAGGTGGTGCTGAAGGATGGGCTCTTGATCTTCAAGTGCAAGGCCTCGATGGGCTTTATTCCGATGCCGGTGGAGGCGCAGATTCGTCTGACGCCGGCGAAGGAGGGCGCGGCGCTGGATATTACGCTCGAGAAGGTGTCGATGGCGATGATGGGCGGCGCGGCTGGGGCCTCGGCGTTGATGGGGCAGTTGGCGACGGCGGTGGCGGGGAAGCCCGGGCTCGCGGTCAATGGCAATACGCTGACGGTGGATTTGGCGGTGCTCGCGCAGTTGCGGCAGATTACCCTGGGCGGCAAGCTCAAGGACATCGCGATTGTCAATGGCACGCTCGCGCTCGACTTCTCGTAAGGGGAGGCGGAAGGCATGAAGTTCTACGATTTTCTCAAGTCGCGCCACTTGGTTGAAGCGTGCACCTGCGAGGAGGCCAAGATGGCCGAGTTGCTGGAGAAGCCGCTGACGCTCTATGTGGGCTTCGACCCCACGGCCTCGTCGCTCCAGGCCGGCAACTACGCCGCGATTCAGACGTTGGCGCAGTTCCAGCGCGCCGGGCACCGCGTTATTGCCCTGGTGGGCGGGGCCACGGGGATGATTGGCGACCCCTCCGGCCGCTCCACCGAGCGCAACTTCCTCTCCGAGGAACAGCTGAAGATCAACCTAGAGGGGATCAAGGAGAACCTCTCGCGCTTCCTCGACTTCAACCACCCCACCAATCCCGCCATTCTGGTCAATAACTACGATTGGTACAAGGATTACACCATCCTGCCCTTCCTGCGCGAGGTGGGGACCCTCTTCCGGATGAAGCCGATGCTCGCCAAGGATTCGGTCCAGAAGCGCCTCAATGCCGAGACCAACTCGATGACCTTCACCGAGTTCTGCTATCAGATTCTCCAGGGCTACGACTTCTACTACCTTTATAAGTACTACGGCTGCACGCTCCAGGTGGGCGGGGCCGACCAGTGGGGCAACATCACCGCCGGTACCGACCTCATCCGCCGCCTCGAGCCCGAGGCCGAGGTCAACGGTCTGACCATCCCCCTGGTCTGCGATGCGAATGGGCAGAAGTTCGGCAAGTCCGCCGGCAATGCCATCTTCCTCAATGCTGCTAAGACCAGTGTCTACGCCTTCTATCAGTTCTTCCTGCGCACGCTCGATGCCGATGTCATTCGCTATCTGAAGATCTTTACCTTCCTCGATGACGCGCGCATTGCCGAACTCGCCGCCGAACTGCAGGCCCACCCCGAACAGCGTGCTCCGCAGAAGGCCCTGGCCGAGGAACTCACCCGCGCCGTCCACGGCGAGGCCGGGCTCGAAACCGCCCGTAAGGCCTCGGCCGTCCTCTTCGGCGGCTCGATTGAGGGCCTTACGGCCGCAGAGCTCGAAGCCATTGCCGCCGATGTCCCCTCGGCTGAACTGCCGGCTGGGGAGGTGCTAGGCAAGAGCGTGATTGATGTGGCTGTGGCCGCCGGTTTCCTCAAGAGTAAGGGCGAAGCGCGCCGTCTCATTCAGGGTGGTGGTCTCTCGCTCAACAATGCCAAGGTGGCGGACCCCGCAGCAGTGGTCGACCCCGCCGCGCCAGTCGAGGGCAAGGTCCTCCTGCTGCGCCAGGGGAAGAAGAACTACTTCCTGCTCAAGGTGAAGGCCTAAGGGCCGCTCAACGCAATGCTCACGCCCGCGACCATCGAGGCCATTGGCGCACTGATGGCGCGGGCCGGCATTGTCGAGGCCGACCTGCGCGAGCAGTTTGTTCTGGGCAGCGGCAGCGGTGGGCAGAAGATCAACAAAACGTCCAGTGCCGTCCGCCTGACCCACGAGCCCAGCGGGCTATGGGTCAAGGTGCAGGCTTCTCGTTCGCGCGAAGATAACCGCTGGCTCGCCCGCCGCGCCCTCGCCGAGAAGATCCTGGAGCTGCGCGATGGCGAAGCCTCCAAGCGTCAGCAGGAGCGTGAGAAAATTCGTCGTCAGAAGCGCCGCCGCTCCCGCCGTCAAAAGGCTCGGATGCTCGACGACAAGGCTAAACACGCCGCCAAAAAAGCCGCCCGCCGGTGGGTTCCGGAGTGAGTCGACAGTCGACAGTGGACAGTCGACAGTGCTGGCGCTTGAGATATGAAGCCCGTCTGAGCCGTGAAGGTGGGGAAGTGAACCATCAGTTTATCCGTCGCGGCTTGCCGCGTCCTGTTGACTGTTGACTGTTGACTGTCGACTGTCGACTCGGCTCGCATCGCGAGCCTAAAAGAGTTCGCCCTGGACGTAGGAGACGGGGGCGAAGGAGCGGCGGTGTTCGGGGCAGGGGCCAAGGCGGCGGAGGGCGGCGAGGTGGGAGGCGGTGCCGTAGGTCTTGTTTTGGGCAAAGCCGTAGGCGGGGTAGAGGCGATCGAGCTCGCGGCAGAGGCGGTCGCGTGTTACCTTGGCGATGATGGAGGCGCAGGCAATGAGTAGGCTCGTGGCATCGCCCTTGACAATGGCCGTGTGGGGAATGGGCAGACCTTTGACCGGGAGGCCATCGACCAGGGCGTGGTCGGGCAAGGGGGTGAGGCCTTCAAGGGCGCGGCGCATGGCCAGGTGGGTGGCGCGCAGGATGTTCAGCTCGTCAATCTCGCGCGCCGAGGCCAGACCGGCCGCCCAGCGGATGGCTGGGTGCGCGGTGATCAGGTCGTAGAGCGCCTCGCGCTTGCGCTCGGTGAGTTGTTTGGAATCATTGACGGCCGCCAGCTCCTCGACCGCGAGGCGCGGCAGGTCTTCCGCCGAGATGGAGACCGCCCCGGCGACGACCGGACCAGCGAGGCAGCCGCGCCCGGCCTCATCCACTCCCGCAAGTGCCGCGCCGGGATGGTCGGCCCAAAAGGCCGCCTCGTGGATTAGCAACGGGTGGCTCATTGGGCGCGGGCGGTGAGGTCGTAGCCGCGGGTGCCGGTGAGGGTGACGGGGAGGAAGTCGCCGGGGTTGACGCCTTCGGGGAGGTGCGCCAGGCGGGTGAGGCCATCGACCTCCGGGGCTTGGTGGGGGAGTCGGGCGAGGGCGCCACCGGTGGGCGTGCGCGAGAGGATGAGGGCGCGGGCGGTGGTGCCGACGCGTTCGCGGTTGCGCGCCTTGGCAATGGCGCGTTGGGCGGACATGAGGCGGGCGAGGCGGTCGCGTGCGACCTCCGGCGGGGGGAGACCGGGGAGCTCGGCAGCGGCGGTGCCGGCTTCGGGCGAGAAGATGAAGGTGCCCAGGGCATCAAAGCGGACGCGCTGGATGTAGTCGAGGAGAGCCTGGAAGTGTTCCTCGGTTTCGCCGGGGAAGCCGACCATGCAGGTGGTGCGGAGGGTGGCGCCCGGGACGGCAGCGCGGAGGCGCTCGGGGAAGGTATCGATGGCGGCGATGGTGTCGGCGCGGCGCATTGCGCGGAGGATGTCGGGGTGGGCGTGCTGGATGGGGAGGTCGAAGTAGGGGACGATGTGCTTGGCGCTGGCCATCACCTCGAGGAGCTCGTCGGTGACGTGGTTGTGGAAGCCGTAGAGCCAGCGGAGCCAGAAGTCGCCCTCAAGGGCATCGAGCCGGCGGAGGAGCGCGGCGAGGCTCGAGCCGTTGCGCAGGTCCTTGCCGTAGGCGGTGACATCTTGGGCGATGAGGTTGATTTCGCGGGTGCCGGTGGCGATGAGTTCGCGCACCTCGGTCTCAATGGCCTCCATTGGGCGCGAGCGGAGGTGGCCGCGGAATTGCGGGATGGCGCAGAAGGCGCAGGCGTGGTTGCAGCCCTCGGCGATCTTGGCGTAGGCAAAGATTTGCCCGGAGAGGCGGAGGGCGGGAATGGGCTTATCGAAGGTGCGCGTAGGCAACCCGGGCGCTACGGCTAGGAGCGCTTCGCGGTCGCTCCGGCGGCGGTGCTCAAGCTGCTTGAGCAGCTCGGGCAGACGGTCGAGCTCGTCTACGCCGAGGAAGGCATCGACCTCGGGGAAGGCATCGAGCATCTGGGCGCGGTAGCGCTGGGGCATACAGCCGGCCACAATGACGGCCTTGCAGTGGCCTTCGGCCTTGTAGGCGCAGGCCGAGAGGATGTTTTCGGCCCCCTCTTCGCGCGCGCTCTCGATGAAGGCGCAGGTGTTGACGAGGATGACATCGGCCGCCTCCGGGCTCGGGGCCAATTGATAGCCAGCCTTGAGGAGGTAACCGGCCATCGCCTCGCTGTCGGCCAGGTTCTTCGAGCAGCCCAGCGAGATGATGCCAATGGTCTTGATGCGCATCTTAGAGCCCCAGGTCTTCGTTCACCAGCAGGACCGTGGTGGGGGTGCAGCCCGGGCGCTGCTTGAGGATGGAGGTGACGCGGCAGATACTCTCGGGGCAACTGCCGGCGCACTGCGCGCAGGTGCCGGTGGCCGCGCAGGGGGTCTTGCGCCCCAGGCGGTAGGCGTTGACAGGGCCGGCCACCTCGGCAATGCGGTCGAGCGCAGCATGCACGCCCCCGCGCACCAACTTGTTGCGCCCGATGAGCAGGACCACCTGACGGGGGCCGAAGGTCATCGCGGCCACGCGGTTGCCGTTGCCATCGATGTTGACGATGATGCCGTCCTCGGTGAGGGCGTTGACCGAGGAGAGGAAGAGATCGCAGGTCAGCTGGCGGCGCATAATCTCAAGCTTCTCTTCGGGGGAGAGGTTGGGGAAGCCGTGGTTAAGAATCTCCTTACCCGCATCGCGCAGCTCGCGCGTTAGGTTCAGGCAAGCGACCGAGAGCGACCCGCCAAAGCCCACGCTCCGGGCCGGCTCGGCCAGCGTGAGCAACTTCGCGCGCGCCTCTTCGCGTGTGGCACAGACCTCGACCATAAAACCGCGGGCGCGGAGCTTTTGGGCAACGGCTTCCAGGCGCGTGGCCGAAAGCCAAGAGAGCATGTCATTGACGGTGGATTGTTCCATGGTTCGCCTCCCGATAAGCAAGGACAAGAAAGAGCACTCCCAGCGCCAGCAGCGCCACGGAGATGGTTTGACTGAACGAAAGTCCAAAGTAGGTCGCCCCGCGCGGATCATCGCGCAGGCACTCCACCCCAAAGCGCAGCAGCGCGTAGGCCGTCAGATAGGCCCCGCCCACCGCCTTCTCGCGCACGCCCGCCGGCAGCCGTCGGTAGAGCGCCCACAGCCCCCCGAAGAGCGCCAGACAGCCGGCCGCCTCAATCAACTGCGTCGGCCAGGTCGGCAAAGTCTCGGGCGCGTATTGGCTAATCTGCCGCAGAAAGACCTGGTGCTTCCACGGCGGGGTCTGCGCCGGATAACGCACGCCCAGGAAGTGCTGGCAAACGCCCCCAAAGCAACAACCGTGGAAGAAGCACCCCACGCGCCCAAAGGCGTGCCCCAGCGGCACAAACACCGCCGCAAACCCCAGCAACCCCAAGGGCCGCTCCCCTTTCACCAGCGCGTAGACAATCAGCCCCGCCACCGCCGCGCCAAAGCCCCCGTAGAAGACCAAGCCCCCGCGCCACACCGCAAACATCTCTAGCGGCGATCCCGCAAACTCCGTTCGCCAATTCTGCCACACATAGACCGCCCGGGCCCCCAGCACCCCGCAGATTGCCGCCACCATCACCAGCGTGTCGACATCCTTCGGATTACGCCCGCTCAACTTCGCCAGGCGCAAGGCCAAGAGATAACAAGCCAGGAAGCCCAGCGCGAGCATCACGCCATACATCTGAATCTGCAGGCCAAAAAGCGAAAACAACTCCGAGTGCATAACGCGCGCATTATAGCGGAAAATCGATTGGCGTGCTCGTAGCGGCGGGAGAAGCGCGCCCGCTTTGTTTTGCTTAGCGCTCGGCGGGATCGGCGGTGAGGCCGGCGGCGAGGAAGTCGGCGGGGAGGGGGGCGAGGAAGCGGAGGGGTTCGCCGGTGATGGGGTGGGCGAGGGAGAGTTCGCGGGCGTGGAGGAGTTGGCGCGCGGGCGGGGTGGGGAGACGGCGGTCGAGGCCGGGTTTGCCGTAGAGGGCGTCGCCAGCGATGGGGGTGCCGAGGGAGGCGAGGTGGACGCGGATTTGGTGGGTGCGCCCGGTGTCGATGAGGCACTGGAGGGCGTAGAGGCCGTTGGGGAGGGGGCAGAGGAGCTGCCAGTGGGTGATGGCGCGGCGGCCACCCTCGCGGAGGATGGCCATCTTCTGGCGGTTGGTGGGGGAGCGGCCGAGGAGGGTATCGAGGGTGCCTTGGGGGGGCGTGGGCGCGCCGTGGGTGATGGCGAGGTAGCGTTTGGTGAGGCGGTGCTCGGCGAAGGCTTCGACCAGGGCGCGGTGGGCGCGTTCGGTCTTGGCCACCACCATTACGCCGGAGGTGTCCATATCCAGGCGGTGGACGATGCCCGGACGCTTTTCGCCGCCGATGCCTTGGAGGTCGGGGCAGTGGAAGAGGAGGGCGTTGACGAGGGTGCCGTGGCTGTGGCCGCAAGCGGGGTGGACCACGAGGCCGGCGGGCTTGTCGAGGGCCAGGAGGTGGTCGTCTTCGTAGAGGATGGAGAGGGGGATGTCCTCGGGGAGGAGGTCGGTGGGCTCGGCGGGGGGGAGGGTGAGGAGGAGGGTGGTGCCGGGCTGGGGGGCGGCGGAGAGCTTGGTGAGGGCGCGGCCCTCGCCATCGGTGAGGCAGCCCTGTTTGGCCAGAGCCTGGATGCGCGAGCGGGTGAGCTCGGGCAGCTGCGCGGCGAGCCATTGGTCGAGCCGCCGTTCGCTGACGCCGCCGGGCACAAGCAGGGTGAAGAGTTCGCCTTCGGCGTCGGAGAAGACAGATGACGGATGACGGATGACAGAAGCGTCGGTAGCGCCGTCGCGGGGGGCGAGAGGTTGTCGATTAGGGGCCATCGTTCTTCCCTGCCTAGATCTCGTTAGGCTCGGTCATCGCGCGCTCCGGGGAGGACGTCGTGGTACCACACGTGCCAGAGGAAGAGACCGCAGGCCGGGGCGGAGGGGACGCGCGCGGTGCGCGGGGTGCCGGGCTCGAGGAGGGGCAGGACGTTCTCGGGCGGCTCTTGACCGGCGCCGACGCGCAGGAGGAAGCCCACCAGGCTGCGGACCATCTTGTAGAGGAAGCCGTTGCCCTGGACGCGGAAGCAGACCTGCGAGCCGCGCTTGGTGATCTCGAAGGCGTAGAGGGTGCGGACAGTGGAGGCGATGGGGCGATTGGGGTTGGCGGCAAAGGCGGCAAAGTCGTGGGTGCCGAGCATCAGGCGGGCGGCCGCGCGCATGGCTTCGAGGTCGAGCGGGCGGACGATGTGGGCGTTGTAGAGGCGCTTGGTCGGCGGCAGAAGGCGCGTGTTCCAGACGTAGTAGCGATACTCCTTCTTGTGGGCGGTGAAGCGGGCGTGGAAGGCGGGGCTGACTTCGCGGCAGGAGGTGACACGGATGTCCGGCGGCAGGCGGCCATTGGCGTTGAGGGCCATCTTGAGCGAGCGCTCGGTCATGCGGGTGGAGAGGTCACAGTGGAAGACCTGGCCGCGGGCGTGGACACCGTGGTCGGTGCGGCCGCTGGCGTGGATCTCCACGGGGTGCTTGACGATACCGGCGAGGACGCCCTCAATGGTCTCTTGCAAGCTGACGTAGCCCGGCTGGGTCTGCCAACCGTAGTAGGCCGTGCCGTCGTAGGCGCAGACAATCTTGAAGCGGCGGGCGGGGAGGGCGGCGTTATCCATGGCGTTGGGCGAGGGCGCGCGCCAGGCAGGTGGGGCCGCCGTGCAAACGCGCGAAGAGGGGCGAGGCTCGGTAGGCCGCCGGGAGATTGAAGGCGAAGTCGTGCACGTTGCCTCCGGCCTCGGGGAAGAAGCCGCAGGGGCGCAGTTCGCCGGTGTGCGAGAGGAAGCAGAAGCCCGCGCCGGCCATACAGCCATTGAAGCGGCTGGTGGGCGGGGTGGGGGCCGCGGCGGCACGCGAGAGGATGCGCGGCTCGCAGGTGACGTGCAGGGGGAGTGAGCCTTCGGCATCAAGCGCGAGGAGCTCATCGAGGGCGGCCTCGGTCTCGGCATCGCTTAGGCAGAGCTCGGCAATGGCCGAACCGCGGCCCACGGGGACCAGGAAGAAGACATCGAGCCGGGTGGCGCCTTGGGCGAGGGCAAAGTCGCGCATCGCCCGCAGATCGTGGCGGTTGGCGCGGGTGAGGGTGTGGTTGACCTGGAAGGGGAGGCCGACGGCGCGCGCGGCGGCCATCGCCTGGAGGGCCATCTCGAAGGCGCCGGGCACGCCCCGGAAGGCATCGTGCGTAGCCGCATCGGGACCATCGACGCTGAGCGAGAGGGCGCGAATGCCGGCGGCCTTGAGTTCGGCTAGGCGCGCTTCGGTGGCAAAGCGCCCGCAGGGGGCCAGAACGCACGGGAAGCCAAGGGCGGAGGCGTGGCGGACCAAGTCGGGCAGGTCCTCGCGGAACATGGGCTCGCCCCCGGTAAAGATAATCATGGGGTGGGCAGCATCGGCGTGGAGGGAGTCGAGGATGGCCTTAGCCTGCGCGGTGGTGAGTTCGCCGGCGTAGGCTTCATCGCGCGAAGCCCCACGGCAGTGTTTACAGGCCATTGGGCAACGGCGCGTCACCTCCCAGGCCAAGACGCGCACTGGGCAGACCCCGGCCAGACGCGCCACGGCGGCCAGTGCTTCGGGGAGGCGGGCGAAGCCGGCGATGGTGGCGTCGGCTCCGGCGGCTTGGAGGGTGGGTTCGTCGACCCAGCCGGTGGTGACGGCCAGGCACGGGACGCCGATGGCGTGGGCGGCCTGAATGTCCTTGGGCGTGTCGCCAATCAGCAGGCAGGGCTCGGCGCCGAGGGCGCGGGCGCGGTCGCGGGCAATGGCGGCAAGTTGGTCGCGGTCGGCATGGTCGGTGGCGTAGGCACCGAAGTCGAAGTGTTCTGCCAGCTTGGCGTGGATGAGCTTGCTCCAGGCGGTTTCGCGGATATTGCCGGTGACGACGCCGAGCAGGTAGCCGGCGCGGCGGAGGGCGGCCAGGAAGTCCGCCACGCCAGGATAGATCTCCAGCGGGCCGGCTTCGAGGCGCGGGTCGAGGCGCTTGGTGAGTTCGATGAAGAAGCGCTCTTCGCGGGCCGGGGTGGAAGCGATGCCGAGTTGGGCGGCAAGTTCGCGGATGACGGCGGTATCGGTGGCACCAACGAAGGAGATGTGTTCCAGGTCCACGCGCTGACCGTAGGCCACCGCGAAGGCCTCGGCGAAGGCGGGGCGGCCGAGGCCGCGCGCGTAGAGGAGCGTGCCATCAATATCGAAGAGGATGGCGCGGCGGCGGGGCGGGGCACCGAAGAGGGCTCCGAGGGTAGAGTCGAGATTCTCGCGCCAGTCGGGGGCATTGGTGAGCGCGTGGCCGGTACGCGGGTTCGCGGCCATCAGGAAGGTGGCCCAGGGCAAGGTCTGGCGTGTGGGTTCGGGGCGGACCACGGTGTCGCGGTGCGGCAGGAGGACGACGGTGGGCAGGGCACGAACTTGGTCCAGGGCGGCGCGCGCCAGGCGCGGCACGGCGAGGGCCGAGGCGAAGGAGCGCACCGGGAGCGAGCGGGCCACGGCATAGGTGGCGGTGGGGGTGCCCTTGGCTACGCGCAGGGCGGGGAAGAAGGTGAGGGTGCGCGGCCACCGGAAGAGGAGGCGGTGGAGCGCGTAGAGCACTGGCACCGCGCGTGGGCCGAGGTAGGGCTCAAAGAAGGGAGCCCAGAGGGCGAGCGCGTCGGGCTTCTCGCGCGCGGCCGCCGCCAGGGCGAGCGCGCCGCCCATCGAGTGGCCAAAGAGAACGACCTCGCTGGCCTGCTGCCGCGCGCGTCGGAGGGCCTCGGCGGCCACCTCAAGCCACTGGGCGGAGGTCTCTTCGTGCGAGAGGAGGGGGACTTCTACGTGCCAACCGCGATCGGCGAGGGCTTCGGCTTCGCGCCGCCAGGCCTCGGGGGTGTCGGCAAAGCCGTGGAGCATTACAGCCGCCTTGCCGCAGGGGGGGATGCGCGGCGGGAGGGTGTAGCCGGCGCAGGGGGGCAAGCGGCGATCGCGCCGTGCCACGGCACAGATGTAGCCGGCGTGGATGAGTTGGAGAAGGAGGTAAGCGCCCAGCGCCCAGAGCAGCCAGCTCATCTTAGAGCATTCCGCTGGTGGTGTCGGCATCCGGGGCGGGACGCAGGGCCGAGAGCTTGGGGCGCGCGCCAAAGAGGGCCGTGCCGATGCGCACATCGGTGGCGCCCTCCTCGATGGCCACCTCAAAGTCGTTGGTCATCCCCATCGAGAGGTGGGGGAGGTCGAGGCCAAAGCGCGCAGAGAGTTCGCCCTGCACCTGGCGCAGACGGGCGAAGTGGGGCCGGGCGTGCTCGCGCTCGGGGTCGAAGGGGGCCATCGTCATCAGACCGGTCAGGGAGAGGGCTTGGGCGTGGTTGAGGATGTGCTCGACCACCTCCGGGGCGGCTTCGGGGGAGAGACCATACTTGGAGGGCTCGCCCGAGACGTTGAGCTCCAGGTAAATCTCCGGGCGCGTGCCGGCCTGCCGGGCGGCCTGTTCCAGCGTGTCGAAGAGCTTGATGCTGTCGACCGAGTGGATGACCTCGAAGAGGCGGACGGCATGGCGGGCCTTATTACTCTGCAGGTGGCCGATGAGCTGCCAATGTGCGCAGCTGGGCGAGAGGGGGATCTTCCAGGCGGCCTCCTGGACCTTGTTCTCGCCGAAGCAGGTCATCCCGGCATCGACCGCTTCGCGCACCACCTCCGGACCGTGGGTCTTGGTGACGGCCACGAGGTTGATGTCATCGCCCGAGCGGCCGGCGCGCTTGGCGGCGGAGTCGATGCGCGCGAGGAGGGCCTCGTAGAGTTCGGCCATCGGCGCGGTGGGGGCGGGGGAGAGGGTGGGGGAAGCCATCGGAAAGCTCCTTTAGCGGAAGAACTTGCGCAGCGCCAGAGGTGGGCGGCAGGGCTGGTGGGTGGAGGCGGAGATGAAGGTGAGGTCGGTGGTGCCCTCGAGCACCTGTTCGTCCTGCTCGTTGCGCACATCGTAGCGGAAGCGGATGAGGGCGCTGAGGGGCTCTTCCACATAGACGTGGATGGTCAGCAGCTCATCGTAGTGCGCGCTCTTGTGATAGGTGAGCGCCACCTTGACAATGGGTGTCATCACCCCGGCGGCCTCCCAGTCGGCATAAGAACCGCACCCGGTGGCACGCAGCGCCTCCCCGCGCGCCTCCTCTAAATAAAGGAGATAGTTCCCATGCCAGCAGACACCCATCTGGTCGGTCTCGGCATACCGCACGCGGACCTGATGGGCATAGTGGTAGGGCAGACGGCTGGTGGCTGGCGCGGTCTCGGGCATGACGCTTTCTCCTGGGCGGGGTGGGGCGCGTTAGGCGCGTTTCTTGGGGCTGGCGCGGCGAGGACGCGCGCTGGCGGCCTTGATGCCGTGCTTGGCGGCCAACTCGGGGTAGTTGGGAATCTGCGCTTGGTAGGCGCGGACGGTCTTCTTGAGGGCCTCGAACTGGCGCACGGAGAGGAAGTGCTTGCTCGTGAGCTGGGTGGAGAGGGATTGGATGAACTCCTGGTCGTCGTAGGTCTTCTTCCCGCGTTTGACCGGCTCGTTCCACGTGGTCACTTGGCCGAGGGCGGCAAGGAGTTCGCGGGCGGGGGCTTCGTTATCGGGCCGCTCCTCATCGCTCTCCGGGTGGGCCAGACGCGTGAGGATGGCCAGTTGCTTGGGGGAGAGATCGCCCTTGCGCGCGAACTGCTCCTTAAGTGAGGTGGAGAAGCGCTGCTCCCAGCCGTTAAGCTCGCGCCCTTCCAACGCCTCGAAGAGAGCCTCCACGGCCGCCTTATCAACGGCGGGGGGCAGCTCGCCAACCACCTCGGTCAGACCGGGAAGTTGATCGCGGTAGGCGATGGCTTGGCGCGTGAGGGTGGCCAACTGGGCCTTGGAGAGCGCCTCGCCCTTCGCCACTGCTTCGCGCATCTCCTCATAGAAGGCCTGGTCGCTCCAGGAGACCTTGCCGGTCTTGTTGCGCGTAGGCTCGCGCCAGGTGGTCACGTGCGAAAGTTGCGCCAAGATGGCGCGCACGCGCTCGGGGTCGGCTGCCAGCCACTCGGTGAGCTTGGCGTAGAAGTCGGCCACCTCCTGCTCCCAATTGCGCGACCCATCGGCCACCTTGTCGAGGGCGTCCTCCATCTGGGCGGTGAACTCCACATTGACGAAGTCGGGCATTTCGCCGAGGAGGAAGTCGGTGGCGGCCACGCCCATCTCAGTGGGGGTCAGGACGTGCCCCTTGCCGCTCTTGACATACTCTCGCGCTAGGAGCGTGCGGATGATCGAAGCGTAGGTGGAGGGGCGGCCAATACCATTTTCTTCCAGCGCACGCACGAGCGAAGCCTCGTTGAAGCGGGCCGGGGGCTGGGTCTCCTTGGCCGTCAACAGCCACTGCACGCAGGGCACCACCTGCCCCACCTCGAGCGCGGGGAGCTTGGTGAGGCCCTCTTCCTCTTCGTCGGGGCGGGTGTAGGCCCACACATTCAAGAAGCCCTTGAAGAGGACCTTCTGGGCGGAGGCGGAGAAGCGGTAGGCGTGGGCGAGCGGCGGCGGGAGGGTGGGCTCGAAGGTGGCCGTGGTGCGCTCAAACTTCGCCGGGGCCATCTGGCTGGCCACAAAGCGCTTCCAAATCAAATCATAGAGCTTGGCCTGCTGGGGCTCAACGCCCGTCAGCGTCCGGCGCGTGACATCGGTCGGGCGGATCGGCTCGTGCGCCTCTTGGGCGTTCTTGACCTTATTCCCATAGAAGTTGGGCTTCTCGGGGACGCACTCGCGGCCGAAGAGCTTGGCAATCTCGGCCTCAACGGCGCCGCGGATGGAGGCGCTGACGGTGTAGCCATCGGTACGCATATAGGTGATGAACCCCTCTTCGTAGAGGGCCTGCGCCAGGCGCATCGTCTGATCAGGCGAGTAGCCCAAGTGCGTGGCCGCCGCCTGTTGCAAGGTGGAGGTGATGAAGGGCGGCTGCGGCTTGCGCAGCACCGTCTTGCGCTCCACCGCGCAGACCTTCACCGCGCGCCCGGGCTGGTTCAATTCGCCGAAGTAGCCCTCGGCCGCCGCTTTGTCGGCAATGCCTTGCACCTCCTTGCCATAGGCCAAGAACTTGGGCACCTTGCCATCCAAGGCCGAGAGCCGCGCCAAGAAGGGCGCGCTCGCGCTGCCCAGTTCGGCCCCTAGGAGCCAGTAGGGCGTGGTCTTAAAGCCTTGCACCGCGCGTTCGCGGTCGACAATCAGCCGCAACGCCACCGACTGCACGCGCCCGGCGCTCTTCGCCCCGCGCACCGAGTTCGAGAGCAACTTGGAGATCTTGAAGCCCGAGAGGCGGTCCTCAATGCGCCGCGCTTGCTGGGCATCGACCAGGTGCTGGTCAATCTCGGTGGGGTTGGCCAGGGCATTGAGCACGGCCCCCTTGGTTACCTCGTTGTAGCGCACGCGGTAGAACTTGCGCTCGCCGGGGACATCTTTGAGCACCTCGTGCAGGTGCCAAGCGATGCTCTCTCCCTCACGGTCAGGGTCGCTTGCTAGGTAGACCGTCGTCGCACGCTTGGCCGCCTTTTGCAACTCCTCAACCACCTTCTTCTTTTCGTTGGGAATCACATAGTTCGGCGCAAAGTGGTTCGTCAAGCTCACGCCCAGATTAAAGGTGGGCAAGTCGCGAATATGCCCCACCGAGGCCATTACCTCAGTCCCTGAGTCTACATAGGTGGCAATCTTCTTCGCCTTCGAGGGCGACTCCACAATCACGAGTGCATGGGGCTTCTTGGCAGCCATAACCTATCCAAATCCTTTCAACGAGCCCACGTGCGGGGCGCTCCGTAAAAAACGCCATAAAGAAATAACACGCCCTCCCCCGCTTTGTCAAGCCCGCCAAGCCGGCACACGGTTCGTGAAGCGTCTGCAATATCATTGCGCAGGCATAGGAAAGAGAAGGTGGTGGAAGCGGCGTGGCAAAATGGGACTGAGGCGCGGCAGGGCGCTTGAGGTGCGCGCGCGGGTCTTCAATACACCCCTGCTTTGCGCCAGGGAACCGTGGGTTTTAATCCGCCTTCACGCAAGGAGAAGTTCAACAACACCGCCATAATATTGGCGCTTGCTCGAGGGTAAACGAATAAGGCCCCGTCTTGTTGCCAATAAGACGGGGTCTTGTTTGAAATAAGACGGGGTCTTGTTGCCAATAAGACGGGGTCTTAATAATTCCTCCCGCCCCGGAAGGAGGTTTTCGCCCGGCGTGGGGGAAGTTGCGCAAGGCCGAGGCGCTAAGTGACCGGCGGTGAGCGGCTGGGGGTTGGCACGGAGCGTGGGAGCGGGCGCGGGGAAACCCAAAGACCTCGGCACTAGATGTGGCGAAAATAACGGGGCAATGGGGCGGCGAAAGGGCTTGAAATGGCGTGGCTTTCGCACCTGATGGCGGAGAAGACATCCGGTGCATAACACAACATATTGTGCATAATTGGACGTTGGTGCCGTATATATTGTTTGACAGCCTCGCGGGCTTTGTCGTATTCTAGGCGGCGTTGCACCCGGACGGGAGCGTGTTTGTTGGCGCACGGATCGGGGAACAATTTGAGAACAACCTCAGCTTAAGGAAGCGTATGATCAAGACGGTTATCAAGCGTGACGGGCGTCAGGTGCCTTTCAATCTCGCGAAGATCGCAACGGCGATTGTCAAGGCGTTGGCGCAGACGCGTTCGAGTGAGCAGCTGCGTGACAAGGATGACTTTGAACTGGAGGCGCTGGCGAACAAGTTGGCCGAAGAGGCCGCGCGCAAGGTGACCACCGAGACGCCGGATATTGAGCAGATCCAGGACGCGGTTGAGCGCGTGTTGATGGATAATAACCTGCCCGACACGGCCAAGAGCTATATCCTCTACCGCGCGGATCGTTCGCGTGCCCGCGAGCGTAACACCAAGCTGATGCGCACCTTGGCCGACATCGTCCACTCTTCGGCGAAGGACTCCGACGTCAAGCGCGAGAATGCGAATATTGATGGCGACACGGCGATGGGCTCGATGCTGAAGTTCGGCTCGGAGAGCTCCAAGCAGTTCTACATTGATAATATGCTGCGCCCGGAGGTGGCCCGCGCCCACGAGCAGGGCGACATCCATATCCACGACCTCGACTTCTATAGTCTGACGATGACGTGCTGCCAGATTGACTTGGTGGACCTGCTCTCGCGCGGCTTCAGCACTGGCCACGGCTTCCTGCGCGCCCCCAAGGACATCCGCTCCTTCGCCGCCCTCGCGTGCATCGCCATTCAGTCCAACCAGAATGACCAGCACGGCGGCCAGGCAGTCCCGAACTTCGACTACGCGATGGCTATCGGCGTGCGGATGACCTACGCGCGCCACTACAAGGCTTCGATGCGCGAGGCCATCGAGCTGCTCTGCGACCCGGTGTTGGCCAACGACATCACCCTGCCCGAGCCGCCGACGATGGCCCAGGCCGATGACCCCGCCTTCACCGCCAAAGAGGCCGAGGCCCTTAAGGCCGCTGGCGTGCCCGAGGCGCAGATCCCCCACATCCAGGCCTTTGCCCGCGCTCACGCCCTCAAGGACACCGACCGCGACACCTATCAGGCAATGGAGGCGCTGGTCCACAACCTCAACTCGATGCACTCGCGTGCTGGCGCGCAGACGCCCTTCTCCTCCATCAACTACGGCACCGACACCTCCCTCGAGGGCCGGATGGTGATGAAGAATCTCCTGCTCACCACCCAGGCCGGGTTGGGCGATGGCGAGACGCCGATCTTCCCCATCCAGATCTTCCGCGTGAAGAAGGGCGTCAACTTCGAGGAGGGCGATCCGAACTACGACCTCTTTAAGCTCTCCTGCGAAGTGAGCGCCAAGCGCCTCTTCCCCAACTTCGCCTTCCAGGACGCGCCCTTCAACGCCAAGCTCTACCGCGAAGGTCACCCCGAGACGGAGATTAGCTACATGGGCTGCCGCACGCGCATTGGCGACAACGTCTACGACCCGGATAAGTCCCAGGTCTGGAAGCGCGGCAACCTCTCCTTTACCTCCATCAACCTGCCGCGCTTGGCCATTCAGAGCCACGGCAGCCTCAAGACCTTCTACGCCCAGCTCGATGATATGCTCCAGTTGGTGCGCGATCAGCTCCTCGACCGCTTCGAGGTCCAGGCGAGCAAGCATGTGCGCAACTTCCCCTTCCTGATGGGCGAGGGCATTTGGCTCGATTCCGAAAAGCTCGGTCCCGATGACGAAGTGCGCGAAGTCATCAAGCACGGCTCGCTCACCTTCGGTTTCATCGGCTTGGCCGAGACCCTCAAGAGCCTTATCGGCAAGCACCACGGCGAGAGCGAAGAGGCCCAGCAGCTCGGCTTGGAGATCGTCAAGCACATGCGCGACTATGCCGACCAGTGCGCTCGCGAAACCGGCCTGAACTTCACCCTCATCGCCACCCCGGCCGAGGGCCTCTCCGGCCGCTTCGTGCGGATGGACAAAAAGCGCTTTGGCATCATCCCCGAGGTGACCGACCGCGACTACTACACCAACTCCTTCCACGTCCCGGTCTACTACCCCATCAGCGCCTTCCGTAAGATTGAGCTCGAGGCCCCTTACCACGCCCTCACCAACGGCGGCCACATCACCTATGTGGAGCTTAACGGCAAGATGGCCGACAACCCCGAGGCCTTCGAAAAGATTGTCCGCCACATGGCCCTGCACGGCATCGGCTATGGCTCGGTCAACCATCCGCTCGATCGCGACCCCGTCTGCGGCTACCGCGGCATCATCGACGATGTCTGCCCCAAGTGCGGCCGTCACGAGGATGATGGCGGCCCCCACTTCGAGCGTATCCGCCGCATCACCGGCTACCTCGTGGGCACCTTGGATCGCTTCAACAACGCCAAGGCCGCCGAAGTGCGCGACCGCGTCAAGCACCTGTAAACGCTTGTGCGTGGCATAAAAACCAGGCAACCCGCGGCCCTGCCGCGGGTTCCTTTAGGTGCCCAATGGCCGTCTTAAAACTCCGAATTGCTGGGATTATCCCCGAATCCATCGTCGATGGACCGGGCTTCCGCTTCGCTGTCTTTACGCAGGGCTGCCCGCACCACTGCCCCGGGTGCCACAATCCGCAGACGCACGACCCGCGCGGCGGGCGCGAAGTCTCGCTCCTGGTGCTGATGCGGCAGATTTGGCACTCTCGGCAGAACCTCGATGGGGTCACCTTCTCGGGGGGCGACCCCTTCTGCCAGCCCGAGCCGCTCTACCATTTGGCGCGTTGGTGCCACCGGCTGCGGCTCAATGTAATGGCCTACTCGGGCTGGACCCTGGCAGAGTTGCGCCAAAAGCCCGAGTGTCAACGGCTACTCAATGAGGTGGATGTGTTGGTCGACGGCCGCTTTATGATTGCCTATCGAACGCTAGAGATGCGCTTTCGCGGCTCCTCAAACCAGCGACTCTATCACCTCAACCACGGCGAAGTCGTCTCGGTGGAGTAGGGGATGCCTGCCGGCTAGCAGTTAGCTGTTAGCTGTCAGCTGTTAGCGGTTAGCGCGCGTTCCGCGACGGAGAGGATTTTAACTCAAGGCGGGCCTTGCATATCAAGCGCCAGCGCTGTCAGCTGTCGGCTTAGCTTGCGGCTAGTTGCGCTCGCGGAAGAGGCGCACGCCGGCGACGACGCCGGGCAGGGCGTGGGGCTTGCGGAGGGTGACGCGGCAGGCGCGGATGCGCGAATCGGTGGTGAAGGCCGCCTCGGTGGCGAGCTGGGCCGCACGCTCGACCATCTGGCAACGGGCTTCGGTGAGGGCCGAGCGGATGGCTTCGGCCACGGCCACGTAGTTGACAGTGTCGGCCAGCGCATCGCTTTGGCCGGCGGGGCGCAGGTCGCAAAGGAGTTCTAGGTCGAGGAAGAGCTCTTGGGGGAAGATGCGCTCGTGCGGCAAATCGCCGATAATGCACTCAACGCGCAGGCCTTCAAGAAGAATAGCATCGGACTCAGTCACGGGGTTCAGTCTCCTCGGTCTCCGCCGCTTCCTCTTCGCGGATGGCCTTGCGGATGAAGTGGATGCGCACGCAGAGCCAGGCCAAGGTGACGAGGGCAATGGGGCCAAGCACCAGGAGCATCGCATCGTTGTGGTCTAGGCTCCAGGTGCGCACGGCCTCGAGTCCAGCCAGGAGCTTGCTCCCCCAGAAGAGCCAGAGGAGCGCGGCGATGCCGAGGGCTGGGCCGAAGGGAATGGCCAGCGCCTCCCCCTCGCGGAGGGTCTTGCGGCACCGGCTGATGACCATCACCACCAAGCCCATCACCAGCCCGAGCAGGGAGGCCATCGTTAAGATATAGAGGAGCCCGGCCCACCCGAAGAGGGCGCCAAAGAGCATCATCCACTTCACATCGCCAAAGCCAAAGGCATCTTGCAGGAAGATGCGCCGCCCAAGCCAGGCAATGGCAAAGCCAATCCCGAAGCCCGCGCCAGCCCCAATCAGACTGCGCACCACGGCCACCAGCCAATCGTCGCACCCCTGGAGCGCGGGGTAGGCCCCGCTGACGACCAGGGTAATGAGCGTGCCGCCCAGGGAGATGCGGTCGAGGAGGATGCGGTGGTCGATGTCAATCATCACATCCACCACCGTCGAGGCCACGAAGAGCCAGAAGAAGGGGATGAGCTCGGGGATGGGCAGACGGTTGAGCCCCAGGAGCGAGGGGTTACCCCACATCTGGAAGACCAGGAGGAAGAGGAGCGCAGTGAGCGCCTCGATGAAGGGGTAGCGGAAGCTGATGGGGCTCTTGCAATAGGCGCACTTGCCGCGCAGAACGAACCAGGCGAGGACCGGAATGTTGTAGTACCACGGGATGACCTTGCCGCAGCCGAAGCAGTGCGAGCGCGGGGTGACCACCGATTGCTCAAGCGGAATGCGGTAGATGCAGACATTGAGGAAGGAGCCGACAATCGCCCCTAGGCAAAGGACAAAGCCCAGCGCCCAACGCATCAGGAGCGTCAGGTCTTCCTCCGAGAGTCCAACGAAGTACTCACCCATGGGCCAAGCCCTCCAGAACGGCACGCTCCATCGCCTCGCGATCAGCCTCGCGGTCGGTCCAGAAGGCAAAGGAGAGCGCCCCCTGCTCAACGAGCATCCGCACGCCATTGGCGCACCGAACGCCAGCCTTGCGCGCCTCGGCCATTGTCGGCGTCTCGGGCTGGCCGGGGGGAATGACGATGTCATAGAGACACTGCCCGGCACGGAAGTCTGCCGCATGGGCCGCCGGCCCGGGGAAGACCGCCAGCCCGCTCGGCGAACACTGCGCCACGAGGTCGGCCTCGCAAAGGCGCGTGTGGTCGATGGCCTCGACGGGGATACCCGCGTTCCTGGCAATCTCTTCGGCCAAGGCCGCCACGCGCGCAGTGTCCACATCGAGCAGGCCAATCCACGTCACGCCCGCGTAGGCCAGCGAGAGCGCCACAGCCCGTCCGGCTCCGCCGCACCCGATTACCGCCACGCGCTTACCCTGCGGCTCGAAGTCGAGGGTGACCTTGGCGGCTGCGAGGAAGCCGGGGCCATCAGTGTTGTGCCCCAGGCGCTTGCCATCGCGGAAGAGGACCGTGTTCACCGCGCCCAGACGCTGCGCCTCGGGCGAGAGGCTATCCATCATCGGCACGGCCAGTTGCTTGTGCGGGATGGTGAGGTTGAGTCCGGTGAAGCCCTCGGCCTCCAGGGCGTCCAGGGCCTGGGCGAGCGCCTCGGGGGGCACATCGCGCTTCTCGTATTGCCCGTCAAAGCCGATGGCGCGGAAGCTAGCCGCGTGCATCACGGGCGAGAAACTGTGGGCAATGGGGTGGCCGAGGACGGCGAAACGCGGGGGCGTGGTCATAGCGTTGGGCGGACTACTCTTGAATCATCGCGATGGAGCCCGAGCGCGAGATGTCGAGCACATCAAACGGGTGCATCAGCGTCAGGAACTGCTCGACCTGCATCTGCGAACCGACCATCTGAATGGTGAGCGAATCGGGGTGGACGCCGAGGATCTTGGCCCCGAAGAGCATCGCCACCTCGATAACCGGCGCGCGGCCGGTGGCGCGGGTGCTGACCTTGATGAGCAGGGCCTCGCGGTCGATGTGCGCCTTAGCCGTCACATTATCCACGCGGAAGACGTTGATCTGCTTGGCGAGCTGGGCGACCACCTGGTTGATGACCTTCTCATCGCCAGGGATGACGATGGTCATCTTGGAGATGGAGTCGTCATTCGTGGGGCCGACGTTCAGGGTCTCGATGTTGTAGCCACGGCCGGAGATGAGGCCGACGATGCGCGCGAGCACACCGGGGCGGTTCTCGACCAGGACGTTGAGAATATGCTTCTTCATACGCGTGCTCCTTAGTCCTGGGTTGCCAAAATCATTTCCGAGAGGGCCGCGCCAGGGGCCACCATCGGCAGCACATTCTCGTCTTCGGCGACGATGAACTCGAGCAGCCACGGGTGCGGGTCGGCGAAGGCCTCGGTCAGGACCTGTTCGGCCTCGGCCAGCGTCTTGATCCGGCGCGACTTCATCCCGTAGGCTTCGCCCACCTTCACAAAGTCGGGCAGATAGATCTCCTCGCCGCCCTCGGGGTCGAGGATGCGTTCGTTCTCGGGGCGATTGTTCTGGGTGAGGATGGTGGCCGAGTGGCGCCCGCCATAGAAGAGGTCCTGCCACTGCCGCACCATGCCCAGGCGCGAGTTGTTGAGGACGATGAACTTAACCGGCAGGCGGTGCTCAACGGCCACCACCAGCTCCTGGATATTCATCTGGAAGCCGCCATCGCCATTGATGGAAACGACCAGCGCCTCGGGATGACCGAGCTGCGCGCCGATAGCTCCGGGAACGCCAAAGCCCATCGTGCCCAGACCGCCCGAGCTCAGGAAGGAGCGCGGCTTGGTGTAGCGGTAGAACTGCGCGGCCCACATTTGGTTCTGACCCACATCGGTGACCACCAGGGCCTTCCCCTGCGAGGCGCGGTCAATGGCTTCAATGACGGCCTGGGGCTGGAGCTTGCCATCGTGGCGCGGGAAGTAAACCGCCGGCTTGGCCTCGCGCCACTTGGCAATGAGCGCCAACCAGTCGCTGCGGTCCGTCCGCTTCAAGAGCGGGAGTAGCACTTCAAGGGTCTGACGCAGGTCGCCACAGACGGGAATATGCGTGGCCACATTCTTGCCGATGGCCGAGGCATCCACATCAATGTGCGCAATCTTGGCGCCCTGGGCAAAGTCGGCAATGCGCCCGGTGACGCGGTCATCAAAGCGCGCGCCGGCGGCGATCACCAAATCGGCCTGCTGGATGGCGTTGTTGGCCGCCACTGAGCCGTGCATACCCACCATCCACAGCGAGAGCGGGGAGGTCTCCGGGAAGGCGCCCAGCCCCATCAGCGTGGTGCAGACGGGAATGTCGTAGGTCTCGGCCAGCGAGCGCAGGAGCGCGCAGCTGTTCGAGGTGATGGCGCCACCACCCACATAGAGCACCGGGCGGTGCGCCTTGTTGATGGCATCGGCCAGGCGCTCGACCTGCTCGGGCGGCGGCAGAATGGTGGGGTGATAGGCGCGGATGGAGACATCCTGCACATCGGGCTGAGTGGTGTAGGCCTGCTGGACATTCTTGGGAATGTCAATCAACACCGGGCCGGGCTTGCCGGTCGAGGCGATGAAGAAGGCCTCGGTGATAATCCGCGGCAGTTCATCCACCGAGCGCACCAGGAAGTTATGCTTGGTGACGCTGCGGGTGATGCCGGTGGTGTCGGCCTCCTGGAAGGCATCGGTGCCGATGAGGCCCATCCCCACCTGGCCGGAGATGACCACCAGCGGCACGCCATCCATCCACGCGGTGGCCAGGCCCGTGACTGCGTTGGTGGCGCCGGGACCAGAGGTGACGAGCGCGCAACCGACCTTGCCGGTGGCACGGGCGTAGCCATCGGCCATGTGGATGCCGCCCTGCTCATGGCGGGGGAGCACCAACTTCAAGGGCGAGGTGTAGAGCTTATCGAAGATGTCAATGGCCTGGCCGCCGGGATACCCAAAGAGCACCTCGCAGCCGTTGTTGAGCAGACCGTCCACCACGCACTGCGCACCGCTACGGCCCTGCTGAAAGTTACTTGGAGACATAAAATCCTTTCTGATCGTAGAACGTGCGCGCTTAGGCGATGGGATAGCACCAACCGTGCGGATCGGGCGCGCGTCCAAACTGAATGTCCTGCACGGCATCGTGCAACTTGCGCAGGAGCGGACCGCACTCGGTCTTGGAGCCAATCTCAATGACATCATCCCCGCGATGAATCTCGCACACCGGCGTGACGACCACGGCCGTGCCGCAAGCGCCAATTTCCGCGAAGTCGCGCAACTCCTCATAGGGCACCGTGCGCACCTCCACCTTGTGGCCCAGGTCCTTAGCCAACTGCTGCAAGGAGAGATTGGTCACCGAGGGGAGCACCGAGTTGGACTTCACCGTCACAAAGGTGCCATCCTGCTTGAAGCCCAGGAAGTTGGAGGTGGCGAACTCTTCCACATTCGTGTGCGTCTTGGCATCCAAGTAGAGCTCCACGGGATAGCCCAGGTGGTGGGCCTTTTCGTGGGCAAAGAGGCTGGCGGCGTAGTTTCCGCCCACCTTCACATCGCCCATCCCCTGCGGGGCGGCGCGGTCATACTCATCAAAGATAATCGCGCGCACGGGCTTGATGCCACCCTTGTAGTAGTCACCCATCGGCATCACCATCATCAAGAAGGTGTACTCAGCGGCCGGGGCTACGCCAATCTGCGGACCGGTGCCAATCAGCAACGGGCGGACATAGAGCGAACAGCCGGTCCCGTAGGGCGGCACATAGTCGATATTATCCAGCACCACGCGCTTGAGCGCATCCAAAAACATCTCGGTGGGCACCGGCGGCATCACCGTCTTCACCGCCGTGCGCTGCATCCGCTCGGCATTCTGCTGCGGACGGAACGCCACCACCTGACCATCCTTCTGGCGAAAGACCTTCAGCCCCTCAAAGCACTCCTGCCCATAGTGCAAGCACCCGGCCGCTATCGACATCGTAATCGTCGGCTCGTTCACCAGGATGCCTGCATCCCAGGCGCCATCCTTCCAGGTGTAACGAATGTGGCTCTTCGTGGGCATATACGAAAACCCAAGGCTCGACCAATCAATCTTGACCATTTTCGTCTCTCTCTCTTTCTGCTAGGCACGCCAGTGCCAACGCTAAAATCTGCTCAACCGTCGCCCGGCGCACCGCCGCACGATCGCCCGAAAACCGGCACTCCTTCACCCAGCACGCATTCCCCACCGAGCAGCCAATGTAGACCAGCCCCACCGGCTTCTCCGCCGTACCACCACCTGGCCCGGCAATCCCCGTGGCTGATAACCCCATCTCGATGCCCCCCAGCGCCAACCGCGCCCCGCAGGCCATCTCCTCGGCGCACGCCGCACTCACCGCCCCCACGCTCGCAAGCGTCTCCTCGCGCACCCCCAGCACCTGGTGCTTCACCCGATTCTGATAGGCAATCACGCCCCCCTCAAAGACCTCGCTCGCGCCCGCCACCGCTGTCAACGCGCCCCCAATCAGCCCGCCCGTGCACGACTCAGCCGTCCCAATACGCACCCCACGCGCCCGGCAAACCGCAATCAGTTCACCGGCCAACGCCAAAGCCTTCGCGCTATACGTGCTGTCCATATCTCCGCTCTTATACCACATTCCACCCCAAAAAGCGAACATTTTATGCCGCGAAGCGCTTACGCGCGAGGTGTTCGCTGTCGCTCGCGTGAAGGCCGAGCAGGGCGAGGCGCGCCCGTGAACGGAGAACAGTGAACAGTGAACAGTGAACGTGAAGGCCGAGCGAAGCAAAGTCGCTATGCCAACACCGTGAACGGAGCGCTCGCTGCAGATGCGGGCTGCCGCCCGCGCGGGCCGTGAGGGGCGCCTTCGGCGCGCGCGGTAGCTGCCTATACGCTGGCCAGGGGCACTTACGAACAGTTTGGCACCGGTCCATACTTATTCGGTAATGGATCGCTTTTGGTGCACAGCCAACTGAAGAGGATCAACACGCCAATCACCGGAACAATGGCAGGCAAGAGGCACCACCCGGAATGGCCGATATCGTGCAATCGCCGAACAGTCAGGAACCAAAGCGGAAAAATCGATACGACAATGAGAATCGTGCAAACAATAGACGGAATCATTGACACCCCCAGATTGACCTGAAAAACAGGCCTCAAAAGGTCCGGCAACATAGCGATGACGAAGAGAGTCAACGTGTAGGCAATGTAAGCGAACCAATACTCAGAGCGCGAGGCACGCCCATCAAAGGTCCACTGCGTCCAGAGATTACGCCACGCCGTTCCCATCGAGACCACATCCCCGGCTGTTGCCAGCTTTGGGGCGATGGCTGCGCTTGAGGGCGTGGCGGCTGCTGTGGCCACATCGACCGCGGCGGGGGTTGCATCTGCGGTCGCGGCGGGGGTTGCATCTGCGGTCGCGGCGGGGGTTGCATCTGCGGTCGTGGCGGGGGTTGCATCTGCGGTGGTGGCGCTTGCGCCCACGGTTGCTGCGGCGGAGGGGGCGGCATTTGGGGGTGGGCCCACGCTTGCTGCGGTTGAGGCGGCGGCGGAACTGGCGCGGGAGCCGGGGCTGGCGCGGGTTGTTTGGCTTGAGTTGCCTGCGCCTGGGCATTTCTCAAAAAGCGTTCAGCTTCATTCATGGGAAGTCTCCTGTTTACTCGTTAAAAGATAAAACCTTTACGGCGAGACTCCAATTGGGATACGCAATCGCCCCGGAGGGGAAGCGTCCTCGGCGGCGCGCCCCTCCCCAAGGACTATCAACCCAAATCACGCCGCCTTACTGCCTTTGTGGGCCGCCCTGATACCCCTGCTCCAAACCTGGCTGTTGCCACACTTGAGGCGAAGTCGGCATCTGCGGATAGTCCGACTGTGGCGACCAATCTTGTGATGGTGCCCACGGCTGTTGCGGCTGCGGTTGGGGATACGGCTGTTCCCAGGGCGATTGCGGCGGCATCTGCGGATAGTCCGACTGTTGCGACCAATCTTGTGACGGTGCCCACGGCTGTTGCGGCTGCGGTTGGGGATACGGCTGTTCCCAAGGCGATTGCGGCGGCATCTGCGGGTAGTCCGACTGTTGCGGCCAATCTTGTGATGGTGCCCACGGCTGTTGCGGCTGCGGTTGGGGATACGGCTGTTCCCAGGGCGATTGCGGCGACATCTGCGGATAGTCCGACTGTTGCGACCAATCTTGTGATGGTGCCCACGGCTGTTGCGGCACAGGGGCAGGATCCGTGGTTAAGTCGAAGGATGGCATCGAGGGCGAGATGGATTCTTGTTCTCGAGACTTCACCCACTGCCAGAGCGCAACAACCGCACTGACAATCGCGACCACCAGCCCCGCCGTCAGAAAGGGAGCCTTCTTGGAACTGCGCGATGGCAGCGAGGGTGGAGGCAACCGCCGAATCATATCCGCCCGTTCATTCATCCATTCCTTTGAAGGCTTTGGAAGGCGGCGATAGTCCCAATCCGATGAGGCATAGACGGTTGCCTGGGCGTTCCCCCAATACGGCGCGGCCATCAACTGGCCACCCGAGAGGGAGAGCAACCCGAGCAGAAAGACCAACAGCACCATCTGTTTCATTATGAACTCCGTTCTATTCGGCAATTGCCCCGTTTACTCCTCAAGTGCCTCCATAATCGTCTTTAAGCCGATCCGTTCCGCCTCCTTCAAGTCGTCGTAGAACTCCTCAAAGTCTTCATCAAACTTCCAGATGCCATCCTCCAAGGTCAGACCCACGGTATCCTTCTCTACCGAGACCTCGCCATCGGGTCCACGAATAGTAATCTTCACCTCGACAATAGCCGATGAGAAGATCTTCGTGACATCTATGACGGAAAAACTAAACTTAGCACCCCCTAGTTTAGCCAGCTTTAAAGTTCGATTGATATTCTCAAGGGTGGAAGTAAACTCAGAGGCGCTGACCTCCCGAAGGTCTTCGCAGAACGCTTCACTGCCATTACGCAGCAAATACCCCCGCGTCAGCTTCCCAGAACTGAGCATTGCCATAAACTCCCGCGCCGCACCGGAGGGCGTGTTTTCCGTAAAACCCGTCGAGCATATGAACAACACGGCAGCCCCAAGGGCCAAACACAATGACTTTAAGTATTTCATAATAAACTCCTTACATAAAAACGCACGCGATATTGCTGGGTCAGTCCCGATCATTCAACCACTGCCAGAGTGCAAACCCTAGGCTACAAACGCCAGTGACCAACCCGGCTGTCAAGTAAGCGGGTTTTTTGAAGCCGCCAGACGCGCTACTCAAAAAGCCTGTTGAGCAGACGAATAACACAGCGGCCCCGAGGGCCAAACATAACGACTTTAGACATTTCATATCCTACTCCTTTCATTCAAAATCACTCGACATTCGGCACCGGTCCATACTTATTCGGCAAGGGTTCGCTCTTGGTGCACATCCAAATGAAGAGGATCAACACGCCAATCACCGGAACAATGGCAAGCAAGAGGCACCACCCGGAATGGCCAACATCGTGCAACCGCCGAACAGTCAAGAACCACCACGGAAAGATTGAAACGACCCACATCACGAGATAGATCACTGTCGGAATAAGCGCCGCCTCCGGCGCAATAGTAGCCAAAACGCCTGCTAGCATCGCAAAAAAGCAAAGAACCAAGGAGAAGGCAACATAAGCAAGCCAATACTCAGAACGTGAGGAACGCCCATCAAAGGTCCATTTCGTCCCATCCCCGGCTGTTGCCAGCTTTGGGGCGATGGCTGCGCTTGAGGGCGTGGCGGCTGCTGTGGCCACATCGACCGCGGCGGGGGTTGCATCTGCGGTCGTGGCGCTTGCGACCACGCCTGCTGCGGCGGAGGCTGCATCTGCGGTTGTGGTGCTTGTGCCCACGGTTGCTGCGGCGGAGGGGGCGGCATTGGGGGTTGGGCCCACGCTTGCTGCGGTTGAGGTGGCGGCGGAACTGGCGCGGGAGCCGGGGCCGGAGCCGGAGCCGGGGCGGGCGCGGGTTGTTTGGCTTGAGCTGCCTGCGCCTGGGCATTTCTCAAAAAGCGTTCAGCTTCATTCATGGGGAGTCTCCTGTTTACTTGTTAAAAAATAAAACCGTTACGGCGAGACTGAAGGTGCAAGGGGCTCCACCTCTAGCTTCTGCGGCAACGCCTCTTGTAGTTGCTTCTGCGCTTGAGTCTCCTGCGGCAACGCTTCTTGCTGTTGCTTCGGCGTTTGAGTCTCCTGCGGCAACGCCTCTTGCTGTTGCTTCGGCGCCTGATTCTCCTGACGCAACTTGGTCAACTGGTGCGCCTGCCACCCAATAATGCTCATCAGCACTATTACGCAGATGCCCAAGGCCAGAACAATAGCCCAAGTCCCCTGCCGCTGCTTGACTGGCACAGGCACGGGCTCTGAGGCCACGGCATAGGCCGGCGGCGGTACATACGCTGGTGGCGGCGTATAAGCGGATGGCGGTGCGTAAGCGGAGGGCGGCGGCGGATAACCCGGGCTCGGCGGCACAGGGGCGCCATAGGCTGGGGGCACTGGGGCAACGGATGGCGGCGGGGGCGGCGGGGGCGGTGGGGGCGGTGGAACGGCCATCTGTCCCTGTACTTGCATTGCAAGGACCTTCAGAAAGGCCGCTCGCTCCCCAATGTTCCGCCGGATGGCCACCGTTTGCCCGAGGGCCAACGCCTGGACAATTCCCCCCACCCCGTCAAAGCCATCGGCCAACATCCCACCACAGACGCTCCCAACCGCACCCACCGGACGCAGGTTGGTGGCCTCGCACAAAAACCCCGTTGGCACCTGACGCATCGGCTCGTTCAACTCGCGCGCCCGAAGCAACGCCTCGAAGTCGGTGCTTACCGCCTCCGCTCGCGGCACCCAGGTGACAGCCAGGTAGGTGGCATCGCGTCCGCGAAAGTCCCACGCCTTCACCCCCTGACAGCGCGCCACAAAGACGCGCTCCGCGTTCACCCATACACCTTCAAAGCCCGGCTCCCCGCCATCAAAGTCCGGCAACGGCTTCAAGGCGTTGCGGCAACGCTCCAACTCGGCAAAGGCGATACTCTCGCGCGCATAGGTCCAGTCCAGACCGTGATTCGCCGTCCAAACCGCCAATGGATACTGCTTCATTCTCACCGCCTCCCTACAAGAAACGCTTCAACAGCGCACCCAACCCAAAGGTAGGATTCTCAGACTCTCGCGCCGAAACAGCCCCGACATCCAACATCGGGAAGTTCCGGGCAATCAAGGGTAAGTGCTCGCGTAAATAGGCCTGGGCATTGAAGTCCGTCCGCGCCAAGTCGATATACCGGTCAATCTGCGTAAACAGGAAGGTAATCTTGGGCCGGGCCGGGAGTTTGTGAAGGTAAGCCAAACAGGCATTCGTCACCCAGACGGCATCTTGGTTCTGCTTATTCTCGGCCAACGCCGTGCAGTCCTCCGAGTTGAAGAGGACAAAGACCTGGTCCGACCGCACCAAATGCTCCAACAGCCCCTCGATGTCCTCGCGGTTGGCCTCCACGCGCGCCTGGAAGTGGTCGGGATCCTCCTCATCCTCCGCGTCGAGAAAGGCCAGCCGATAGACTTCGCCCGGGTAGTCCAGCATCGAGAGCGACCGAATGGTCCGCTCCCTATAGAGCATCGTCCAGGTCAGCCGCTTCAACTTCGTCGTCTGGTGCGGCAGATTGTCAAAGTCCAACACCGGCGGCATCTGGGCCAAAAAGCGAAACGCCGTCCGCGTCTCCGGCCGCAAAAACCATCCCTCCGCCTCGTGCACCCGGAAGTAGTTCACCAGCGCCATCGTCAGCACCGTCTTCCCACTCCCCTCAACACCTAAAAACGTAACATTGCCCATAAGGCCTCCCTTTCCGTTATAACGACTTTAATCTTTCCCGAGCCGCGTTAAGCCCTTGTTCTGCAGCCTTCTGATACCACGTTTTTGCTAGATTCTTGTCCCGGGAAACACCTTGACCATACTCGTAACACCAACCAAGGCTATATTGTGCGTTGGTGTTTCCTTGCTCGGCGGCTTTGCGATACCACTTAACGGCCTCGGCGTAGGACTGCGACACGCCTTGCCCATTGTAATAGCAATTGCCAAGATTGTTTTGCGCCGCTGCATTTCCTTGCTCTGCGGCCTTTCGATACCACTTAACGGCCTCGGTGTAGGACTGCGACACCCCGTTCCCGAGGTAATAGCAAGTGCCAAGACTGTTTTGCGCGTTGGTGTTTCCTTGTTCTACGGCCTTTCGATACCACTTAACGGCCTCGGCGTAGGACTGCGACACGCCGCAACCATTTTCATAACACCAACCAAGGCTATATTGTGCGTTGGTGTTTCCTTGTTCTACGGCCTTTCGATACCACTTAACGGCCTCGGCGTAGGACTGTTGTACCCCGTTCCCGTGGTAATAACAGTTACCAAGATGATTTTGCGCATAGGCATATCCTTGCTCGGCGGCCTTACGATACCACTTAACGGCCTCTGTGATAGACTTCCTCACGCCGAGACCATTTTCATAACATAAACCAAGATTGTCTTGCGCATTAGGCTCATCTTGCTCGGCGGCCTTGCGATACCACTTAACGGCCTCGGCGTAGGACTGTTGTACGCCGGTTCCGTGGTAATAACAGGCACCAAGCCTGTATTGCGCACTGGCATTCCCTTGCGCTGCCGCCTTTCTAAACAAGTCGGCTGCTGTTCCAAGGTACTTACCCGCTCCTTTACCCTCGTAATAGCACAGTCCCAAGTAATATTGTGCCGTTGCATCACCTTGGTCTGCCGCACGCTCAAGCCAACGAAGAGCGTCAGAGTATGCCCCTTGGCGATAATACTCCTCGCCTATGCGGCAAAAGCAATCGAGCAACGGCTTCCACGCCTGAGCGTTCCCTCGGCGCACGGCGTTGTAGTAGTAATGTGCAGCCTTCCTATAATCCTTCGCCACGCTGCGGCCATTATAATAGGCTTCTCCCTGTAGCATTTCCCTGTGCGCGCGATGTTGCCGCAGGGCAGAGAAACCCACGATTGCCGCGATGGAAATCACAATCTCGGCCCCAGCGATTAACCAAAACTTCATCTTACTCATCTCAACCTCCTACGCAAGTAACAAGGTGAACAGCACCAAACACAGCGTAACCACGCCCCCTAGGATTGCTACGATTTTTCTTCGTTTCTCGGTTTGCCGCCAAAGAGCCTTCAGCCGCTTAAAGCCGAGGATGCCAGAGACCAAAAGAAGACTTTCCAGCACCACACATATGTACGTAACAAGGAACGTGGATACGCCACTCCTATCGCCCTCAAGTTGATAAGCAAAGTTCCAGTATTTCTCCGGGCGTTCGAGCTCCATCAACCATCGGCCAAGAATTCCGTGGTATGAAAGGATGAATACAAATTTGCCGAGGAGAAGAAGCAACAGCCATTCCTCTATACGGCGAAGGCCTGCTTTCAGCTTTACGCGCACCTTGGCCTGGCGTTGCTGCTTCGCCAAGAAGGCTTCATACGCTTTGCGGCAAAGATCCAGCCACTCGCCACCGACCTCCGTCTTCGGCGTAAAGGCGGGAAGCGTTGTTTCGGAGGTGCAAAAGGCTTGGCCGTGGGTTTGATACTGATCGACAAGTGTTTCCCAATCTTGCGAGAGTGCCTCCATCTGGAGCAGTTGAGCCTCACTGAATACTTCGACCGTCATCTGACGGACGTGTTTAAGCCCTTCGACAAGCGGTTTAGCCGCCTGGTGTGTAGCGGCAAAGGAGCTTTCCTTTGGCGCGGTGGCAAAGGCCTTAGCCTTGTTTAAGAAGGCATCAAGCGCAGCGCATAGCCTCTTGGATTCCTGCTTTGCGAGCGCCTCGGCCTGGCGTTGCTGCTCTGCCAAGAAGGCTTCATACGCTTTGCGGCAAAGCGCCAGCCACTTGCCGCCAACTTCGGTCTTCGGTGTAAAGGCGGGAAGCGTGGTCTCGGAGGTGCAAAACGATTGACCGTAGAGTTGATACTTGGCCGCAAGCGAATCCCAATCCTGGAGCGTCTCCTCCACTTGGCGCAGATTAGCCTCGCTAAACATCTGCCCCAAGAACCAAATCCCCGCCTGCCGGATTTGGTCAATCCTTCCGGCGGTGGCTTGGGCGGCCTGTTGCGCAGCGGAGAAGAGCGGTTCCTTCGGTGTGGTGGCAAAGGCCTTGGCCTTCTCCAAGAAGTCGGCAAACATCGCGCGGTAATCCAACTCGCAATAGGCACGGACCGCCGGGGCGGCCTTCATACACGGAGCCACAATCGTATCGAGCCCAAAGGGACCAGAGGCCGGACCCAGGGCTGAGACCGCCTGGATGTCCAAGTTCGGGAAGTTATTGGCAATCAGCGGCAAGGTCTCGCGAACCACACGCCGCACATCAATCGCGGGGTCGTTGAGATTGCCATAAAGGTCGAATTGCGTCAGCAGGAGCGTGACCTCTGGGTGCGCGGGCTGACGAAGCAAAAAGTCAATGCAGGCGTTCGTGACCCAGACCGCATCGAGGTTCTTGGCGTTGTGGGCAATATCCTGCGCATCGGCGAGATTGAAAAGAACGAAGATGCGCTCGGACCCAATCAAGTGGCTCAACAGCGAAGAAATCTCCTCTTGGTTGGCCGCGACACGCGCTTGGAAGGTCTCGGGGTCTTCTGAATCCTGCCCATCCAAGAAGGCCAAGCGATAGATTTCGCCAGGGTAGTCCAAGAGGTCAAAGACGCGCTGCGCCTCACCATTCTTCATCACCGTCATGGAGAGATGACGCAGACGCGTGGTCTGATGTGGCAACGCCCCCGTAGAGAGATCCTTTGGAATCTGCTGCAAGAATTGGAAGGTTGATGCCGTGCCGGGGCGCAAGAACCACCCCTCAGACTCGTGTTCCTGAAATAATTTGATTAGAGCCATCAATAGGACAGTCTTGCCGCTGCCTTCAACCCCTAAGAATGTAATGTTGCCCATAAGGCCTCCGCGTGGTTTCTTCTCCTACGGCAGAGGGCACAATAAAGGCGTGTCTCTTGCCGAATGTTCTCAAGAGGGGCCTAGCACAGCCTTGCACGAAAACAGTACGGGGAAACACGCCAGGGGATATAACCCTAGCGCGTCTCCGCAGCCGCTTCGTTCGTGCGTAGAAAGTGCTAGTTTCTCTTGAACGAAAGGTTGCGTGACGCAACTTTTGCGTCTGAGACTGGCGGGAGGTCTAAGACATCGCCCGAATCAAACTATGTGCTCGCAGTATACCTCACCCCGCGTCCGATGTCAACGCGGAAAGTTGCGCGAGGTGCCCAATTGGGCACCTCGGCTATGGGCTGTTCACCGTTCGCCCCAAGCCCCCGCGCCACAGGTTTTGCAGGCCGCCGTCCCGGCGGCCACCTGGGCCTGCGGAGTAGGCCACTGCAAAACCTTAAAGGCCCCACCCCCTGCCGCGCCCTTCCCGCGCATCCGCCCCGGGTTCGCCTCGAGGTAGGCCCGGGTTGGCCTCGTCTGACGGGCCGCGTCCTCGCGGCCCAGATGGGGGCCCAGGCCGCCGGGGACGGCGGCCGTCAGAACGGGCGACGGAAGCGCGTGCCGCGACGGGCCCCCCGGGCGCTTTACATTTTTATCTGCCCCGGGTTGGCCTCGAGGTAGGCCCGGGTTCGAGGTCGACCCGGGCCTAGTTCGTCTTGGCCTCGGGGCGGGTGGCTTTTTCGATAGGCGATAGTCGATAGGTAAGAAGGTTGTCGTCGGAGGTGGAAAGCCTGGCCAAAGAAGTGCCAGTTCCACCGTCGCGGCACGCGCGCTAACAGCTAACGGCTAACCGCTGACAGCTGCGAGCGTAGCCATCCGCCCCGGGTTCGAGGTCGACCCGGGCCTAGTTCGTTTTGGCCTCGGGGCGGGTGGCTTTTTCGATAGGCGATAGTCGATAGGTAAGAAGGCTGTCGTCGGAGGTGGAAAGCCTGGCCAAAGAAGAGCCAGTTCCACCGTCGCGGCACGCGCGCTAACAGCTAACGGCTAACCGCTGACAGCTGCGAGCGTAGCGAGCCGCCCCGGGTTGGCCCTCGCCCTGCGGCGGGAGGGGTTAGAGGAAGTCGGTAAGGGAGGTGGGGCGGAAGGGGGTGAGGGCGCCACGGGTGGCGTTTGGGCCGAGGCGGCAGCGGAGGCGTTCGGCGCTCCAGCCCTCCCAAGTGCCATTGCGGAGGCGCTCGGGGATGACGATGAGGGTACGGCCGAGGAAGCGGGTTTGGGCGCGGAGGCGGCTCTCGGCGGCGATGGCGGCGAGGGCTTGGGCGCGGCGTTGGCGAAGGTCTGGGGGGAGTTGGTCGGGGAAGGTGGCGGCGGGGGTGCCGGGGCGCGGGGAGTAGGGGAAGATGTGGGCGCCGAGGAAGGGGTAGTCGGCGAGGAGGCGTTGGGAGGCGGCGGCATCGGCCTCGCTTTCGCCGGGGAGGCCAGCAATCCAGTCGGCGCCCAATCCGCAGAAGGGGAGCGCTTCGAGGATGGCATCGAGGCTGGCGCGGAGGTCGCGCTCGGAGTAGGGGCGGCCCATGCGGGCGAGGAGGCCATCGGCGGCGCTTTGGATGGGGAGGTGGAGGAAGGGGCAGAGGCGGCCGTCGCTTTGGGCGATGAGGCGGGCGAGGGCGCGCAGATCCACCACGCCAGGCTCAATGGAGCTCAAGCGCAGGCGGCCCTCGCCGGGGAGATCGCAGAGGCGCGCGAGGAGGTCGAGCAGTCCGGCGCCGCTTTCGGGGTCGCGATAGAGTGCCAGGTGGCAGCCGGTGAGGACGATTTCGCGGTAGCCGCGCGCGAAGCGCTCGCGGGCTTCGTCCAAGAGCGTACGCATGGGCACAGAGGTGGGTGCGCCGCGGAGGTGAGGGACGATGCAGTAGGCGCAGAAGCGGTCGCAACCATCCTGGATGATGAGGGTTGCGCGGGTCTTGGCGCGGGGTGGGGGCGGGGGATTGGCCGGCGGGGCGGGGGTGGGACGGAGTGTGTCGAGGAAGGCGAGGGTTTCGTCGAGCCACTGGGCCTTGCGGGCGTGCGGCAGGATGAGGTCGGCCCACGCGTGGGGGGCGAGTTCGGCCGCGCAACCGCTGAGGATGATGCGTGTGGCGGGGTGGCGCTGGCGGAAGGTGCGGAGGAACTTGGCGGCCTCGTGTTCGGCGGTGGCGGTGACCGCGCAGGAGTGGAGGCAGAGGACATCGGCCGCTTCGGGCGGGACGATGGGGAAGCCGCGCGCGGCGAGAGCTGCTTGCCAGGCGGCGGCCTCGGCTTGGTTGAGGCGGCAACCGAAGACGCGGAAGGCAATGGCGGGGGCGGCGGCCATCTTAGGGGTGGGCGCGTTCGCGGGCGATGGGGACGAAGCGCTCGGGATCGGCGGCCCGGCGCAGGATGCGCTCGGCATAGGCGGCACGATAGGTGCGGCCATCGCGCAAGTTTTTGGTGCGGCCATTGTAGCGCTGGAGGGCGGCACGCCAAGAGTCGAAGTAGGCCTCTGGGCGGCGGGAGAGAGGCTGGGCGGAGGTGCCGAAGCCTTTACGCGCGAGGTAGCGGATGCCCGCGCGCAGATTTTGTTCCAGGGTGCCCTCATTGCGGGCGGTGGGCTTGAGCAGTCCGAGGTCAGCCTTCGCCTCGTTCCAATCGCCCGGGACATTGACTTGGAGGGGGTCGCGCCGCCAGGCTTCGCGCGAGCGCTTGCCTTGGCCGCCGCTCTCTTCGATCATGAGGGCCTTGATGAGGGCGGGGGTGAGTTCGGGCATTGAGACGGTTCGACCCTTGGGGGCGCCCACGGCTTCGGCGCGGTTTTGGTTGAACTCGGCCACCAGTCGGGCAATGAGGGCGTCGTGTTGCTGATAGCGTTCATCCTCGAAGCCGCAGAAGATGGGCACGGTGGGGGCGGCGGATTGGGGGCGCGCGGCGGGCGGGAAGCGTTCGCCGAGGGGGGATGCGAGCAGGAGTTGGCGGTAGAGGGCCTCGAAGTGGGTGACCAGTTCGGCCTCTTCGGGGAGGAGGAAACGGCGGTCAATGGCCAGGTGGCCCCACCGGTCGAAGGGATAGCGGTGCCCGAGCCAGAAGAGGTTGAAGCGCCAGGAGGCATCATCGGCCTCCTCCTCGCGCACATCGCGCCAGTCCAACCAGAAGGCGTAGGCACGCTGGCGGCGCTCGAGGCGCACGAGCAGGGCATCGACCCGCAGGAAGAGGGCGCAGATCCCGGCGCGCTCGGTCTCGGCGATAGGCACCTCGGTCTCATCGGGCACGGCGTAGGCGCGGGACCAGCCGTTGGCGGTGTAGGGCTCGAGCACGGGCATCGGCGCGGCTCCCCGCCCCACCAGGGCCAGAGAGCAGAGCGCAAGCGCGGAAAGCCAACGGCGCATCGCGGGTCCTCCTAGGCGCGCTTTCTGCCCACGAAGAGGCAGGTTTCGTAGGTGAGGCGCACGCCACCGCCTTCGGCGGGGAAGCGCTGGGCGTAGGCTGCGGCAAAGGCCTCCATTCGGCCACGGGTCCAGGGACCTTGTCCGCCGCCGGTGGCGGTGACGCCGGTAGCTTTGAGGTGGCGCAGAACGGCGTAGGCATCGGGGAAGGGGAGGGTGTGGAGGCGGTGTTCGGTGGCGAGGGGCTCAAAGGCCTCGGCGAAGGTTTGCTCAAAGTGTTCGCGCGTGGGGTAGGCGAGGGCGCTGCCGGTGAGTTCGGCGGTTTCGCGCAGGGTTTGGGGACCAAAGCCGGAGATGGCGATGAAGCCGCCGGGGTTGAGGACGGCTGCACAGCGGTGGGCAAAGGTGGCCAGGTCGCCCAGCCACTGGACGGCGGAGGCCGAGGCGATGAGGTCGAAGGGGCCGGGCCAAGCGAGGACGCGCGCATCGCCGCTGAGGAAGGTGGTGCGCGGCACGTTGGCAAAGCAGATCTCCATATCCGGGCAAAGATCGTTGAGCACCAGTTCGCGTGGGGCAAAGCGGGTCATTAAGAGGCGCGAGAGCATCCCCGTGCCGCAACCGATCTCCAAGATGCGCGGGGCGAGGAGGTGGCAGTGGGTGCCGAGCAGTTCAGTCAGACGCTCGGCTTCGTGGCGCTGGACCGTGGCCTCGCGCTCGTAGGTGGCCATTGCGCGGGCAAAGCGGTTGATGAGCAGCGGGGTCTCAATCACGGTTCCTCTCCGCGCAGGAGCTGGGTAAAGAGTTCCGGGACCCAATGCGCGCCTGGCACCACCTGCGCTGCCGGGAAGGCCGCCACTTGCGCTTCCACCGGGAAGATGCGGTCTGACTCCGCTGCAAAGGCGCGATTCCAGGTGAAGTTGCCCGGACCCAGCCGCGCATACCCTTCGCCCAGCGCCGCCAATTCCGCACGCAAAGCTTCTGTGCTCCGCTCGGGGGCCACCGCCTCAAAGGCTTTGAGGGCCGCCGCGCCCCCGCACATCCGCCGCCGGAAGCGTAGAAGCCCCACCTCCGAAAAGCCCTTGAGCGTTCCCTCAAAGACCGCAGGCGGAATGCCGCGCGTTTCATCAATCGGCCAAGGGGTGCCATTGACGGCCGTGGCGCGCGCCACCTGCGCTCCGGCAAGGACCTGCCCCGCTGCCCACACGCCCATGCTCCAGCCGATGACCTCCACGGGACGATCTTCTGGCAGCGCTGGCAGGCCTTCAAGCGTGGTGTAGTCCCACACCACGAGCGTATCGAATGTGCCGAGCATCGCCTCAAAGGGGCGCGCATCCATCCCCCAGCCTGTAAAGAGGACCAGGAGCCGCTCGGCAGATGCACCAGCAATAAATCGCGTTTTCACGCCCCCATTCTAGCATATCCCACCTCTCTGTGCACAAGGGGCGCGTGGAACGCGGTGCGCTCCACCCCGGCTGAAGCGCCCGATGGGCACTTCAGCTGAAGGTACGCAAGGGGAGGTTACCGCGCACCGTTCACCGTTCTCTGTCATCGCGAGCGCAGCGAGTGCCTTGCCACGCTTACTGCAAGCGGAAGTGGTAGCCAGGGCGGATGGGGAGGAAGATGGCCTCGAGGGTGACGGCCTCGCGGGTCATGTAGCGCGTGGTGAGGGGGTTGGCGCGCGGGTTGTCGAGGACGAGCGGGCCGGTGACGCGCCAGTGGGAGAAGAAGTGGCCTGCGGGCGCGTCATCGGCTTGGACGGTGAAGGCCTGGCTCTGGTAGAGAATGGCCTTCTGCTCGGGTAGTGAGAGTTTGTCAAACTCGACATCCGGACCGGTGAAGAGGGTCTTGCCCCCTTGCAGCGTGCCGCCGATGAGGGTCAGCCGGGCGCAGTTGGTGAACTGCGGGGAGATGGTGAAGGCGTAGGAGGAGGTGCGGCCGGGGGCGTAGTCGGGCGGATTGAAGATGCGGGCTTTGAGGGTGCACTCGCCGGGGAGGAGGAAGGGCGTGGTGTAGCGGGGCGAAGCCTCGGTGGGGTCGGAGCCGTCGAGGGTGTAGTGGATGCGCCAGCCGCCGGCGGTGGCGTTGGAGGTGGCGGTCGAGAGCTTGGCGTAGGTGGTGAAGGGCGTCAGGACGGTGCCGTTGTCGAGCGGGGTGCCATCGGTGCTATCGAGGGAGACGGCGGGGCAGGCGGGCTTGGTCTGGAGGTCATAGGTGGCGACGAGCTCGGCGGAGGTATGGGTGCCATCGGTCGTGCGCAGGGTGAGGGTTTGCGTGGCCGAGAGGGTGAGCGTGGCGGGGGCGTCGATCCAGGCTGAGCCATTCCATTGCTGGACGCGCGCGCCCTCGGGGGCGGTGAGGGTGAGGGGCGTCTCCTCGAAGAAGGGCCCGGGGGCGGGGGAGAGGATGGGCGAGGGGAGGAAGGTCTGGCCGAGGAGCTTCTCATCGGCCGCGTCATCGGGGAGGGGCGAGCCGTTGAGGGTGCAACTGCCATAGCCGGAGGCGCCGACGGCGGGGTATTCGCTGCCCAGGCCGTAGAGGGGGCTGGCGAAGGAGTGGCCAGTGCCGGGGATGAAGGAGGGGGCGGTGAAGGTGGCGCGGAGGACTTGGCAGGAGTCGATGGTGCCATCGAGGGTGGCGGCGATGCCGCCGAGGGCGAAGAGGTCGCCGCCGGGGACAGTGTAGGTGGGGTCGAGGAGGGTCAGGTCTTGGACCGTGCCGTTGGGGCCGAGGTTGCCGAAGAGGCCGCAGACCTGCCCCACGCCGTCATCGTAGAAGGGCGAGTGGGTGGGGGCGAAGGTGGCGTGGCGCAGGAGGTGGCCGTCGCCATCGAGTGTGCCATTGAAGGGGGCGGCATCGTTGTTACCGACGGTGATGGCGGGGAAGCCGGCGGTAGGGAGGGTGAGGCCGGTGAGGTCGAGGTCGCGCGTCAGGCGGAAGACCTTGCCGGAGAAGTCGTGGGTGGGGGAGAAGGAGGCGAAGCCATCATCCTCGGTGAGGGTGCCGAGGTTGACAGCCGAGAGGAGGGCTAGGAGGTCGGCGCCCGAGGTGATGAGGTAGGGGGAGGCGGCGGTGCCGGCACCGCCGAGCGAGAGGTAGACGGCGGTGGTGGTGGCGCTGGGGCGGGCCGCCGGGAGGAAGGATTTGACCTTGAGGGTGGTGGAGGCCGAGAAGGTGAGGTTTTGGCCGCTGACCCAGCGGGGGCCGTCGCGCGTCGGCTCGGAGCCGTCGACGGTGTAGGTGACGAAGCCAGGGTAGTCGGGGCGGTTGGAGAGGGTGGCCGTGCCGCCGTTGAAGGTGATGGTGGGGGTGGGCGCGGCGAGGGAGAAGGCGAGGTTACGCAAGAGGAGGGTGAAGGTTGCTGCCTCGTCCTTCTCGGGGGCGGCCGTGGGGGTGCGTTTGAGCTTCCAGCGCAGGGTGTGGGTGCCGGGTGGGAGGTTTTTGGTTTCGAGGTTGACCCAATCCTCGGCGTAGCCGCCCTGGGAGGAGGCGAGCTCGGTCCAGGTGGAGGTGTTGGTGGGGAACTGTTCGGCGTAGGCGACGGTGAGGGTGGCGCCGGAGAGGGCCTTGGGGAAGTGGAGGTCGAAGGAGAGGGTTTGGGCCTTGGTGGTGGTGAGGACGGTCTCGAAGTAGGCTTCCTCGCCGGGGGAGAGCCAGCCGCAACGCAGAGCCCAGGCGTCATCCTGCCAGACGGGGTGCCACTGGCCGTTGGCGTAGAAGCCGGTTCCTTCGGGCACGCCGAGGATGGCGTCGAGCGAGGGGGCGGTGCGGCTGTCGGTGCGCGGGGCGAGGGTGAAGGTGGGCGAGTCGTGGTACATCTCGGGGGCGAAGGCGTCGTAGAGGCGTAGCCAATAGGTGTGGCCGGGGGTGAACTGGTCGGGAATGGCCAGCTCGAAGCTCTGCATCTGCTTCATATTACCGGTGCTGACATCCGTCCAAACCTGCTTGAGGAGGAAGATCTCTTCGGAGGTCTTATCAATGAGGTAGAGCCAGTAGAGCGAGCTTTCGGGGAAGTAGCAGTTGAGGCGGAAGGGCTCGCCGGCGGCGTAGGTGCCCTGCCAGTCGTCCAGGTAGTCATCGCGGCGATCCTTGTAATCGGCCGGCGCGTTGGAGACCTTGGTGCCGGGCAGGAGGTAGACCGAGCAGAGGGAGGTGCCGAAGGTGAAGGGCAGCGAGGCGCCGGAGACCTCCGGGGCATCGGTGTCGTAGACGCGGACGCGGTAGGTGCCGTCGATCCAGCCGCGGCCCTTGAGCTGCAGGTTGGCCGAGGTGGGGGCTCCGGGCTTGCAGGCGAGTTGCCCGAGGGTGGCGGCCAGTTCCCAGGTGCCGTCCGCGAGTTGCTCTTCGAGTGTGAGGTCGACCATCACCGCGTCGGAGGGGGTGAAGGTGACGGTGAAGCGGTCGGCCGCCAGGACTGCGCCCTCGTCTCCGGTGGAGACGGTGATGGTCTCCTCCTTCTCGGCGCTCTTGACGCGGAAGAGCGAGGAGTAGGCGAAGACCTCCGTGGGGTTGGCATCGTAGGAGACACGGATGGTGTAGCCGCGGCCGACGTCCGCCTCGCCAGGCGTCCAGACGGTGTAGCGGTTACCCTCGACCTTGGAGGGCGTGAGGGTCTCGAGCTCGGTGTAGCGGTTACCCTCGACCTTGGAGGGCGTGAGGGTCTCGAGCTCGGTGTCCAGATCCCTGCGCTTGAGGAGTGTGAAGGTGAGGGCGTGGGCGTTCTCGGCGGTGACGGTGAGGGTGATGGGCGTGCCGGCCTCGATGGCGGTGCTCTCCATTGGGGCGAGGGAGACATAGCCGGCCGAGTTGTCGAGCGCGCGCTCGAGGTTGACGCGTCCGCCGCTCTGGCAGTAGCCCAGGAGCGTGTCCTTCACATCGGCCGTGGCCATTAGGCGGCGCTTGATCTCCACGGGCGACCAGGAGGGATTGCGTTCCCAGAGCATCGCGGCGCAGGCGGCGACCATCGGCGTGGCCATCGAGGTGCCGGACCACTTTTCGTAGGTGGCCGGGCCATCGCGAGTGCAGGAGAGGATGTTCGCGCCGGGGGCAGCGATGTCGCAGCTGGTTGCGCCATAGGAGGTGGACCAGACGTGCGCGCCCTCGCCCTCCTCGCTGTTGCCGGCGATGACGGGGCGGTCGGCCTTGTCCGAGGCAATGACGGTGAGGATGTTCTCGCAATCGTAGGAGGAAGGGTAGGTGGGGAGGCGGTCGTTATCGTTGCCATCGTTGCCGGCGGCGATGACGAGCAGGGTGCCGGCCGCGCCGAGGTCGGTGATGAGGGCGTAGTCGCCGGCATCGAAGGTGCCGATGCCCGGAGAGGTGCCGAAAGAGCAGCTGAGCACCTTGATGCCGTGCTCCAGCGCATATTGGTAACCTGCGCGGATGTCGTCGCCCTCTTGCCAATATGAGATGGGACCGCGCAGCGAGGTGAGGTTGGCCACCTGCCCGACGCCCGCGATGCCCTTGCCGTTGTTGGAATCGGCGCCCATAATGCCCAGACAGTGCGAGCCGTGGCCGTGGTGATCCTCTGGGTCGGCCGAGGAGTTGAGCACGCTCACGCGCTCGCGGACATTTTCCTGGAGGTCCTCGTGCTCCAGGTGCACGCCCGTGTCATAGACCGCGCAGGGAATGGAGGGATAGCCAAAGAAGCCTTTCGCCCAGACCGCTGGCGCGTGGATTTGCTGCAGCCCCCACTGTTCGCCGTAGCGCGTATCGTTGGGCTCGGTGGCTGGGGTGATGACTTGCGGCAGGAAGAAGCGGACCTGCTCGTGGGTGGCGCTCTCGACGCCCAGCTCGGCGAGCTCCCCGAGCAATTCGCACGCCTCGCGCTGTGCCTTGGGCGGGATGCGCACCTTAAGAATGCGCCCCAAGCGCCCATAGCGCGCCACAATGCCATAGCCGCGCGCGCGGAGAAGTTCAAGCACCGCCTCGAGCGTCTCCTCGGTGGCGACCACGGTCACTTCGCCCAACTGCTTGCCCTCCACGAAGATGCGCGCCTCTTCGCCCTGCTCATCGGTCTCAATGCGTTCAGTAATGCGCAGCTTGTTGCCCGAAGGCAGGGTGAGCGTGCGCTTTTCGAGCACCACTTCGGTCCCTGGCGCGGCCATCTTTAGCCGCAGACCGCTCGCTGGGGGAAGGACCACGCGCTCGACCTCGCTCTCGGCCACGGCCCCCCAGTCGATATTCTTCTCCGCAAACTGCACCTGCGCGCCGAGCAATGCCACCATCAGCCCGCCGCATAGCAACAACATCATCCGCACAAACCGCATCGCGCAGCCTCCCTAGACCATTCGTTCGTAGATAATCTTCCGCGCTGCCACCGGCTCGGGGCTGAGCGTAAAGGCCGCCTGCACCTCGGGCAAGAGCGCCTGGGCACGCGCCTCATCTGCCGCGCAGAGCCACCCCAAGGGCGCGCCGGCCTCAACCCGCTCGCCCTGTTGCAGCAGCCCATCCAGTCCGGCCGCGTAGTCAATGGGGTCGGTGACGGCAGTTCGCCCGGCCCCCAACTTGAGCGCCACGCGCCCAATCGCCCGCGCATCGACCTGCGCCACCCAGCCGCTCGCCGGGGCGACAATCGGCACGCGCGCGGCCGCCTCCGGCAGCCCGGCCGCCAAGTCGCCCCCTTGGGCGGAAACCATTTCGCGGAACTTTGCCTCCGCCGCGCCGCTGGTCAACGCCGTCTCGGCCGCCGTCTGCGCGGCTTCTAGGGTGGGGTGCAGCCCGGCGGCGAGGGCCATCTCGGCCGCTTCGCGCACGGTGAGCGCGCGGACATCTTCGGGTCCGCGCCCTTGGAGGATCTCGAGGCTCTCGCGCACCTCCAACGCGTTGCCCACCGTCCGCCCCAGGGGCTGATCCATATTCGTGAGCAGGGCCACGCAGGTTCGCCCGAGGCGCCGCCCAGTGGCGATGAGGCTCTGGGCGAGCTCGCGTGCCCGCTCGCGCGTTTCCATAAAGGCCCCGCAGCCGACCTTGACATCGAAGAGGAGCGTTTGGGCACCCTCGGCGAGCTTTTTGCTCATAATCGAAGCGGTAATCAGCGGAATGCTTGGCACTGTGGCCGTGACATCGCGCAGCGCATAGAGGCGGCGGTCTGCCGGGGCGAGGGAATCGGTCTGCCCCACCATACAACAGCCAATCGCCCCAGTCAGGCGCTGGAACTCGGCAGTGGAGAGGCGGACGTTGAAGCCGCGGATGCTCTCGAGCTTATCAAGCGTGCCGCCCGTGAGGCCCAGGCCGCGCCCGGAGATCATCGGCACCGCCAGCCCCATCGCTGCGCAGAGGGGGGCCAGGGGGATGGAGATCTTGTCGCCAATGCCGCCGGTGGAGTGCTTGTCGGCCGTCGGACGCGAGCGTGCGAAGGTGAGGCACTCGCCCGAGCGCATCATCGTATCGGTCAGCACCGCCGTCTCCTCCGCCGTCAACCCGCGCAGATAGACCGCCATCAGCCAGGCAGCAATCTGGTAATCGGGCAATGACCCATCGGCCACGCCGCGCACCCACTCGCGCAGCTCCGCCTCCGAGTGGGCCTTGCCCTCCCGCTTCGCTTCAATAAACCACTGTGGAACCATCACTCTGCTCCTCTCAACACGCCCTAGTTTAGCGCATTTCACCGCATCTTGCACGCCCGCACGGCAGGAGCAACCACAAAGGGATGCAGAGGAAGCACGCCGAAATACACGCAGGTTAGCAACCACAAGTCCGAGCGAAGCGAAGGAGCTATGTCAACAAGAAGCACAGAGAGCACGCTAGGGGTGCCGAAGGATGCCACGTGTTTTTATCAACCACAAAGAAACACAAAGACACACAAAGGAACGCACGCCGAGCACGCCGAAATAGGCCATGTGTTGAGGAAACCACAAAGAAACAAATATGTATGTTGTCAACTACTTTTTAGGCCGGGATGACCTTTTGATGAGAATTTCGTTGAGTGAGGTGTGTCTGTGGGGGTAGGAGCGAGAGG
>SFJE01000006.1 GCA_004555175.1 Lentisphaeraceae bacterium | reverse complement strand
GGGGAGGTAAGGGGACGAACTCCGTTCTTCCCCTTATACCCTTTTTCCACACGAATTGCACGGTGGTAAAAAGTTTCGGGTTGATTATACAACTCGCGCCGCTTACAAGGCGCATACTTTTTCCTTGACGCGCGTGCGGGAAGTCTGCTACAATGCACCTCGTTTTTCGCCTACGTAGCTCAGTAGGTAGAGCACTTCCTTGGTAAGGAAGAGGTCGCCGGTTCGATTCCGTTCGTAGGCTCCATTTGAGGACTTCGGGTCTCCCCCGGAGTCCTTTTTTTGTTGCCGCCGCGGTGCTTATGCTACAATCGGTCTATGGATTGGTTTCGGGCATTGGCAGGCGAGCATGTGGCGCTGGGTTTGAGCGGCGGGGCAGACTCTGTGGCGCTCCTCTGGCGCTGCGTGGCGCAGGGGCTGCAGATAACGGCTCTGCACTTTAATCACGGTTTTGACGATGAGAATGGCGACGAGGCCGAGGCCTTCTGCCGCGCCCTCTGCGCGCGCGCCGGGGTGGAACTGCGCGTTGGCCGCTGCGAGGCACAGCGCCCTGCGCGCGGTTGGAGCAAGGAGGCTTTTGCGCGCCATCACCGAATGGCCTTCTTTGCCCGCGAAACGCGCGCCCTGGGCATTCGCACGCTGCTGCTGGCCCATCAGGCCGATGATCGCGCCGAGGGCATTGTGCTGCGCCTAGCGCGCGGATGTGGCGGCGCGGCGCTGACCGGTTTTACGGAGCAGGCCCCCCTCCCCGGCGCGCGCGAGGTGCGCATTGTGCGGCCGCTGTTGCAGGAGACCCACGCCGCGCTCGTAGCCGAACTGCGCGACCGCGGCGAAACGTGGGTGGAAGATTGCTCGAATGCCGATCTCCGCATCCCGCGCAACGCGCTTCGCCGTTGCCTCGTGCCCACCCTTCCGCACTTCACCGCCGGGGTCAATGCCGCCGCTCAACTCCTCGCTGAAGATGAGGCCTACCTGGAATCCGCCGCCCGCGCCGCGACCCAACGCCTCTCCGCCACCGAACTCCACCTCAAACCCGACACGCCGCCCGTCCTCGCCCGCCGCGCCCTTCGCCGCTGGCTCGCCGGCACTGACAAGGGACCGCTCGGTCCCGGTCAAGCCGCCTGCGAACGCCTCCTCGCGCTTCCCCTCGGCAGCGTGACAATGCTCCCCGGCCCCCTGCGTGTCCGCCGCACTGCCGCCACGGCATGGGTTTGCGAAGCGCGCGGTTCGTGCTAAAACATCCGGCGGGGCCATCTCACGCGGGGGGCCTTGCCCCCTGCCCCCCATTGGCGGGCCGCCTCCGGATGATCCGGATGATCCGGCCTAGCGCGCCTCGGCCTTACCATGTTGGCATAGCGCCTTCGCTTCGCTCGGCCTTCACGCGAGCGACAGCGAGCATCTTGCACCTTGCACCGCGTTTTCGTGCTTGCGTGGGGTGGGGGATTGGTGTAGACTAATAAACAATTTGGTTTTCTATTCACCCCTGTAAGGACAAGGTATTCGTATGGCAAAGGTCACGTTTTTCAGCGGTAAGACGCTTCCCCTTGAGATGCACAAGGTGCGCATTGTGCAAAAACTCTTTCTCCCGCCGGTGGAGGAGCGCGCGAAGTTGATGAATGAGGCGGGGAACAACACCTTCTTGTTGCAGAATCGTGACATCTTTATGGACATGCTCACCGATTCGGGCGTGAATGCGATGAGCGACCTTCAACAGGCGGCGATGTTGCGTGCGGACGATTCTTACGCCGGCTCTGAGACCTTCAACCGCATGTCAGCGAAGGTGCGCGAGATCTTCCCGGGCTTCCCCTACTTCCTGCCGGTGCATCAGGGCCGTGCGGCCGAGAATATCCTCGCCAGTGCCTACGTCAAGCCCGGCGATGTGGTGCCGATGAACTTCCACTTCACCACCACGAAGGCCCATATCACCCGCATGGGCGGCCGCGTGGAAGAGCTCATTATCAAGGAAGGCCTTGAGCCGGTCAACGACTGCCCCTTCAAGGGAAACTTCGACATCCCACGCCTGGAGGCCCTCATCCAGGAGGTCGGTCCGGAGCACATCCCCTTTGTGCGCATCGAAGCGGGGACGAACTTGGTGGGCGGTCAGCCGCTCTCGCTGGAGAACATGCGCGCGGTCTCGGCCCTCTGCAAGAAGTATGGTCTGCGCCTGGTGCTCGATGCCTCGCTGTTGCAGGATAACCTCTACTTCATCAAGCAGCGCGAGGCCGCCTGCCAGGGCATGACCATCCGCGAGATTACCGCCGAGATCGCCAGCCTGATGGACATCATCTACTTCTCAGCCCGCAAGCTCGGGTTCGCGCGCGGCGGCGGCATCGCCATCCGCGAGAAGGCTGAAGAGCTGCACATGAAGGAGTTCATCCCCCTCTACGAAGGCTTCCTCACCTATGGCGGCATGTCCGTGCGCGAAATGGAGGCCATCACCGTGGGTCTCGATGAATCGATGGATGAAGACATCATCAGCCAGGGGCCGCAGTTTATCGCCTATATGGCCAACGAACTGCACAAACGCGGCGTGCCGGTCATCCTGCCCGCTGGTGGCCTCGGCTGCCACCTGAACGCCACCGAGATCCTCCCGCATGTCCCGCACGAACAGTATCCCGCTGGCGCGCTGGCCGCGGCTCTCTATATCGCCGGCGGTGTCCGCGGCATGGAGCGCGGCACCCTCTCCGAGCAGCGCAATGAGGATGGCTCCGAGCGCTTCGCCGAACTCGAACTCCTGCGCTTGGCCATGCCCCGCCGCGTCTACACCCTCTCGCAGGTGGAATACGCCATCGACCGCGTGGAGTGGCTCTATAAAAACCGCCACCTCGTCGGCGGCCTGAAGTTCGTCGACGAACCCAAGGTGCTGCGCTTCTTCTTCGGCCGCCTCGAACCCATCGGCGACTGGCAGGAGAAACTCGTGGCCAAGTTCCGCGAAGATTTTGGCGACTCGCTCTAAGTACACGCCCCCGGATTAAAAAGGAACCAGCCCCTACTTCGAGATGAGGTAGGGGCTGATTCGTGGTGAGGTCGCCCGAGGTACGCAGTGAACCTCGGGCGAGTGCGGGCCAAGGGGTAAGCGCCCCTCACGTGAGAGTGCAAAAAAAGTGTTGACACAGCGGCGGGGATTGGAGTATCCTACGCAGCGATGACACACAAGCCCTTCTACTTTTACTTTTACTTTAGCAGTCCGCGCGCCGCTCGGGTTGTTCTCTAAGGTTTTGTAGAAGGAACAATGTTTGATCGGCCGCGCTCCCTTGAAGGGTGTGCGGCTTCGTTTTAAGGAAAGTGAGACAACGATGATTATCATTATGAAGCCGACCGCGACCCAGGCAGATGTGCAGACGATCTGCGACTGGATTACTTCGCTCCGATATCAACCGCGCGTGACCACTGGCGCCGATCAGACGGTCATCGCCTGCATCGGGAACGAAATCAATCCCCAAACCGTTGCGCAACTCCAAGCGCTTGACACCGTTCAGGAAATTATCCACGTGAGCAAGAAGTACAAACTCGTCTCCCGCGACTTCAAGCCGGAAGATACGATTGTTGACATTAAGGGCACCAAGGTTGGTGGCGGCAATATCCCGGTGATGGCCGGGCCGTGCGCTGTGGAGAGCTACGACCAGTTCCACGCGGTGGTGGCCGACCTCGTCAAGCTGGGCATCAAGGTCATTCGCGCGATGGTCTACAAGCCGCGCACCTCCACCTACGACTTCCAGGGCCTCAAGGAAGAGGGCATCCGCGTGCTGCGCGAGGTGAAGAAGGACTTCCCCGAGGTCGCCTTCATCACCGAGGTGCCCGGTCCGAACCAGATCGAGGGGCTGATGGATGTCACCGACGTCTTCCAAGTGGGCGCGCGCAACTCGCAGAACTACGACCTGCTCGAGCGTCTGGGCAAGGCCGGCAAGCCGGTCATCCTCAAGCGCGGCATGGCCGGCACCGTTGAGGAGTGGCTGCAGAGCGCCGAATACCTGATGGCTAATGGCTGCAAGCAGGTCATCCTCTGCGAGCGCGGCATCCGCACCTACGAGACCATCACGCGTAACTGCTTGGACCTTGGCTCGCTGGCGGCGGTCAAGCGCCTGACCCACCTGCCGATCGTGGCCGACCCCTCGCATGGCGGCGGCAAGCTTGAGCTGGTGATTCCCCTGTCGCGCGCGGCGTTGGGCGCCGGTTGCGATGGCCTCCTGGTCGAGACGCACCCCGACCCCAAGCACGCCTTCTCCGATGCCGCCCAGCAGATTCCCTCGGCGACCTTCGGGGAATACCTCAAGGCTATCAAGCCGTGGCACGACCTGGCCGTGGCCTCGCGCCAGTAAGCCGTAAAGGGAAGGCGCAGCAGGCCGTATGACACTCTATTACCTGGGCCCTGAAGAGACCTTCTCCCACCGCGCCGCCACGCGTTTGGCGCGGGCGGGGGAGGCGTTGGAGCCGTGCGCGAATTTCCGGGAGGTCTTCCGGCGCGCGGCGGCAGACCCCGAGGGTGCGGCCGTAGTGCCCTTCGAAAACACCTCGCAGGGCCCGGTGACGGAGGTGATGGACCTGTTGGCGCAATCGCCCACTTTGGTGGCGGTGGAGTGCCGCGCGGTGCCGGTGCATCAGCACTTGCTAACGCGCGACCTCACCACCCCCATCGCCAAGATCCTCTCGAAGGCCGAGGCCTTGGCGCAGTGCCGCGAGACCCTCTCGCGGATTTATCCCGGCGTGCCGCTCTGCCCGGTCTCTTCCACGGCCGAGGCCGCGCGTTTGGCTGCCGAGGATGCCACCCTGGCTGCCGTGGCAGGCGAAACCACCGCCACGCGCTACGGGCTGGTCTTGCGGCGGCCCGACGTGCAGGATGTGCAGGGGAATACCACGCGGTTCTTCCGCCTGGAGAACCGCACGCCCGGGGATGTCCATGGTGCGCCGGCCCCGCTTTCGCCCACGCATGCGCTGCTCTATGTGACGATTGATGACCGCCCGGGGACCTTGCTGGATCTGCTTACCCCGCTGAGGCGCATCGACCTCACCTTTATTCAGTCGCGCCCCATCCTCGGCGAGCGGTGGAAGTATGCCTTCTATCTGGAGTTGCTGATTGGCAACTCGGGTCAGCCGCTGGCTTCGATTCTCGGGGCTGTACGGTCGGTCTGCCGCGAGGTGCGCGTCCTGGGCTCCTACACCATCACCACCCAGCCCTCGGTGCCGGAGGTCTCGGAGACAACCGCTCTCTCGAGTCTGCGCGCGATGATTGCCGATATTGATTCAACCTTGGTGCGGACCCTGGTGGCGCGGCGGCAATTCCGCCTGAACCCGGGGCTCTACGTCCACGCGGCCCCTATCGAGCCGCAGGCGCTGGCCAAGGCTTTCGCTGCCGGCGATGCCACCGAGCAGACCCGCGCCCTGCGCCGGTTTTACCTGACGCAGATTGTGCCGCGTCTGGCCCCGGCGGGCGATGACAGTGAGCCGCGCGGTGCCCTCCATGCCGACACCGAGGCAATTGCGGCTTTGGCGCGGCGCTTCCGCTTTGCCACCAAGGTCATTGCCCGCAAGCGCGTGGAGTTGGCCCCGGCCATCCGCGCGGCGGCGGCGACGGGTGAGGCCGAGGCCGTCGAGCAGGCGCTGCTCAACCGCGAGGTGGAGGAGAAGGTCCTGGCGCGCGCCCACGATTTCGCCCTGCGCGAGGGGCTTGACGAGACCTCGGCCGGAGAGCTGGTGGCGCTCTACCGCGAGTTGCTCTTGCCGCTCTCGCGCCTCATTCAAGTCTACATTATCCTGGAAGCGCGTTAAGCGCGGGAGATTTTTCGATGAAACTGGCCATCCTTGGGGGCGGCAATATGGGCCTTGCAATGGCCCGTGGGCTGCTGAAGGCTCAGGTGCTTGCTCCGGACGCGATAACCTTTGGCACGCCGCATCCCGATAAGGCGCCCCTGAAGGCGCTTGGATGCCGCGTGCTGGCCGATAACTGCGCGGCCGTTGCTGGGGCTGATGGGGTCATTTTAGCGGTCAAACCGCACGTGGTGGCCGAGGTGCTACGCACGGTGGCCGGGCATTTGGCGCCTGGGGCGATGGTTCTCTCGGTGGCGGCAGGGGTGACGCTTGGCGCGTTGCGCGAGGCGCTTGGCTCGGCTGTGCCGGGGGGGCTGGTGCGCGCGATGCCGAATACGGCCGTGAGCCTAGGCGAAGGCGTGGTGGCCTATGCTGCCGAGACGCCCGAGGGCGCGCAGCGCGCCGGCGCGTTGCTTGCGGCGTTGGGCTTGGCGTTGCCGCTGGAGGAGGCGCGCTTTCCGGCCGTTACGGCCCTTTCGGGCTGCGGGATTGCTCACGCGCTACGCTTTCTGCGCGCCGCCCAGGAGGCCGGGGTGCAGATGGGGCTAAGCGCCCAAGCCGCCGGCGAAATCTTTGCCCAGACGATGGTGGGCGCGGCCCGGCTCGTCCTGGAGAATGGTTCGCACCCCGAGGCGGAGATTGACCGTGTGTGCACGCCGGGCGGGCTGACCATCCGGGGGCTGAATGCGCTGGAAGCGCGCGGCTTTACCGGCGCGGTGGTGGCTGGGATCCTGGCCTCGAAGGCTGACTAAGGGGAGGAGAGAGAAGATGCGGATTGTTGTGAAAGTGGGCTCGAATGTTCTGGCGCGGGCCGATGGGCGGCTCTGCATTGCCCGAATGGCGGAGTTGGTCGACCAAGTGGCTGCGCTCTGCGAGCAGGGGCACCAGGTGGCCATTGTCACCTCTGGGGCCGTGGCGGCCGGACGCGCCCAGGTGGCGCTCCCCAAGACTGTTGAGCGCGTGGCGCGCCGGCAGGTCCTCTCGGCCGTCGGCCAAGCCATCCTCATCGACACCTACCGCACCCTCTTCTCGGCCGACGGCCTGGATGTCGGCCAGATTCTCCTGACCAAGTGCGACTTTGCCACCGCCGAGCAGACCGCCAACATCCGCCAGTGCATCTCTGCCTTCTTCGCCTACGGCATCGTCCCGGTCATCAACGAGAATGACACCGTGAGCGTGGAGTCGCTGATGTTTACCGACAATGACGAACTGGCCGGGCAGCTCGCCGAGCTCATTGAGGCCGACTTGCTCATTATTCTCTCCTCTATCGATGGCCTCTACACGGGCGATCCGGCCGACCCCGCCTCCCGCCTCATCACGCAGGTCGCCCCAGGCGAAGATCTCGCCAGCCATGTGGCCTCCGCCAAGACCTCCCAAGGCCGCGGCGGCATGGGCACCAAGCTCCATGTGGCCAGCGCCACCGCCGCGCGCGGCATCGAGACGGTCATCGCCAACGGCTTCCGCCACAATATCCTGGCCGACGTCGTCTCCCGCGGCGAGCAGCCCTGTACGCGTTTTCTGCCCGCGCGTTGAGCGGACTGAAGCGGACAGTGGCTCGCTGAGCTCGCAACGAACTGCTTTCGGCCGTCGATGGGCCAGTCGCGCCACGCGTTTTGTCATCTGTCATCGGTCCACTCTCACCTCTTTTCATTTTTCGCTTGCCTTTGCGGAAAAGCTTTGCTATCTTATGCCCCGTTTTCAGCGGCGCGATAGCCAAGCGGCTAGGCAGAGGACTGCAAATCCTTTTAGACCGGTTCGACTCCGATTCGCGCCTCCATTTTAGCGAGGCTTCCCTTGGGCAAAGGGAAGCCTCGTTTTTTTTGTTGGATGACGGAGGAGAAATGACAGATGACGGAGACTCGCGCGGCGAGCCGCTCATCTATTCTTCGCATGTCAGCGCGCGGAGGATTTCGGAAGCCAGGCGGGGGGTGACGCCGCGGCGGCGTTCAACTGCGGCGGTGGCGCGCGCGCCGAGGGCGCGGCGGTCGGCTTCGGAACGGATAAGGCGCAGGAGCGCCTCGGCGAGGGCTTCACGGTCGGGCGCCTGCACCAGGGCTTGCTGATCGAGGAGGTCGCTCATTACGGGGCGGAAGTTCTCGGTATTCGGGCCGATGGCCACGGCACAGCCGCAGAGGCAGGGCTCAATCATATTCTGCGCGCCGTGCTCGCAGAGGCTCTTGCCCACAAAGACGACTTGCGAAAGGCCGTAGAAGCCCATGAGTTCGCCCGTGGTGTCGGCCAAAAGGACGGTCTCGGCGGGTTGCGCGGTGGGTTGGGGGACGCGGCTCTTGCGCAGGCATGGGAAGCCGGCGGCGGCGATGTTGCGCTCCACCTCGCCGGCCTTTTCGAAGTGGCGGGGGGCGAGAATGAGGCGCAGCGCCGGCACTTCGGTACGTGCCCGGCGGTAGACTTCCAGCAGGAAGGCATCTTCGCCCGGCCAGGTGGAGCCGCCCAAGAGAATGGGCGCGGCGGGGTCGAAGCCGGCGGCGGCGAGGTAGGCGCGCAGCTCGGCCTCTTTGGCGGGGTTGCGGCGGGCGACATCGAACTTCATTGAGCCGCTGACCTCAATGCGGCCGCGCTCGCAGCCGGCATCGACCAGGCGCTGGGCGTCGAGCTCGGACTGCGCGTAGATGCGCGTCAGGCGGTTGAGCACCGGGCCGAACCAGCTCTTCAGGCGGCGGTAGCCGGGGGCACTACGGTCGGAAATGCGCGCGTTGACCAGGTAGATCGGCACCCCGCGTGCGGCCGCCAGGCGAATGACATTGGGCCAGAGTTCGGTTTCGGTGATGACATAGGCGGCCGGGCGGATGGCGTTGAGGGCGCGGCGGACGCAGCCGGGGTAGTCGAGCGGCCCATAGATGAGCACATCCTCCGCCTGCACCTGCGCCTGGGCTTGCGTCCAGCCCGTGCTACTCGTCACCGATAGGACGAAGGCCACACCGGGGGCCTGGCGACGCATCTCGGCCATCAACTGCCCGGCCACGGCCACCTCGCCCACCGAGACCGCGTGCACCCACACGCGCTTGCGGCCATCGTTTAACCGCGCGCGAATGGCCTCGGGGTAGCGCCCAAAACGGTCGGCAAAGCGGTTCACATAGCCCCCGCGCCGGCACATTCGGAAGAGAAACTTGGGCATCATCAATACATAGGCAATGGCAAAGAGAAAGTTATAGATAAGCCACTTCATCGCATTCTCTCCGGATTACTTTCCTGCCGCATTTCCCCGCACGGCCTCAAAGCGAAACTCCATTCGCAACCCTCGTTCGGCCGCCGCCGCGCGCAACTTCGGCAACAATTGGCGGCTGAGCCCAAAGACAGTGAGCGGCCGCTGCACCCCCAGCACCGCCCGGTACTTCTCCACTGCGCGCACCGTCACCAAGGCGCGCTCCTCGCCCGAGAGCAGTGCATCCAAGAGGGACTCCACTGCCACCTGTTCGGGCGTCATCGCGGACATTGCGGACATCAAGTCGTCCAAGACGCGCGGATTTGCCGCCGCCATCGGCACCGCGTCCACCGCGCCACCGCGCGGTTCCATCCCGTAATCTACCGGCAACTCGTTCGCCGGCGGCAAACCCTCGCGCGGCGGCACATACTGATAAACCCACGGACGAGGACGCGCACGCATCTCCTCCTCCGTGGGTCTATGCAGCCGCTCTCCTCGGCTGACGAACTTCGGCGACTGCTTCATCGCGCGCCTTTACGCCAGCGCGCTATCCATCTCGGCGCGGATGGCCCGCGCTGCGGCCACGGGATCGGCCGCTTCCAGGATGGGGCGGCCCACAACCAAGTGGGTGGAGCCATCGCGCACCGCGCCTGCCGGCGTGGCCACGCGCTTCTGATCGCCCACCGCCGCTCCGGCCGGGCGAACCCCAGGCGTCACGAAGACCACCTTGCGCCCGGCGGCCGCCGGCACGAGCACGCGGTTCATATTGGCCACCTCCTTGGGCGAGCAGACGATGCCATCGGCGCCATTGGTGATGGCCAACAGACCCATCGCCTCCACCTGGTCGGCCATTGCGCGGGCGATGCCCAGGTCCGTGAGGTCGCTCTGGTCGAGCGAGGTGAGGGCCGTCACCGCCAAGATCTTCGGGGCCGCCGCGCCAAAGGTCGCCGCCGCCTCCGCCGCCGCGCGGATCATCGCCTTGCCGCCGGTCGAATGAATCGTCATCAGGTCCACCCCCAAGGTGGCGCCAGACTTCACCGCGCGCTCAACTGTCCGCGGAATATCGTGGAGCTTGAGATCCAAAAAGACGCGCTTGCCGGCGTCCTTCACCAGCTTGACCACATCCGGGCCCTCCGCCGAGAAGAGCTCCAGCCCCACCTTATAGAAATCCACCGCATCGCCCAACCGGGCAATCACCGCCGCAACTTCCGCCTTGGAAGGCACATCCAATGCAACAATCAACTCTGCCATAGCAACTCCTTTCAATAGGAATTACTATAGCACAATAGCACTCGGCACGCGATGACCACCCGTTGAACGCGCGCGCAAGGTGCTCGCTGTCGCTCGCGTGAAGGCCGAGCGAAGCGAAGGCGCTATGCCAACACGGCGAAGGCCGAACAAGTCTGGGCCGGATCAGCTGGAGATTCCGGAGATTCCGGAGGCGGTCCGCCAATGGGGGCAGGGCCACGGCCCCCCGCGTGAGCGCGCGACAGCGAAGGCCGAGCGAAGCGAGGTACCCTGCTGCGGAGACAATTCACGATTTACTTTACAACTGGGGGCCGTTGGGGGAGCGCTCCCAAGCCCTCCGCCAGGCTTCCACTATAAAGCGCGTACGCACGCGAGATAGGCCCTACCTCGCCTCGACCTAGGCCCTACCTCGCCTCGACCTAGGGCCTACCTCACCTCGACCTAGGGCCTACCTCACCTCGACCTAGGCCCTACCTCACCTCGACCTAGGGCCTACCTCGCCTCGGCCTAGGGCCTACCTCACCTAGGCCTAGGGCCTACCTCACCTCGACTTAGGGCCTACCTCATCTCGACCTAGGGCCTACCTCACCTCGACTTAGGGCCTACCTCACCTCGGCCTAGGGCCTACCTCACCTCAAGGTAGGGCCTGCTTTTTTAGGGTATCTGCGGGCCGGAGAGAACAGAGCCGTCAGTTGCCGGGCTGTGAGCCCGGTCTTTTCGCGCGTGTGTGCGTACGCGTGTTCCTTAATAAGGAAGGGCGAATCTGCGGGGTTGGGCGTGTTACGGGGTGAGACACGAGGAACGCTCTTGACTCGATGGGGGGTGGTAATATATAAGCCGTGATTGTGAAGTGGCCAGTGTGGCAACTTAACGATTACAAGTGAAAGGAACCGAGTATGAAGCGTGTGCTTGTTGTTGTGTTAGCGTTGCTTGGGGCGATGAGCCTTGAGGCGGTGTCGGTTAGTTGGACGCAGTTGACCTCCGGTAAGGGCGATAAGGCGTTTGCGTTGAGTGATGGGTTTAAGGCGACGGAGTCGCAGGTGGTCACATATGCCATTTTGGTTCCCCAGGGGGTGCCGACGGGCTCGGCGTTTCTGATGGGCGTTTCCGGGGTAAATGACCAGGGCTCTGCACAGGGGAACTGGAATCAGGCCTATCTGAAGGCCGCGGCGGATGGCACATTGTCATTTGAGTATAAGCCGAATGTGGATGGGGAGAACGTCAAGCCGACATCTGTGCCTCTTAACGGGGCCAAGCTTTCGACGGATAAGGCTTCGTTATTGGCGCTGACGGTGGATCGTGGCGGGAAGTCGCTTACCGTTTATAAGGATGGTGAGCAGTTGGCTACGACGGTGGCTACGACGGGGACTCTCGATTCGCTTTTTAATAAGAATATGGTGAAGCTGGCCTATGGTCAGACCTTTGGCGGGGGTGATATCTTTGAGTTGGATTACAAGGTGTATGCGTATGCCGGGGCGATTACGGCGGCGGATGCCACGATTGCGGCGGTGACGGTGCCGGAGCCGACGGTGTGGGCGTTGGTGGCGATGGGGGTGGCCGGGATGGCGTTGCGCCGGAAGCGCGCGTAAGCGAGCGTAGCTTGGGATGGGTAAGCGGGTTTGTGGCGGTCATCGCCCTTCCTGCTTGCCCGCTTTGCGTGTATCCGGCGTGTGCCCTGTCGACACGTGTACGCAGCGGGTGGAAAGTTGCGAAAGAGTCTTGACTTTGCCGGAGGTGGTGATAATATGGGGTGTTTGACTGTGAGGGCTCTTGGGGGCGCGCAGTGGCAATGGAAAGGTTAGCGTGTGTTGACGGCGTTGTGCCGGAAGATGTGTAAGGAGCAAGGATAATGACGCGAAGAGCTTTTTTGCAGTTGCTGGGCGCCGGTGTGGCGGGGTTGGCAGCGAGGACTTCTGTGGGCGCACAGGGGGAGAAGCGCCCGAATATCGTGTTGTTTATGGTGGATGATATGGGCTGGCAGGATACATCGCAGCCCTTTCTCTATCGCCACGGGAAGTTGGTACCCACGCGTCTGAATCGGCGTTATCGCACGCCGAATATGGAGCGGCTGGCCCGCGAGGGGATGCTCTTTACGCAGGCGTATGCCTGTGCGGTCTGCTCGCCCACGCGTTGTTCGCTGATGAGTGGGATGAATGCAGCGCGCCATCGCGTGACGGATTGGACGCTGGGGGTCAATCAGCAGAATCGCTTGACGCTGAGTGGCGAGGGGCTAACGCCGCCGCGTTGGGCGGCCAATGGATTGCAGCCGGCGGGGACGCAGCCTCGGGGGCAGTGCCAACCGCCGTGGCGAAGCGACAGTTCCGGGAAGTATTATCAGCCGAGTTTTGGCGCAGCGGAGGGGGCGGTGGACTATGAGATGCAACTTCCCTACACGTGCGCCAAGGCGTTCCCGGCGCTGTTGCGCGAGCGGGGGTATTACACGATTCATTGCGGGAAGGCGCATTGGGGGGCGGGGTCGTCGCACTATAACGAGGAGGCTTCGCAGGCGCCAACAACGCCGGGGGCCGATCCGCGGGCCTTCGGGTTTGACGAGAATATCGCCGGGAGCGAGATTGGCGGCCCGGCCAACTATCGCGGGGACAAGCGTTATGGCAATGGGAGCGGGTATGTGCAGTTTGCCACGCCGGGGCTTGACGAGAATGGCTACTACGAGCGGAATGTCTTTCAGACCGATGCCTTGGCGGATATGGCGTTGCGCTCGGTGGAACGCCATGTGACCGCGCACCCGGATCAGCCGTTCTATCTCTACTTTGCGCTTTATGCACTCCATGCGCCATTGGGGGATGAGACGACGTGGGATGCCTCGCGCTCGGCAAGCCAGGACTTGGCCCTTGACACCTTAAATCCTAATCCGAACGATGGGCTGGCCTGGAACAAGGTGGAGCGCAACTATGGCACGCTCATCAAGGGGATGGATGATGCGCTGGGCGCGGTGCTCGATAAGCTCGAGGCGCTGGGGGTGGCGGAGAATACGTTGGTGCTCTTTATGGCAGATAATGGTGGGCTCTCGGTCTCGGGGCGCTTGGCGCAGGCCAATGCTCCCTTGCGGGGCGGGAAGGGATCGTGCTACGAGGGGGGCACGCGCGAGCCGTTGATTGTGCGTTGGCCCGGGCATATTGCCGCAGGGAGCATTACGCATGAGCCGGTGATCATCGAGGACTTCTATCCCACCTTGCTTGAGGCCGCGCAGGTGCCGCTCCCAGAGGCTTTGGCGGAGACGCCGGCGGGTGTTTACGACGACGGCGCGCTGGCGCAGGTGATTGATGGCGAGAGCTTTTTGCCGGTGCTGTGTGCGCAGCGTGCGACTGTGCGGGAAGATGGGCAGCCCCGTGCGTTGCTGTGGCACTATCCCAATCAGTGGGGCGAGGGGCCTGCCGGGCGGAGCTACAACTTCTACTCTGCCTTGCGGCGGGGGGCCTGGAAGCTCATTTATCAGCATAGCGACCGCTCTTTCGAGCTCTACGATTTGGAGCACGACCTCTCCGAGAGCCGCAACCTTGCTGCAATGCGCCCGGAGATTACGCAAGCCTTGCGCGATGAGATGGGGCGGCTCCTGCGCGCACGTCGGGCGCAAATGCCAAGTGTTCAGGCCAGTGGCGAGCGGGTGCCGTATCCAGACGAGGTGCCGGTGCCGACGCTGCCGGCGGGTATCACCCTGCAACCGTGAGCGTGCGCGATGCGTTGGTTGGCGTGGTTTGTTGGGATGTTGGTGGCGCGTGCACTGGTTGCCGAGCCGTTGCTTTTGGCCACCTTTGGGAACTTGTCGGAGAATGGGGCGGCGGGGACCTTGACATCGCGCTTCCCCTGGCGCGGGGAGGGGGACTATGTTTGGAACCGCTTGGCGATTGCCTCGAGCGCATTGCGCGCACCGGATGGTAGCCTCTCGCCGGTGACGGTGACGGTTCAGGGTGCCAGCGCGGCGCTGTGTGGCGCTGCCGGTGTGTTGCAGCCTGAGCACTTTCCCGGGCGGGTGGAGGACTTCCCGCAAACGCCTGTGACCGGCGCGTGGAATGGGGGTGTGCTCAATAGTAATGGGGATTCGGTGGCATTGACGCTTGCAGGCCTTGAGGCGGGCGCGGTGTATACGCTGACGGTGTTGGCCGGGCGGGGCAACGATTGGGGAAGTGGCGCGGATAGTGTCTACTCGTTGGCGACGGCCAATGAGGTGTTGGCTTGCGTTGCGGAGACTGCCAGCGGGGCGGTGGAGGCGATGCCACCAGCCCAGGAGACGACCTCGGGCAAGTGGATGGTGATGAGCCTTGATTGCCGCGCCGATGGTCAGGGGGCGATTACGGTAGAGGCCGTTGGAGGGTCGGTGAATATCAATGCGCTTGCGCTTGAGCCCGGGATGATGCGGTGGGCGAATAAGCAGGGCGGAAGCTGGCAGGAGGCGGCGAACTGGCGCTTGGCGGCGTTGGAGCAGTCGGTGCCGGTGGCTTTCTGCAACTTGGCGGCCCCTGCTATCACCGTCGATTGCAGCACAATGGCAAAGGCACCCGAGGCCGTGGTGAACACCGCAAGCGTCAGTGGGTATTGCCTCTCGGGCTGCGCAGTGTGGTCCGCTGCGTTGTGCGGGGGCACCTATTTCAAGCGCGGGCAGGAGCCGCTCCGCCTCACCTCGCCGGCATCAACGGCAGAGCTCTATGTGCTTGAAGGGCGGCTTGACTTTGCAGGGGCCACGTCGGGCGATGTCATAGTCTGCTCGGGGGCGGAGATAACAGGCGGTGGGAGCCTTGCCACGCTGCGCTTGGCAGATGGAGCCGCGGTGGTTTTTTCCGGTGAGCCCTTGTTGGTTGCGCGGTTGGAGGCCGAGTTGCCACAATGGCTGGAGGCCTCGTTCCCGGTGGAGGAGCCCTATGTTGACCGTGCAGAAGTCATCATCCAGGGGACTGAAGGGCTTAAGGCGGAGACCTTGTTAGTGGCCTCGGGGGCGTTGGCAGATACCCTGGCGTTCGTGCTGCCGGAGCATACTTCCGGGCGCTTGCTACGCAGGGCTGATGGCTTGTGGTTCCGCCCTGCGCCAGGGTATCGATGGGCGTTGCAGTAAAAGCCGCCCCGTCCCCGCCCCCGAACCTACCTCACCTCGACCTAGGGCCTACCTCACCTTTGCCCCGAGGATGCCCCAGGTTTGACCTGGCGTGACAAAACCCGTATAATATCGCCTCATCTTTTACGCCTTTCTTTGGAAAGCTAACGAGGAACCTTATGTCTTCCCTGTTTGATCGCATCTTTGAGGACCCTGCGAAGTTCACGTTTCTCACCGAGACGCTCGGCGAGTGCAAGGTCGATACGCCCATCCGCAACACCAACTTTGTGGAAGAGGACGATATGTACTCGCTGCTGAGCGTGCGCGCGGCGTATGTTCACGAGTTTGTGAAGAAGTATGGCTCGGTGCCGAAGCTTGAGAGCGCCGGTCCGCACCGCAAGATTTTCCACGATCCGGCGGCCACGCGCGCGGCGATTGTCACGGCTGGCGGTCTCTGCCCGGGCTTGAACAATGTGATCAAGGGCCTGGTGGAAGTGTTGGCCTTCGATTATGGGGTCAAGACCATCTACGGCTTCCGCTACGGTTATGCCGGAATGGTGCCGGACTTTGGCTACGAGCCGATCCTCCTGACGCCCGACACGGTTGACACCATCCATGAAGACGGTGGCACGCTGCTGGGTTCCTCGCGCGGGCAACAGGATACCTCGCGGATGGTCGACACCCTCGAGCGCATGGGCATCAATATCCTCTTTGCTATCGGCGGCGACGGCTCGCTCCGCTGCGCGCGCGATGTCTCCGACGAGTGCCGCAAGCGCGGCTTGAAGATCTCTGTGGTCGGTATTCCGAAGACGATTGATAATGACCTGCACTTCGTGGGCCGCACCTTCGGTTTCGAGACCGCAGTGGCCGCGGCTGTGCCGGCCATTCGCTCGGCCCACTCCGAAGCGCTCGGCGCCTTCCATGGCATTGGCCTGGTGAAGCTGATGGGGCGCGACTCGGGCTTCATCGCTGCCTACGCCGCCCTGGCCAACCCGGTGGTTAACTTCTGCCTCATCCCCGAATCGCCCTTCACGGTCGATGGCGAGAACGGTCTGCTGCGCGCGCTTGAGCGCCGCTTTGAATCGGGCAAGAGCCACGCGGTGATTGTGGTGGCCGAAGGCGCCGGTCAGGAACTGATGGAGGGCGAGGTGCGCAAGGATGCCTCCGGCAATATCCTCAAGAAGGACATTGGCGAATACCTCAAGACCCGCATCCTCGAGCACTTCAAGGCCAAGGGCGACAAGAGCGCCACCGTCAAGTACATCGACCCCTCCTATACCATCCGCAGCTGCGCGGCCGACGCCTCCGACGCCGTCCTCTGCTACCGCCTCGCCCGTATGGCCGTCCATGCCGCAATGGCTGGGCGCACCAACTGCGTGGTTGGCCGCTTGAACGACGACTACTCCCTGGTGCCCATTCCGCTGGCCACCATCGAGCGCCGCAAGGTGGAGCTTACCTCCAACCTCTGGGCCTCGGTCCTCGACGCCACCGGCCAGGAGTTCTATATGAACCCCGAGAAGAACGCCCGCGGCGCGATTTACACGCCCTAACGCTCGCTAGCGGACAGTGCGCGTTTTACGCGGGGCATTCACGCCTTTAACCAACAACCCCGTGCCTTCGCGGCGCGGGGTTGCTGGTTAATCAGGAGATAGCGCGTGAGACAGATGCGCTCGCCATCGCGGAACGCGCCCTGTCGACTGTCGACTTCTACACCTCAAAGTCCAGGCAGGCGCGCTGAGCGGTGAAGGGGCGGACTTTACCATCGGCCACGGCAACATGGGCGGGGTGGGTGGCGTAGGCCTTGAGGGCGGCGGCGTCGGTGAAGGTGGAATCGAGCATCACGTCCATGTTCGAGGAGGGCAGGCCTTCGGTGTGGACGGTGATTTCCAAGAGACCTGGAATTTGGCCCTTGAGGCCTTCGAGGCCGGACTTGATGCCGCACTTGACGGCGTTCACATCGGCCAAATCGGCCTTCAACTTCCAGAGAATAATGTGCTTGACCATAGAGTAACTCCTTGTTGGGGCCATTATACACGCTTTGGGCTCGCCGCGCTCGCGCGGAGGCGCGGAGATTTAGGTGTACCGCGCGAAACGCCTTGTGCACGGCGGGGGCTGTTTTGTTATACTCACGGTGTTATGCAGGAGGCCATGAAGCGGGTCTTGGTAATCGGCGCGAGCTCGGGGATCGGGCGCGCGTTAGTGGTGGGTTTGCGCGCCAAGGGGATTGAAGCGGTGGCGTGCGCGCGGCGCGGGGAGCTGCTTGCGGAGATGGGGGGCGAAAGTTTTGTGCTTGATGTCACTGCGCCGGGGGCCGTGGAGCGGATTGCGCAGGTGCAGGCCGATACGGTGATTTTTTGCGCCGGGGTGGGGACGCGGAGCCGGCGCCCGGCGTGGGAGCTGACCGAGCCGGCGTTGGCACTGAATGTCTTGGCCTTTGAGCGGGTGGCGCAGTGGGCGGCCGAGAGCAAGACATGTAAGCGGTTGGTGGCGATCTCGAGCATTGCCGGGCTGCGCGGGCTGGAGAATACGAATGGCTACTCGCCCTCAAAGGCCTATATGAATGCGGCGATGGAGGGTTATCGGCGGCGCTGGCGGCACGGGCAGCAGGGGTGCGAGTCGGTGCTGGTGCTCCCGGGCTTTGTCGACACAGCCTTGGGGCAAGCCTCAACCTTTTGGCGGTGCTCTCCGGAGCGGGCGGCCGCGTGCATCATTCGCGGATTGAAACGGCGCCGGGCGGTGATTTACGTTACGCCGCGTTGGCGCTTGGTCGCGTTCTTCATGTGGCTGTTGCCACGCTCTCTTTACGAAAGGATACCCCTACCATGAGCATTTGGAAGCGTGTAAAGATTGGATTGCTGTGTGCGGTTGCCGGCGGCATGGGGCTTTTGGGCCGGGCTGTGCCGTTGGACTTGACCTATCAGCCAGGCGAGGCTTTGCCTGTGGCCGTGGCGCGGCCCTTTGCCGGAAAGGTGGGCGAGGCGTTGTTGCTCGGCGGCGGCTCCACCTTTGAGGGGGGCAAGAAGGAATACAGTGCTGCGCTCTGGCGCTACGAGAAGGCCCCGGCCGCTGAGGGCGAGGCGAGCAGTTGGCGTTGGCAGCAGGTGGGGGCATTACCCGAAGCGGTGGCCGAGGGCGGCGCGGTGGCGGTCAATGTGGGCTCGGCCCTCAAGCCGCAGTGGCGCTTGGTGTGTGTGGGGGGCGTGGGCGCGCAGGGTGCCACAGATAAGGCCTTTGTGTTGGATGCTTCCGGGAAGGCCGAGGCGTTGCCGCCGTGCCCGGCAGGAACGCTCTCGATGACGGCCGCCGTGCCGTGGGAGGGGGGCGCGGCCTTCGTCGGCGGGCTGCTGAATGGGCAGCCGACGAACCGGGTGCTGACCTTGAAGTGCGTGGAGGGGCAGTGGGTGTGGGGCGAGTTGCCGGCCTTCCCGGGCCCGGCACGGAGTCAGGCTGTGGCCGCCGTGCAGAACGGGGACCACAAGCAGAAGGTCCTGGTGGTCTATGGCGGCACCATTACCGGAGAGGATGGCAAGCCGATGGCCGCCTATGATGGGTATGGCTACACGAAGGGGGCCGATGGTCACTTCGCCTGGCAGGTGCTCAAGGCCGCGCCGGTTTCGACGATTGGGGCGGGGTTGGTGCCGGTGGGCGACCAGCATCTGTTGCTGATTGGCGGCTATAATGGGCAGATGTGGGACCGCGCGAACCGGATGCTTCCGGCCGATTGGCAGAGGATGCTTGGCGAGGCGCCGGCGGCCTTCGGGTGGAACCGCAAGATCTATGCTTACCATGTGGTCACCGGGCAGTGGTGCGAGTATGGCGAGCTGCCGGCCGAGGCGCTGCCGCGTTGCGGGGCGGCGGTGGTTGAACTGGGTGGACAGGTGGTGATTGCCGCGGGCGAGATTAAGCCGGCCAAGCGCACGGGTGAGGTGTTGACGGTGGGCTTCAAGCGCAAGGCGTGGCGCTTCTCGGCGGCGAGCTGGGGGGTGATTGTGCTCTTCTTCTTCTCGATGGCGGGGATGGGGGTCTACTTTGCACTTAAGCCGAAGACGGCGGATAACTACTTCCGCGGCGGCAAGAGCATTCCGTGGTATGTCGCGGGCGTCTCCATCTACGCCACGATGCTCAGCTCGATTACGTTCATCTCCGTGCCGGCGATGACCTATCTCTCGGACTGGCGCTACTTCACGATGACGCTCTGCACATTGGCCCTCGCGCCGATCGCCATCCGCTTCTACCTGCCCTTCTTCTGCCGGCTGAACATCACCAGTGCCTATGAATACTTGGAGAAGCGCTTCAACGTCTCCATCCGCCTCTTCGGCGCTACGGTCTTTAACATCTTCATGATCTGCCGCGTGGCGGTGGTCACGCTCCTGCCGGCGCTGGCGTTGGGGGCCGTGACGGGGATGCCCATCTGGTTGGCCATCGTCCTCTGCGGTGTGGCCACCATCATCTACTGCTTCTTCGGCGGCGTTGAGGCCGTGATTTGGAGCGACTTCGTCCAGGGCCTCATCCTGCTCTTTGGCGCGATTGTGGTGCTGGTGTGGCTCATTGCCAGCAGCGGCGGGGTGAGCGACTTCTCCACGGTGGCCTGGACCACCGGCAAGCTGAAGATGTGGGACTTCCGCGTCCTCTTCTCCGAGCCGGTCTTCTGGGTGGTGCTGATTATGGGCTTTGTGGAGAACCTCAATAGCTACACGGCCGACCAGTGCGTGGTCCAGCGCTACATCACCTGCCCCAACGAGAAGGCTGCCGCCCGCTCCATCTGGTTCAACGGCTTTCTCTCGGTCGGCTCCTCGGTCATCTTCTACCTCATCGGCTCGGCCCTCTACACCCACTACATCAAGCACCCGGAGATGATGGACATCACAATGCCCAAGAACGACTCCGTCTTCCCCCTCTTTATGGCTATCGAGCTGCACCCGATCCTCTCGGGCCTCATCGTTGCGGCCGTCTTCGCCGCCACCATCTCCACCCTCTCGACCAACCTCAACAGCTCGGCCACCTCGATTGTCACCGACTTCCTCGCCCGCTTCCGCAAGGACATGGACGGGGCCAAGCAGGTCTTCTGGGGCCGCATCTGCGTGGTCATTGTGGGCGTGCTCGGCGTGGCGGCCGCGTTGGTTTTGGCGCAGATGCCCAGCCGTTCGCTCTTCGACATCTTCAAGAACTTCATCGGTACCCTCACCGGCGGCCTCTCGGCGCTCTTCCTGATGGGCGTGTTTATGCCGCGCGTGAGCGGGGCAGCCGCCTTCATCGCCCTGGTGGTCAACTACGTGGTGAGCTTGGGCATCGGCTGCCTCTTCCCCAAACTCCACTCCTTCACCTATGGCGGCATCGCGCTGGTGGTCTGCGTGGTGGTGGCCTATATCCTCTCCTTCGTGTTCCCCAATCGCCGTCCTGCCGCCGGGCTCACGCTCAAGACCCTCGGCCAGCGCCCCACTGAAGAATAACCCCAAGGAACCCCTTGATGACCTTTCGTCCCCTCCTCGTGCTCTTGGCGGCCGTGACCTGTGCCGCCGGGCTCTGCGCCCAGCAGTCCAACGCGCTTCCGCCGCTTTCGGTGGGCATCTCCTTTAATCTCGGTGCCTATATCATCGGCGAGGAGATCCCCGCCCGCGTCCTGGTGCGCAATAACACCCCTCAGACGGTCACCCTTGGCCGTGGCCAAGGCCCTGCCGGTGTAATCCTCCTCTCGCGGACCACCGATTCGATGCGTCGCACCCTCTCGGCCCGCGACCCCAATGGGTGCCTTCCCAAACCCCTCACCCTCGCCCCCAACGAGGAGAAGGTCTACGACATCGACATCGCCGCCTGCGTCAACCTCACCGAAGAGGGCACCTACTTCGTCACCTTTGGCGCCATCCTCAACGGGATGCGCTACGAAACGCAGGTCAAGACCCTTGAGGTCGTCCCCGGCTCGGTCATCAGCGAGGGCCTCCAGCTCTTCTCCAAGGACCCCGGTCGCCAGCGTCACTTCACCCTCGTGCGTTGGCCCCGCCAGCACATCGACCGTCTCTTCCTGCGCATTCAGGACACCCCCGACGGCCGAACCTTCAAGACCGTGATGCTCGGCGCCTATCTCCCCATTGTCCGCCCCCGGCTCAACATCGCCGATAATGGCGAGATCGTTATCCTCCACCGCGCCACGCCCGATTACTACGTTCGCAATGTCTTCTGGTCCCTTCCCAACGAGTTCGTCCGCCGCTCCACCCAAAGCCTCCTCGATCCCGCCACGGCCGATACCGCCCGCCTGAAGGGGATGCAGGGCGACCTGGAGGAGGTGGTCAATAAGAACGAGCGCTTGAAGGAGTCGCTGCGCTTGCGCTAAGCGTGTGTTTCAGTGTTCGTCACGCGCGAGCCCGGCCCCTCGGCCGGGCTCGCTGTCACTTGAGCGGCCGTAGCGCGCGGCGCCCATTGGAGGCTTCTACGGCTTTGGGGTGGAGATAGAGCCGGAGCGCCTTGCAGAAGAGGGGCGCGGGGGTGAAGAGGCCTCGGGGGCGTGTGATTAGGCAGAGCGCTTGACTGTCGGCAAGGGTGCGGCCGAGGGCACGAAAGGCGTAGCGCGGCAGGGCGAGCGCGTCGGGCGCGTCGAGCACTAAGAGCTCGGCAGCCCCTTCGGTGAGGATCCGCTGAGCCACCGCCAGCGCACGCTCGCCAAGCGCCGGATCTATCCAAAGCACGCGATCGAGGTCGAGCCCCTGGGCTTTGGCGTAGGCGGGGGTGAGGGTGCCATCTGCCGCTAGGAGCGCCACGCGCCGGCCTTGCCGTTGGAGCGTGGCGGCCAGACGTAGCACCAGCGTGGTCTTGCCTCCGCCAGAGGGGGCGAGGAACTCGACTGCGCGGCCGGCGGGAAGTCCCCCCTCCAGCAGTTCATCGAAGCGCCGGAAGCCAGTGGACTGGAAGGGCGCGCTCGGCGGCGGCGAAGGCTGAATCGGCACGACCGCGCGCTGGCGATACCACGACCGAAGAGATGACAGAAGACGCGTGACAGATGGCAGAAGCCTTCGGCTTATTTGCCGCGGAACGCGCGCTGTCATCTGTCATCTATCCTCTGTCATCACGAACGCTGCGAGTTATCTAGGAAGCAGAGCACGCGTAGGAGTTCGGAGACGCCCCAGGCTTGGGCGCCGGTGCCACAGGGCTCGTGCGGGGCGTTGCCCTGAACGCACTCAGGCAGCTGGGTGACGCAATCCTGGTCGCACAAAATCGCGGCGGAGGCGAGGTAGGCCTCGGCCATCGGGCGGGCGCTTTCGCCATAGACCAGGTAGAGCCCCTCGGCGTAGAGCGGGAAGGGGAAGGTCCAGCCAGTGCCATTGTGGTAGGCGGGCTTGCGGCGGGTGTCTTCGTCGCCCTCGTAGCGGCCCCAGTAGGGCGCCTGCGGGTTGTTGAGGAGCTGCCCATCGCGCACAATCGGCAACGGCCGGCGAACGGGGCGGTCGGCCAAGGTGCGAATAGCGCCGGGCAGGAGCAGGCACGCGGTCTCGCGCAAGACGCTCTCGGCCAAGGCGCGGTCGTTCTTCAGCAGCCCCAGGGTGATGGCATAGAGCTGGTTCGGGCGCAGGGCGTCATCGGGGTCAGCCTGGCGCGCGCCAACGCCGGGGCCGGCATAGAGGCAATCGGCCAGACCCGTTCCCGGGAGCGGGAAGCACTCGCGGAAGGCACGGCGGACCTTGGAGGCCAGGCGCTTCCACTTGGGGGCCACCTCGCGCCCGAGCAGGTCCAGCAGCCGCACCCAAAGGGCCTGCACCTCCACGGCGTAGCCCACGCGCGGCGTGCCGGCCGGGTAGTTAGTATCCATCCAGGTGTAGTGCGCGGGCGACCAGATGAGCCCGGTCTCCGGATCGGCCTTGATGCCGTTGACGGTGCCTTTGATGTAGTGCTCGGCGATAGAGACGAGGATCTCCTTGAGCGTGCGCGTGCCGCACTGTAGCCCCAGGACCTTCTCGGCGCCCAGCGCGGCAATCGCGTCATCGGCGCAGACGGCCAACCAGAGGGGCGCGTCGACCGTCTCGCGGTTTGCGTCGTCCTCCCCGCGGATCATATTGGGGATGGTGCCGCCCTTCTCAAAGCGGCCGAACTCGCGCAAGAGGTCGAGCGCCACCGACCACTCCTTGGCTGCGATGACCCCGCGCAGGAAGATGAGCGTGTCGCGCCCCCAATCGAGGAACCACGGATAGCCGGCAATCACAGTCTTGTGGGCGTCGCGGCGGACAATATACTGCTTGAGCGCCTGCTTCATCGCGCTCTGCAGGGCCAACGGGGCGGAGGGCAGTTCGCTGGCAAGGGCGGGGATGCGCGGTGGCTCGGTGGCCGGCTCGCCCGCCACCAGGAGCGTCTCGTCGCCCTCGTTGAGCTCAATGTGGAACCAGCCCGGGCTCCAGAGGTCGCTCGCCGCCTCTTGCCCGCGGGCGGCCTCCTCGGGGTGGGGCACGTTATAGCTCCACTCGTCGCGCCGATTCCAGTCGCAACCCGTGGCACGCACTTCCAGGCGGCAACGCGGCTCGGGGGTGAAGGCAAAGCCATCGGCAAAGTTCTGAACCTGCTTGGGCCAATTGGCCTCGGGCCCGGTGTAGGCCTTGGTCTTGCAATGGAAGTTGCGCCATTCAATGTCCGGCCGCAACACCAGCCCCACCGACACCGCTGGCGCCCGCGAGGCCCCCTCCACCGGCTTCTCGCGGCGGAAGCGGATGACCACCCGGTTTGCCCCGGGCTCCAACGCCATCCGCACCGAGAGCGGCACCCGCCGCCCCATTCCGCACGGCACGGCATACCGCCACTCGGCCGTCGACCCATCGGGCGCCACCGTCACCATCTCCAAGCTCGGCCCTGAGACCGGCGAGATAAAGCCATTGCAGAGGATCCATGCCCGGCAGCGGGTCAGGAAGATCTGCCGATCGTCGGGCACCTTCGGGTGGCGGTTCAGGGCCAGTAGGCAGTCGTACTGCGAGCGGATGTCGCCCCACTTCAGCCGCACCTGGGCCATCGCGCCGGTTCCATTGGTCAGCAGCAAGCGCGCATTGGCCATCGACTTGACTTCGAGCCCGGAGAAGCGGCGCTTGATCCGCCCAGCCGTCTCGCCGCGCCCCAACGCCCAGACCGTCGAGCGCAGAATCCGATTCTCCCCCGGTACCATCATCGCGACATAGAGGTTCAGCCGCTCGGTCTTCTTCGGCGCGCTCTGCGGCAAATCGGGCGTGGCGCGCACCGGCAAAATCAGCCCATAGCGTCCATCGGCCAAGGCAATTGCCTCGCCTCGCGTGCGGACGGCCAACCCCTCCTTTATGCCGCAAATCCGGGCGCGGAAGGGCGCAGCGGCGGTGATGAAGAGCAACGCGCCTGGCGGCACCGGCACCTCGCGGTGAATATCTCCGGGCAGGTCCAACCGCACCAACCGCGGACACCGCGTCTTAGGCGCGGCGGCGAAGGCCTCGGGGTCGGCCACAAAGCGCGCGGACAGCGCATCCAAGTCGCCCTCGCAATCGACGCTCTCGCCCAACCACTGGAGCGTGCGCATCGCCATCACGCGGCGGGCGCGCAGCTCCAACTCGGCCACTGGGGCAATTCCGCGCTGGCGCAGGGCCCCCTCAAGCATCGTCAAATCCTCGGCGCGCGGCGAGAGGCAGCGCACCTGCCCGGGCTCGAGGTCCACCCCTTCAGGTGTGGCGTGGAGCGTCTCGCCGGAGAGCAAGTCGCCCGCCAACCCCTCGGGGAAGACGCCCTTGCGGAAGGCCACGCTTTGCGGTTGCTTCCAATCGAGGTTCGCCAAAATCAACAACGGCGCGTGCCCCGCGCGGCGGCGAATGACAGCCAGGATATTCCCGCCGCCCTCCTGCACTTGTTCCAGACGCGTCTCGGCTCCGAAGAGCGGGTGAATCCGCAGCAAGGTGTTTAGCCGCCGGAGCCACTCGCACGCATGGTCCTGCGCGCCCCAGTTCAGCCCGCCGCACCCATGGACGTCAATCTTTTCGCGGGCGAACCACTCCACGCCTGCGGTAATCCCAAAGCCCCCCTGCTGCGAGAGCAACGCCGAGAGGGCCATCCGCAGCTTGGCGTAGACCGGCGAGGTGGCGGCCAGGCGGTTATTGTCGTGCGTCTCGGCAAAGTGGATGAGCGGCCCGCGGTGCTCGGAGAGGGTGATCATCCCCGGGAGCATCGCCTCGAACTCGCGCCGGTCATAGGTCTGGAAGAGTTCGGAATAGGCCCAGTCGAGCCCCGAGGAACCGATCAGCGCGCTGGTGGTCTCCATCGGCCCGCCGAGGCCCTCAAGCAGGAAGAGCGTGTCGGGGAACTCGCGGCGGACCAGCGCCACAATCACATCCCACGCCGCCTTGGGAATCATATAGCCCGCATCGCACCGGAAGCCATCCACGCCCTGCCGGCACCAGTAAAGGAAGACATCTGCAATCGCGCGGCGCAGTTCGGGCTTGCTGTAGTCCAGCTCCACCAAGTCCGCCCACGTCACCCCCCACGCCCCCGGCGAATGGAAGGCGCCATCCGCATCGCGCTTGTACCACTCGGGGTGGTGAATCTGGAAGGTCGCCGCCCAACCCGTATGGTTTGCCGGCAAATCCATCATCAGCGATCCCCCGCGCGCGTGCACCGCCTTAATCAACTCGTGAAACTGGTCCAACGGCGTCGCCGAACGGTCAAACTCCGCCAGCGCCGGGTCGATATCCAAGAAGTCCCGCCCTGCGAAGGGCGAGCCATAACGCCCCATCCGCGCAAAGGTCGTCGGCGTCGGGTGAATGGGCAACAATAGCAAGTGGCGGAACCCCAGGCGCACCAGAATGTGATCGAGGTGCTTAATCAGCTGCCGGAAGGTCCCACTCGGCGGAATCACCGTGTAACCCGCTCGGTCCAACACCGCCTCCTCGCGCGCATACGCCTGCCCCGCGTCCGCCGAAGCCATCCGCGCCCCAAACTGCCGCACAAAGGCCGCGTAAATCAAGTTTCCGCCCGCACTCTTTGCCGGCGCCACCTTGATAATCATATTCGGCCCATCCAACCACTCCGGCTGCGGCCGCGCATTCGGCAAAAAGCAAATCTTCCCCTCAAAAATCCCCACCTCCAACAGCGGCAACCGCACCCGCCACTCCCCCTTCCCGCACGACTCCATCGGCACATCGTGCCAATCATCCCCGCTCATCAGCCGCGCCTCATCCACATGCGCCAACACCTCCGCCTGATGAATCGCCGCCGACCCCAAATTCGTCCGGAACACCATCCGCCCGGCACCCTTCCCCTCGCGATAAGCCTTGACCTCCAAAACATCGCCCACCCACTTCAATAACTGAGTGCCACAAGCCGGTTCCTGACGCATTGAACTCATAAACAGTGCTTCCTTCTAAATCGGTGTTGGACACAGCATATCATAAACCCCCACGTGGCGCAAAGTGCCTTCGCGCGTGAGGGGGACCTAGCGGAGCGAGCCACGGCACCACGCTTACCGCCTCGCGCGCGCCCTTCTTTCTGGCCGCGCCAATGGCCGTGTTAGCCACGGGCGGTGGCGGAGAGGGAGCCCTTCGCGAGGCGGATGGCGAGGGGGGTGCCGGCAGGGGCGTCGGCAGGATCAAGGAGGGGGCGCCCGGCGGGGTCGGCAACGATGGCATAGCCGCGGTTGAGGACGGCGTAGGGGTTGAGAGCCTGGAGTTTTGCGGCGGCCGTCTCAAGGGCGGCGGCGCGGCGGTCGAGGGCGCGCTGAAGGGTGGAGGCGAGGCGCTCGGCGCGCTTGGCGAGGGATTGGTGGGCGGCGGGGAAGCGGGTGGCGCCGGCGCGTTCGAGGCGCAAGGCGAGGGTGTTGAGGGCGGTGGCGCGGCGGTGGAGGGCACGGTCGCGGGCGGCGGTTAGGCGCAAATCAAGCGCATCGATGCGCTGGGAGCGGCTTTCGAGGTAACGGAGGGGGTCGGCAATGAGGGGGGCGCGTTCGAGGCGCTGGAGCGTGGCACGGGCCTCTTTGTAGGCGTGGCGGAGGGCGACGAGGAGGCGATCTTTGGCGGCGGAGAGGGCGCGGTCGAAGTCTTCTTTGCAACCGCAGATGAGTTCGGCGGCGGCGGAAGGGGTGGGGGCGCGCAGGTCGGCCACATCATCGGTGACGACCCAGTCGGGCTCGTGGCCGACGGCGGAGATGACGGGGATGCGGCTGGCGGCGACGGCACGGGCCACGCGTTCTTCGTTGAAGCACCAGAGGTCTTCGAGTGAGCCGCCGCCGCGGCCGACGATCATCGCGTCGATGGGCTCGGGGGAGTCGGGGCCGAAGTGCGCGTTGAGGAGCTCGATGGCGCGGGCGATCTCTTCGGTGGCTTCGGGGCCTTGAACGCGGCAGGGCGCCACGAGAATGTGGAGGTGCGGGTAGCGGCGGGAGAGGATGTTGAGGATGTCGCGAATGGCGGCTCCGGTGGGGGCGGTGACAATGCCGATACGGCGGGGGAGGCGCGGGAGGGGGCGCTTGCGGGTGGGCTCGCAGAGTCCTTCGGCGCGGAGACGGCGTTGGAGGGCCTCCTTGCGCTTGAGGAGTTCGCCGGTGCCATCGCAGAGGGTGAGGGCGGTGACGTTGAGGTGGTAGGAGCCGTGGGGGGCGTAGAGGGAGATCCGGCCGGTGGCGCGGACTTTGTCGCCATCGCGGAAGGCGGGGACATCGCCTTGGCGCAACTGGGCCCACTTAAAGAAGGCGGCGTTGAGCTTGGCGGGCGCCTGACCGGCGGGGGGCGTATCGGCATCTCCGAGGGTGAAGTAGAAGTGCCCGGAAGCGTTGGGCTTGCGGGCATTGGAGACTTCCCCCTCGATGGTGACGGCCGGGAGCTCTTCGAGCCGGTCTTTAATCCGGGCGGTGATGGCGCTGACGGAAAGGATGTCCATAGCGCGCCTAGCGTGCGAGTGCGGCTTCGAGTTCCTTCAGATCGCGCGTGTCGCAGGGGGTGAGTTGGGCGCCGAGTGTCTTCTTGAGCTGGGAGAGGGCCTGCTGGGCAGCCACCTTGTCGCCGGCGTTGAGGGCCAGATAGATGTCGACAAGGCCGATGCGCGGATCGGGCTGGATTTTGGCTTCGGCGGCCAGCTCGCGGGCCTTGTCGATGGCGGTTTTGGCCTTGGCGGCTTCGTCCCCACGGGCGAGGGTGAGGGCGTAGGTGGCCCAGGAGGCGTAGTTCTTGGCATCGAGCTGGATGCAGCGCAGGGCGACCTCCTTGGCCTTGGCGCTCTGCCCCACGCGGATGAGGGCTTCGGCGTAGTTGTTGAGCAGGCTGGCGGAGGGCTCCTCGGTGCCCTCAACGGCCACGCGGAAGTACTTGGTGGCCGCCTCGACTTCGCCATCTTCCAGGCGCTGGGAGCCTACGATGAAGTTGGCGTAGGGGTGGCGCGTGTCTTCGCGCAGGATGGCCAGGGCATCGGCTTCGGCGGCGGGGCGATCTCCTAAGCGGCGATCGAACTCCAAAATGAGCTCCAGAAGGCCCCGGACATTCGGGCGGATGGCGTAGGCGCGGCGATACTGGCGTCGGGCGTCTTCCCATTGCTGAATGGCGCGTTTGGCGGCATCTTGGCGGGCAACTTCGGAGGGGATGCGCGTGGCATCGTGCGAGAGGGCTTCGCTCTCCTGGGCGTGGAACTGCGCCAGACGGCCTTCAAGGACGTGCTGGAAGTAGAGGTCACGGCCCTGGGCGGTGCGGCGGATGTTCTGAAGGATGAAGCCGGAGGCGCGGGAGATATTGTCGGGCTTGCCCTTCTCAATCTCGAGCATTCCGAGCATGGCCCAGCCGACGGCGGAATCCTTGTGGTTGGTGGTGTAGCGACCGATGGCGCGGCTGGCGCCCTCCAGGTCGCCCATCGCCATCAGGTAGGCGGTGCGGTCGATGTCTAGCGATTCCTGGTCTGCGCCGGCCTCTTCGGCCTTGGCGAGCCACTGACCGGCCTCGGCGGTCTTGCCTTGCTGGATGGCCAGACGCGCCAGGCCGCGGAGGGCCTCGACATTCTTGGGGTTGATCTGCACGGCAGCGTGATAGTTCTCGATGGAGCGCTCGGTCTGCCCCTGCAGTTCGTAGACTGCGGCCACGACGGCGCGCACGGCACCATTGCGTGGGTCGGTGGGGGCCAGGCCGTTCTGGGCGTTGCGTAAACCGGCGAGGACCGACTCGGGGGCGCTGCTGACGGCCCACTCCCAGCCCATCTGTACAAAGAGGTCGTAGTTGCGAATGTAGCCGTAGTAGCGGCCGACAGCGCTGAGGTCGTACTTTCGGGCGGACTTGGCACGGGCGGTGATAAAGTCCTGGAAGGCCTTATTGATTTCCACGCGGCGTTCGGGCAACTGGCCGCGACGGAGGGTGATGTCGTAGAGGTTGAGGAGTGCCGAGATGTTGCTCTTGTCGGTCTTCCAGGCGTAGAAGTAGCAGTCGGCGGCCTCCTCGGCGCGCTGCTGGTCATCGAGGTAGGTGCCGAGGTTGTTGGAGACGAAGGCGATATGGTGGCGGATGGCGCTGTGGGTTGAGGCGCTGAGGTCATACCACGGCAAGGCCTCGATGGCGAGGCACGCCTGCCAGGCCTGGCGCAGGGCAAGGTTGGCCGGAAGGGGGTCGGCAGCGGCGACGCCTTCCATCGGGGCGCCGAGGTAGAGCGTGCCATAGGGGATGGGACGCAACTTGGCGGCATACCAAACATCGGCCAAATCGTAGGCCGCAGCGATCTCGGCGGCGTTGTATTGGGAGACAAAGAAGTCCTGCACGAAGGTGAGGAAGTTGTAGTCGAGCAGGTGCGTGAGGCGCAGGCGATCGGCATCGCCGAGGAGCGGATCGGATTGCAGGCGCTGACGCAGGTCCTCAAGATAGGGCTTATCCTGCGCGCGGTTGATGGAGAAGAGGGTAATGGGCTGGCCGCGCCGCTGTGCTTCCAAGAGCAGGTGGTTATCAATCCAGCTGGCCCCGAGCACAAAGACATGGCCGGAGGTCGGTTGCTGCGGTTCGGCGGCCAAGGAGGCGACTGCCTCGGCGGCGAAGCGCTGGGTCATGCCACGGTCGAGCGCGGCGAAGCGGCGGGTCTGCACGCCCAGGGTGATGGCGGCAACGAGGACACTGATGGGCAGCAGGAAGATGGCTCCCACGCGCATGGCCGTGACATGCGCCGGAATATGCCGGCGGTCGCGCTCTTCATAGATGTTTGGATTTTTGGCAAAGAGCTGAATACCCCAGCCGGCGAGCAACATGACACCGGCCACGGAGGTCACCCACGCGGTGGCGAGCGGAACCTGTCCCTGTGCCAGCCAGTAGAAGATGGGCAACGGCAGCTTGCCGCCCAGACCCCAGAAGAGGCCAAAGCCCGCGAAGGAGAGCACCACCGCCGTGAAGAGCAAGCCCCACGCGCGGCCATTGTTCAGCAGCTGGCGCGCGGTAATCCACGCCAAGAGCGGCCAGAGCACGCCGCCGGCCACGATAAAGAGCCACGGGTGCCCCACAATCATCCCCGAAAGCACGGCCATGTGCACACGCAGCACCGCGAGCTCGGTCTGCACCACCCCATTCAGCGTCAACGCCTCGCAGGTGCGCAGCGTATTCCAGATGAGCATTCCCACCACGCTGGCAACGAGGGCGATAAACCAAAGCGGCAAATTGCGCGCGCTATGATCCCAGAGCCGCCACTCAATGGCCAATGCCCGCAGGAAGAAGAGGGGCAAGCACAACAGCACCCAGGGCGACTCCACCACTGCCACCCCCAGCACCAACGCAAAGAGCGCCATCGCATGACGGTGCCCGCCGCCCATCGCATAGCGATTCTGCAACATCACGCACAGCAATAGCCACGCGAGGCTCCACGTTCCCACCATCAGCCCCGAGGCCGCGTAGAGCCCCGGCAGCGAAAAGAGCAACACCGCGCACGCCACATGCGCCGTCACGCACGGTAACCACGCGCTCGGGCCGGCCACCGAATCTTCGTTCATCGCATCGTGCACCCAAAAGCGCACCAGTTGCCAAGAGCAGACCACGAGCACGCCCATCACGCACGCCCCCAAGCCGTTCAAGGCCAACATGCTCGGCGACTCACCAAGGAAGAGACTCACCGCCTGCCACAGGAGCGGATAGGCCGAACGATCCACCGCCGATGCCCCCGAGAAGGCCGCCAAGGTCTGTACATGCTCACCCGGAAGCGCAAAGTCGCCGGCGAAGTGCCAGCCTACGAGTGCAGCAATGAAGCCCCACGCCAAGGCTTGTAGTGCCCATAGCAACTGCTTACGCCAACTCGGCATATCTGGAAAAGGGCGCGAGCAAAAGAAGTCTAAGAGGGTTGTTAACATAAATACTCCGATACGCTTGAGAATGGACGATAGTCTATCATAAATGGAGGGTGCTCGCTACGCTCGCGGATGACGGAGGGGTGTTACGCGTGCGTACAGAGGGCGCGGACCAGCGCATCCAGGACTTCGTAGCCGCGCGGGGTGGGGGCGTTGGCGGGGGTGAGCAGGCCGTGAGCGCGGGCGGTGGCGAGGGTGCGCTCCCAATGCTCGCGCCAGGGCGTCAGGCAAGGAAATCGGCGGAGGAGCGTTTCGGGGCGGAAACCCTCGTCTAGCCGCAACTGGGTGAGGGCGCGCTCGAGGGCATCGTCGCATTCGCTCAGGCGCTCTTCGTGGCCGGTGCCATCGCGGCGGAGGAGGCCCAGACGCGAGGCCGCGCCGCGCCCGAGCCCCAGGTAGTCGCCGCCGTGCCAGGTGTTGAGGTTGTGGCGGCAGCGGAAGCCGGGGCGGGCGTAGTTGGAGACCTCGTAGCGCGCGTAGCCGGCCTGAGTGAAGCGCTCGGCTGCGTAGGCAATGGCATCGCAGAGCGCATCGGGGTCGGGTTCGGGCGCTTGGGCCCAGGCGGAACCGGGCTCGATAGAGAGGGCGTAGAGCGAGAGGTGGGGCAGGTCCAAGGCGAGGGCTTGGTCGACCGTGCGCGCCCATTCGGCGGGGGTGACGCCCGGGAGCCCGGCGATGAGGTCGATCCCCGTATCGGGAATGGCCGCGCGGGCGAGGGCGATGGCCGTAAGGGCTTGGCGGACGGTGTGGCGGCGGTTACAGCGCGCGAGCGTGGCATCGTCGAAGGCCTGCACGCCCAGCGAGAGGCGCGTGACGCCGAGTTCAGCGAGGGTGGCAACGAGCCCTTCGGTGACGGCGGCGGGGTGGAGCTCCACGCTCCACTCCGCGCCAGGCGCGAGGGTGAAGAGCCCGCTTTCGGCCAGACGGCGGAAGCCGCTTTCGCCCAAGAGCGCTGGGGTGCCGCCCCCGCAGTAGAGCGTCTCCAGCGGGCCGAGGGGCAGGGGGAAACCGCGGCTGCGCGCCTCGGCCACGAGTTCCTCCACATAGGCTTGCGGCTGTGCGGGCGGGGGGCCGGAGACGAAGGCGCAGTAATGGCAGCGCCCCGAGCAGAAGGGAAAGTGCAGGTAGAGGTGGCGAAGCGGCTCCATCGCGCGGCGGCCCTTAGCGGGGCAGATCCTCAAGCGACGCCAGCCCGAAGTGCTCAAGGAAGGTGGCGGTGGTGCCATAGAGGAAGGGGCGGCCGGGCAACTCGCTACGCCCGACGGTGCGCACCAGCGAGAGCTCGAGGAGCGCGCGCACCGTGTGGTCCACCGACACGCCGCGGACCGATTCAATCTCGGCGCGGGAGATGGGCTGGCGGTAGGCGATGATGGCGAGGGTTTCGAGGGCGGCGCGCGAGAGGCGTTGCGGGGCCTCGGTGTGCAGGAGCGCGCGCAGCCAGGGGGCGGCCTCGGGGATGGTGCGCAGGGAGAAGCGCCCATCCTCCTCGCAGAGGCGCAGACCGAGATCGGAGTGGGTGAGGGCGGAGGCGATATCCTCGAGGTAGGAGCGGATCTGGCGCGGGGAGATGGCGGCATACTCGGCCGCCGGCGTGCCCGGCTCGGCCTGTTCGCCCACCTGCTGCAAGGTAGCGCGCAGCTCGGCAACCGTCAACGGCGCCTTGGCCCCGAAGAGAAGCGCCCCAATGACCGCCTGTAAGCTCTTGGGGGGCGGCAAGGCCCCTTCGTCCCCCCGACCCCCGGTCAACTGTCGACTGTCATCTGCCATCGTGCGCGCCGCGAGCCCGTTTACTCCAACGCGCGCAGGCCGCTATTCTGGCCAGGGAGGTGCTGCGCCGGAATCTTCCACAGCAGGAGCGGACCCTTGGTGCCGGGCAGCTGCCGCTGGGTCACCGCCGGCGGCGGCATCAACGGATCATCTTCAACGGACGTGAGGGTGACGCTCTGGCGGGCAAAGAAGTTGCTGGGCGTGAAGGTGAGCGTGCGCGGTTCGGCGCAGAGGCCGGGGTGGTTGATCACCGCCACCGAGAGAACGACCTTCTTGGCAGGCCGCCGCCACAGATTAAAGGCATAGCGGTTCTCGCCCAGGGGCTTACAGAAGATGGCGTTGGGGTCGCACTGGCGCAGACGCATCGAGAGCATCACATCAATACCAATGCCGATAGCCACCGTCTCTTGCGCGCTCAATTGCTCGGGGAGTGCCACCGAGCCGGTCCAATCTAGGTAGACCATCGCGGCGAACATGGCCGCGGCCGGGGCGGTGGGCAGATAGGTGGCAGATCCGGGCTCGGCCGGATCGTAGAGGGGTTTTCCGGTGAGGGTGCGTGTCCACTCGGCCACGGCCAGCGGGAAGGGGAGCCAATGGGGCTTGGCGCTGTCGCGCGCCAAAATCTCTTCCAGATGGGCCAGCTCCTCCAAGCCGGTGGGGTCGGCGAAGGCCGGGCGCGTGTAGCACGCAGCGTTGGGGAGGCCGGGCGTGTCGGTGGTGGTTCGGAAGAGTCCGGGCAGGTCGCTCTCGAGGTCACCCTCGGTGGTGTAGTGGATTGTCAGTTCACGCCCCTCGGCTTGGGCGATCCGCTCGAGCCAGGGGGCCAGCGCACGCTCAAAGGAGCCGTTGTAGAGCAGCACGTCGAGCTTGTTGACCGCGCGCTGGGGGAGCGTCTCGGCCGGCAACCGCGCCGCCAGGTCGGCCAACACCTCGCGCTCGGCGAAGCCTTTGGCGATGGAGGCGAGAAGGTCCTCGGCCACCTCGGGATGGAGCCCGCCCATCGGGGGGACTTGAGCCTTCTCTCCGCGGATGGCGAGCACCATCGAGGCGGCGAGGATATAGGCTTCCGAGGCGGAGCCCTTGGGCACCTTGCCGTTGTAGAAGGTGTCATCGGTATACACCTTGCGCCAGATGCGCGAGAAGGGCAGGAGCGAGCAGTGGGCGTTGAGGGCCAAGCGCGCCTGTTTGAGGGCCTCCTTGGGGTCGTAGAGGTCATTCATCTGGTAGCGCGGCTTGCGCATCTCCACCAAGATGGGGCGGGCCAAGCGCGCATCGCGCTGGGCCACCAGACCGCGCAGGGCCATAAAGGTCAGCGCTTCGGACTCGTTGGCGGCGGGGGAGACGAGGAGGGCATCGGCCTTCAACAGGTCGATGCGTTCGGCCTCACGCTCGGGGTCGTTCACCCACGCACAGAGGGAGGCAGTGCCTTCGGTGATGGCGGTGACCGGTTCGCCCAGGAGTTGCCCGAGTTTGTCGACCACCTCCGCAGGGGGCAACGGGAATCCCTGGCCGACGAGCCAGGTGACGCGCGCCGAGGCCGCCGCGCTCACGCAGAGTAGCGCGGCTAGGAGGGCACCTTTAAGGGAGTGGACAAGGGTCATCGTCTTCCTTGGGTTGGGCGCACGATTACTGGAAGTTGGCGAGACCGGCGAAGTCGAGGGTGGCGAAGTAGTCGTCAATCGTCTCGGCGCGGCGGATTTCCTTCACCGAGCCATCTTCGCGCAGGAGGAGTTCGGCGGAGCGGAGCTTACCATTGTAGTTGAAGCCCATGGCGTGACCGTGAGCGCCGGCATCGTGGAGCACCAGGATGTCGCCAGGGACAATTTCCGGGAAGGCGCGCTGGATGGCGAACTTGTCGTTGTTCTCGCAGAGCGAACCGGTGATGTCGTAGACATGGTCCTTGGGGAGCGCCTCCTTGCCCAGCACGGTGATGTGGTGGTAGGCGCCGTAGAGGGCCGGGCGCATGAGGTTGGCCATGCAAGCATCAAGCCCCACGTAGTCGCGGTAGATGTGCTTAAGGTGGCGGACGGTCGAGACGAGGTAGCCATAGGGCCCGGTGATGCAGCGGCCGCACTCCAGATAGATGGCCAATTCGGGGTGGCCCTTGTCCAGGAGGTGCGTCTGGTAGGCCTGGCGGATGCCCTCGCCCACGCGCTCAAGGTCCACGCCCTGCTGCTCGGGGCGATAGGGGATGCCAATGCCACCGCCGAGGTTCACAAAGTCGAAGGTAATCCCCAACTTCTCCTTGAGCTCGATGATGAGGTCGAAGAGCAGGATGGCCGTGTCGATAAAATACTGCGGGTTGAGCTCGTTGCTCGCCACCATCGTGTGCAGACCAAAGCGCTTGACCCCCTTGGCCTTGAGCAGCGCGTAGCCCTCAAAGAGTTGCTCGCGCGTAAAGCCATACTTCGCCTCCTCGGGCTTGCCAATAATGGCGTTGCCCCCCTTCAAGGGGCCGGGATTGTAGCGGAAGCAGACCCGCTCGGGCAGGCCGCAGGTGCGCTCCAGGAAGTCGATGTGGCTGATGTCATCGAGGTTGATATTCGCGCCCAAGGCCTTGGCCTTGGCAAACTCCTCGGCCGGCGTATCATTGGAGGTGAACATCATCGCCTCGCCCGGCAGCCCCACCCGCTCGCTGAGCAAGAGCTCGGGCAGCGAGGAGCAATCTGCCCCAAACCCTTCCTCCTGCAACACGCGCATCAGATAGGGGTTCGGCGCGGCCTTTACCGCAAAGAAGTTTCGGAAGCCCGCATTCCACGCAAAGGCCTTGCGCAGACGCCGCGCATTCGCGCGAATCGCCTTCTCATCATAGAGGTGGAAGGGGGTGGGCCACTGCGCGGCAATCTCCCGCAACTTCGCTTCCGTGCACGGCAGGGTCTTTGGGCTAGCAATCGTCTCGTCGCTCATCGCTCGTCTCTTTCTATAATAAGGTTACGCTTCCGGCGTGAAGGGCAACTCCTTGGCGCCCTTCCACAACGCCTCAATGTCGTAGTACTCCCGCGCCTCGGGCACAAAGAGATGCACCACCACCGTGAAGGCATCCAACAGCACCCAGCCGCTATCCGCCTCCCCCGAGCAACGGTACGTCCCGCCCTCCTGCGTCTTTAGATAACCCACCGCCGCACGCTGCAACGCCTTCAAGTGCGGCGCCGACGTCCCCGACGCCACCACGCAGTAATCCGTCACCGTCGACACCCCACGCACATCCAACACGCGGATTCCCTCCGCCTGTGTGTCATACAGCGCCTGGGCAATCCCCAACGCCAATCCTTCGCTCTTCTGATCCATCACTCTGCTTCCTTCAACTCGTTCGTCCGTTCAGTAGCGATTCCTTCTTTCAGCCCCATAGTATAGCCTTTTCCCCTCCCCCCGCGCAACTCAAACGCGCACGCGCGCATTCGTATCAGTCTGTTTGCTCATTGTCATACGCCTTTCACATTAGACAGTTCCAACCGATCAAGCACCGCCATATATCACACTTCCGCGCTAGGTTAACTCGCTTCCCGGGCGACTTGAATAAATAAGGCCCCGTCTTGTTGGCAATAAGACGGGGCCTTATTGCCAATAAGACGGGGCCTTGTTAATTCCACCCCGCCCGAGCGCCATTGGTGTCCGGGGAATATTCAAATGAATGAGAAGTATAATTGGATAGCCCCAGTTGTAAAGTAAGCCGTGAATTGTCTATGCGGCATAGCGCCTTCGGTCGCGCGCTCACGCGAGGGGGCCTTGCCCCCTGCCCCCCCATTGGCGGGCCGCCTCCGGGATCTCCGGATGATCCGGATGATCCGGCCTAGCGCGCCTTCACCGTGTTGGCATAGCGCCTCGCCCTGCTCGGCCTTCACGCGAGCGACAGCGAGCACCTTGAGGCGCCGAAGGGGCTTGACGGGTGGCGGCGGGTATGTTATAGTGGCGTGACTTTTTAGAGGTAGAAAGGCTTTTACGTTATGAAGAAAGACATTCATCCCAAGTACGAAGACGCGACGATCACCTGCGCGTGCGGCAACGTGATTCACACCCGCTCCACGAAGAAGGAAATGACCTGCAACGTCTGCTCGGCTTGCCATCCTTACTACACCGGCAAGAAGACGGTGATGGACACCGAAGGGCGCATCGACAAGTTCATGCAGCGCTACGGCAAGAAGTAATCTTCCGTTTGCGCAGAGCGGCAGACAGCGAACAGCGCGGCGTGGAGCGAAGCGGCTCCGGGAGACCGGGGCGTAGCTGGAGCGGTTGCCGGCTGTTTGCTGTTTTTTGTGTGTTGGGCTTGAAAGGGGAATAGACGATGATTGAGCGCGGACAGATTGCCAAGGCGTTGGAGCGGCTGGCGGTGGTGGAGGCCGAGATGGCCGATCCGGCGGTGACGGGAAATCGCAAGCGGTATCAGGAGGTCCTGCGCGAACATACGCGTCTGAAGCGGATCGAAGCGGCCGCTGAGCATGCCTTTGGGTTGGAGAGCGACCTGGCGGCAGCCCGCGAGATGGAGTCTGACCCCGAGATGGCCGAGATGGCGCGCGAGGAGATTGCCCGTGCCGAGGCGGAGTTGCCAAAGGCTGAGGAGCGGCTGTTGCGGGCGCTCTTGCCGGCCGACCCGCTGGATGAGCGCAATGCGATGGTGGAAATCCGCGCCGGGACGGGGGGCGATGAGGCGGCGCTCTTTGCCGGGGACCTCTTCCGAATGTATCTCAAGTATTGCGAGGCGCACGGCTACACGATTTCGGTGATGGACGAGGCGCAGAATGAGCTCGGCGGCTACAAGGAGGTGGTCTTTACCATCTCCGGCGGCGAGAGCCCGTATGGGCGCTTCCGTTTTGAGAGCGGTGGGCACCGGGTTCAACGCGTGCCGGTGACGGAGGCGCAGGGGCGCATCCACACGTCGGCGGCGACGGTGATTGTCTTGCCAGAGGCCGATGAGGAGGACGAGCTGGAGATTCCCGAGAGCGAGCTGCGCATTGACATCTTCTGTGCGGGCGGCCACGGCGGGCAGGGGGTGAACACCACCTACTCGGCCATTCGCATTACGCACCTGCCCACGGGGTTGGTGGCGCAGTGCCAGGATGAACGAAGTCAGCACCGGAACAAGGAGAAGGCGTTGGCGGTGCTCAAGTCGCGCATTCTCGATGCGCGGCGGCAGGCCGAGGAGGCCAAAGCCGGGGCCACGCGCTTGACCTTGCGCGGGAGCGGCGATCGATCTCAGCGAATCCGCACCTATAATTTTCCGCAGAACCGGTTGACCGACCACCGCATCAACCTCACCCTCTACTCCCTCGACCGCGTGATGGAGGGCGAACTCGATGGGCTCTTGGAGCAGTTGGAGGACTTCGACCTGAAGCAGCGTCTGGCCGCAGCCACGGAGCAGGCTTGAGCTCGGAGGACGAGATGGGCTGCCTGGGGCAACTGATCCGGCTTGTCATCCTGGTGTGGGTCATCCGCTGGCTCTGGGGGCTGGTGCGCGAGCTCTTTGTGGGCGGTGAAGCGCGCACGGAGAGCGCCTCTGCCAAGCGCCATCGGTTGGAGTATATCTATCACTTGATGGGGCTCTTGGGGAAGATTGCCAAGGCCGATGGACGCGTGACCGAGCGCGAGATTGCCGGGGTTGAGCGGATCTTTCGTGAGCTGCAGCTCTCAGGCGAGGAGTTGAAGTTGGCTCAGGAGGCCTTCCGCGAGGGAAAGGCCGAGCCAGAAACTTGGCGCGAGAGCGCACAGGCGCTGGCGGAGTTCTGTGGCAACTTCGAGGTCCGCGTGGTCACCTTCCGCTTCTTGGCGCGTGTGGCGTGCGCGGAGGGGGATTTGCCGCCGCAGGCGTGTGAGATGTTGTTGGGGGCTGCACAGATTTTTGGTCTCCCCTTGGCCCTGGTGCAGTTGATCCTGCGCCCAATGATGGGCGGCGCGGCCTTCGCCTCGGACTCCCAGCGCCAACGCGAACGCGTCTATCAACCGCGCGAAGATGCCGGCGCGCAGCGTGCACGCGACCTGGCGCTTTTGGGCCTCGCCGCCAACGCCACCCCAGAAGAGATCAAGCGCGCCTACCGCCAGAAGGTCAAGGAACTCCACCCCGATCGCCTTCAGGCACAGGGTCTCCCCGAGACGCTCCTCAAGCAGGCTTCCGACCGAATGGCCGAGATCAACGCAGCCTACGAGCGGCTGAAGTAGTTTCAGCCGCCGTAGCGGCCAGAACAGCCGACAGCGGACAGCCGACAGTCGACAGCGCTGGCGCAAACCGTGTTAGGCCCACCTAAGCCGTGAGGACATTTCCCAAAAGCAACTTTCTGTGCAGAGCGCTTGACGCGGAGGGGGATGAAGTGGGATAATAGCGGCACTTTATGATTTCGCGTTGAAAGACCGAAGAAACCGAAAGGATACAGTTTATGGCTAAAGCCGAGAAGAAGACGGTTCGCTTTGTAGACACCTCGTTGCGCGATGCGCACCAGTCGCTCTGGGCCACGCGTATGCGGACGAAGGACATCTTGGGCATCCTTGAGGCGGTGGACGATGCCGGCTTCTATGCCATTGAGTGCTGGGGCGGAGCCACCTTCGATGTGTGTATGCGCTTCTTGCGCGAAGATCCTTGGGAGCGTCTGCGCCAGATTAAGGCGGTTTGCAAGAAGACGCCGCTGCAGATGCTCCTGCGCGGGCAGAACTGCCTGGGTTACAAGCACTATCCCGATGATGTCCTTGAGCGTTGCATCGCCAAGATGTGCGAGAACGGGATGGACATCTTCCGTTGCTTCGATGCGCTCAATGATGTGCGCAACCTGGAGGCCTCCATCAAGGCTGTCAAGAAGTATGGCGGGCACGCGCAGGGCACCATCTGTTACACCGTCTCGCCCGTGCACACGGTGGCCAACTATGTGAAGTTCGCTAAGGCGCAGGTCGATTTGGGGATCGACAGCTTGGCCATCAAGGATATGGCCGGCATCCTCGACCCCGCCGCCGCACGCGAGCTGGTCAGCGGTCTGAAGAAGGCGCTGCCCGACCTGCCCATCGAGGTTCACTCGCATATGACCAGTGGCATGGCCCCGGCGATGTACATGGCCGCCGTGGAAGCCGGTGCCGGTGCCATCGATTGCTCGGTGGCCACCCTCTCGGGCTTCTCCTCGCAGCCGGCCCACGGCACGATGCGCGCCATCTTCGAAGGGTTGGGCTACGAGACGGGTCTGAAGACCGAGCGCCTGACCGAGATTGATAACTACTTCAAGAAGCTCAAGCCCGATCGCGCCCTCAAGGCCAATGCTGGTGCTGAGGTGGTGGATGTGCAGGTGCTGTTGCACCACATTCCCGGCGGCATGATCTCCAACACCCGTAGCCAGCTGGCCCAGCAGGATGCCTTGGACCGCCTGCCCGAGGTGCTCGAGGAGCTCCCGCGCGTGCGCAAGGATATGGGCTATCCGCCCCTGGTCACGCCGACCTCGCAGATTATGGGCGTGCAGGCCGTTCTCAATGTCCTGGCCGGCAAGCGCTACGAGATGGTCTCCAACGAAACGCGCCAGTATGTGGCCGGCTACTACGGCCGTTCGCCCGCACCGGTTGATCCTAAGCTTGAGAAGAAGATTCTCAATGGCGAAAAGAAGATTACCTGCCGCCCGGCCGACCTGATTAAGCCCGGCTTGGCCCAGGCCGCCAAGGAGCTCGATCCCAAGCTGGTAAAGAGCGAAGAGGACATCCTCTCCTACTGCATGTTCCCGGCCGTGGCGCTGGATTACTTCACTTGGCGCGCCAAACCCGAAGGCGAGCGCGACCCCATCCCGGCCGATACCGAGATGACGATGGCCAAGGCCGAAGCCGAAGCCAAGGCCGCCGAAGAGGCGCCCAAGCCCGCGCCGCTTACCCCGGATGATGCTAAGTTTGCCGTGATTGGCAAGCAGTTCGTCGCGCTCTTCGGGTCGCTCGGTGGCGGCATTAAGGTCGACGCCGCGGCGCTGGCCACGGTGCCGGCGGCTGAAACGGCTCCGGCGGCCGAGGCCGCGGCTCCCGCTGCGCCGGCCAAGCCCGCTAAGACCCTCAACGCCACGCTCACGGGCACCTTCTACCGCTCCGATGCGCCCGGCAAGGCCAATATGGTCGAAGAGGGTGCCACGGTGAAGGCTGGCGAGCCGGTCTGCGTGCTTGAGGCTATGAAGCTCTTCAACCCGGTGAAGGCCACGGAAGATTGCAAGATCGTCCGTTTCTTGGTCAAGCCTGGCGACAATGTCCAGAAGGGCTCGCCCATCGCAGAGATTGAGTAAGGCGAAAGCCATCCAATGGCTGTGCTAGCCTAAGCAAGCGAGATGGCCGGGCGCAGGGAAGCTGCGTTCCGGCCTCCGTTTAGCCTGGCGGCGCAGTCTCTCCTATTTAGGTACCGCAGCATAAGCCCAAGAGAGAGCAGCACCCTATGGCCAAGAAACGTACAGCCCCTACCGAACGCGTCGGACAAGAGTGGTTCGACAAGGAATACTCTGCACGTGAGGTCTACGGGCGGCTCTGGGGCTTTGCGCGGCGTTACCGGAAGCTCATCTTTCTGGGGGCCTTCCTGGGGATGATAACTGGCGGAGCGTGGGTGCCGATTTTCTCGGCCATCCAGCCGATGCTTCAGCAGTTGCAGCCCGATGCGCCTGCCGAGGGCGTGTATGCCGATTTGCAGCAGAGCCTGGGCGGGCTCTCCTCGGCCACGGCGGTCATTGAAGTTTCGGGGCAGACGATGGTCTCGCGCCCAGAAGCAGTCCGTGAAGAAGCCCCTAAGGTGATGGAGCAGGCGGGCAAGCTGAAAACAGTCCAGAAGGACTTGGGGGTGATTGCGGAGGGGTTTGCACCCAAGACACAGAAATCAAAGCTGGAGCGGCAGAGTGCGGCCGAGAGCTCCAAGTATCGTAAGTATCTGGACTTAGCCGAGACGTGGTTGGCGAAGATGGGCATTCATGGCTTGGCGGCCACCATGTTCCTCTTTGGGTTGCTGATGGCGGCGGCGGTGCTGCTGAAGATGATTACGCAGTTTCTGAACCAGTACTATCTGACCAAGGCGGGGATGAAGGTGGTGATGGATGTGCGCAACGCGATGTTCGCGCACCTGCAGGCGCAGTCGCTGGCCTTCCACGGCCGCAGCGATGTGGGCAAGCTTATGAGTCGCGCCTCGAACGACCCCGAGACGCTTCGCACGCTGATTAGTCAGACGATGAGCGACATCTGCCGCGCGCCCTTTGAAATTCTTGGTGCGATTGGCTTTGTCTGCTGGTTTGCCATCCATAATCAGATGGTCTCGCTCCTGCTCATTGCGGTGATTGGCTACCCTATGTGCATCGTGCCGGTGGTGTGGTTGGGGCGTATGATTCGCAAGTGGTCCAAGCGCCTGCTTGAGCAGACCGCCGGCATTGGCTCGAACTTCCACGAAAACCTTACCTGCATTCGCGTGGTCAAGGCCTACAACACCGAGCAGCACGAAATCGAGAAGTACGAAGAGGCCAACCTGCGCGCGCTCAAGATGTCGCTGCGCGCGGTTCGGTGGGGCATCTCGGTGGGGCCGACAACCGAGGCGGTGGCCTTCCTCCTCGCAGCGATCTTCATTATCTATTGCTTCGGCACAGGCCACGGCATCGATGAAATCTTCCCCTTGGTGCCCCCCTTCCTTATCCTCTACAAGCCGATGAAGCAGCTTGGGCGCCTACAGACGGCCCTTGAGAATGGTCGCGCCGCTCTCCAGCGCATCTTCTCGTTGCTCGATGTGCACGAAGAGCTGGTGGAGAAGCCCGATGCGTTGCCCCTGACGCAGTTCAACAACGAAATCACCTTCAACCATGTGAACTTCCGCTACGCCAGCGATGGCGCCCCCATCATCAAGGATGCCAACTTTACTATCCGCCGCGGGCAAATGTATGCCGTGGTGGGCTCAACCGGAAGCGGCAAGAGCACCCTGGCCAACCTCCTCGCGCGCTTCTACGACGTCAGCAGCGGCCAGGTGAATATTGATGGCCACGACATTCGCGACTATCGGATTGCCGATGTGCGCACCATCATCGGCGCGGTAACCCAAGAGTCTCTCCTCTTCAACACCACCATCGCTGCGAACATCGCCTACGGCTCGCCCCATGCCACCCAGGCAGAGATTGAGCACGCCGCCAAGCTCGCCAATGCTCACGACTTTATCGTGGCCCATCCCGAAGGCTACAACCGCATCGTCGGCGAAAAGGGCTTCGTCCTCAGCGGTGGAGAGCGCCAGCGCGTGGCCATTGCCCGCGCCATTCTGCGTAATCCGCCTATCCTCATCCTTGACGAAGCCACCTCCGCGCTCGACACCATCACCGAGCAGCAGGTCCAGCACGCCATCAACAATCTGATGCAGAATCGCACCATCTTTGCCATTGCCCACCGCCTCTCCACCATTCGCAAGGCCGATTGCATCCTGGTGCTCGACCATGGCGTCATCGTTGAGCGCGGCACGCACGATGAACTTTACGCCAAGGGCGGCGTCTACCGCCGACTCTGCGACATCCAAAACCGTCAACAATCGGAAGCCTAACTATGTCTGGCCCCTCTTCCCCTGCAGCCTCACTGATTCGTCATTCTCTCGCGCTGTGCTGCGCCCTGACCGCCCTTTCGTCTGCCCCCGTGCGTGCCACTGAGCCTCAGGCTTCCCAGCCCGAGGCACCGCAGTGGGCCTGCCGCCCAGCCGCGGTCACCCTCCCGCAAGGCTTTGACCCCGAGCGCATCTACCTCGCCTCGCGCCCCTCGCTCTTGCCCGATGGCAAGCACTTCCTCTTTGAGTGGTGCGATGCCATCTGGTTGGCCGCCACCGAAGGCGGGGTGGCCAAGGTCATCCAGCACTCCTCGGGGCGCGATGCTTGGCCGTTGGTTTCGCACGATGGCCGGCGCTTCGCCTTCCAATCCAATCGCAATGGCGGCTGGCATGTGTTCGTGGCCGACATCGCCGAAGGCGCCGAGGCGCGTCAGGTGGCCTTCAACTCCGAAGCCGAGCGCCCCTACCAGTGGTCGCCCGACGATTCCGAGCTCCTCTGCTTTGTCTTGCGCGATGACTCGGGTTCGGTCTTCGATCAATCGCGTCTGGCCTGGTTGCCCGTGGATAAGCGCGCGGCTGAGCGGCGGCTCTTCGACGCGCCCGCCTCTGACCCCGCTGTCTCCCCCGACGGCCGCTATATCCTCTTCACCCAAGAGGGCGAAGAGCTTTACCGCAAAGGCTTTGAAGGCGAGAATGCTGCGCGCATCTGGTGCTACGACACGCAGACCAAGGGCTTCGTGCTAGCCGTCAAGCACCCCTCCGAGAGCCTCTCGCCCCTCTGGGCCCCCGATGGCAAGGGCTTCTACTACGTCTCGGGACAGGGCGGCACGCAGAATATTTGGTATCACGCCTTCCCGGGCACCGAAGAGCGCCAGCTGACCTTCTTCAAGGGCGATAGTGTCATTGCTCCCACGCTCTCGGCCGACGGCCAGACCATGATCTTCCGCCAGGGCTTCGACTTCTGGTCCTTCAACCCCACCACCCCCGGCGTGGCCCCCAAGAAGATTGTATTGATGCCCGAAGATACCGGCTTGGCCCGCGCCGCCACTCGCCGCCGCTATTACACCACCCTTTGGAACAACGATGCCTTCGGCTCGCTCTCGGCCACCAGTGGCGGCATGGAGTTCGCCTTCACTGCCGGCGGCGACCTCTATGTGATGGAGACCACCCTGCGCGAGCCCAAGCTCGTCTATGGCGACTCGCGCACGCAGGAGCGCGACTGCACCTTCTCGAAGGATGGCTCGCGCCTCTACTTCTTCTCCGACCGCGGCGACAATGTGGCCCTGCTGATGGCTGAAAAGGGCCGTAGCGACCTCTTCTGGTGGGAGAACTCCGAGTTCAAGGTGCGTCCGCTCGTGGAAGATTCCTCGCGGCGCGAAGCACTCACCATCTCCCCCGACGGCAAGCGCCTGGCTTGGGTGGAGGCCACCAGTGTGCTCACCGTGGCTGATACCGATGGCCGCGTCATCCGCCGTTTCCCCAAGGTGATGCGCGTGGGCAGCTACGATTGGTCGCCCGATGGCCGCTGGCTCGTTGCCGCCCTAGCCGATGACTATAGCAACTTCGACATCTGGCTCCTCTCCATCGACGACCCCACCATCAAGCCCTACAACCTCTCGCGCTCCTTCACCTGGGATGGCCTCCCTGCCTGGTCGCCCGATGGCCAAATCATTGCTTGGAATGGCCAGCGCAACGAGAGCGGCACTAACCTCTTCTATGTCTGGCTCCGGCGTAATGATGAAGAGAGCCTCCGTTCGCAGAGCTACCGCAAGGCCATCGAGAACATGGGCTTGAAGTTGGAAGATCGCCCGGAAGCCTCCAAGATCCTAGGTGCCACCATTGCAACGGTGCCCGATCCCAACCGCCCCGATGCCGATGCCTCGGTGCCAATGCAACCTGCCGCGGGCACGGTGCAAATCGACTTTGAAGACCTGCACGAGCGCGTCCATGCCCTTCCGTTTGCTTCCATGGGGATGCCGATCTTCGCACCGGATTCGCGCCGCATTCTCTTCCCGGCCACGATTGACGGCAAGCCCGGCACCTATGACATCACCCTTCCCGATCAACTTCGCCCGCGCTTCCTCAAGTCCCGCTGGGGCTATCCCGTTGGCTGGTTCGGCAAGGATCCCGACCCCAAAAAGGCCGACCGCTTGGTTATGATCACCTCCGACAAGAAGATCGGCACCCTCGACGAAACCTACGAGTTCGGCGTCTACCAGGAACTCAATCTGCGCGACTACCAGGAGCTCGGCTTCCTCCTCGCTTGGGGCCTCCTGCGCGATTACTACTACGACCCCGCCTTCCACGGCGCCGATTGGGAGGCCATCAAACTCAAGTATCAAGCCCCCGCGCGCTTCGCCCCCTCCCGGTCGGTCTTTGAGCGGATTATCAATAGCCTCAATGGCGAACTCAACTCCTCGCACCTCGGCTTCTACGCCAGCGAAGACTCCATCCGCGAGTGGGAACGCTCCAACAACTTCCAAGCCTGGGAGCCGGTCACCTCCCACCTTGGGGTCATCCTCGACCAGAACTACACCGGCGACCACGGCTGGATGGTGGCCAGCGTCATCCCCGAAGGCCCGGCTGACTCCCGCCAAATCGACCTCAAACCCGGCGACCTCATCCTCTCCATCGATGGTAAGCCTGTGCGCAACGGGATGGATCCCACCCTCCTGCTCAACGGTCCTAAGCCCGGTAAGTTCATCCTTGAAGTCCGCTCGGGCGAGACCACGCGCAAGATTTACATCGAGGCCATCACCTATGGTAAGGCCCGTGAGTTGATGCGCAAGGCAATGTACCAAGGCCGCCGCGAATACGTCCATCAGCGCTCGGGCGGCACCCTCGGCTACATCAATATCGCCCAGATGAATGCCGACGAATACAACCGCTTTGAGCGCGAAATCTTCGCCGAAGGCTTCGACAAAGCCGGCATGGTCATCGACGTGCGCGACAATACTGGCGGTTTCACGGCCGACAAGGTCCTCAACATCCTTGGCGTTCAGCGCCACTCGTGGTCCGTCCCCCGCCACGGCAACCCCGCCTACCTCGCCGGTTACTGGGGCCGCCCAGTCTTCGACAAGCCTGTCGTCGTCCTCTGCAACCAGAACACCGTCTCCAATGGCGAAATCTTCTCCCACGCCATCAAGCAGCTCGGCCGCGGCAAACTCGTGGGCGTGCAAACCAATGGTGGGGTGATCGCCACAAACGATGGTCCGCTGCTCGACCTCGGCACCCTCCGCCGCGCCCACTACGGCTGGTACACCCTCGACGGCACGGATATGGAGCTCCACGGTGCCCTCCCCGATGTCATCGTCGAGAACACCCCCGCCGACACCGTAGCCGGCCGCGACCCGCAGCTGGATGCCGCCATCGATGTCCTCCAAAATGATGTCCGCGCCTTCCAGCGCGAGGATAAACCCTTCGTTCCCAAGACCTTTCGTTGGGAACACCACCTCTAGTTCAATCTGCGACACTATGACGCTTACGCTTTTGCACGCAAAGCTCCACCACCTGCGCGTTACGCAGGCCGATTTGGAGTATCTCGGCTCGCTCACCATTGATGAAGACCTAATGGACGCTGTGGGGTTGAAGACCTACGAAAAGATTCTTGTGGCCAACCTCGATAATGGTCAGCGCTTGGAGACCTATGCCATCCCCGGCCCGCGCGGCTCGCGCATTGCCTGCCTCAACGGCGCGGCGGCCTATATGGGCAAGGTGGGCGACCGCCTCATTATTATGGCCTTCGCGCAAGTAGATGCCGCCGAAGCCGCCACCTTCACCCCCAAAGTCGTCCGCCTCGATGCCGAGAACCGCATCGTGGCCCAAGCCTACTAAGCCCCATCCCTTTCCCTAACCCCCTCTCCGAAAAGGAACCTCACATTATGGCAGAGAAGAAGCCCACCGCCGCGGCCACACAAGACAAATTGACCGCCGTCCTCAACCAGATTCGCAAAGAGTTTGGTGCCTCGGCAATTATGAAGATGAGTGAAGTTGAAGTCCAGGAGGTGCCAGTCATCTCCACTGGTGCCTTCTCGCTCGACCTCGCCCTCGGCGCCGGCGGTGTCCCCCGCGGCCGCATCATCGAAATCTTCGGCAACGAATCTTCCGGTAAGACCACCCTTTCGCTCCACATTGCCGCCAACGCCCAGAAGCAAGGCGGCGTGGTGGCCTTCATTGATGCCGAGCACGCCCTCGACCTCGCCTACGCCCGCCGCATCGGTGTGGATGTCGATAACCTCCTTCTCTCCCAGCCGAACTCCGGCGAAGAGGCCCTGCAAATCACCGAGCAACTCGTCCGCTCGGGCGCGGTAGATGTGGTCATTGTCGACTCTGTGGCCGCCTTGGTCCCTCAGTCCGAGCTCGATGGCGACATTGGCGATTCGCATATGGGTGCCCAGGCCCGCCTGATGTCCCAGGCCATGCGCAAACTCACGGGCCTGCTCTCCACCACCAAGACCCTCTGCATCTTCACCAACCAAATCCGCATGAAGATTGGCGTGATGTTCGGCTCGCCCGAAACCACCACCGGCGGCAACGCCCTCAAGTTTTACGCCTCGGTCCGCATGAAGATTGCCCGCATTGCCACCATCAAGGACAACACCGGCAAGGCCATCGGCAACCGCACCCGCGTCAATGTGGTCAAGAACAAGGTCGCCCCGCCCTTCACCGAAGCGGAGTTCGATATTCTCTATGCTCGTGGCATCTCCTGGGAGGGCTCCATCCTCGATGCCGCCCTCGCTGCTGGCGTCATCACCAAGCGCGGTAGCTGGCTCTCCTTCGAGAGCGAGCAGATTGGCCAAGGCGCCGCCGCTGCTACCGAATACCTCCGCTCCAACCCCGAGCTCCTCGAGCGCATCCGCGCCAAGGTCCTTGAGCATCGCGAGGTCTTCGCCCCCGGCAACTCCGCCCGCTCCAACCCCGATGCCGATCCTGAAGCCGAAACGCCCAAGGCAGACTAATCGGCTCGCTGCGCTCGCGAGGACAGATGACAGAGCACAGATGACAGAGCCCCCCTGCTCCGCCCGTCTCGGTACGCGCCCTGTCGACTGTTCACTGTCTTCTGTCGACCCTAAGCGCCTCGATGCGGGGGCGAAGAAAGCGCGCCGGCCGTTCTGACAGGTCGCGTCCTCGCGGCCTAAAAAGGCGGAGGCACCCAATCGGGTGCCTCCGCCTTTGTTCTTATCCCTGCCGGCAGCTACTTCTCGGCCTCGGGGATTTCCAAGCGCACAGCCTCGGCCTTGATCTGATCGAGCTTGAGATTGAGCACCTTCGAGTAGACCCGGATGTACGGCACGCGCTTGAGGTTCATATATACAAACAGCGCCCCCGAGCTTCCTCGGGGGCGCATTTGCTAACTGCTAGCTACTAACAGCTAACCGCTCGCCTTGCGGCTGCGCCGCAAGGCTTAGTTCATCAGCGAGTGGATGGGGGCGGGGATGTGGCCGCCATGGCCGACGAAGGCCTCCTGACCATCGGGGCAACGGGGGGCAACGACCGTGCCGCCGCCGAAGAGGCCGCCGAAGTCGAAGTAGTCGCCCACCTTAGCGCCGGGGACGGGGATGACGCGCACGCCAGTGGTCTTGCGGGCCGAGACGCCGATGGCGCACTCATCGAGGATGATGCCGGCGAGGGTGCTGGCGGGGGTGTCGCCCGGAAGCATAATCATATCCAACCCCACGGAGCAGACGCTGGTCATGCCTTCGAGCTTCTCCAGGCAGAGGGTGCCATCGGTGAGGGCGAGCTCGAGGGTGTGGTCTTCCATCGGGGGAATGAAGGCGCCGGAGAGGCCACCAACGGAGGAGGAGGCGAAGGCGCCGCCCTTCTTGACCGCATCGTTGAGCATCATCACCGCAGCGATGGTGCCCGGGCAGCCAATCTTCTTGATGCCCATCGCCTGATAGATTTCGCCAACCGAGTCGCCGACCTTCGGGGTGGGCGCGAGGGAGAGGTCGAGGATACCGAAGGGCACGCCGAGCTTCTTGGCCACATGGCGGCCGATGAGTTCGCCCGTGCGGGTGACGCGGTAGGTGGTGTGCTTAATCTCCTCGGCAATCTCGTCGAGCGTCACCTCCGGATCGGCGGCGACCAGCTTCTCGACCGCGCGCTTGACCACGCCCGGACCCGAGACGCCTGCGTTGATGACCACCTCGGGCTCGCCCGCGCCCAGCAGCGTGCCAGCCATGAAGGGGTTGTCCTCGGTGATGTTGGCAAAGACGACAATCTTCGCGCAGCCGAAGCCGTGCATAAACTCCGTGGCCTTGGAGATCTCCACCATCTTCTGCGCCACCAGATTCACGGCATCGACGTTGATGCCCGCGCGGGTGGTGCCCACATTGATCGAGGAGCAGACATGCGAGGTCTCGGCCAACGCGCGCGGAAGCGACTCAATGAGCGTGCGTTCGCCGGGGGTAATCCCCTTGTGCACCAGCGCCGAGAAGCCGCCCAGCAGGTCCACGCCCAACTCCGTGGCCGCGCGGTCGAGCGCCTTGCAGAGCTCCACGGCGGTGTCCACATTGTGCCCCTCCAGGAGCATCGAAGCCGGGGAGATGGAGATGCGCTTATTGACCACATTCACGCCAAAGAGGGTCGTCGCCTCATTGCAGGTCTTCACGAGGTCCTTGGCCACGGTCATAATGCGGTCGTAAACGGCCGTGACCATCTTCTTGGGGTCGGGATTGGCGCACCGGAGCAGGTTAATACCCATCGTGCAGGTGCGGACATCGAGGTTCTCCTCATTGACCATCCGCAGCGTGGCCAGAACAGCTTGGTTATTCAACATGGCACTTACTCCTGAATGACGGACTTGATGGGGGCGACTTCGCCCGTGGCGCGGAAGATCGCCTCGTGGCACAACTGGGCGGTGAAGCCGCGCTCGGCCATCGCCTGCTTGAAGGCCACCTGCGTGGCCTTGAGGTCGGTGCACGGCGCACGGAAGGTGACATAGGCCAAGTGCGTAACATGCGCCCCGTCAAAGAGCGTCGACCAATCTTCAATGTTAATGTTGTGCGAAGCCATAAAGTCCGAAATCAGCAACATCACCCCCGGCTTATCCTCGCCCGAAGCAATCGCCACATAGCGCGGACCAACCACCGGCAGCGCCTTGCGCACCTTCTCCGGGTCGGGCATAATCGAGAGCACCGCGCCCTCGGGCAGGATCTTACGCAGCGCATCGTGCAACGGCGTGCCCACCTCGTCGCTATGCTCAGTCACGAAGACTAACGAGAAGAAGCCGCTCACAATCGTCTGGCGCATATCCGAGATATAGCCATGCAAATCAACCACCGTCTGCGCAATGTCCCGCGTCAGCCCCACGCGGTCAGGCGTGATCACGGAAACAAGATAAGTAAACTTCGCCATGTGCTCTCCTTAAAGTGGAATGTCACGTTGATTGGAAGTATAACACACCCCCTCCCCACTGCGCAACCGCTGGCCACGCGCACTGCGTTTCCGAAGCGTTTCCGAAGGGGCCGGGTTTTCAGGAGTTCCCGGTCCGGCGTTTCCGGAATATCCGGAGGGTCCGGAGTTTTCCGGCGGCCTTGCGCGACTTCCCGCACGGCGGGTGAGAACTTCGTTCCGGGGCGGGTGGGATAATTAACCCCGCGGGGATAATTGAATTAAGCCCCGGGGGATAATTCAATTAAGCCCGGGGCTTAATAATTCACCCTTATCCCGGAAATTCCGGGATAAGGGTGTGCAGAAGGAAAGGAACGGCGGGGAGGATTATCACGCGGCGCGGAGAGAACTAACCGCTCGGCGGAGCGCAACTAACAAGACCCCGTCTTATTGGTAATAAGGCCCCGTCTTATTCGCAACAAGACCCCGTCTTATTGGCAACAAGACGGGGTCTTATTCATTCAAGTCGCTCGGGAAGCGAGTTAACCCAGCGCGGAAGTGTGATATGATGGCGGTGCTTGAACGGTTGAAACTGTCTAATGTGAAAGGAGTATGACAATGAGCAAACAGACTGATACGAACGTCCTGTGGTGGACTACTGTGATTCAAATTGACAGCCTTCTTCGGCGCGCTGGGAGACACCGCTGAAGACCACCCACCGCTTCTTCAAGGTGCGCGTGGAGCAGTAATTACGAGCCGGCGAAGAAGCGGCCGGAGAGCGCGGCGGCGAGGGCGCAGGCCAAGAGGAGAGCCGGGAGGGGCCAGAGCGCGCCGGTGGCCAGGAGGCACCAGAGCGCTTGCAGGAGGATGAGGTGGCGGATAAGGCCGCCGACAAGCGCCGGGATGGGGCGGCGGATGAGCAGAAGCGGCAGGAGGGGGAGGCAGGCCACGGGGGCCGCCCAGATGAACTGCGCGCCGCGGAGCCAGCCAATCGGCACGAAGAGCAGGGTCATTGCCACGGGAAAGGCGCGCCAGGCGCGGCCGACCTTGGCGCGTGGGTTGGCTTCGTTGCGCGCCACGATGGAGACGCCGACGATGTAGAGCGTCATTAGCCCGGCGGCAAGCCAGGCCAGGGGAGGCCAGAGGCTAGGTCCGCCCGGGCAGGCCACAGCCACGCCGAGGAGGACATTTACGCCGCGGCAGGCGCCCATAGTGACAACACCTAGGCCGGCGATGCGTTTGGCAAGCGCGTCGTAGAAGAGGATGAGGGCGAGGAGGGTGGCGGCCACGGGCCAAGCGTTGAGGACGAGGAAGGGACCGAGAGCGCTGAGGGCGAGGGCGACGGCGAGGGCGTGGCGGCAGGGGACGCGGCCGGAGGGGAGAGGACGGCGCGGGCGTTCGCGTGCATCGATGCGCAGGTCAAAGAGGTCATTCCAGAGGAGCCCTGCGGCGTAGAGGGCAAGGGAGGCGAAGAGGGCGAGGGTGGGGTTGCCGCCTTGCCCGGCGAGCGCCCAGCCCATCAGCACATCGCCCGGGACGGTAAAGAGGTTGGGCAGGCGCAGGAGTTCGAGCCAGGCGTGCAGGCGATGGGCGGATCTCATCGTTCGCCGTCCTCTGTCATCTGCTCTCCGTCCTCTGTCATCTCTTAGTGGCGGCGGCGGGCCATCGTGGCGCGGACGCTTTCGAGGGCGGCGCGTTGGCGAGCTTGGCGTTCGCGCTCGGCTTTGCGGGCCAGGAAGTTGTTGATGGCCGCGTAGAGGACATAGAGTACGAAGAGGCCACCGAGGCCGATGGCAGCCCAAATCCACCAAGCCGGTCCGGCGGCTTCGGTTTCGGCTTGGAGGCGCTCGGCCTTCTGGCGGGCGCGCTCAAGGTTGGCGCGGGCATCGTCGAAGGGGCGTTCGGAGAGGAAGGCCGTGAGGTCGGCACGGCCGGCCTGCTTGGCGTAGTCGCGCAAGGGCTTGGGGGCATCGGCCTCGGGCCAGTCGGCGAGGAGGGCATTGGCCTGGTCAATCAAGAGCGCGGGTTGGGTCTGGAGGCGGCCGAGGGCGGCAACGCGCGCTTCGAGACCTTCGCGTTGGAGGCGGCGTTGGGCCTTGGCGGCGGCGAAGAGGCCATCAAAGGCGGTGTGAAGTTCGGGGAGGGCATCGCACTGGGCATACTTTTCAAAGAGCGGGAGGAGGGCGACCATGCCTTTAAGCGGGGTGTCGGCGCGCTGGGCTTGGGCGATTTCTGCGCGCAGTTCGGTGCGGGCGTTGGCCTGGGCTGCGGCGAGCTCGCGCGCTTTGGAGACGATGGCCTCAAGCTCGGCGCGCAGCGCGCCAACGCAGGACCACTGGATGGCGGCCACGCGCTCGGGCGGTAGGGCGTTGAGGAAGGCGAGGGCCTCGGCGGGGTCGGGGAGGGATTGGGCTTGCTTGAGTTCGCTGGCGAGGAGGGTGCTCTGCTCGCGGGCGGTCAGGTCCTCCTTGAATTGGGTGGCGAGGTGGGCTTGGAGTTGTCCGGCGAGTTGGGCAATGCGGGCGAGAACGAGCTCGACATTCGGGACCTTGCTGCTGCCGTTGCAGTGCTTGCAGGTGCTCGGGCGACCTTGGCAGGCGGGGCACTTGCCCGAGCCGGCGCAGGCGGCGCAGCGGACGCGCTTTGGGGTGTCGAGGGAGAGGGCCTTGCCGCTGGAGGTGCTTTTGGTGAGGGTGCCACGGCCCTTGCAGGGGGCGCACTTGAGGGTGCCTTTGCAGGTGGCGCAGGTGGCCTTGCCGCCACAGGCGGGGCAGGAGGCCAACAGGTCGGTGACGTCGACCGCCTTGCGCAGGGTGGCGCTGGAGGTCTTGGCCTTGAGGGCGACGGCGCGGGCCTTGTAGCGCTCGAGATCGCCCTCCGCGGCGGCGTTGAGTGCCAGAAGGGTCTCGGCCAAGAGCGCGCCATTCTCCGGGAGCGTACCAGCCTCAAGGGCTTGCTGGAGGGTGGTCCAGTCGGCCGAAGCGTCGGGCTTGGCGGCGAGGGCGGTGGCGGCATCATAAGCGGCCAGGCGCGGAGAGGCCGGGAGTTGGAGCGCGGCGGCCTCGCGGTAGTATTCGGAGAGGGGCGTGGCTGGGGCGGTAAGGGCCGCCAAGCAGGCCACGAGGGCGAGGACAAGGCGCTTCATGGGGTCTCCTCTACCAGACGATGTCGCGTGCTTCAAAGATGGGGCCGTCGACGCAGACGCGCGCGAGCTTCTCGCCTTCGGCGGTGCGGAGCTTCTGGACGCACGCCAGGCAGGCGCCCACGCCGCAGGCCATGTGCTTATCGAGCGAGAGCCAGCCCTTGATATTGTGGGCGATGGCGCGCTCGCCAACGGCCTTGAGCATCCCATCAGGGCCGCAGGCGAAGAGCTCGGCCTGCGGGTCGGCTGCGAGGGCCGCATCGAGGGGAGCGGTGACCAGCCCTTGCACGCCCAGGCTGCCATCTTGCGTGGCCACGCGCACCTCCCAGCCGGCTTCGCGGAAGCGCTCGGTCTCCAGGATGTCCGCAGCCGTGCGCCCGCCTACAAAGAGGATGCCCTTGCGCGGAAGCTTGCGCGAGAGGAACCAGAGCGGGGCCACGCCGTAGCCGCCGCCGACGAGGTAGGGCGTGCCAGCGGGCTCGAGCGGGAAGGGGCGGCCGATGGGCCCGAGGACGTTGAGTTTGGTGCCCGGGGGGACGGCCGCCAGGCGCGCGGTGCCGAAGCCGACGACCTTGTAGAGGATGAAGAGGTGACCGGTCTCGGGCTGGGCGTCATAGATGCTAAAGGGGCGACGCAGGCGCGAAGCTTCCAGGGTGGGCACTTGTAGGTGGACGAATTGGCCGGGCTGGGCCTCGGCGGCCAGCTCGGGTGCGTGCAGCGTCAGCACCTGGTAGCCTTGGGCCAACGGGCGGATAGAGAGCAGTTCGGCAACGCAATCGGTCATCGTGGGAATCCTTTGGAGAGATTAAGGGGCCGCCTTGGGCGCGCTCTCGGGGATGCGCGGCTGGGTCAGCGGGCGATACTTGGGGTTGCTCAGCAGCAGGCGCAACTCTTGGTTGACCGCGGCGGCGGCCTCCATCTGCCCCTGCTTAGTGAAGTCGGCCTTTTGTTCTTCCAGGGCGTGAATAGCCTCTTGGAAGACCTTGCGCTTCTGCACATCGCGCTCTTCGGCAACATTGAGCTGGCGCTGGAGGAAGGCCTCCTGGGTTTGGCGCAGGCCCACGGGATACTCCACCACATCCTCCGAGCGGAGCGCAGCCGCTTCTTCAAAGCGTCCGAGCTCGGCAGAGGCGGCCTCCCAGGCGTTGTAGTTGCCCGACTGGCGGAAGCCTTCCATCAGCGCAACGAGGGCGGCATTGTATTGCTGCGGCCAATCGCGGAGTTGGTTTTCTGCCTGGCGGTCGAGCGCATCAAGGGCCTTGCGCAGGGTGTCGCTGCGGGCTTTGAGGTCATCGAGGAGGGCGTTGGCGGTGGCGCGGTCGGTACTGGCGGTGGCGCCGGGGAGGAAGGCCTGCACGGTGGTGGAGGGCGAGGCACTGGCGAGGAGCGCTTCGGCCTTCGTCACCTCGCTCAAGCGGCGGACGCGCTGGATTTCGTTGGAGATTTCGCCGGCCTGTTCCAGGTTGCCCTGCTGGGTGTAGCCTTTGAGGCTCTCTTCGAGGGCGGCGGTATACTTCTTGGCGGCGGAGAGAATCTGGCGGGCGATAAGGGTCTCGAGGTCATCGCGCAACTGAATGAGGCGGCGTTTGAGGACCACGAGACCTTCGGGCTCTTCGGGCAGGGGCGCGGCCAGGGCGTTGCTCTCCTCATAATCGGCAATGGCGCGGTTGGCGGCCACCACGCCCTCATAGTTGCCCTCGTCTTGGGCCGAGCGGCGGAACTCGGTGAGCTCTTGACTGTAGCGCAGGCGCAGGTCGTTGCGCTGGGTCCGCTGGCGTTCGGCCAGTTCACGCAGTTGCTTCTCAAAGTCTTGGCGCTTGAGCGCTTCGGCCTCGGGCAAGGGCGGGCGCACATCGGCATCGGCGACGGCCGCAGTGGTCGCCGGTCCGGCTTTGGGGAAGTAATCTTCCGGCGAGGATGCGTGGCCGCAGAGCGCCACATAGGCGCGCATCCCGGCTGTGAGGCCCGGCAGACGGCTGATGTGGCGCGCGGGGGTGTAGAGGCCTTGAAGGAAGGGGCCGAAGGAGCCACCAGCGAGGCGTCCGGCCAGAGGCAGGGAAAGCAGGTAGAGCACGGCCACGGCCCCAAGCGCGCAGGCCCAGTGCACCCGGCAACGGAAGCGGTCATGCGCCGCGAGTTTGGCGCGCACATCGCGGAACTCGGGCAGATCACCATACTTGACGGAGAGGTTGCTGATGAGCGCTCGAGCGGTGCCCCAGTCGCGCGTACGGATGCACTGGCGGATGCGGACAAGGTCGCGCGAGGCGATGCGGCCAGGCAGGTCGCGCAACTCCTCTTCGTAGACCATCGGGTCCTCGTTGAGCTGGCGGAACTCCTCGATAAAGGTCTGTGCGCGCTCGTAGTTTTCGGCCTTGAGTTCGTTGGGGATGAGAGCTGAGAGGCGGTTACGGCGGGCGACCTTACGCTCGGCCTCCTCCACACGCTCGCGGGCTTGGGCCAGGAGCTTTCGGCCGGTGGGGCCGGAGGGCTCAAAGCCGTGGAGCCTGCCGGCAATGGTGGCCAAGCGCTCGAATCGCCGCTCCTCCCAAGCAGCGTCCATCAGCTTGAGGATGCCGGCCACGTGCTCATACATCCGGCAATCGGCCCCGCAACTGGGGCAATACTGCTGGCCCACAAAGGTCTCCGCGCCACACTCCAGGCAGCGCTCACTGCCGTCCCAGCCGCATTCGGCGCAGAACTTGGTGCTGATGGGGTTGACCGCATCGCACCACTTGCAACGCCAGGTGGTCTTGATGGTGGGGGCGACGGTCTTGCCGTGGCTGGCGGCTTCGGAGAGGGCACGCACGAAGTCCTGCGCCGAGCGGAAGCGTTGCTCGCGGACGGTCTCCAGGCTACGGCGGAGCACCTCGCGCAAGAAGGCGGGCACATCCTGCTCGCGGTAGTAGCGGGGGTTGCGCCCAGTGAGGAGGAAGTAGAGGATGGCGCCCAGGGAGTAGATGTCCGCACGCGCATCGCTGGTGGAGGCATCTTGCTCAAGCTCGGGGGCGGAGTAGCCCAAGCTGATAAGCTTCTCGCCCGGAACGGTGAGCTCTTCCACTTGCGTGAGCCCGGCGCCCTTCGGGGCCAATCGCGCCAAGCCAAAGTCGACAATCTTTGGCTCGCAGGAGGGATCCAAGAGGATGTTTGCGGGCTTCAGGTCGCGATGGATCACACCGCAACTGTGGGCGTAGACCATGGCCCGGGCAATCTTGAGGACCATCGCCACGGCTTCGTCGGCGGTCATCGGCCCCTGGCGGTTGATGAATTGCTCCAGGGAGAGGTTCTTGAGGGGCGGGGCATCAGTGGCCTCGGGCACGACCACTTCGGTGGTCTGCGTGGGGCCTGAGACATATTCCATCACGATGTAGGGCCCCAGCGCGTCCTCGCCCAGCGCGTAGATGTGCACGATGTAGGCGTGGTTGAGGGCCGCGACGGCGCGGGCCTCCTGCAAGAAGCGGGCACGCAGGGTCGGATCCTCCAGTGCGCGCTCATTTAAGCGCTTGATGGCCACGTAGCGCCCCAGGCGGCGGTCGCGCGCCAGGTAGACCACCCCCATCCCGCCATCGCCAATCTTGCCGCAGATGGCGTAATCATCGGAGGGACTACGCCCGGCAGCGGTCTCCTTGGATTGGAGGGTGGCGCCCTCGTTGCCGGGCGTGAGCACCACAGTTCGCTGGTCCTCGGCAGTGCTGGGCTGGGGGCGTTCGGGCGAGGTCTCGGGGCTCATCGCGGCTCTCCTTGAGCGTTAGGGTTGGCGCTGGAAGGTGGTGGGATCCTGCGGGACGATGTCGAAGTCCGGCTTCCAGTGTGGAGAAGCGCTGTAGAAGGCCATCGGCGTGTGGTAGGTGATCTGCTCGATAACCTCCTCGCCAAAACCATCGGCACGCAAGCGCTCGATAACCTTGATGAGCGAAAGCGGGTCGCTAATTCCCCAGTCGGCCGAACCATTGACGATGACGCGCTCGTGGCCGTGCTCGCGAATCATCGCGCTCACGCGCTCGGGCGAAAGCTTGGAGTAGGGGTAGACCGTCATTCCGGCGTAGCAACCGCTCTCCAGCGCCAGGGCGATGGTCTCTTCGACATTGTGGTCGATGTCGATGCGCTCGCGCGTCAGCCCCTCGCCCGCGATAATCTCCAGCACGCGCTTGATGCCCTTGAGCTTGTTGAAGTGCGGCAAGTGCAACACCACCGGCATCTTGCGCTCCTCGGCCAGACGCAGCTGGCGCACCAAGGCGTGCTCTTCGTTCTCGGTGATATTATTAAAGCCAATCTCCCCCAGCGCCACGCACCGCGGATGATCCAGGTATTCGCCCATCCCGTCAATCACCTCATCGGCCAACTTCCGGTCCTCGGCCTCCTTCGGATTCATCCCAATCGCGCTCCAATGGTCCACCCCGAACCGCGCCGCGCGCGTGTGCTCAAACTCCAACGACAGCCGGAAGTAGTCGAAAAAACTCCCCGCATAACGGCGATTCGCCCCCTGCCAGAACGATGGCTCCACGCACACGCGAATCCCGTGCGCGCGCATCGCCATATACTCGTCCGTCGTCCGCGAAATCATGTGAATGTGCGGCTCAATAATCGGCTTCATACATCACTCCTTAACCAACGTCCAATAGCATAGCACATTTGCGGCGAGAGCGCTCGCCGTGAGATGGCCCTTCGGGCCGTGCGGTGCGGCTACGCCGCGCTTACCACCCCTCCCGCGCCCTTCTTCTCTTCGGCCGCACCCGTCAGCCGCTCCAATGGCCGCGCGTTGGCCATGCCTCAGCCACACTTCCGCCCGGCGCGTACTTCTCCACCCCGCCTGGCGCGTGGCGTCCTTTTCGAAAGGCCGGCCTTCCTTCTGCTTTTAATGGTTCTGGGGCGCGGCATACTTGCCGCGCAGCGAGCATTCGCGAGCGCCTTGGCCGCACAGGCGGCAAAACAAAAGGGCCCCCGAAGCCGGGAGCCCTTGTTGTTTGCTTGGGGAACAGCGTTATTCCACCGTGATGACGCTGTTGATGGTGCCCATGTCGTTGGTGACCCAGTCGGCGCAGGCGCCGTCGGCCTTCCAGGTGCCGTTGACGACGAACTTGTATTCGTAGCGGCCCTTGGGCAGGTTGAGGCAGCAGGTGAACTCTCCCGTGCCGTTCTTATCGGTGAGCTGCTTGGCGGTGGCATCCCAGTTGTTGAAGCTGCCGGCCAGGAAGACCTTGGCGCCGACCTCTTCACGGATGCGGAAGGTGACGCGGGTGGTCTTGGGGGCGGCGGGCTTGGCAGCAGCCTTCGGGGCCTTCGCCGGCTTCTCGGCCTTGGGGGCCTTGATTTCGCATGCGCAAGTCGCAGGGCAGACGGCGTCGAACAACTCAGGCTCGACGACCTTGGCCGCCTTGACGGTCTTGGCCGCAACGGGGGTCTTCTTCGCGGGGGCTTCCTTCTTCACGGCAGGCGCCTTCGCGGTCTTGGTCTTGGCGGTCTTCTTGTTAGCCATACTCTTTTACTCCTTTTCGTCTCCTCGTAGTAGGAAAACGCGGCGTATTATATGAAAAGGCCCCCCCGTGTCAAGCAAAATCTTTTCGCGGGCGATTTTGCATAACTGCTGTTTCCTGCGCGAGTTTTGGCTTGCCTACCGGTCAGTCACCCGGCACTTGGGCAGAAAGTTGGTGCGCCGGGCGTATAAAAAAGGCGGGGCCCGCGTTGTGCGAGCCCCGCTTTTGGGATGGCCTTGAGGGCCGGGGATTATTCGTCGGCTTCGGAGTAGCCGAGGACCTTGCCGGCTTTGCGGCGCTTCTCGACGATCTCATCCTGCAGCGCGCGGGGGACGGGCTCGTAGTGGTCGAAGACCATCGTGAAGGAGCCACGGCCCTGCGTGAGGGTGCGGATGGTGTTGGAGTAGCCGAACATTTCACCCAAGGGCACGAAGCCGTGGACGAGGCGGGCGCCGCCGCGCTCTTCCATGCCTTCCACGCGGCCGCGACGCTGCGAGAGCGAGCCGGTGGCCGCGCCCATGTAGTCTTCGGGCACCACGACTTCCACCTTCATAATCGGCTCGAGCAACTGCGGCTGGCTGGCCAGGAAGACCTGCTTGAAGCACTGGCGAGCAGCGGTCTGGAAGGCGAATTCCGAGGAGTCGACATCGTGATACGAACCGTAGAAGAGCGTCGCCTTGAGCGGGAGGACCGGGTAGCCAGCGAGCGGGCCGGATTCCATCGCCGAACGGATGCCCTTTTCGACGGCCGGGATGTACTCGCCGGGGATCACGCCGCCCTTGATGTCGTTGACGAACTCGAACTCCTTGCCGGATTCCAACGGCGCGAACTTCATGCAGACATGGCCATACTGACCGCGACCGCCGGACTGCTTCTTGTGCTTGTACTCGCCTTCGCCTTCGACTGCGATGGACTCGCGGTAGGCGACTTCGGGGCGGCCGACTTCGCAGGCCACGTTGAACTCGCGCTTCAGGCGGTCGACGATGATTTCGAGGTGGAGCTCACCCATACCCGAGATGATGGTCTCGGAGGTCTCCTGGTCGAAGGCCACGGTGAAGGTGGGGTCTTCCTGCGCCAGGGCGTGGAGGGCGTTGCCGAGCTTCTCGTTATCGCCGCGGGAGACGGGCTTGACGGCGATCGAGATCACCGGAGCCGGGAAGTCGATGGATTCGAGGTGGATCGGGTTCTCGGGGTCGCAGAGGGTGTCGCCCGTGCGGGTGTTGGGCAGACCGATGACGGCCACGATGTCGCCAGCGTGGGCCTCTTCGAGCTTCTCCTGGTGGTTGGCGTGCATACGGAAGAGGCGCGAGATGCGGGCCTTCTTGCCGATGGAGGAGTCGAGGATTTCCGAGCCGGCCACGAGGGTGCCGGAGTAGACGCGGGTGAAGATGATCTTACCCATATTCTTATCGGCCATAATCTTGAAGGCGAGCGCGGAGAGCGGCTCGTTGTCATCGGCCTTACGAATAATGGAGGGATCGGCTTCGTCCTGCACCGGGGGGATGTCGAGCGGGGAGGGGAGGTAGCTGACCACCGCGTCGAGGAGGATCTGGATGCCCTTGTTCTTGAAGGCGGTGCCGCAGAAGGCCGGCATAATCGAGCGGGCGATGCAGCCCTTGCGCAGGCCCTTGATAATCTCTTCCTTCGTGAGGGTGCCCTCTTCGAAGTACTTGTTCATCAGCTCTTCGTCCTGCTCGGCGGCGGCCTCGATCATTTCGTGGCGCATCTCCTCGCACTTCTCCTTGAGCTCGGCGGGAATCTCGGAGTAGATCTGCTTCATGCCCTGCGATTCCTTATCGTAGGTCACCAGGCGGTTCTCGAGCAGGTCCACCACGCCCTCGAAGGTCTCGCCAGCGCCCAGCGGGCAGACCATCGGCACCGGACGGGCCTTGAGCTGGTCGCGCACCTGGTCCATCACCGAGAAGAAGTTCGCGCCAACGCGGTCCATCTTGTTAACGAAGATGAGCTTGGGCACTTTGTACTTTTCGGACTGACGCCAGACCTGCTCGGACTGCGGCTGCACGCCACCGACCGCGCAGAAGACCGCCACCGCGCCATCGAGCACGCGCAGCGAGCGCTCCACCTCGGCCGTGAAGTCCACGTGACCGGGGGTGTCAATCAGGGAGATCATGTAGTCGCCCCACATCACGGCCGTGGCCGCGGAGGTAATCGTGATGCCGCGCTCCTGCTCCTGCACCATCCAGTCCATCGTGGCGCCGCCATCATGTACTTCGCCGATCTTGTGGTTCTTACCGGAATAGAAGAGGATACGCTCGGAGGTCGTCGTCTTACCGGCGTCAATGTGGGCCATAATGCCAATGTTGCGCAGATGGTCCAACGGGATTTTGCGTGCCATAACTGACTCCTTAGAAAAGGCTTTCAACGTGAAATGCCGCACACTCTATCAAAACTATCCCCCCACGTGCAACACTTTTCGGCAAAAAGGGCTCTGCGCAGGCGCGCCGAGCCGCTGAGTCGACAGTGAACAGTCGACAGTAGACAGGGCGCTAACGCGACGGAGAGACCGATAGAAGTGGGCCGGGCTCTCCACCTCAGGCGCCAGCTCTGTCAGCTGTCGGCTGTCGGCTGTTCGCTGGCGAGCGTAGCGAGCCTACAGCACTTGCTGCCCGGCGGCGATATAGAGAATCTGGCCGGTGACCGAGGGGGTGGTGAGGAGGAAGGTGATGCCGCTTAGCAGGTCGGCCACCGTGGGGCGCGGGGTGAGGCAGTTGCCGCCCGGCTCGCTGTGTGCCTTTTCTGGTGGCGGAAAGACGGGCCCCGGGGCGATGGCATTGACACGCGCGCCGGTGGTCTGCCCCCAGGTGCGCGCGGCGGCCAGGACCCATCGGGCCAGGCGTTGCTTGGAGGCGAGATAGGCGCGCACAGCCGGCGGCACGGCCGAGAGCGGTCGGCGGATGCGGCTATCGAGAAAGGCGATGATGTGCGCGTGCGGGAAACGGGCGTGGACGGCCTCGGCAATACGCAGGGGACCGGTGGCGTTGGCTTGCCCCATCGCCTCTTCGGGGGCATTGAGCGCAAAGCGTCCGGCCAACAGCAAGAGCGCATCACACGCCGCTACGGTCTCCACGGCCGGCCCGGGGTCGTAGGTCGGGGCCAAGAAGTCGCCATAATCCTGGCGCGTGAGCAACGTAACGGTGTGTCCCTGGGCCTGAAGCCCGGGCACCAATGCCGCCCCAATGCGGCCAGGACCGGCGAGGAGGAGGTTCATAGCTGTTAGCTGTTAGCTATTGGCTGTTAGCTGTTAGCTATTGGCTGCTAGCGGTTGGCTGTTAGCCTATCCGTCGCGGAACGCGTGCTATTCGCTAACAGCCACGCGCAAGCCGGCGGCTAGCGCGTGGGCGCGAGGCCGGGCTTGGGGGGCTCGGCGGCGGGGGCCTCTTCGGTGGCCTTCTTCTTGGCCTGGGCGGCCTTGATGGACTTGGCGCTGGGCGGGCCGATGAGGCAGGAGAGGTCGCGGCCGAGGAGTTTGGGCTCTTGCTCGACGGCAATCTTCTCGCCACAGGTCTCGATAATACGGTTGATGAGGTCAACCCCGAGCTCCTTGTGGGCGTTTTCGCGGCCACGGAACTTGAGCGAGACCTTCACCTTGTTGCCCTGAGCGATGAAGCCGAGGATGTCCTTGACCTTGCGGTCCACATCACCCACATCGGTGCCGGCGTGGAACTTAATCTCCTTGACCTGCGTGGCCTTGGCGTTCTTGCGGGCCTCCTTCTGCTTGATGGATTCCTGGTAGCGGAACTTACCGTAATCCATAATCTTGCAGATGGGCGGCTGGGCGTTGGGCGTGATCTCCACGAGGTCCAGCCCCAGCGATTCGGCGAGGGCCTGCGCCTTACGCGTGGGCATAAGGCCCAACATCTTGCCGGCGGCATCGACCACACGGACTTCCGGCACCCGGATTTTATAGTTGGTGCGGGTGAAGGAGGCCCCCTTCTGGTCGCGCTGGGCGGGACCGTTGTTGGGGCGGGGACCGGTGGGCATAGGTTTCAGGGGGAATGCCAAGTTGAGCTCCTGATGGGGTTCGGGTTATGCGTTGATTTCTTGCTTGATGAGTTCGATAAAGGCTTCCGGGGTCATGGTGCCCAGGTCGCCCTTCTCGCGGCTTCGGACCGCGACCAGGCCGGCCTCGGCTTCACGGCCGCCGAGCACCAGCATATAGGGGATTTTGGCCATCGTGGCCTTCCGGATCTTCGCGCCAATCTTGTCGTTGCTCCAATCGGCCTCCACGCGCAGGTCGGCGGCGGCGAGTTTGGAGAGGACGGCCTTGGCGGCCTCGTGCTGCGCGTCGGTAATCGGCAACACCTTGGCCTGCACCGGCGCGAGCCAGGTGGGGAAGGCGCCGGCGTAGTGCTCGATGAGGATGCCGAAGAAGCGCTCGAGCGAGCCGAGGAGGGCGCGGTGGACCATATAGGGCTGGTGCTCGGCACCATCGGCCCCGGTGTAGGTGAGGTGGAAGCGCTCGGGGAGGTTGAAGTCGAACTGGATGGTGCCCAACTGCCACTCGCGGCCGAGGGCATCCTTAATCTTCATATCAATCTTCGGCCCGTAGAAGGCGCCGCCGCCCTCGTCGACCTCATAGCTCATGCCCTCGGCTTCGAGGGCGTGACGGAGCGAGTTGGTGGCCTGCTCCCACTTGGCCGGGTCGCCCACCGCCTTTTCCGGGCGGGTGGAAAGGTAGGCCGTGATGTCCTGGAAGCCGAAGCGGTGGAGGATGTGGAGGCAGAACTTCACGGTGAAGCGGATTTCCTCCTCGATCTTCTCGGGCGCGCAGAAGATGTGCGCATCATCCTGCGTAAAGCCCCGCACGCGGAAGAGACCGTGGCGCACGCCATCCTTCTCGTAGCGATAGACGGTGCCCAGCTCGGCCCAGCGCAACGGCAGGTCGCGGTAGCTCACCTTCTTGAAGAGATAGGCCTGGATGTGGAACGGGCAGTTCATCGGCTTAACGTAGTAGGTCTCCTGGACCGCCTTCTCGCCGTCGCCCTCGGTCACATTCATCGGGGGGAACATGCCATCCTTATAGAAGCCCAGGTGACCAGAGGTTTGCCAGAGGTTTGCCCGGCCAATGTGCGGGGTAAAGAGCATCTCGTAGCCGTGGCGGAAGTGCTCCTTGCGCCAGTAGTCCTCGATGGCAATACGCACGCGTGCGCCCTTCGGCAGCCAGTGCGCCAACCCCGGTCCCACGCTCTCGGAGATCGTAAAGAGTTCAAGTTCCTTGCCCAGCTTGCGGTGGTCGCGCTTCTTCGCCTCTTCAATCCGCGCGACAATCGCGTCGAGCTCCTTCTGCGAGGCGGCGGCAATCCCGTAGAGCCGCTGCAACATCTTGTTATGCTCGTCGCCGCGGTAGTAACTCCCGGCCACGCTCATCAACTTCACCGCGCCAATGCACCCGGAGTGCTCCACGTGCGGCCCGCGGCAGAGGTCCACATAGTCCCCCGTGCGGTAAATCGAAACCGCCTCGCCCTCCGGAATATCCGCCAGACGCTCCAACTTGTAGGGCTGATCCTTAAAGATCTCCTGCGCCTGCTCACGCGTCACTTCCTCGCGCACAAAGGGCAACTTCGCGCCAATCAACTTGCGCACCGCCTTCTCAATCGCCGGGAAGTCCTCGGCACTCAAGCGATGCTCCAAATCAAAGTCGTAGTAAAACCCATCGTCCGTTGCCGGACCAATGTCAATCTTTACGCCATCAAACAACGAGCAGACCGCCGACGCCACCAAATGCGCCGCGCTGTGCCGAATCTCTTCAATCGTCGCGCTCATGCTGCTAACTCCTTAAAACAGAGGAAAAGTATAATAAACCCCACTTCAAAAGGCAAACGGAAAGCGGAGAGAGGTGAATGGAGAACGGTGAAGTCCAAAGCGATAGCGAAGGAGCTATATCAGAACGGTGGGCGGGTGGCACGTTGGGTTAGGGCGTTGCGGAGTCCCCGGGCCAGGAGACGCGATACTTGAAGAAGTGCTTATCAGAGAGATCGGTCTCGGTGGTCCAGGCATCCTCCAGGGAGGGCTTGCTGTAGAGCGTGTAGGTGCGGCCAGCGAGTTCTGGCTCTGGCGTGAGCACTGGTTCGCCGGCATCGTTGAAGGTTAGGCGCGGGATCAACGTCTGCGTCTCATCGGGCAAGGCTCCGGCAAGGTAGCAATCCCAGAGCGAGAGGCCGCTGGCGGTCTGGGCAGAGGCGGTTGCGGACATCTCGGAGACGGCCGTGTCGTAGTCGATGATGGCGGCGTTGGCGCTGTCGGTAACGGTGGCCACGGCGCTTTCGCGGGCATATCCGGCAGCCTTGAGCCAATCCATCAGGCCACTGCGGCCGGTGGCTGCAGGCCCGGTTATTGCGCGTAGTGAGAGGTTCCCCTTGTTGACGGAGTCGCGCCAAGTACTGGGTGTGTCGGATAGGGCAAAATAGGTGCACCCAGAGGCTTTAGAGGCGGAATCGTAGGGATAGTTAATGGCTTCTCCATTACTACTTGAGAGCGAGAGGACAATTGAAAAACGCATTCCTTGCGTCAAAGCAACGGGCTCTTCAAGCGAAATCAACTGCTGACCGTTGGTCGTCAAGGTTCCCTGTTGCGAGGTCAAACAGGTGCCGGAGGTTGGATTATTCGCCTCAGGATTGCCATAGACCGAGAGCGTGTAGGCAATCGAGACGCCTTCGGTCTGTTGATTGATACAGGTTATGTAATAGAGGGTTTCCGCGCTTTGTGCGGTGAAGACGCTAGCCAATGAGCCCGTGGAATAGTGGGAGTAATAAAACCAGGGGTAAGCGGTTGCGTTACCGGCGTCGTGCTGATAGCGGCGGCTGACCTCTTGGCAGTAGGCGGGGCTGACTGGGCGGAACTGGGCAATGCCGCCGTAGCAGTTGACGAGGAGATCGTCGTAGGAGATGTAGAAGTAGTCGTAGGTGCGCCCCCAGCTGTTTTTGACCAACCAGGCTCCGTTGCGCGAGGGGGTGGTCTTGAAGTTGCTCTTGGCGTAGGTGTCATCCCACCCAATCAGCAGGATCGCGTGGTTGGCATATTCTGAGAAGGTGGCGTTATAGTAGGCGGTACGCGCGGAGTTGAAGTTCGAGTCATGGTGGTAATAGGCCGTCGTCACGGCGCCATAGGAGTAGATAAGTTCCTTGATCTGGCGCACGTAGTCCTCGTCATAGAGGTTATACTTGCCGGTGCTTGAGTTGTAAGGCGGGTCGAGATAGACCACCTCTTTGAGCAGGCGCGAGGCGGGGAGCGCGGGGTGCGTTGGGGCTGAAGCCTTTTTGTCGGCATAGGCCTGTTGTTCGGTCAGGGAGGGGTAGGGATCTTGCACCTCCAGCGGCGGCCCAAATTGATTCATCAGCAAGGCGTGTGCCATTGTGGCATTGCCACCATCAAGTAGCAGGTCGATGTTTGACCACCACACTGCCCCCATGGGATTGGTCAAGCAATTTAACTCCGAGAAGTCCGCCTTTTCCCGGTACATCTTCAGCAGGCAGGATTCAAAGGAGCCGATGGCCGAGAACATCCAGCAGGTCCCCCACTTTCCCTGGTTGCGCGTGTCTGTGACGTATCCTTCATCGCGCAGGTCGAACTTGTCGGGCAAGGTGGACGCGGTAAGCCGCAGTTTGCCGGTGGCGGTGCCCTTCCGAAAGAGTGCTGCGCGTTCGGCCGTGCCCACAATCATTTCTGGCGGCAAGGTGTCCGGATCCGGGGGCTCTATCGGGCGGTAGCCCATCGCCTGTGCCCAAGCCATCCCACTGCCCAGCGCCAACCACCCTATCAAGATTAGGCGTATAACAAAGTTGCCTCGCATTGGAATCCTTTAATCGGCCCTACACTATCAAACGCTTAACCCCGCGCGCAACTTTTTGCTCATTGTCATACTCCTTTCACATTAGACAGTTTCAACCGCTCAAGCGCCGCCATTGTATCACACCTCCGCGCTGGGTTAACTCGCTTCCCGAGCGACTTGAATGAATAAGGCCCCGCCTTGTTGCCAATAAGACGGGGTCTTATTGCGAATAAGACGGGGCCTTATTACCAATAAG
>SFJE01000054.1 GCA_004555175.1 Lentisphaeraceae bacterium | reverse complement strand
CTCGCTCCACCAGGTGGGGATGGGAAATTATCAACAACAAGTCCGAACTCGCAGCGCAGGACGGCGGGCTCGGTGGTGCCGGTGATGCGCACGAGGCGGGTGCCCACGCGGCGGTAGGCGGCATCGGGGTCGAAGCCCGCGCGCAGGCGCGTGCCGTCCGCTTCGCTCTTCTCCAGGGGGATGGCGCGCAGCAGCCGGCGGCGGTGCGTATCGAGCATCTGGAAGAGCTTCTCCTCGTGCACCTGGGTGAGGTCGAGCCACCACTCACCGCCGCGTGAAGCGAGCGCAAAGTGCCACTTGGCTTGCACGAGGATGCCTTTGATGTAGGCGATGGGCGGCTGGGAGGGTTCTTCGGCCATCGACGCGCGCACGGCGGAGAGTTCGCAGACCTGGCGTGCGGCGGCCTCGATGAAGTAGGCCCAGCGGCGGCCCTCGGCGGTGGCGAAGTGGGCGGAGGCTTCTGCACTCTGGGCCAAGCGCGAGAGCTCGGCCATCAGCTTGTCGAAGTCGCGCCCCTTGCCGACGTTGCGCAGGGAGCCGCCGCTCAGCGGCAGCGTGCGCGCGATGAGTTCGTGGCGGAAGGTTTCGCGGGCCTGGCTGCCATAGATGCCCTGCGCCTCGCAGGCGCGGGCAAAGAGGTTGAAGAACAGTGTGCGTTGACGATTGGTCATGGGGTTGCTCCTTTCAGTCGCAGCGGTTAGCGGTTAGCTGACAGCGGTTAGCGCGCACTGCGTGCGACGGATTGACTGGGGGTTAGAAATGGGTGGGTCTCACGGCTTCTGCCTTATCGTTGCCGGTCGCGTGAGCGAGGCTAACAGCTATCCGCTAACAGCTAAGTCCGAGCATAGCGAGGAGCTATGTCAACACGGCTAAGCGAGGAGCCGGGCGCGTCAGCGCTCGGTCTCCTCGCTCTTGGGCTCGCAGTAGAAGCGTTCGGTTTGGGTGATTTTGAGGCCGCAGGCTTCGAGGTCTTCTGCGGAGATGGCTTTGCCGGTGTAGGCCGAGAGGAGGGCGGCTTTGTCGAGCTCTTCCACGCGGCGGACGTATTCCGGGAGGCGGCGTTTGACCTGCTCGAGGGCTTGGTCGGCCTTGACGCGGGCGCGGAGTTTGACGGCGGGGTTGCCGAGGCGCCAGCCGATGGTGCCGTGCGTCAGGACCATCGAGCGGCGGTCGCCGAAGTCGGCCTTGTTGAGCTCGGCCCAGGAGGCGATTTGCTCTTCGGCGGCTTCGCGGAGGGTCTTTTCGCGGTCGAGGATGGCGGCATACTTTTCGCGGATGCGGGTGATTTCGGCATCCATCTGGGCGGTGACTTTTCGCGTGGCGGCGTCGGAGGCGGCGACTTGCGCCAGGAGTTCCTCGACATCTGCGAGGCTTTGCGGGATGGTCTTGTGGGGTGTTTTCATTGTTCGTTCCTTTCTGTTTTAGCAACCACAAAGAACACAAAGTTCACAAAGGGTACGCGGCAAGGCCGCGACGGATAGAGTGATGGTCCGAGAGGGTGAAGCACACGGCTTCTTCCGCCATTCTGCCCGTCGCGTTAGCGTGCCCATTTCTTTGTGCTCTTTGTGTTCTTTTTGACATAGCTCCTCGCTATGCTCGGACTTGTGGTTGCAAAATCTGCGTGCCTTTCGGCGTGCTACTCGCCGAGGAGGGCGCGTTTGGTGGCGAGCCAGAGGGGCCAATCGGCGTGGACGGCGCGTTTGGCGGCGGCTTCGGCGGCCATTGCGGAGATGAGGTTGATGTGGTTGAGGAAGAGGCCGCGGAGGGCGGCTTTGGCTTCGTCGGTTGGGGGGAGGGTGAGGCCGTGGTAGGCGGCCACTTTGAGGGCATCTTGCAGGGGGATGCGGTTGCCGAGGCGGACGTTGATGGAGCGGCGGACGATTTGGGCGAGGGCGCCGGCATCGGGGCCGTGGAGGAGTTCCTTTTCGGCATCGTCGGTGCCGCAGAGGACGAGGCCGCAGCGGGTGCGGTCGTAGCACTCGCGGATGACTTCGCAGATGCGCTTGGCCTGTTCGCGGCTGGCGGTGTGGGCGAGTTCGTGGACTTCGTCGATGATGAGGAGGGTTCGGTCGTTGAGGGCGGCGAGGATGCGGCGGCGGCGTTCGCCGGGGCGGGCATTGACGCCGAGGGCGTCGGCGAGCTCTTCAAGGAAGAGGGGGAGGTTGGCCGAGGCGGGCATCCGCACGTAGCGGACGATGGCATCGGATCTGCGGGCGTATTCCTCGAAGGCGGTGGTTTTGCCGATTTGGCTCTCGCCGGTGATGACGACGGGGGTCTGCCGGTTGAGGGCGAAGTCGCAGGCGGTGAAGAGTTTGGTGGCGATGGAGGTTTCCACCAGGAAGCGCTGTTTGTTGCCGCGCTCGTGCCAGAGGCGCAGGGCGAGGGCGGCTTTGTCGGCCACGGCGGCGAGGTCGCCCTCGTAGATGCCTCGGCGGACGCGGCTGATGGTGGTGGCGCTCATCCCGATGGCTTCGGCGCACTGGGCATCCGAGAGGCCTCGGCGCGCGGCTTCTGCGAGGAAGTCGGCGATGGGTTTTGGGGTGCGCTCGCTTTGCTCGCAGCCGTTAGCGGGTAGCTGACAGCTGACAGCACGCGCTTCGCGCGACGATGTGGCCGAGTGTTCAAGCGTGATGGGGGTCATAGCTTTCTCCTTAATCTTTGTGAACGCTGTGTTCTCTGTGGTTGAAAAAACGGGCGTGTTTGGGGTGCTTTCCTGCGTAGCCTCTGTGTTTCCTTGCTTCGCTTTGTGCTTCTTTGTGGTTTCCGGCGCGCCACAGAACGGGCTAAACGATGAAGTCTTCGAGCGTGAGTGCGGGCTCGTTGTGCTCGCAGCGGTTAGCGGATAGCGGATAGCTGCCGGCAGGGGATGCGCAGGCCCCCTCGTCGGCGAAGGCGGCGAGGTTTTGGGCGGAGGTGGGTTGTGCGGCTTTGGCGGCGGTGAGGAGGTCTGCGAGGTTTTGGCGGGTTTGCGCGGCCTGTTCGCGTTTGGGCTGGAGGAGGGGTTCGAGGCGCTTCTTTTGCTCGGCGTTGGCCTGTTGCCAGAGGCCGAGGTTGGCTTGGTCGGCCTCGGGGTTTCCGAAGCGGGTGGCTTCGAGGAGCGGGCAGATGCCGAGGGGGTGGCCTTCGAGGTCGGCCACGAGGATGGTGGCGGGGTTGAAGGGGTTGGCCCAGACGCGGAGGCGTGCGCCGCGGGTGAGTTCTTTGCGGTTGCCGGCTTCGTCGGTGGCCAGGGCGAGGTAGGTGAGGCGCTCTTGGGAGAAGCGGTCGCGCACCTGCAGGGTGCCTCGGGGGGAGACGGCGAGCTCTTGGGCGAGGTCTGCGCCGAGGATTTCCATTGCCGCGGCGAGGGGGAAGCGGACGAGCGTGGTGGCGGCGGAGGCGGCTGAGAAGGCTTCGAGGGGGGACATTTTGCGGAGGGAGACGGGGGCGCGGAGGGTTTTGATGAGCGCTGCGGTGGCTTCGCGCCGGTCTGCGGGGACGGCCTCGAGGTCGAGCTCCGCGCCGCCGGGGAGGTTGGCTACGTGGCGGACGAAGCCGCAGGCTTCCCAGCCTTCGAGGGCATGGTCAGTGCGGCGGTTGATGCGCTCTTTGACGAGGCGGAGGGCCTCCTTGAATTGGTGGAAGCTGACGGCGTGGAACTCGGCTTGGCGGAGGATGTCGAGGGCGGCGGGGTTGGCTTTGGCCACCTCGTTGACCATCTGCAGGAGGGCTTTGTCTTCGCGGCGCAGGCCCTCTTGGTCGGCGGGGGCGTGGTCGCGATCTTTGCCGACTTGGGCGGGGAGGGAGGCGAGGGCGTTGTGGAGGAGGTTCCAGGAGCTTTCGATCATCGCCTTGTGGCGGGGGTTGCCGCAGGCGCGTTCGCAGAAGAGGCCTTTGGCGATGGGTTCGCCGGTGGTGGAGGAGCGGCAGACGGTGAGCCAATCGCGCCCTTCGGGCGGGGTGATATAGCGCGCGAGGATGGCATTGATGCGGCGCACTTCGTCGTCGGCGAGGCCGGCGGTGCCGTGCTCGAGGAGCTCGGTGAGGCCGCGGGGGTGGATGCCGATGCCGCAGAAGAGCTGGGCTTGGATGAAGCGCTGCACGGAGGCATCGACCATCTCGCGCGAGCCGTCGGCGCGGCGGCGCACGGGCCAGACTTGCCAGGCCACGTGGCAGCCGGTGAGCACGTCGAGCACGCCGACTTCCACCGGGCGCTCGTGGGTGGGCATTTCGCGGCCGTGGAGGAAGAGGACTTCCACATCGTGCCACACGTCGTCCATCGTGATGACTTCCATCGGCCCGAGGCCGACGCGTGTGTGCGGGAGGCTGGGGAGGTAGGCGCGGGCGGCGGCCACGCCTTGGGTGGCGGCCTTCCACACGTCCACCTCGGGTGCGAGGGCTTTGAGGTTGCGGTAGCTCCAGCCGCGGGGGTGGGCATTGCGGCGGTGGTCGGCGGCATAGGGGCAGCGCGCGGGCACCAGGCACCCGGGGTGCTCCAAGAGCCAGATGGCGCGCCAATCGCCATCGTAGCCTGGGATGATGGCCCCGCCGATGAGCTCGGCCATTAGATCGTGCCACACGCTGAGGGCCTTCATCCGCTGATGGCCGGCGCAGCGCTTGCGCCAATGGGTGATGAAGGCTTTGGGCAGGGTGGAGCCATCGCGCACGCCGAGCTTGCGCAGCGCGGCCTTGCCGAGCACCCCCGCCGCCCCTTCGGCGCGGAGGGCGGAGACTTTGCGATAGATGGTGCCCCGGCTGAGGCCTTGCAGCACCCCTGCAAAGTCCACGCGCAGCCGCTGCAGCTCGCGCCCTTTCTCCGGCGCGGATTCCAACCGCTGGGCCACGGCCTCCCACGTGAGCACCAAGCGCCGCGCCTCATCCCCTAACCGCGGCCAGAGCGGATCGGTGAGCGCGGTGAGCGCTGGCGGCTGTAGGGGCTGCTCGCCCCTACCACCCTCGGCAGGGCTGAGCCCTGCACGGCGAAGGTTGGCGGTTTAGCGATCGGCGGCTTGCTCGAGGCGGCGGGCGAGGGCTTTGAGGCGGGTGACGATTTCGCGGCGGTCCTCCAGGCGCAGGAGGTTGCTCTCGCCGGTGCGTTCCACCCCTTCGAGGCTCTCGAGGAAGCCTTTGCAGACCTCGGCCAGCTTCTCGGCGCGCTCTGCTTCGCTCATCGCGTGGCGGGGCGTGGGCTTGCCCGGCGCCTTCAGCACCTGCCGCTGGCTCTTGCCTTCCAGGAAGTCGCGGACGGCCTGACAGGGCTATCGCCCGAGCTCAGCGCAGCATGCGTCTTCTCCGCCACCTGCAGGAAGCGCCGGGCGGTGCTGTAGTTGATCTCCGGGCAGTGCTCCGCGAGCCACGCCTTGAGCCCCGTGCCGGCATTCCAGCCACCGACGATGGCATTCTTTCCGCCACTGATTTCGGCAGTGCCGCGCGCGGCATCGCCGAAAGCGTCCTCGAGGAGCGCCACCTCCTGCTCGGTCGGCGCAAGATTAGCGGACAGCTGACAGCTGACAGCCGACAGCGCGCGTGCCGCGACGGACGGGTTCTGGTTAGAACTATTGAGCTTCATTCTTTTCTCCTTTTGTTGACTTGACGCGCCAGCGTGCTAACAGCTAACGGCTAACAGCTAGCAGCTCACTTCTAGATGCCCTGGTTGATGTGCTCTGCGAGGGAGACGGCGGAGGCGCGGGGGATCTTCCAGAAGGTTTTTTTGGGGGTTCCGGCATTGAGGTTGGTGGCCTCGAGGCGGCCTTCTTCAATCCACTCGGTGACCTTGGAGGTGCTTACCCCGAAGGCGAGGGCCACATCGGCCACGCT
>SFJE01000005.1 GCA_004555175.1 Lentisphaeraceae bacterium | reverse complement strand
GCCCCGCCTTGTTGCCAATAAGACGGGGTCTTATTGCGAATAAGACGGGGCCTTATTACCAATAAGACGGGGTCTTATTAGTTGCGCTCCGCCGAGCGGTTAGTTCTCTCCGCGCCGCGTGATAATCCGCGCCGTTCCTTTCCTTCTGCACACCCTTATCCCGGAATTCCGGGATAAGGGTGAGCGTTCGCCGCGCTCGCGTGAGGGGCACCGTCGGCGCGTGAGGTGCGGTTAGGGCTTGGTTGGGGAAAGCCAGCGGGAGAGGAGGCGGCGGAGGCGGGATGGGGTGGGCGCGGGGGGACGGGCGTTGCGCTGGGCGAAGTGCTCGCGCAGGAGCGCTTGGGAAGAGCGGCGTGGGGCGGATGGAAATAGAAAAGGCCCCCGCGTTGAGTCGGGGGCCGACCTGTTGACTGTCGACTATCTCCGGCAGAGGCGGGCGGTGAGGAGGCCGCAGAGGGCGCAGGCGAGGGCGCCGAGGAGCCCGGCGGTGAGGGTGGAGAGGGTCTCGGAGGGAATGGCCGCGAGGGTGTAGTCTGCGAAGGGCGCGGCGGCGAAGTTGGGCGCGCCGGGGAGGAGCGAGAAGCGCTCGAGGCTCCACTCGAGGGCATCGGGCAGGGCCGAAGCGAGCGGGGTGAGCGCGAGGGCCGCGCAGAGGGTCCCGCCGAGGGTGAGGGTGGCACGGCGGGTGAGCGGTTCGCCGGTTGTCTTGGGCACGAGGGCGAGGAGGGCCATGGTGGCCGCGCCTTCAATGGTGGCCACGGCTAGATGCGTGAGGAGGAGCGTCCCGGCGAGGGGCGCAGTCAGGCGTGCGCTGGCGGCCAGTTCGCCGCAGAGCGCGAGGGTGGCGAGGAGGGTCGAGGCCGCGCCGGCGAGGGCGAAGGCCGCAAAGCGCGAGCAACCGCGGCGGCGCAGGAAGGTCAGGAGCAGTCCGCCAACACCGGCGCCCAAGATCGCCATATTGAGGATGTTTGCGCCGAGCATTCCCAGGCCGCCATCGGCAAAGAGGAGGGTTTGGATGAGGAGGACGAGCGCAGTGCAGAGGATGCCGCCGGGCACGCCGAGGAGCGCCGAGGCAAAGACGCCGCCGAGGAGGTGACCCGAGAGGCCGCCGGGCAGGGGGTAGTTGAGCATCTGCAGGGCGAAGACCGTGGCGCCGGTGAGGGCGAAGTCGGCCGGGCGCGGGGCGGAGGCGGGTTTGCGCAGGAGTGTGGCGGCCGCCAAGCCGCAGCCGGCGAGGGAGAGGGTGGCGGTGACGGGGCAGATGGCCCCTTGGAGCATTTCGGCGGGCAAGTGCATAGCGAAGTTCCTTTCTGTGGCGGATATTATAGCGGAATGAGGCGGTAGTTGCGCGAGCCCAGGCCGAGGGCCTCGGCGTGCTCGAGGATGTGGATGCCATAGCGGCTCTCCATCCGCTCGATGAGCTCGGCGCTGTCGTGCGCGGCATAGACGAGGTCGACGCACGCTTGGTCGATGGCCACGGGGTCGAGGGAGGCGAGCAGGCCGATGTTGGCCATGGTGGGGGTGGAGGGATGGGCGTCGCAGTCGCAATCCACCGAAAGGTGGTTCATCACATTGAGGAAGGCCATCTTGCCGGGGCGGGCCTGGCAGACGGCGGTGGCGGCCTCGGCCATTGCTTCGAGGAAGGCGGTTTGGTCGTCGTCCAGCCAGGTTTGGTCGGTGATGCCACCCGAGTGGATGAGCAACTTGCCGTTACGCGAGGCGAAGCCGATGGAGAGGTTCTTGAGCGCGCCGCCAAAGCCGCCCATCGCGTGGCCCTTGAAGTGGGAGAGGACGAGGAAGGAGGCATAGTCGCGGAAGTGCGAGCCAACGATGTTGCGCGGCAGACGCTTGGCGCCGGCGGGGGCGGGGAGCTCCATCGTGGCGATGCCGTCCATAATATCCACGGTCGCGATGTCGCACCAGCCGTGTTCGAGGGCGGCGCGGATGTGGTCGTGCAGGGTGCTGCGGCGTCCGCCGTAGGCAGTGTTGCACTCCACGATGTTCGCGTCGAGCTGCTGGACGAGGGGCTTGACCAGCTGCGGATCGAGGAAGTGGTGGCCGCCGGGTTCGCCGGTGGAGACCTTGGCGCCGACTTTGCCTGGGAGTGTGATGCCGAGCGCGGCGTAGGCACGGCAGAGGCTCTGGGGGGTGATTTCGGGGGTGAAGTAGACGGCCGGGCCCTCGGCGCGGGCGTGGGAGGCGCGGTCGATGGGGCCGGGGACCCAACCGCGCTGGCGCCTCGCCTCGCGCCACTGCTCATCGAAGGTCTTGGCCTGGGCCGTTGCGCCCACGGCAGCCGCGCCGGCAGCGAGCAGGCTCCCGCGCAGAAAGTTACGTCTCGATTGCTTCATTGGGAACTCCTCGGGTTAGGGGTGAAGAAGTGTCTGGAGCTCGGCGTAGGCTTCGTCGCTTAAGCCGAGGCGTTTCGCGATGGCGCGGTGGGCGGCAAGTTGGGCCTCCACGCCGGGCAGGGCAGTGAGAATGGAAACGGTGCAGAGTTCGCGATCGGCTTCCGAGAGGATACCGCGCTCAAAGAGATCGCAGAAGAGATGCTCTTTCAGGAACTGCTCTGCGCCAGGGGCAAAGCGCTGCCAGGCGGCGAGGTCGGCCTCGGGAGAGATGCCGCACAGGCGGGCACGGCGTCACGGCCAATCCGTTCGCGGTTAGCCTCGGGGCTGAGTGCGTTCGGCTGGGGGCCTTCGGGCAGGGGCAGACCGGCGGCTTGGCGCGCTTGGCAGAGTTCGGCCAGGGCGCTATAGCCATTGAGGCAACGGGGGAAGCCGGCGTAGGCCTGGACTTGCAGGAGCGCTTCCTTGAACTCGGCGAGGGTGAGGCCCTTTGCGAAGCCGGCCTCGGCGGCGGCTTTGACGGCTTCGAGATCGCCCATGGCGGCTGCTGCGGCAAGTTGCGCGAGGGCGGCTTGACGGGGCGTGAGGAGGGAAAGGCGGGCGGCCTGAGGCTGGGCGGCGGCGTAGTCGGCCTCGGAGACAGCTTCGAGCCAGTTGGTCTGGTTTTGCTCCGGGCGCACCTCGATGGCGAGATGGGCGAAGGCGCGGTGGGCGGTGGCCCCGTGCCAGTGGTCAACCCCGCCCGGGATTTCCACGATGTCGCCTGGGCGCAGCACGCGGGCGGCCTCGCCTCGGGCTTGATAGAGACCCTCGCCGCCAACGGCGATAAGGAGTTGGCCCTGGCTATGGCGGTGCCAGTGATTGCGGCAACCGGGCTCGAAGGTGACATTGGCGATGGGGATGCCGTGCTCGGCGTGGCGCGTGGTGAGGCACGCGAGGTGCGAGCGACCAGTGAAGTAGGCGGCATAGGCGGTGTTAGGTTCGCCTTGCGGGAAGGGCGAGAGGGACTGGGCGCAGAGTGGGGACATTGCGAGGACACCGAAGAGGAGGGGGAGGCAAAGGGGACGCATGGGTTTCCTTACAGACCAAGGGGGGTGAGCCAAGCGGCGATTTGGGGCTCGGCGCGGTGGATGCTGTAGCCGGAAAAGGTCTTGCCGGGGAGGTGGCGGAGGGCGCCGGGGGTGAGGGCGCGGAGGTCTGTTTCGCAGGATTGCATGCCGCCGCCGCCGTGGGTGAAGAAGGGGAGGATGAACTTGCCTTGGGAAAAGCGCGGGTCGGCGAGGAAGGTGCGCACGGGCGGGGCGACGGTGCCCCACCAGTTGGGCGAGCCCACGCAGAGGAGGTCGTAGGAGGCGGGGTCGAGGTCGAAGGGTTTGAGGGGTGGGAGGATGCCGCGCTTGAGTTCGTCCTTGGCCACGCGGGTGCAGTCGGAGTAATCGGCGGGGTAGGGAGTCTGCGGTTCGAGACGCAGAAGGCGGCCTTGGGTGTGCTTGGCGATGAACTCGGCGGCGGCGAGGGTGTTGCCGGTGTAGGAGTAGACCACCACGACCACGCGCGGCTTCTTGGGCAAGGGCGCGGCGGCGGAGGTGGGGGATTCATCGGCTTCGGCACAACCGGCGAGCAGGGCGCCGGAGGCTAGGAGGCTGTGTTGGAGGAAAGTTCGACGGGTGAACATGCGGAGCTCCTTTCCTTTCTTGATGGCCCATAGTGTGGCGTATTTTGGCCGCGAGCGCAATACCTCAATCCGCGAAGGTGAAACCTCGATTACAGATTTTGGGTACATTTAATGTTTGCCGGGGGCGCGGGTGCGTTGGATATAGTATCCTATGGCTGAAAGGAACGCCTTATGTCCCAGCACTTTCGTACGATTGCCGACTACACCACGCCCCTCGGTCTGCCCCCGCAGCACCCGCACTTGGCTTATGTCGACTTCAAGCAGTTGCCGCCTTTCCGCTATCGGCCTGGAATCTTCGGCTTTTACGCCATCATCCTCAAGGAGAACCTCGGCTGTGGCGCGCTCCAGTATGGTCTGGGCTCCTACGACTATCAGGCCGGCACCGTCCTCTGCGTTGGGCCCGGGCAACTCTTTGGGCCTAAGGATGACGGCCAGCTCCACCAAGGCATCGGCAAGGCGCTGTTCATCCATCCGACCCTCCTCGAAGGCACTTCGCTTGCCGCCGCCTTCGCCTCGGCCTCCTTCTTTGCCTACACCTCGCGTGAGGCGCTCCACCTCGCTGATGGCGAACGCGCCAGCTTCCTTGCGCAGCTCGAAGCCATCCGCGGTGAACTCGAAACGCCTCAGGACGCCCACTCCCACGCGCTTCTCCTAGCCCACCTTGACCTTCTGCTCCACCTGCTTGCGCGCTTCTACGAGCGGCAATTCACTTCGCGGCAGCCCGACAATCGTGCGCTACTCGCGCGCCTGGAAACCTACCTTGCCTCCGCCCTGCCCGCCGCGCCCGATGCCCCGGTGGCGGCGCTCCCCACCGTCGCCGCCTGCGCAAAGGCGCTCTTCCTCTCGCCCAACTATTTTGGCGACCTGGTGCGCAAGGAGACGGGCGCTTCGGCCCAAGCCTTTATCTCCCACGCCATTCTCAATCGCGCGTGCGACTTCCTCCGCCACACCGAGGCCTCCATTGCCCAAATCGGCTTGACCCTTGGCTTCTCCTATCCCCATCACTTCACCCGCTTCTTCCGCCACCACACCGGCCTAACACCCCGCGCCTATCGCGCCTCGCAGTCCATAGGACCGTGAGGGCGGGACTGGGATGAAAAGGGGGACGGCGGGGATTATTGTGCCCCGGGGGCGCGTTTGCGGGAGCGGGGGCGCTTGAAGGCCTTGGCGTTGCGCATCGATTGGATGAGCTCGATGAATTGGTTGACATCGTCGAAGGCGGAATAGACGGAGGCGAAGCGGACGTAGGCAACGGCGTCGAGTTCGCTGAGGCGGTTCATCACGATTTGCCCGAGCCAGGAGGAGGAGACCTCGGGCTTATTGAGGCGCTCGAGGTCTTCGGCAATGGTATTGATGAGTTCGGTGATGCGTTCGCTGGGGATAGGGCGCTTGCGGCAGGCCGAGAGGAGACCGCGTTCAAGCTTGGCGGGGTCGAACTCTTCGCGGTGACCGTCGCGCTTGATGAGTTTGGGGAGGCGGCGCTCGATGCGCTCGTAGGAGGTGAAGCGCGCGCCGCAGAGGATGCATTGCCGGCGGCGGCGTACGGAGCGACCATCATCGGCGATGCGGCTGTCGATGACCTTGTCGTTGTTTTTGCCGCAGTAGGGGCAGAGCATGGTTAGACGATGGTTTTCATTGCCACGCGGGCAATGGTGAGGCCGTCGGTGCCGGGGACCTTGGCGACGTTGCGCGGGTCGATGAAACAGACGCGCTCGGGCATACATTCGGCGGCGTAGAGGACGATGGGGAGGGATTGCCCGGCGGGGAGCTTGCGAAGGATCTCGAGGACGCCATCGGCGCTCATTCCTTCGGTGTTCATCGGGAGGATGAGTCCGGCGGGGCGGCGCGCGATGACTGCCTCAATGGCTTCAGGGCCGGTGCGCACCACCTCGACGGTGAAGCCTGCCTTGCCCAGCGCCTCGCAGAGGGCGTTGGCGCGGATAGCGTTGGCTTCGGCTAGGACGACGAGGCGGCGGACATCTTCGCCCACCACCATCGTTTCGCCGCGCGGCAGGTCGCTCTCCATAAAGAGGATGCGCTGGACCTCGGCGAGGAGTTCCTCGGGATCGGCGGGCTTGGTGAGGAAGCCGGCGATTTGCTTGTTGGCGAAGAACTCGGCGAGGTTGCTGCGCGCGGTGAGGACGAGGACGGGCACGCGGGTGCGGCCGAGGCGATCGGTGATGCGCTCAAGGAAGCCGGTGCCGCCCATCCCAGGCATCCCCATATCGAGGATGACGAGGTCGGGCAAGGCTTCGAGCATACACTGCAGGGCGGCTTCCCCGGAGTCGGCGCAGGTCACTTCATAACCCGCGCCCACGAGGAAGTCGCCCAACATCATTCGGATGTTCGGATCGTCGTCGACCAGCAGAAGGTGCTTGTTCATTAGATAGATGACAGAGGAGGGAAGACAGATGACAGAGGATGGATGACGGATGACAGAGGAGGGCCGAAGGCCTACTGCCATCTCTCCTCCATCATCTGTCATCCGCTCGCTTGCGAGCGTCAATCGGCCAGGAAGGCGCGGTAGGCGCGGTAGGTCATGTAGCAGTCGAACTTCGAGGCTGCCTCCCAGGGCGCGTGCATATTGAGCAGGGGCACACCGAAGTCGACCACATCCATCCCGTAGCGGGCGAGGTAGAGGGCGATGGTGCCGCCGCCACCCTTCTCGCAACGGCCGAGCTCGCCGGCCTGCCAGGTAACGCCGTCGGCCGCGAAGATGCGGCGCAGGTCGGCAATGAACTCGGCACGCGCGTCGGAGGCGCCGCCCTTGCCGCGGGCGCCGGTGTACTTGATGAGGCAGCCGCCGGCATTCATCAGGGCCATGTTGTTGGGCGAATCGGCGTTGGGGAAGTGGGGGTCGCTGGCAGCGCAGACATCGGCCGAGAGCATCCGGCTACGCTCGAGGGCGCGGCGGACGGCGAGGTCGCCGGCGGTGGGATCTTGGCGGGCGATGAGTTCGGCCACGGAGTTCTCGAAGAAGGTCGAGTCCATGCCCGTGGCGCCGACCGAGCCAATCTCTTCCTTGTCGCAGAGGAGGACCATGCCGGTCTTGCGGGGGACGGCGGGCAGGTCCATCAGGGCCTTGAGCCCGGCATAGGCGCAGACGCGGTCATCGTGGCCGTAGCCCACGATCATCGAGCGATCGAGGCCGAGGTCGCGCGGCATGCCGGCGGGGACGATCTCGAGCTCGGCGGAGAGGAAGTCCTCCTCAGTGATGCCATATTCGCGCTCAAGGAGGCGGAGGATGTTGAGCTTGACCTTGTCCTTGACGTCCTCGTCGTCATCGTCCTTGGAGGCGGGGAGCGAGCCGATCAGCAGGTCCATATCCTCGGGGTCGAAGGCCTCGGCGAGCTTCTTGCCGGCCTGCTCGGCGCCGAAGTGAGGAAGGATGTCGGTAATCTGGAAGACGGGGTCCTCGGGCTTATCGCCGATAGCGATTTCCACCTGCGTGCCGTCGGGCTTGGCCACCACGCCGTAGAGGGCCAGGGGGTGGATGAGCCAGTGGAACTTCTTGATGCCGCCATAGTAATGGGTGTCGAAGTAGGCAAAGCCGCCCTTTTCGCAGACCGGCACCGGCTTGAGGTCGATGCGCGGGGCATCGGTGTGGCCGCCGATGACATTGATGCCGCCGGTCACCGGCTCGGTGCCGATGACGGCCGCCATTAGCGTCTTGCCGTGATAGCCGCGGTAAACCTTGTCACCGGGCTTGAGGGTTTCGACCTGCGAGAGTTCTTTGAAGCCCAACGCCTCGATACGCCGCACGGCCTCGGCATACGCCCGCCGCTCGGTCTTGGCAATTCCTAGATAACTGAGATAATCCTTCGCGTACGCTTCACACGCTTGCGCGTCGGCTTCCGACATCGCACGCACACCATTTTCGCGCTTGATGCACCCTTGCAACTTGCTCATAACCTTACCTTTCTAAAAGATCCGCCCACGGCGCCTGCCGCAGCGGTCGCTTAAAATCCATATCGATAGATGTCCATCACCTCTTCAGGCGAGGGCATCGTGCGATAGCGCTTGACCACTTCAAGGCGCAACGGTTCGCGCGTGAAGCGCACGAGTTCCTCTTCGGTGGGCACTTCGCGCGCGCAGCCGAGCCGATCGAAGAGCATATCCACCAGCGCCTGGAACTCCTCTGGCACCTGCAAGCCCATCGCCTTCAGCAGCAGCGCCGTCCGCTCTGGGCAGGAGTGCTCCATGAACTCTAGATACCCGGCGAGCAGCACCCCGTTGGCCCGCCCGTGCGGCAGGTGCTTGTAATAGGTGAGCGGATAGCCCATCGCGTGCACCAGGCCTGTCCCCGCCTGCGCAATCACCATTCCCGCCAACAGAGATCCATGGAGCAACCGCGCGCGATTCACAAAGGTGCCGTGCGCCAAGCGCACCAGTTCGGGCATCACCACGCCGATGGATTCCACCGCTAGGGCTAGCGAGAGGGCGTCCGAGCGCAGCGAGTAGGCCCCTTCAATCGCGTGCGAGAGCGCATCGAGCGCCGTGTCGCAGACCACCTGCGCGGGCAGGGAATCGAGGTAGCGCCCATCGAGCAAGGCCACGCGCGGGAAGAGCTGCCGCCCCGAGACGTTCACTTTGGTGCGCGCGTGGTGGTCGGTAATAATGGCATAGGGCGTCACCTCGCTGCCCGTGCCGCAGGTAATCGGTACGGCCACAATCGGCAGGACCGCATCATCGGGCTGCGGCTTTTCGGCAAAGAAGTCTCCACGGTCGATTTGGCTGTCCACCACCCAAGCAATGGCTTTGGCCGCGTCCATTGCCGAGCCGCCACCAATGGCCACCACAAAGTCGCACCCCTCGGCCTGCGCCACGGCCGCGCCCGCGTACACCTGCTCATCATCCGGATTTTCACCCACGCCATCAAAGTGCGCCCATGCCACGCGCCGCGCCTCGAGCGCTTGCTGCACATCGGCGAGCGCGCCCGACGCCTTCGCGCCGATCTTGCCCGTGACAACCAGTGCTTTGCGCCCCAGAACCAACGCCTCCGCGTGCTGCGACACGCAGCCTTTGCCCTCATAAACATCCGTCGGAAGATAAAAGTGTACCCTGTTCATAACGCCACTAGTATAGCACACTTTCCCAGCACAAGGGGTAATGGACGGAGGAGAGATGACGGATGACGGAGGACAGATGAGAGATGACGGAGGAGAGATGACGGATGACGGAGGACAGATGAGAGATGACGGAGGAGAGATGACGGACGACAGATGACGGGTAGACGCGAGGAGGAAAACGGGGAGGCTCTGTTTTTGGGCAGCCGATACTCTCAAAAAGGAAGGGCCTACCTCGAGGTGACCTAGGCCCTACCTCGAGGTGACCTAGGCCCTAGGTCGAGGTGAGGTAGGCCCTAGGTCGAGGTGAGGTAGGCGCGGGGACGCCCCAGTTGTAAAGTAAATCGTGGATTGTCTATGCGGCATAGCGCGCTCACGCGGGGGGCCTTTTCTGCGCGGCTAAAGCCGCACGCTACGATAAGCCCTCGGTCGCGCGCTCACGCGGGGGGCCTCGCCCCCTGCCCCCCATTGGCGGGCCGCCTCCGGAATCTTCGGAATCTCCGGATGATCCGGCCTAGCGCGCCTCGGCCGTTTTGGCCTAGCGCCTTCGCTTCGCTCGGCCTTCACGCGAGCGACAGCGAGCGCGGGGGCGTGGAGACGTCTGCGCAGCGGGCGCGGGATTGTGGTATACTTCGCGGCCGTGATTTACGCACCCTAGTCAAGGAGAGAGAACGATGTTTCCGATTGTTGCGAAGGAGCAGTTGTCCGCCGAGGTTTATTCGATGTGGATCCACGCTCCGTTGATTGCCGAGGAGCGCAAGGCCGGGCAGTTTATTATCCTGCAGATTGATGAGCAGTTTGGCGAGCGGATTCCGTTGACGATTGCCGATGCCGACCCGGTGAAGGGCGATGTGCGCATCATCTTCCAGGCGGTGGGGTTCTCGACGAAGAAGCTCGCGCAGATGAATGTGGGCGACGCGTTGCCGGTGTTCCTGGGGCCGCTGGGGCGCCCGACGCACATTGAGCAGCGCGGGACGGTGGTGTGCGTGGGCGGTGGCATCGGCGTGGCGCCGCTGCATCCGATTGCGCAGGCGATGAAGGCTGCGGGCAACCGGGTGATTGTGATTATCGGCGCGCGCAACAAGGATCTCCTGATTATGGAAGAGGAGATGGGCAAGATTGCCGATGAGCTGATTATCTGCACGGACGATGGCTCCTACGGGCGCAAGGCGCTGGTGACCGAGCCGCTGAAGGAGGTCTGCGAGCGCGAAGAGGTGAAGGAGTGCGTGACGATCGGGCCGCCGATTATGATGAAGTTCTGCGCGCTGACGACCAAGCCCTTCAATGTGCCGACGGTTGCTTCGCTCAACGCGATTATGATTGATGGCACCGGGATGTGCGGCGGCTGCCGCGTGCTGGTGGGCGGGAAGATTAAGTTCGTCTGCGTGGACGGGCCGGAGTTCGATGCGCACCAGGTGGACTTCGATAACCTGATGCAGCGCAACCGCGCCTTCATCCCCCGCGAGCGCGAGGAGAATTGCAACCTCTTTAAGATGGCCGAAGGCCTCGAGTGAGTCCGTGAGTATTCTGTCTCCAGAGGACGCTTGTTTCTTGCGAGCGCATCTTGGTGTGCCGCTCTACAAGGGGGATGTGCCGGAACGCATTTTACAATGTCGGGAGGAAGACCTCTTCGCGTATGGTCTGCGTTGGGAGTATGTATCAACCGAAACAAACTGCCCTGTGCGATGCGTGGTGCCGTCCGAACCCGCCTCGCCTGTTCGCGTGGTGCGTACACTTCCGCAATACCCGCTTACAGGGACAGACATTTCCAATACACTCTTTGAAGGAGATTGCTTGGAGGTGTTGCCCTACTTCCCGGCGCAAAGTGTTTCGCTCATCCTCTGTGATTTGCCTTACGGAACCACGCAAAATGCGTGGGATAGCATCATTCCCTTGAAAGCGCTTTGGCAGGCATATTGGCGCGTGCTCAAGCCGAATGGTGCCATCGTCCTGACCGCGCAAGGGTTTTTTACCGCTCAACTAATGCTTAGTCAGGCTCAATATTTCAAATATAAAATAGTTTGGGAGAAGTCAAAACCTACCAATTTTCTCAATGCCAAGAAACAACCGTTAAGAAAGCATGAGGATATTTGTGTCTTTTATCGAAAGCAACCCACATACAATCCGCAAATGACGCTAGGAGCCCCTTACGATAAAGGCATTCGGAAAGCACAACTCTCTGGTTCTTATGGTGACTTTCAGGCAAGCCATGTCAAAAGTACGGGGTTCCGCTATCCAACGGATGTCGTGTATTTTAAGACGGCGGAATCTGAAGGTGACGTGTGGCATCCCACGCAAAAACCGGTCGCGCTCGGGCAATATTTTGTCCGGACCTTCTCCAATCCCGGGGACTTGGTGTTGGACAATGCTTTTGGAAGTGGTAGTTTCTTGGTGGCAGCGGCGAAGGAAGGACGGCGATTTGTTGGTATTGAGCGTAATGTGCAAGCGCAACGCTTTAAGACACATGACATAGACTTTGTGCATATAGCGGAAATGCGCTTGAAGCAAGCCTTGGAGGCGACTTATGCCTAACCTCTCTTCGCTCCTGACATACAATGAGCGTGTGTGGGCCATTGAGGTGATACAGGCCGTCATCGCGTACGCCAAGACTCACTCGGGACGAATTGTTCGCGCCACGGGGGAATATGGTCTCAAAAGAACGAGTGGGACCACGCTTTTCCCGGATGTATTGCTTTGTGCTGGCGAGACATCATTGGAGCTTCTGCAAGGATGGGAGTTGAAATTCCCGGAAACCTCCGTCAACGATGCCGAACTGCTCGCCAATGCACAAGCCAAGGCCACATATCTTGGACTAACCAGTACACTTGTCTGGAATGTCAACTATGCTGCGCTCTGGGAAAAGGATGCGCAAGGCGGATGGCGTTGCATTCGCACATGGTCTTTGGAACACGCATTGACACGCGCTAACGTGGAAGCACACCGCGCACAGTGGAGTGCTCTGCTTGAGCGCATCCTCGATGATCTTAACGCATGGTTTGGGCAAACCTCGTTTCGCACACCACTTGCGTTAGGACAACAGGTGGAGCAGTTGTTCATCGCGTGGAGTGACCGTCATCTGCCGGCGCTTCGCGCTACGCTTGCAAGCGTATCAAGTAATCGTGCTGAAGCCGTGGCCATCAGCCGTTGGAAGGTTCTTAACCCCGCCCTCAAAAAAGTCGCAGCCAAACCTGAAGATGCGTTGGCGTGGTCCATTCTGCTGACCTGGTTCTTGCGTATTGTGGCAGCACATGGATTGGCGGCTTACTATGAGCCTTTACGGCAATTTTGTGCGGACTCGCGAGCGGTTTCCCTACAAGAAGCATTAGAGATATTTCAGGCTTTGACGAGAGAATGCGATCACGCTGCACTGTTCCTTAAGACACCCTTGGACACTCTATTGCCGGAAATTGCTTGGGAAGAGTTGCTTTCGTTTCACCGCTTCCTTGCCTCTGTCGTTGTCTCACAGCCTTCTCGTCAAATCTTGCATGATTATTTGGTGGGCATTGTCCCTCAAACGGTCCGTAAACGGTTGGGACAATTCCCAACCCCCCCCGCACTTGCCCGTTTGCTTGTTCGCGCCTCGGGAATGTGCAGTGAACCGATGTGGGATCCTTGTTGCGGCACAGGCACCATCGCCCAGGCACTCTGCGCATTGCGTGAAGATTCGATGGAAACTCCACAAACAGCGCGGCAACAGGTGTGGGCCTCGGACGTAGAATCCTTTGTTCTACGATTGGCGACGCTGGCCCTCTCACACCCAGAAGCGACGGAAATGCCATTGCATACATTCCAAGCTGATGTGACGGCCCTCCAAGAGAATGCCTTGTTATCGTTTGCCCATCCCAGAGAAAAGGCGATGCGCCGCGAACCGTTGCCGCATTTCGGTCTTATTGCCTCCAATCTTCCCTTCGTTCGCTTTGAGGATGTAGAGCGTAGCGTCCCACTCCCGGCGGCCATTGGCAATCGGGCGGACTATGCCATCTCAATTCTGTTCGCGCTCAGAAAGTTTCTTTCGCCAACAGGGCGGCTAGCACTTATCTTGCCAAACGCTTGGATGGGCACACAATGGGGGAAGGCTACATTTGAGGCTTTGCTTCAACAATATGACATTGAGACGGTAGTGCTGTCGGCCGCCGGACGTTGGTTCCAAAACGCTAAAGTTGTCACTACATTGCTCTACCTTTCCGTCAAGGGGACTTCACCGTACGCCGATGGACAAACGGCCTTCGCATTAACCAAACGCCCCCTTGAAAAATGGACAGACACTGATGTAGAACACTTGTCCACGCATCTGATAGCGCATCTTCCATGTGACGATGCTTGGCTCACGCTCCGTCTTCATTCGGTGGATGTCCTACGTAAGCGCCTCAAAGACGGCTTCTCGTTATCCACCGCGTTCGTATCGTGGGAATGGTGGGACGCTATGCAAGGAAGTGTCTGCCCATTAACGAAAGTAATGACTCCCGGACGCGGCGAGCGATGGGGATGGGACGCATTCTTTTACCCCGCCACGGACGATGCCCAACATATTGAGCCCATCTTTCTCAGACCCCTTCTCAAATCCTCCAGCAAACAAATGCGATTGGAGGCCATACCGGATGGCCATGCGTTCGTTTGCGGAAAAACTATTGAAGCGCTCAAAGCTGATGGTAATCAGGGGGCACTACGGTGGGTGGAAAACCATATGGGGCAACTTCAGGCAAGCGCGAAATCCCTTTCGAAGAAAGCGTATTGGTATTGCGCGTCACATGTTTCCGACCATCATTTTGCAGTTCCCCTTAATCCTTACAAACGCCATATGGTCTTCCGACTCCCCCGTGGAACGGTGCTCAATCAGCGCCTTACGGGCCTGACCCTGCGCGAGCCGTGGACGCAGAAGGAAGCACTTATTCACGCATTGCTCAATTCGCGGCTTTCTATGCTTTGTATTGAAGCCGTTGGTTTTGGCCGTGGAGAGGGAGTCTTGGATACGAGCACGACTACATTTCGTGCATTGCCAATGTTGAACCCGGCATTGCTCACACCGGCCGCTGAGAAAGCCATCATTGACGCGTTTGTCCCATTGCTCAATCGCTCCATTTTGCCTCTTGAGCAGGAACTCATCCAGAAGGACAGGCAGGCATTTGAACGAGTGGTGTTACAAGGCTTCGGCTTGGAAGCCTATGATGCCGCCTTGACACAAGACCTTCTCACACTTTATCATATTCGTCTCTCAGTGAAAGGATAACACATGTCATTCATCACAAAGGAAGCGTTGGAAGCACAGGCTGAGCAGCTCTGGGCCGGGATGCAGGGGAAGGCCCTGAGCCCTAAGGAGCGCACGGGGATTGACCAGCAGCCGATGCCGGTGCAGGCGCCCGAAATCCGCAAGCGCAATATGCAGGAGGTGGCCATTGGCTACACCGAGGTGCAGGCGCGCGTGGAGGCGAACCGCTGCTTGCAGTGCAAGAATGCCCCGTGCATGAAGGATTGCCCGGTCTCGATTAACATTCCCGGCTTTATCCACGAGGTGGCGCAGGGGAACTACGCCGAGGCGTTGGGGATTATCCGGCGCACGAGCATTCTGCCGGCGATCTGCGGCCGCGTCTGCCCGCAGGAGAGCCAGTGCCAGAAGCATTGCACGATGGGCGTCATTCGCAAGGATGTGAACCAGAGCGTGGCCATCGGCCGCTTGGAGCGCTTTGTGGCCGATTGGCAGCGCGCGCATGATGCCGAGCACCCCATCGATAACACCGTCAAGCCCGAGACGGGCAAGAAGGTGGCCGTGATTGGGTCGGGTCCCTCGGGGATTACCGTGGCCGCCGATGTCCGGCGCGAGGGGCACGCGGTCACGCTCTTCGAGGCCTTCCAGAAGCCCGGTGGCGTGCTCGTTTACGGCATCCCCGAGTTCCGTCTGCCCAAGGCCATCGTGAACAAGGAGATTGAGGGGCTCAAGCAGATGGGCGTGAAGGTGGAGACGAACTTCGTCGTTGGCCGCACTCGCAAGCTGCGCGACCTGATGGCCAAGGACGGCTTCGACGCAGTCTACATCGGCACCGGCGCCGGCTTGCCGCGCTTTATGGGCATCCCCGGTGAAGAGCTCGTGGGCGTCTTCTCGGCCAATGAGTACCTCACGCGCGCCAATCTGATGAAGGCCTACGACAAGGCCGATGCCGCCACGCCTTACTATCCGGCCAAGCGCGTGGCCGTGCTCGGCGGGGGCAACGTGGCGATGGATGCCGCGCGTATGGCCTTCCGCCTGGGTGCCGAGGAGGTCTATCTGGTCTATCGCCGCAGTCGCGCCGAGATGCCCGCGCGCGCCGAAGAGGTGGAGCACGCCGAGGAGGAGGGGGTCAACTTCCAGTTCCTCTCCAATATCGAGCGGATTGTGGGCGACGAGAATGGCGCGGTCAAGGCCATCGAGTGCTTACGCTACGAGCTGGGCGAGCCCGATGCCTCCGGCCGCCGCAGCCCCGTGCCGATCCAGGGCAGCGAGTACACCCTGCCGATGGACGCGGTGATTATCGCCATCGGCAACGCCTCCAACCCCCTCATTCCGCAGACCACCGACGGGCTGGAGATTGACCGCAAGGGCCACATCGTCGTCGACGCCAACCAGGCGACCTCGATCCCCGGCGTCTATGCCGGCGGCGACATCGTCCTGGGCGCGGCCACGGTCATCCTCGCGATGGGCGAAGGCCGCCGCGCCGCCAAGGCCATCAACGACTATCTGGCGCAGAAGTAAAGCTTCTGCCCACGGCAACAAGAAAGGGAGCCCGCTCGGGCTCCCTTTCTTGTTGACTGCGTTTGCTCGCTTACTCGGCCTGCTCTTCAGCTTGGGCAGCGATGGGGGCGATGAGCGGTTCGTCGGTGGCCAGCGGGCCAAAGAGGGCCGAGGCCGGAAGGGTGTCGTCGCCCTCCCAGCCGCCGCAGAGGGCCTTGTAGAGGGCCACCTGCTGGCGGGAGATGGCGCCTTCGCTAATCACGCGCGCTTCGTCGAGGGTCTGGAGCTGACGCTGGGCGTCGAGGACGTCGAAGAAGTCGCCGAGGCCGGCGTTGTACTTGTTGGCGGCGATTTCATAGGCAGCTTGGGCGGCCTGGACGCCGAGGCGCAGCTGGGTGAGGCGCTCGTACTCCTGGGTGACGCCGGCGAGGGCGGTGCGCACATCGGCGAGGGCCGAGAGGACCGTCTGCTCGTAATTTGCCAGGGCGGCCTTCTGCTGTTCGGTCTTGATCTTCACATTGGCGACGATTTGGCCACCGCGGAAGATGGGCAGGGTGATACCCGGGCCGAAGTTATAGAAGCGGCTGTCCCAATCGAAGAGATCGCCCAGCGTGAGGGAGTCGAGCCCGAAGGAGCCGGAGATGTAGACGATGGGATAGTGCTCGGCCTCGGCGGCCCCGAGGGTGGAGGTGGCGGCCTTCAAGCGGCGCTCGGCCGCATAGACATCGGGGCGTCGGCGGATGGCGTCGGCCGGGATGCCGGCATCGAGGTTGATGCGCTTGGCGCGGGGAATGCCGGTGGGGCGGAGCCCAGCGGCCTTGGCGTTGTCATTCTGCGTGCCTTGAGGAACCTCGCCCGCCGTGGGCGCAGCGGGGTCGACCGAGAGCGCAGGCTGGGCCAGGAGCTCGGGCGGCAGCGTGCCGGGGGTGACGCCGCAGAGGAGGGCGATGGCATTCTCGGCAGCAACGATTTGGGCCTTGAGGGAGGGAATGGCGGCGGCGGTGTTGCGCAGGTCATATTCGGCCTGATTCTTCTGCAGGTCGTTGGTGATACCGGCGCGGTTGCGGTTGGCCAAGAGGTCGTAGTTGGCCTGCTGGAGCTTGAGGTTGTCCTCGGCCACCATCAGGCGGCCCTGGAGGGTACGCAGCTCAAGGTAGTAGGTGGCGAGCGACCCGGAGACCGAGACCCAGAGGGTCTTGAGGTCGGCCTCGGTGGCTTGGGCTTCGGCCTCGGCGGCATCGGTCAGATGCTGGACGCGGCCGAAGAAGTCAATCTCCCAGCGGGCGCTGACGGCGAGGTTGTAATCGGTGTAGCGGCGGTCGGGGGAGGCGCCGGAGAAGCCGTTTTCGGAGGTGCGGGTGCGGGTGAGGTCGCCACCCGCATTGACGGTGGGCCAAAGGCCGCCGCGCTGGTATTCATAGGCGGCGCGGGCGGCGGCGAGGTTGGCGCGGGCGGCGGCCATCGTGCGGTTGACGGCGTAGGCCTTGGCTAGGAGGCGATTGAGGGCCGGATCCTCGAAGCGATTCCACCAGGTGGTGAGCTCGGGGGCGGGGAGGGCGTCGCGCGTGTTGAGGCGGGGGAGGTTGTCCTGGGCCTCGGTTTGGGCAACGGCCGCCTCGTCAAGGATGTCAGCGGCGGGGCGTTCGGTGTATTGGGGGCCGAGGGCGGTGCAGCCGCAGAGGGTCAGCAGGGCGGTTAGGGCGAGCAGGGAAGACTTCACTTGGTTTCCTCCTTCTTGTGCGTGGTGCCGAAGAGGGCGTAGGTGCCCTCACGCATCTTCTCGAAGAGCGAATAGAGGGCCGGAATCATCAGCAGACCGGCGGTGGTGGACATCAGCATCCCGTAGTAGACGGTGACACCGATGTGGCGGCGGCTGGCCGCACCCGCGCCTTCGGCGTAGACCATCGGGAGCACGCCGAGGATAAAGGTGAGGGCGGTCATCAACACCGCGCGCAGACGCTCGCCGGCGCCTTCGCCCGCCGCATCGACGATGCTCAAGCCTTGCTCGCGGCGCGTGGCGGCGAACTCGACGATGAGGATGGCGTTCTTTGCGGCCAGGGCAACCAGAAGCAGGAGGCCGAGCTGGGCGTAGATGGAGAGGTCCAGACCGTTGCGCATAATGCCGATGAAGGCACCCATACAGCCGACGATGATGGAGGTCATCACCGGCAGGGGCAGCGTCCAGCTCTCATACTGTGCCACGAGGAAGAGGTAACCGAAGACGAAGGCTGCGATAACGAGGATCGTCGTCTGGCCGGAGGTGGCGTTTTCCTGGTAGGAGAGGTCGGTCCACTCGAAGGAGAAGTCTCGCGAGAGGGTGGACTTGGCGATGGCGCGCACGGCATTCATTGCCTCGCCCGAGGCGAAGCCGGGGGCGGTCATGGCGGTGATGGCGGCGGTGGGATAGAGGTTGTAGCGCGGATAACTACGGGTGCCGCCGGTGGTGTGGAAGTTGACCAAGGCGGAGACCGGGACCATGGCACCGGTGTTGCTCTTGGCATAGAGGCGGCCAATGGCATCGGAGGTGTCGCGCCCCTTCCAGTCGGACTGGATGATGACCTGGTTGACCTGGGTGCCGATGTTGATGTCGTTGATGTAGTAAGAACCGAGGTAGCTCTGCAAGGTCGAATAGAGGGTCGAGATAGGCACTTGGTAGGTTTCGGTCTTGGTACGGTCAATTTCGAGCTTGATGTGGGGCGTGCCGGAGGTATAGGGCGAAAAGGCCATTGCGATTTCCGGCGCTTGGTTGAGGGAGATAAGGAAGGCGCGGAGGTTGCGCTCGATAATCTCCGGATCGGTGAAGTTGAGCGACTGGAAGCAGATACTCAAGCCACCGGTGTTGCCCAGGCCCATAATTGCCGGCGGGAGCATCGCGAAGAACTTACCTTCGTGATACTGCGCTGAGAGGGCCATAATTTGGTTGAGAACGCCGCGGGCGGTGACGCCTTCGGGGCGCTTATCCCAGTCATCCAACGCCACGATGAGCATGCCCGTGTTCTCTGCCGAGCCCGAGACCATCGCGTAGCCGGTGATGGCCAAGAGGCTCTTCACACCCGGGATCTTCTGCACTTCGCTGCCAACACGGGCGATGAACTTATCGGTGACGGCCCGGTTCGTGCCTTCGCTCAAGGAGATGTCCACGAAGACGACGCCCTGATCCTCCTCGGGGAGGAAGGAACTCGGGGTTTTCTCCAGGGCGATGATGGCTCCGGCCGCGGTCAAGAGCAGGAGAAGCAGCGTCAGGATCCGGCGCGCGGCCAGGAACTTGGCGATGGAGGCATAGCGCTTCTTGAGCCAGTTCAGCCCGGCGTTAAACCAGGTGAAGGGGTCCCACAGGTGCTTATGTTCAGTGGGGGTGCCCATAATGGTGGCGCAGATGGCCGGGGAGAGGGTGAGCGCGTTGACGGTGGAGAAGCAGATGGCCACCGACATCGTCACCGCGAACTGCGCGTAGATGCGCCCGGTAATGCCCGAGATGAAGCCCACCGGCACAAAGATGGCCAGCAACACAAGCGTGGTGGCGATGACCGCGCCGGTCACTTCGCTCATCGTTAGCAGCGTGGCGGTCTTGCGGTCGAGCTTGCTCTTTTCCATGTGATACTGCACGCGCTCGACCACGACGATGGCATCGTCGACGATTGAGCCGATGGCTAGCACCAGTGCGAAGAGCGAGAGGGTGTTGATGGAGAAGTCGCAGGCCTTGAGCACGGCAAAGGTGCAGAAGAGCGAAACGGGGATGGCGCAGACCGGGACAAGCGTGGCCCGAAGATCTTGCAAGAAGAGGAAGCAGACGATCACCACGAGCACGAAGGTCTCCACGAGGGTGGAGACAATCTCCTTAATCGAGTCGCGCACCACGTCGGTGGCATCGTAGGCGAAGACGGCCTCCAGGTCGCCAGGGAAGGTGGGCTTGAGGCGCTCGAGCTCAGCCTTGATGGCATCGACGGCCTCGATGGCGTTGGTGCCGGGGGTCTGGTTGAGGCCCATCGAGACGGCCTCAGCGCTGTTGAAGGTGCCGTTGGCGCTGTAGTTCTGCTCGCCCACCTCGATGCGCGCCACATCGCGCAGACGGACAATGCCGCCATCCTCGGAGGTGCGCACCACGATGTTCTCGAACTCCTTGACCGAGCTCAGGCGGCCATCGGCCGTGATGGTGTAGACATTCTTGACGGTAGGGTCCTGCACCGGCGAAGCGCCCACCGAGCCGAGCGAAGCCTGGCGGTTCTGCGAGGAGATGGCCGCGACCACCTCGTTCGCGTCCATATTCTGCGCGGCCATGCGGATGGGGTCTAGCCAAATACGCATGGCCACCTCCGCGCCATAGACATCCGCGCCGCCCACGCCGGGCACGCGCAAGATGGTATCGCGAATATTCGAGAAGAGGAAGTCGGTAATCTGCAACTTATTGAGCGCCCCCGAGGGCGAGCGGAAGGCAATGAAGCCGAGCATCGAGGAGGCGCGCGAACTCACCGAAACGCCCTGCTTGGTCACTTCCGCCGGCAACTTCGGTTCGGCGCGCGCCACGCGGTTCTGCACGCGCACCATACTCATGTCGCGATCCGCGCCTACCGCGAAGGTGACCGTCAAGGTGTAGCTCCCGTTATCGGTACATTCGGAGGACATATAAATCATATCCTCCACACCGTTGACCTCCGACTCAATCGGAATGGCCACCGTGTTGGCCAGGTCCACGGCATTCGCACCCGGATAGGTGCAGCTCACCTGCACCGTCGGCGGGGCTACCTCGGGATACTGCTCAATCGGGAGCGACTTAATCGCCAGCGCGCCGACCAGTGTCATCACAATTGCGATAACAAAGGCGAAGCGCGGCCGGTTCACAAAGATGCGCGAGAAGATTGACTTCGTCGGCAGCTCCTTGAGCGCCTCTTGAATCACCCGGCGCTCGTTCGCCTCGATCTCCTCGAGGCTCATCTTCCGTTCTTCTGCCATAACCCAAAACTCCTTCTACCGGCGAGCGCTTACTTCACGGCCGGGTTGACCACATTCAGCTTGGCTCCGTCGGAGACATTCACCACGCCTTCGGTAATCACCTCTTCGCCTTCGCTCAGGCCCTCGAGGATGGCGATGTAGCCGCCCTGCGTTTCGCCGAGCTTGACGATGCGCCGCACGGCCGTGCCATTCACATTGAGGTAGACATAGTCGCCCGTGGCATTGGCCAACACCGCGCCAGTGGGCACCGCGATGATCTCCTTGGGCTCGGCCTCGCTCAGGAGCACGGTTACATAGCCATTGGAGACCAGGAATTGGTTGGGGTTCGCAAAGCGGTAGCGGATGGCCAGGGTGGCCGTGGCGCTATCAATCTCGTTGCTTATGAAGTCGGATTCGCCATTGTGCTCGTAGATCGACCCATCGGCCAAGCGCAGCTGCGCGCGGATGGCCTCAATTTTTCCGTGCGCTTCAATCACACGCCGCCCCTGCAAGAGCTCCTTATCGGGGATGGAGAAGACCACGCGCACCGGATCGGTCTGCACAATACGCGCAAGCGAGCCCATCGAGGGGGCCACATAGTCGCCCTTCTTGAGCAGGCTCTTGCCGATACGCCCGGAGATGGGGGCGGTGATGCGGGTGTAGCCCAGGTTGATCTCCGCGCTCTTGAGGTCTGCCTCGCACTGGGCGATGGCCGCGCGCGCCTCGAGCATCGTGGCGTAGGCCTGGTCAATCTCCGCCTCGGTCACCGAGCGCTTATCCACCGCGCTGATACGCGCGTAGTAGCGATCGGCATTCTCGCTGGAGGCCTTGGCCTTCTCCAGGGCGGCCTTGGCCTGAGCCACACGCGCCTCGTAGACCCGCGGGTCGATGAGGAAGAGCAGGTCGCCGGCTTTGACCATCGAGCCTTCGGTGAAGGCCACCTCGGCAATGGTGCCATCAATCTGCGCGCGCAGGTCGGTCTTCTCAATCGGCTCGACGTGGCCCATAAACTCCTGGGGCGGGTTCATGGCGCGCTTGGCGGCCTTCGAGGTTTCCACGGTCACCGGACGGCCCATCATCATGGCCTGCTGCTTGGCGGCCTGCTCGGCGGCGGCCTTGGTGGCCTGGCGCGTGATGTAGATCTGGCTCACGTACCACCCCAGCGCGAAGGCCGCGCCCACGCTCAACAGCAACCCCAGCGTGCCGGCCGCTGCTGCCGCACCGCGAGAGGGCTTCGCCGTCTGTTCCGTCGTTTCCGTTGCTTCAGTCATTTGATGTCCTCCTAATACCATTGAGAATAAAGTCCAATCCTGCCTCCAACGTCGGGCGCAGATTCAATTGCCCCAAGTTCGCGTGCGACTTGTGCAACCACGCCTCCCGGTGCAACCCGAAGAAGCACGAACTCAACAACGCAGCGATCTGCACCCCCGAGAGCGGGGAAGCAATCTCGCCCAAATCCTTCAGCCGCTCCATACACGCCACCAGTCGGTCATATGGATCGTTTACCATCAGCGCATCCAACTTCTGGCGCAGTTTCGCCTTTAGTGCCTCGCTCCACTCCACGCGGCTCATCACAAAGATCATAAACTGCCGGTGCTGCCGATTCGTTGCGAGCACATCGGCCCACGCCAAGAAGGCCGCGCGCACCTCCGCGAGCGTCGTCGCCGTCTCCAACGGCTTGAAGGGGTCAAAGGATTCCTGCAACCACGCCAGCAGCGCGGCCAACAGGTCCTCCTTCGTCTTGAAGTGCCAGAAGATGGCCCCCTTCGTTAGGTGGATCTTCTGGGCGATGTCATTAAAGGTTGTCAGCGCATAGCCGCGCTTAGAAAAACTCTCCAACGCCACCCGCAGGATGGTGTTTCGCGTCTCCAAAGCCTCTTCTTTTGTTCTGCGCACGGTATTCCTTTTCAAAAACGCCCCGTATTATACAAACCGCCAGGCCAGTAAGCAAGCATTTTTTCGGCGTGCGGGCCTGCAACGGGCCTCCTGCCCCGAGCCGACTGGGCCGCGAGAAGGCGGCCCGGCGAAATGGACGCCCCGGCTGCTTTCCCTCTACCATAGAAATCCGCGCACACGCCCACGCGCACGATAGGCCCTAGGTCGAGGTGAGGTAGGCCCTAGGTCGAGGCGAGGCAGGCCCTAGGTCGAGGTGACCTAGGCCCTAGGTCGAGGTGACCTAGGCCCTAGGTCAAGGTGAGGTAGGCCCTAGGTCAAGGTGAGGTAGGCCCTAGGTCAAGGTGAGGTAGGCCCTAGGTCGAGGCGAGGTAGGCCCTAGGTCGAGATGAGGTAGGGCCTATCTCGCGCGTGTACGCGCTTTATAGTGGAATCCTGGCGGAGGGTTTGGGAGCGCTCCCTCAACGGCCCTTGCGGGGAAATGCGGCGCACGCCTCTCCTCAGCGTGTGCCTGGCGTGCCAGGCGGTGAATGGTGGACAGTGAACGGCAACGGCCTCCTGCGTGCCTACAAGCGAATGTGCGTAACGCTCTCGCGGCGGGGTGGAGCGACCCGCGCTCTTGATGGGTTCGGGGGCGAGTAGCCCACATAGCGAACACCCCTTGTCATTTTAGATCTACGCGCACAGCGGAAAAAGGCGAGAAAGCTCCTTGACGTGATGGGGGGGGGTGGTAATATATAAGTGTTCTTCGGGTGAGTATTGCCTGAAGATGATAGGCTACTCCGAAGTTTCCCGGCGGAGGCCTATGAGTCAAACGAGAGGGAATGTGAAAGGCTAGAGGCATGAAGCAGATGCATCTGTGGTTGGCAGTAACAATGACAAGTATACTGGCGTTAGCGACTGGCTGCTCAACGGTCGATCCTATGACAGTCAAGCAGACAGTTCGCGACTTTCAGGAGGTGAAGACGGTGACGGCTCCGGTGCCGACCGACCGCTATAAGATTGCAATTATCTCGCGCGTAACACCGCACTTGAGCGACAAGCGCTACGATGAGCACCTAAAGAGCCAGATGGAGAGTGCCGTGGCGAACAATTTCACAAACCTCGGCTGGTTCGACACAGTTGACCGTAAGAATGGTGTAGCACTGGCCGGCGAAGCAATGCTCTCGGGCGAGAAGGATGCCTTTAACGCCCAGAAGTTGGGCGCGGCACAGTTGGCGCTGGTGAGCGATTCTTCGGTGGTCTACATCGCCAAGCAGGGGTGGAAGCGGACGGCTTACGCCGACAAGGCGCGCGGAGCGCAAGTGGAGAGCGATTTCCGCTTAATCGACCTGGAGACGCGCGAGCCATTGTTGGTGAAGAAGTTCCGTTCGGCGATTTCTTCGGGCAAGGGAGATATTCGTGCGGCCATCACGACAGCGGCGAATGTGAACGCGAAGAAGTTTGCCCGTGTGGTGGCCTCGCGAATGTTGCCCGAGGGCAAGGTGATGCAGACGCGCGGCGATGGGCAGTATGCCTTAGTCAACTTCGGCAAAAACTATCAGGCCACGCCGGAGAGCGACACGATGAGCGCGGCTAAAGTCGAGTTCTTCACAAATGAGGAAACCACCGGACCGGACGGCGAGAAGCGCCTTGAGCCGATTGTCGTGGGCAGCGGCGAGGTGATTCGTGCCGAGGGGCAGAAGGCCTGGGTGGAGGTGACCAACTACAAGGATGCGCCGGTCTTCAAGGGCCATTGCGCGCGCGTCTCGGAATCGGTTGGCGAAAACGAGGGGGACGACCTGGAGTAACGCCACGAGAATCCTGCCGGGGAGGCCCCCTTCCCGGCAGGACTTTTGGATCATTCGTAGGCAAAAGGAGCGAGGTATGAGAGGTTGGTTGATCGTTGGCGTGTTGGCGATGGCAGGTATTGCGATGGGGCAAAGCAAGTTTGCCGTCACATTGCGGGATTTTGAGGTCAAGCCAGGCGTGCGTGTCTCGCGCGAGGTGGTAGCGGATATCCGCACGCGCCTGGGAGATGCGTTGGCCAATAGCGGGCGCTTCACCTTGCTTGAACGCAAACAACTCAAGGAGTTTGTGGCAGAGCAAGAGCTAGGAGACAGCGGGATGACCGATGGCGAGGTGCCGCAGTCGAATGCGTTGCGTTCAAGTAAGTGGATTATTTATGGCACAGTGATGAACTGTAGCGTGTCGCGTTACCTAGTCAACGGAGTGGCCTTCCAGCGCCAAACGCTGGAGATGCAACTGCGTTTGGCCAACGGCGAGAGCGGCGAGGTGGTGGCTATCAAAACCGTGAATGGGGAAGCCTCCGCCGGAACACTAATCAAGCAGGAACAGCACGAACTCTCCGCCGAGGCCTTGCGAGAAGTGGTACAAGACCTAGTGGCCAAGGCGTGCGACGGCATCATCGATGTGATCGACCCGGCCCGCGTGGTCTCCGTGAACCGCAAGTATGTCTTTGTTAACCTCACCGAAGCACAGGTGAAGGAGGGCGACCGCCTGGAGGTGCTGACGGGCGAGGATGTGCCGGTAGGCAACTTGATTGTAGTTATTCCTGGCATCCGCAACTCGCGTTGCGAGCCAGATGACGAATCGATGCTCGAGGACTTCTCCAAGGGAATGCGCGTGGTGCGTGCCCAGGAAAAGCCCCAGCGTGCAAAGCCGAAGCCCAGCAATATGAACCGATTGCGCAATATGCGCCGATAAGGGGAGGAAACTGCGATGGTTGCGAAATCCTTGCGAAGCATAGCACTTGGCATCTTGGTGGCGGCTTGGTGCACAACGTCATTGGCCGCCCCACCGAGCGCAATTGTGGAACTCGCCCGCGAAATGTGCGAGAATGGGGCCGACGTGCAGGCTGGTAGCACACCCGAACTCGGGGTCTTCGTGGTCGGCATTGGGCGCGTCCCAATGGGTGAAAACCTCGACCAGACGCGTGAAGCAGCGCGGTTGGGTGCAGTCCACGCCATCTCGGCCTTCGTTGGCACCTCCTTCTCGGGCTCCTCAACCGTGGAAGAGCGCGCCTCCGTCAGCCAAGGCAACGCCGAAGTGGAGAGCTTCTTCACCAAGCGCAGCCAGAGCGAGGCAAAAGCCTTCCTCGGCGGCATTCAGACCTTGAGCGCGCGGCGCAACGAGCACGGGAGTATGGAGGTGGTGGCCTACACCGCCCAGCGCAGCCCGCAGGTGGCCGAAGCGCAGCGCGTGCTGGCGCAAGCCACCGAACTGCAAGGGGCCGTCATCGCCACGGGGTATGGAACAGACCGCGCCGCAGCCGAGAAGCGTGCCCTCGCCTCGGCCGTCGACCAGGTGGTCGGCACAATGATCATCGGCAAGACCGCCGTCAACGAGCGCATGGAGTTGACCGCCAAGCTCTCAAGCAGCGCGCAGGGGTTGGTGGAAAGCTATCGCGTGGTCCGCGAGACGCACGAGGAACAGCAGTTTTGCGTGGTGGTGGCCGCAAAGGTCTCCAAGCGCAAGGTCTACGAGAACTACCGTGCCTACTTCAAGCACCTCGATAACCCCGTCTTCTATCTGCGTGCCTCCGATGCCGACCTCGCCAATGCCTTCGAGCAATATTTCCTCGACAAGGGCGTTCGCTTGACGCGCAACCTCGCCTCCGCCCACTACATCATTTCCGTGGATGGCCAGTACACTCTCCGCCCAAGCCCGATTACCGGTGCCCCGGGGGTGGTCCTCTCCGCCCGCGTTGAAGTCTGCTCGCGCGATGGTCAGCGCGTGCTGATGAGCCTGCCGCCCCAGCGAGCCGCCAAGGATAGCCGCGTGCTGACCCTTGCGCAGATGACCGAAGAGGTCTCGCAACGTGTCTTCGGCAAACTCAAGCCGGCGCTCGACGAAGCCTTCCACAAGATGGTCGTCACCCTGCTTGATGATGCCCAATAACCTTTACTTCAATTCAACCCTTCCTATGAAAGGAAACAGTATGAACAAAATGATGCACTACGCCGTGCTTGCCCTGGCCGCTACCGCCCTTCAGGCCCGCGCTCAGGAAGCCACCCCGGCCCCCGCCGCCGAACCCGCCCAGGCCGCAGCCGCCCCCTCCGTGTCGGCCCCCGCCCCCATCGTAGTCCAAGGCTCCCCCGCCGAAACCAAGGTCGAGCCAGGCGAAGTGGAGGAGGAACTCTCCGTTGAAGAGCGCATCACCGATATCCTGACGACTAAGGACTGGGACAACTACAATATTGGCCCCGATGGCAAGCCCTTCTTCGTTGCTAAAGGCATCGCCGAGATTACCGCCCCGGTCGATAGCCCGAACTACAACACCTCTCGTATGATTGCCTTTGACCGAGCCATGCTGCTGGCCAAGCAGGATATGGCCGAGTTCATCGCCACGAAGATCTCTCAGGACCTACAGTTCGTTGAAAAGCGTCAGCAGCAAGCCACTGCGGAGGCTGTTGCCGAGCGTCTGCCTGACACCCCCTTGACGACGAAGATTAAGCAGTTGATTGCCGCCAAGCTCGACAACGCTTTACGTGCCGAAGGCATTGACCCGAAGAAGGACGAGCCTCAGAAGGTGGAAGAGGCCAAGAAGAAATTACTGCAAAGTAAATCCTTCTCCAAGCTCATCAAGTCGAGCGCCACCTCGACCATCGCTGGCTTGAGCTGCTACCAGACCATCGAAGGCACCAAGGACAAGGGTAAGGCCGGACAGATTGGCGTGATCGTCCGCTGGTCGCCCCTACTGCAGGAGATGGCCACCTCAATCGTCACCCATCAGCCCGTTAAGCAGGGCGAAGGGCGAATGTCGATTGCCAAACAGTTGCCGAAGAAGTCCAAGGACCTGCTCTCGGTCTTCGGCGTGAAGCCGATGTTTGACAAGAACGGCAATGTCACCCTCGTGGCCTTTGCGCAGGTGGGTGCCCCCAAGGAAGATTCCTTCTTTGCCGAAAGCGCCCGCGAGCGGGCCAAAGAGCAGGCCCGCGCGATGATTGCGAGCTTCGCTGGCGAAGTCACCGCCGTCTCCAAGACCGTCCTTGAGGCGGAGACGGCCGAGGCCTACGAAGACGGTAGCATCACCGTGGAAGACGCCAGCGCCTACAAGAAGAAGATTGAGGCCGCCACCGAGGAGATTGAAATCAGCGGCATCTCGACGGCGCGCACCTGGGAGTGCAAGCACCCGCTCTCCGGGCGGACCGTCTATGGCTGCGTTGTCACCTGGTCGCCCAAGAGCGCCCAGCTGGCCACCACGATGAAGGAACTGATTGCCGCTCCGAAGGTCACGCCCGCCGAGCGCAAGGCCGCTGAAAAGGCTAATGCTGCAGCCCAGCCCGCCCCCGAGCCGGTCCAGCTCAAACAGTCCCTTCCCCCGCAGGAAGAGAAGCCCAAACCGACGGCCAAGTCCTACTATTCCGAAGGTTTCGCGAGCGAAGAGCTCTAACCTTATCTGGAGCGAACACCGATGAAAACACCATTGGCGCTCCTTTCGCTTTGCCTCGCGCTCCCGCTCTTGGGAGCCTCCGAGGCAAAGACCCTCTTTCAGGCCCACCAGGCAGAAATCCTCTCCCGGCGGGCCACTAAAGTCCAAGAGACGCTCTTCGCCGTTGGATATGTCCACTCCTTCCCCAACTCCGAAACGCATATCGACCGAGACCTAGGGCAACTGTCCGCCGCGAAGAACCTCGACTATCTCCAGTTCACCCAGGCGCCTTGGCCGGAAGACCTTCCGCAAGAAGTGCGCGGAATCGTCTGGCAAATCTACCGCGCCTTGCACCCCTTCTCCGCCGAGACCGCACAAGGCGAATGCGTCTACCAAGTGCGCGAAGCGGACAACCGCGTCTTGGCCGTTTGGGCCTACCCCGCCCAGGCCGTCACCTTTGAGCCCCTCGACCCAGTCAAGTTTCAGGAGGCCGTGGCGCTCTACCGCGAAGCCGTCGAAGCCACCGCCGACCCTGCACCCGAAACTCCGGCCCCCGAGCATACCCCCGAAAAGGTCGCCCCTACCTCAAAGTGACCGCAGCGATGCATTCAAACCCGCCCTCTCACGCGAGCGGCAGCGCGCACCTTGCGCCCGCTGCGTATGTCGCTAGATAAGTTGACCTTTAGGCGTGGCGAGGGTATACTAGGAACATATTATTTGAGCTTCGGGCTCTTGCTGATGAATCTGCGCCGTCTGCGCCAGAATAACTTTGTTGCGCGTGCCCAGGCCTTCCTCACGGAAAACATCGCCCATCTGCGCTTCCCAGATCAGGATCTCTACAACTGCTTCTATCCCATCCCAGAGACGGTGTTGCTGGATTGGCGCTGGGGAGAGTTCCAAAGGCTTACGGTCTGCGCGATTGTTTGGCGCCGCGCGTTATCCACTACGCCCACGCCGCTCCATGGAACCATGCACCTTCACGCGCCGGGGGGTTCTGGTTTCAAGCCTATGCGCGTGCGTGCCAGGCGGTCGGATCGCCTTGGCGTGCATATTACGCTAGGTTCCGCTGTTTGCAGCACGCCCTGCTTGGGACGCGTGTCGGCTTCTTGCTGTTGCGCTGGCCTATCTTTCTGGTCAATCGTAAGCTCTTTGCAAAACGTTTTCGTGCATTCTTTCCTCAGCCTCTGCCTTAAGCTCTCTCATGCGCCTCAGTGACATCCTTTCCATCCCTTGTCTAGCAGACAACATCATTCGCGCCCAGGTGTATTGGTTTAGGCGCCGTCACCGTGAACGGATTTCTGTTGCTTTTGCCATCAATCGCAACTATGTCCGTCCACTCGGGACTGCGTTAACCTCGCTGCTACTCAATAACCCCGGTCCAGTGGAGGCGATTATCCTCTCGGCGGACCTAGATGAAGCGGCCAAGGCTCCCCTTTTGGCGCTGCCGCAGCACTTTCCGGAGTTGACCTTCCGATTCCAGACAGTTGATATGCGACGATTGGAAGGGCTGCAGATGAATCACGGGCTGGACCACATCTCGCGAGAGACCTTCTTTCGGTATCTCCTGCCCGAACTGCTACCCGATCTTGACCGCGTACTCTATCTGGACGCCGATCTCATCGTCTGTGCCGCGTTGGACACGCTCTGGGCAACGCCGCTGGAGGGGGCCTATGCCGCCGGCGTGGAGGACTCTTATGTTCGGCGGAGTGCCTATGACCGCGAGCTGGGATTGACGGGCGATGAGGTCTATGTCAATGCCGGGGTGTTGCTTTTGAACTTGAAGGCGATGCGCCAAGCAAACATCACCGAGCAACTCTTCGAGCTCTCGGCGGCAACGGCCTTGCGCTTTATGGACCAAGATGCCATCAATCTCGCCTTTCGGGGGCGCATTCGTGGGTTGCCCGAGCGCTATAATGTCACCGCTGATTCGCTCCGGCGGAAGATTCGCCCCTTCCGCGGACATCCGGTGATTCTCCACTATACTTCGCCGTGGAAACCGTGGCAAAGCCGCATCCCTCTCGCCTTTTGGCGGCATGAAGCTTATCGGCGATGTTTCGAGCGTTTGGCCGGGCTTGCGCCAGTCATTCGCGTGGGGTTGCTTGTTGACGAGTTCTTCGGGGCGTTCCAGACGGCTTATGGTGGCTATGGTTTCCTAGTGCGAGAGGGCATTTGCCGGCTGATTCCCAATGCCGACATCCAGGTGGATGTGTTGCTCGGTAAGGCCCGCTCGCGCCACAAGGCGAAGGTCGAGCACGTCGATTCCACCTTGGTCTACCAACTGCCGCGCCACCGCCGGCCTCGACGGCGGTGGCTCAATCGAGCAAACTACGACCTTTTCCTCTCTATTGAGGGAAAAAATATCAAGTTCCTACGCGATGTTCCTCGCAAGCGGCTTATCTTTTGGATTCAAGGCCTGCGCCCGCAGCACGACGGGGACGAGATGAATATCGTTCAGCGCCTTCCCGAGCCGCCTTGTGGGAACGCGACGGCTTATGACATGGTCCACCAGTTAGTGGAAAGCGGGCGTGTACGCTTCATTACGCAGGCGCACGACCTCGTTCCAAAGGCCTTTGAGCTCTATCGTTTGCCTGCAAGCACCCCCGTTGAATACCTCCCGAATCCTCAGGCGCTGCCCTATCCGCCTGAGGTCGTTGCCTCGCATCCCAAGCAGAACAAGGTGGTCTTCCTAGGGCGGATTGAGTCGGTCAAGCGAGGATGGCTCTTTTGCGAGATTGCCAAGGCGATGCCCGATCTTACCTTCTATGTCATCGGGCAGAGCACGAAAAATGCCGCGCGCAACGAAGCCTTGGTTGCGCCCTATCGTTCCCTCCCCAACCTGCACTTCCTCGGACATCTAGAGGGTGAAGCGAAGTATCGCCAGCTCTTGGATGCCAAGGTGCTCGTCAACACCTCTATCCACGAGACGCTGCCCATCTTCTTCTTGGAAGCGCTCGCGTGTGGCACCCTCTTGGTCAGCAACCGCAACCCCGACCACCTAACCGAGCGCTTTGGCCGATATGTTGGCCCAGTTCTGGGCGACGGCTTTGAGGGTGTCCCCCGCTTTGTGGCCGCCATTCGCGAACTCTTGGCGATGGATGAAGCGGAGGCCCAGGCATTACGCGCTCAAGCGGTTGCCTATATTCAGGAAGTTCATTCGCCCGCCAAATGTCAGGCGCGGCTACGTGAACTCATCCAGGCCGAAGCCCAACGCTATCGCAGTCAGCAATGATTCGGTAGCGTCCAATTTCCGCGCAACATAACACAACGGCGGTGGCATTTCTTAGCCACCGCCGCCTTTTGATTCAGGTCCAGTCGCCTCAAGTACGGGCTTGGCGGCAGGATCAAAGAGGAGAAGGTGTGGCTGTCCCTGCTAGACACAGGTGTTAGCAATGAATGGGGATGCGAAAGCGCTAATGACATCTGGATTTCTCTCCAAAGCGCGACAAAGCAGATCATAGCGGTTGCGAACTTTGCTCGCAGCTGATCGCTTCGGAGTCCGCGGGAGGCGCGTCTTGGAGGCGTTTGTTGAGTTGCTTGGAGGTGACAACGCCAAGGGATTTGAAGCCCTCAAGCTGTTTGGTGATGTTGCCGCGGCCGGATGAGAGTTGCTTATGGGCGGTGTCGTAGGCGTTTTTGGCTTTGTCGAGTTGTTCACCGATGGCGGCAAAGGTGTCGGTGAAGGAGGCGAACTTCTCGTAGAGTTTGGTGGCGGCAGAGATGATTTTCTCGGCCTTTTCACTTTGCGCCTCGCGGGAGCGGAGGAGGGCGGCGATTTGCAGGCAGAGGAGGAGAGTGGTGGGGTTGACGATGATGACACGGCTCCGGAAGGCTTCGGTGACGAGCTGACGATCGTGCTCCAGCGCGAGGAGGTAGCTGCCTTCGTTGGGGATGAACATGAGGATGTAGTTTTGGGCGGCGCGGATGCGGCCGGGGTAGTCTTTATCGGCGAGTTCTTTGACGTGGGCGCGCACGGAGGCGAGGTGGTCGGCGGCGGCTTTCTGCCGCGCAGTGTCGTCGGTGGCGGCCATATAGTTGGCATAGGCGGTGATGGAGACCTTGGAGTCGACGAGGAGGACCTCGTTGTGGGGGAGGAGGATCTCTACATCGGGGATAAGTTTTTGGCCGGCTTCGTCGAGCTCTTGGGCTTGCAGGCGGTAGTCGATGCCCTCGGTAAGGCCGGCGGCGGCGAGGATGTTCTCAAGAATCATCTCGCCCCAGTTACCCTGCGTCTTGGCCTCCGACTTGAGGGCCTTGGTGAGGGCTTCGGCGTCGGCGCTGATTTGGAGGGTTTGTTTATTCAGGCGTTCAAGGGCCGCTTCAAAGCTCGCCTTATTGGTCACCTGCTGATCACGATTGGCCTCAAAGGCCTTACGGAAGGCCTCAAGTTGCGCGCCTAAGGGCTCAAAGAGCGCCTTGAAACGCGTCCGGTTGTCTTCCGCCAGACCGGCGCGCGAGGCTTCAAGCTGCCGGGCGGCGAGGTTGGTGAACTGCTCGCGGAGCGCCTTGAGCGAAGCCTGAAGCGTGGCCTGTTGTTCGGCGCGGGCGTGCTCGGCAAAGCGTTCACGCTCGGCCAGGGTAATCTCTGCGCGCTCAGCCCGTTGGCGCTGGGCCTGTGCCTCTGCCCGTGCGGCCATACAGGCCTTCGCCAGGTGCCACGCCCAGAGGCCCAAGCCCGCCGTCACCCCCAAGGCGACCATCAACAACACAACTAGAATCTGCATTTTGCCTCGCTTTCCAATCCCAAGTATACCAGATTTGCACGGGCGGGGGATGTGCTATAATTGCGGGTATGAATAGGATGCAGATGCGTTGGTGCCTGGCGGTTGTGCTGGGCGTGATGTTGGCGGGGCTGGGTTTTGGCGCGCCGTTGCCGCAGGGTTTGTCCGAGGCCGAGCAGGCGAAGTTGGCCAAGATTGCCGCCGTTCGACCGACACCACAGCAGGTGGCTTGGCAGCAGTTCGAGTTGACGGCCTTCTTCCACTTCGGGATGAATACCTACTCGGGCCGCGAGTGGGGCGATGGCAAGGAGGATCCCAAGCAGTTCAACCCCACCGCCCTCGATTGCCGGCAGTGGATTCGCGCGGCGAAGTCGGCGGGGATTAAGTTGGCTATCCTCACGGCGAAGCATCACGACGGCTTCTGCCTGTGGCCGAGCAAGCTCACGAAGCACACGGTGGCTGCATCGCCCTGGCGGCGGGGGCGGGGAGATGTCTGCCGCGAGTTTGTGGCAGCGTGCAAGGCCGAGGGAATGCGCGTGGGGATGTACCTCTCGCCCTGGGACCGCCACGAGCCGACTTATGGCACGCCTGCCTACAACGACTTCTTTGTGGGGCAGCTGAACGAACTCTTCGACAACTATGGCCCCATCGACGAGATTTGGTTCGACGGCGCCTGCGGCGAGGGGCCCAACGGTAAGCGCCAGGAGTATGACTGGAACCGCTTTTACGCCACCATCCGCAAGCGCAACCCCAAGTGCGTCATTGCCGTCTCGGGGCCGGATGTGCGCTGGGTGGGCAATGAGTCGGGCCTGGCGCGCGAGAGCGAGTGGAGCGTGGTGCCGGCCGCCGCGATGAATAACGATGCCGTGCGCGAGAACTTCGAGAGCTACCACTTCGAGGGCGCCGATGTCACCAAGATGGCCGAGCAGCAGGCCGCGATGACCAAGCCGGTCATTGACGCGCAGTCCAAGACCCTCGGTTCGCTCAAGGAGGTGCTCGCCGCCGACCACTGGGTCTGGTATCCGGCCGAGTGCGATGTCTCCATCCGCCCTGGCTGGTTCTATCACCCGGAGCAGGATGGCCAGGTCAAGACCCCTGAACAGTTGATGAGCCTCTACGATCGCTCGGTCGGCCGCAATGCCGTCCTCCTGCTTAACATTCCTCCAATGCCCAACGGCAAGATCCATGCCACAGATGTTGAGCGCCTGCGCGCCTTCGGGCGGGCCGTGCGTGCCACCTTTGGGCGCAACCTCCTCGGTCGCGTCCGCCCCGGCCAGCTGGAGGTCAAGCCCGCCCAGCCCATCGCCTTCGACACCGTGATGGTGCAGGAGGACATCACCAAGGGCCAGCTGGTCGAGCGCTTTCACGTCGAGGCCATCCTCCACGGCAAGCAGGAGTGGGAGACCATTGCCACCTCTACCACCATCGGCCACAAGCGCATCATCCGCCTGCCCCAGCCCGTCACCGCCAAGGCCGTCCGCATCGTCATCGACGAAGCCCGCGCCGAGCCCAATATCCTCTCCTTCTCCGTCCACCGCGCCACGATGCGGTGAGGGGAAGAGAGAGAAAAGAGAGCAGATAAGAAAGAGCAGAAGAGGTTTGGGGCCGCCCCCAAACCCCGGGCAGGGCGATGACATAGCTCCTTCGCTTTGCTCGGACTTGCTCGCCCTGCACCGCGGGAGCGTGGGACGCTCCACCCCGGCCGAAGCGCCCTCCGGGCACTTCGGCAATAAGGGAACGAAGCGTTATTATGCGTTGAGGTATGAGACGGACTATGCGAGCATTTTTAGAGGCGTAGCTTCGTGTTTGAGCGTGAAGTTGCATATCCCTCGGCGTGACTATGTGCCATTTGAGACTATTCAGGCAATGTTGCGTCCAGAGGAGACGGAACATCGTGTGGCAGATGCCTTTTGGTGTGCCATAAGCCACTTTCCGCTGCCAGGGAAAGAATGCTAACAGCTAATCGCTAACGGCTAACAGCTGAACTACTCCTCAAAGGCTTCGATGAGGTCGAGGAGGGCGTCGCCGTATTTGGCGAGTTTGCGGTCGCCGAGGCCGGGGATGAGTTCGAGTTCGGCGGGGGTGGTGGGGCGTTTGCGGGCGAGTTCGGCGATGGTTTTGTTGTTGAGGACCATATAGGCGGGCAGGCCGCGGCGGTCGGCTTCCTCGCGAGTCCATTGGCGGAGGGCGGTGGCGAGGCCGCCTTCGGCGGGGCGGGTGCGTTGGCGGGGGCTCGGGGGGGCGCCGGCGGGGTCGGGGAAGCGGCTGGGGGCGTCGGCCTTCTTGGGGCGTGCGCGGAAGGTGGCGATGGGGGCGGGGTCGGTTTTGGCGAAGACGAGGTCGTATCCGGCGGGGGTGAGGGTCATGCCGGCGAGGTAGCCATCCATTTCAAGGGCTTCAAGGTCGCGGAGGAGGGCGTCGAGGGATTGCTCGGCGAGGAGGCCGAAGGTGGAGAGGTCGGTCCACGGGGCGGGGGCGGTTCCGCGGAGGATGGCGGCGGCGAGGAGGTAATCGCCCTGGCCGTGCATGCGGGCGATGCAGGAGAGCTCTTTGCGTAGGCGCAGGCAGGTGGCGGCGGAGGGGGGGACGCGCGGGGGGAAGGCGGCGAGGGGGTGGCAATGGTCGCACTTGGCGCAGCGCTTTTGGAGTGGCGCGGACGCTTCGCCGAAGTAGGCGAGGAGAAAGCGGTGGCGGCAGACGCGGGCGTTGACGTAGCCGAGCATCTCCTGGAGGCGGTCGCGGTCGGCCTCCTCCTTGCGTTGGAGGCCTGCGCAGATGCGCTCGAGGGCGGCGCGGTCGGGCTCTTGGGGGACGGAGATGATGGAGTAGGGCGTGCCGACTTGGCGGCGGCGGAAGAGGAGGCCGTGGCGCTCGAAGAGGGCGAAGAGGTTGCGCACGGAGACGGCCGAGGAGAGGCCGGCGAGCTCGGCCCATCCTTCGGGGTCGTGACTGGCTTCGCCGCCTTCGCCCTGGGCGCAGGCGTTGCGAATGGCGGCGTAGAGCTCGTAGACGTGGCTGGGGGGCGGGTTGGTGCTGGCGATGAAGAACTCCTGGGTGCGGACATCGGCGTAGTTGAAGAGGAGTTCGCACCAGGCGTAGTGGCCATCGCGCCCGGCGCGGCCGACCTCTTGGTAGTAAGCCTCCAGGCTGCCGGGGACGTCCCAGTGGATAACGAAGCGGATGTCCTGGCGGTCAACGCCCATCCCGAAGGCGTTGGTGGCCACTACCACGGGCGCTTCGCCGCGCATAAAGGCCTCCTGGACGCGGCTACGCTCTTCATCGGCCATCCCGCCGCTGTAGGCCAGGGCCTTGATGCCGTTTTCCGCGAGCAGGCCGCGGACGCGCTCGACCATCTTGCGCGTGGCGCAGTAGAGGATGCCGGTGCGGAAGAACTCGATGATCTGCAGGCAACGCTCGAGCTTTTCGCCGTGGGTGCGCACGCGGGTGACATTGAGCGAGAGGTTGGGGCGCTCAAAGCCGGTGACGACGATGGCCGGCTCGGGGCGGCCGCCCTGGCCCAGGCGCAGATGGGCGGCAATGTCGCGGCGGACGGCGTCGGTGGCGGTGGCGGTGACGGCGATGAGGCGGACGGTGGGGGGCAAGGTGGAGACCACTTCGCCCAAATGCAGGTAGTCGGGGCGGAAGTCGTGGCCCCAGGTGCTGATACAGTGGGCTTCATCGACTGCGAGCATTGCCAGGGGCATCTCGCGGAAGGTTTCGAGGAAGCGCGGATTGCGGAAGCGCTCGGGGGCCACATAGACAAGCTTGTAGCGGCCTAGGCGCATCCCCGCGAGGCGGCGGGAGGTCTCCTCGGTGGAGAGGGAGGAGTTGAGGAAGGTGGCTGGGATGCGGCGGGCGATGAGGGCGTCGACCTGGTCCTTCATCAGCGCGATGAGCGGGGAGACCACGAGGGTGCAGCCCTCCATCATCAGCGCCGGGAGTTGGAAACAGAGGCTCTTGCCCGAGCCGGTGGGCATCACGAGGAGCGCGTCGCCCCCGGCCAGGACGCGGCGAATAACCTGCTCCTGCCCGGGACGAAAGGCCCCGAACCCGAACCAGTGCTGCAGGGCTTCAAGGAGCGAATCGCTCAAGGCTGCTGCAACTGGAAGTACTCTTCACGCGCCTTCTGGAAGAGGGCGTTGTAGATCTCGGGCGTGCCGAGGCCAGACTTGAAGGCCAGCTGGACGCCATCCGGGCCCATCACCACGATGTAGGGATAGTAGCGGCCGTCGTCCTCCACAAAGAAGGTCTCCTCAAAGACCGCGCGCGTCTCGGCATCATCGCAGGAGGTATCGGCATAGAGGAAGTCCGCGGGCAACTTGATGCGCCCATCGCCAAGCATATTCCAGACCTTCTGGCAGTTGGTGCAGTTTTCGCGGCCATACTGGACCAGGAGGAACTTCTTCTCCGCCTTCGCCTTGGCGATGGCCTTGGCCAGGTCGTGTTCGCCCTTGGGCTTGACCACCTTGATCTGCTCGCAGCCCTTGGGCGTGGGGACGGTGGAGGGGGCGAAGCCCTTTTCACCTTCGGCGGCAAGCGCGCCGGCGGTGAGCGTTAGGCAGCTAAGTAACAGAAGCCAGGATTTCATGGTGTGGGTTCCTTTCAACAGGGGCGCTCGGGGCGCATTAGAGGGCAAAGGGGTCGGGAAAGAGGGCACCGAGGGTGGTGCGGGTGACGGGGGCGGCCGCGTCCAACGCGCCTAGAAGGATCGGCATCTTGGGCGGGCAGAACTCGGCGAGGACCTGCCGGCAGGCGCCGCAGGGCGGCACCGGGCGCTCGGCTGCCAGGGCCAAGGCCGTGAAGCGGCGGCAGCCCTCGGCGATAGCGTGGAAGCAGGCATTTCGCTCGGCGCAGAGGGTGAGGCCGTAGGAGGCGTTTTCCACATTGCAGCCGGTGTAGATGCGGCCATCTTCGCCCAAGAGCGCGGCCCCAACGCGGAAGTGCGAGTAGGGCGCGTAGGCCTTGAGGGCGGCCTGACGGGCGGCGGCAAGGAGGGCGGCTTCGGTGGGGGCGGGGTCGGGCATCGTCGGGGGGCTCCGGGTTATTCGTGGCGCAGGGCATCGATGGGGTTCAGGCGGCTGGCGCGCCAGGCGGGATAGAAGCCGAAGGCCACGCCGATGACCGCCGAAATCCCAGCCGAGATGAGGATCGCATTGAGCGAAACTTGCACCGGCCAATGGAGGACCTGCGCAATGACTAACGAGGCGCAGCGCCCCACGCCAATCCCCACCAGCCCGCCCAAGATGCAGAGCAGGACCGACTCGGTGAGGAACTGCGAGAGGATGCGGCTGCCGCGCGCGCCAACGGCCATCCGCAGCCCAATCTCGCGCGTGCGCTCGGTCACGCTCACCAGCATAATATTCATAATTCCCACGCCGCCAACCACGAGCGAGAGCATCGCCACAATCAGCAGCAGGGTGGTCATCAGCCCGCTGGTGGCGGTCATCGTCTTGAGCATTTCGGACATATCGCGGATGGAGAAGTCATCCTCCGCACCGGGGGCAATGTTGTGGCGCCGGCGCAGGACCTCGCAGATCTGCGCCATTGCGTCGGGCACCTGCTCGGGGGTCTTGGCCGAGACGGTAATCTGGTCGATATTGTTAAAGCGCACGGGCAGGGGATAGTTCTGCGCCTGGACCGAGTCGCGCGCCGGATAGGTGGAGGTGGAGCTTTCGGGGTAGACGTCGCTGGTCGAGGAGGTGGTGGAGGTCGACGAGGTGGAGCCCGAGGCGCCGGTGGCCGAGGAGCCCGAGCGCGAGAGGCGGCTGCGCATCGTCTTCCAGGGCACAATCACCGTGTCATCCTGGTCCATCCCCATCATATTGGCCCCCTTGCGCGGCAACACGCCGATAATGCGGAAGAGGACGTTGTTCAGGCGCAGGTCTTGGCCAACAGCCTCCTGCCCCGGAAAGAGTTCGTTCTTGACCGTCTGCCCAATAACGCAGACGCAGGCGGAGACGTCCACCTCGCGCTTGGTGAAGTAGCGCCCGCTCTCGGGGCTGCCCCACGATTGCACGGTGAAGTAATCCTCATTGCCCGAGTAGACCGTGAAGGGGGTCCAGTTCCGGTTGCCGGCAATGGCCTGAATGCCGCGGCGCGAGAGCGAGGGTGTGACGGCCTCGACCGAGAGGCACTCGGCGGCGATGGCTTGGCAGTCTTCTTCCGTGAGTGTGACCGTGCCGCCCGAGCCTGAGCTAATCCCGGCGGTCTTGACGGCCGAGGGCCAGATCATCATCACATTGGTGCCCATATTCGAGATGGAGCGCTTGATGGATTGCGAGGCGCCGGCGCCAATCTCCATCATCGTAATCACCACCGCCACGCCAATCACGATGCCCAGCATCGTCAAGAGCGAACGCAGAATATTGCGCTTGAGCGAAACGAAGGCCGCGAGGATTTGCTTGATCATCGGCTTCTCCCTCCCTTAGCGCTCGTTGTAGGTGCCGCCGACCACCAGCCCGTCCTTGATATGGTAGGCCTCTTTGGCGAAGGCGCCGACCTCCGGCGAGTGGGTGACGAGCACGATGGTAATCCCCTCTTGCTCGTTGAGCTCCTGGAACATCCGCAGCACCTCCTCGGAGGTCTTGGAGTCGAGGTTCCCCGTGGGCTCATCGGCAAAGAGAATCTTGGGCCGGTTGACCAGCGCCCGGGCAATGGCCACGCGTTGCTGCTGCCCGCCGGACATCTGCGAGGGCTGGTGCTCCATCCGCTCGCCCAACCCCACACGCGTGAGCAGGTGCTCGGCCCAGGCGCGTTCTTCGCGGGCGCTCTTGCGATTGCGGGCATACTCCAGGGGCATCAACACATTCTTCAACGCCGAGGTGCGCGCCAGCAGATTGAAGTTCTGGAAGACAAAGCCGATGCGCTCATTGCGCAGGTCAGCGCGCGCATTGGCCGAGAGGGTCGTCACATCGCGCCCGTCGAGCAAGTATTGCCCGCCCGAGGAGGTGTCCAGAAAGCCCAAAATGTTCATCAAGGTGGACTTCCCGCCGCCCGAGGGCCCCATCAGCGCCAGCAGCGTCCCCTCGCGGATGACCATATTGATTCCCTTGAGCACCGGCACATCCACATCGCCAAGACGGTAGGTCTTGCGCAGATCCTTGAGCTCAATCAGCACGCGCCCGGGGGCTGCCGGGCCGACGGCGGGGGAGGGGGAGGGCGTGACCATCGCATCTCTCCGCTTAGGGCCGGGGCGGGGGATTGTTCTTCTTCCCCCACTTCGGCGGTTTGGGCATAAAGGGATTTTCGCCGGCGGCGGAGGCCTGCTGCACCTCGATGGCTGTCAGCGTGCCGGTGATCACCGTGTCGCCCGGCTCCAACGCCTCGCAGAGGATGGCCGTATTCACATCATCGCTTACCCCGGCCTGGACCGCCATCGCCACCGGCTTGCCCGCCTCATCCTGCACAAAGAGGTAATCCTTGCCCGCGAACTCGACCGGCTCCTGCCACCCCTCCGGCCGCCAGCGCAGCGCCGTCACCGGCACCAAGAGCGACTCGGCCGGCGACTCGGCCAGAATGAAGGAGACATTCGCCGTCAGGTAGGGCAGCAGCAGGTTCCCGGGGTTCTCGGTGGTCACCTCCACCGTGTAGGTGACCACGTTGGAGGTCATCGACGCATTCAGCCGCACGCGCCCGACCTTGCCTGTAAAGGTCTTCCCGGCGAAGGCATCCACCGTAAAGCGCACCGACTGCCCCACCTGGATCGAGCCAATATCCGCCTCGTTAACCGGTACCCAAATCTCAATCTTCCCCAGATCCTTCGCCACCAGGAAGAGCGAGGGCGTGCTCATCGAGGCCGTCACCGTCTGGCCGATATTCACGCGCCGGTCAATGATAATCCCATCAACCGTCGAGAGAATGTCGCAGTACGAGAGGTTTCGCTCGGCCTTCTCCAGCTGCGCCTGCGCCTGCTCGATGGCCGCCTCCGCCTGCTTCACCGAGGCCTCCCCCACATCCAAACTCGCCGCCGCCGTCTCGTAGGCGCTTTGATAAGCATCGTAATCCTTCTGCGAGAGCGCGTCCCCCACACCCAACGCCTGCGCGCGCTTCCAATCCCGCTCCGCCTGACGCAACTTCGCGCCGAACTGCACCACATCCGCCTTCGCCCCGGCCAACTGCGCCTGTGCCGTCGTCAGATTGGCCTTGGCAATCGTCACCTCTGCCTTATAGGTCACATCATCAATTCGCGCGAGCAGCTGCCCCTTCTTCACCTCCGAGCAATAATCCACCTCGCGCCCCTGGGTGTCGACCCCAAAGGCCATAATCTGCCCGGTAATCTGCGCGCCAATATCAATCAAGTCCTCCGGCTCAATCGTCCCCGTCGCGCGAATCGTCTGCGTCACCTGCCCGCGCGTCAGCTCCGCCGTCTTATACGCCACCGGCACCACCTGCTCCTGCGGCCGCGAAAAATACCACCACGCCCCGCCGCCAATCGCCGCCAGCACCAATAACAAGCCAAGACCCTTCTTCATCGGCAAATCCTCCAAGCCAAATAAACCCAAAACACCTCCCATTATACGCCCATTCAGCCGCATTTTCCAGCGGAAAAGCGCGAGGAGCCTCATCGTAGCGGGCGGCTTTAGCCGCCCAGAAAGGTGGAAAAGCGCGCTCGCGCGAGGAGCCTCTGCAGCGAGCTTCGCTGTCCTCCGTCCTTCGTCCTCTGCTCGCGTCAGCGAGCTTCGCGCCCTCTAATAGTTTGGCTCGGGCGGGGACGAATTAATAAGACGGGGCCTTGTTGGCAATAAGACGGGGTCTTGTTGCTAATAAGACGGGGCCTTATTGCCAATAAGACGGGGTCTTATTAGTTCGACCCGGGCCGGGTTGCTTTTTCGATAGGCGATAGATGTGAAAGCTGTCGCCGGAGGTGGAAAGCCCGAATAATGGACTGCCAGTCCCTCCGTCGCGGCACGCGCGCTGTCAGCTGTCCGTTGGGCGCTCCGCGCCCGCCTCCGTTGTGGCATAGCTCCTTCGCTATCGCTTTGGACTTCACGCGAGCGATAGCGAGCACCCTGCTAACAGCCATTCGCTAACTGCTGGCGGCTAACGTAGGGTTTTGCTATACTGCGCGGCGCAGTAGATTGGAGAAGCCTATGAGCCTTGAAGAGTTAAAGTACGGATCTGATGTATTTAATGAGCAGGCGATGCGCGAGTATCTGGCCAAAGATACGGTCGAGACGCTCTTGCATACGATGCGCGACCGCGCGCCGCTCGATCCATCCATCGCCAACGAGGTGGCCCACGCTCTCAAGCAGTGGGGGATGGCGCGCGGGGCAACGCACTTTACGCACTGGTTCCAGCCGCTCACGGGCAGCACCGCCGAAAAGCACGACGCCTTCTATGAGCCCGCAGGCATGGCCGAGACCATTGCGCGCTTCTCGGGTAAGAACTTGATTATGGGCGAACCGGATGCCTCGAGTTTCCCCTCGGGCGGGCTACGTTGCACCTTCGAGGCGCGTGGCTACACGGCTTGGGACGTCACGAGTCCGGCCTTTATCAAGCGCCATAGCAACGGCGCCACGCTCTGCATCCCGACGGTCTTCTGCTCCTATACCGGCGAGGTGCTCGACAAGAAGACGCCGCTCCTGCGCTCGATGCAGGCGATGGACAAGGCCGTCCAGAAGCTGATGGCGTGCTTTGGCGAAACGGGCGGCCACGCGGATATTACCTTGGGCGCCGAGCAGGAGTATTTCTTGGTGGATAAGGCGCTTTGGGCCAAGCGTCCGGACCTGATGCAGTGTGGGCGGACGTTGGTGGGGGCGCCGCCGGCGCGCAGTCAGCTCTCCGAGGATCACTACTTTGGCTCCATCAAGCCGCGCGTGCTGGCCTTTATGGAGGAGGTGGAGCAGGAGCTCTGGCGCTTGGGCATTCCGGCCAAGACGCGCCATAATGAGACCGCGCCCGCGCAGTTCGAGCTCGCGCCGATGTTCGAGGAGCTCAACTTGGCGGTGGACCACAACATGCTGATTATGGAGACCTTGCGCAATGTGGCCGAGCGCCATGGGCTGGTCTGCCTGCTGCACGAGAAGCCCTTTGCGTGGGTGAATGGATCGGGCAAGCATAACAATTGGTCGGTGGCTTACAAGGGGCGTAATTTGCTCGACCCCGGGAGCAATCCGCAGGAGAATGCGATCTTTCTGGCGGTGCTCGCTTCGGTGGTGCGCGCGGTGGATTTGCATGCCGATGTGCTGCGCGCGGCTACGGCTTCGCTGGGGAACGATTGCCGCCTGGGTGCGTTGGAGGCGCCGCCGGCGATTGTCTCGATCTTCCTGGGCGATGAGCTCACCGGGGTTATTCGCCGGCTGGAGCAGGGGGGCGGCGAGGCTACGCGCGGTCGGGCCGAGAAGTTGCGTATCGGGGTGGATACGCTCCCGCCGATTCCGCGCGACACCTCCGACCGTAACCGCACTTCGCCCTTCGCCTTCACCGGCAACAAGTTTGAGTTCCGTGCGCCGGGCTCCAGCCAGAATTGCTCGGGCGTGTGCATGGTGCTCAACACAATGGTGGCCGAATCGATGGAGGTGCTGGCCGCGGCGATTGACAAGCTGCCCAAGCGGCGCTTCCACGAGGGACTCGAGCGCGTGCTGCGCGCCGTCTTCCGTGACCACGGCCGGGTGATCTTCAATGGCGATGGCTACTCCGAGGCATGGGTGGCCGAGGCCAAGAAGCGCGGCCTGCCCAATCTGCGCAACACCCCCGAGGCCTTGGCCTGCCAAATCACCGATAAGAACTTTGAGCTCTTTGCGAAGATGGGCGTGCTCACGCCCGCAGAACTGCGCTCGCGCCACGATGTCTTCCTGGCTGAGTATGAGCGCAAACTGGGCATCGAAGCCAAGGTGCTGCAGGAGATGGTCCGCGGGCGCGTCATTCCCGCCATCGAAGCGGAACTGCGCCGTCTAGCCGAGACCTGGCAGGCGCTGGGCATTCTCAAGCTCAGCAAGAGCGCCGAGGCGATGCACGCGCGCGCCGAAGCGTTGGACGAGAAGCTCCAAAAGGTGGCCGAGGGGAGCGATGCCCTCGCCCGCGCGATGGCGGGTAAGCACCCCGATGACATTGTCGCCCAGATGCAGCGCCTGCGCCACGTGGTTGACTGCGCCGAAGGGCTGGTGAGCGATGACCTCTGGCCGATGCCCAAGTATCGCGAACTGCTGGCGATGAATTAAATGAGAAAGGTCTGCGGCGCTGTGCGCTGCAGACCGATGACAGCGAAGAAATAACAGCGCGCCTTTGGCCGATCGGCCGAAGGCGCGCTGTTATCCGTCATCTGCCCTCCGTCCTCGCTCCTACAGCATCCAAGGCTCGTAGACTTCGCGGGGGAGGGGGGAGACGGTGATGTCGCGCTTGCCCTCGGGGGTGATAATCTTGACGATAATCTCGGTGAGGGCGCCCTTGTCGCCGTAGTTGGCGATGATGGCGGCGGCGCGGAGGAGGTCCGCCTCGTTGATGGGGCCGAGGACGGCGGCGGTGGGGCCGGGGATATTGACGGTATGGAGGATGGTGCGGCCCTGAGCGGCGAGGGCCTTGAGGGCCTGGTTGTCGGCGCGGTTGCGGCCCACGATGATACGCCCGCCTTCCGGCAGGCGGAACTGGCGAGAGAAGACCAGGAGCTCGACATCCTCGCGGGGCGGGATGCCGTCGGTGTGGTCATAGAGGTCGCGCAACTTTCGGCAGAAGCCCTTTTCGGTGAGGCGGCAGCCGCCAGCTGGGGAGGGATATTCCAAGAGGCCAAAGTGCTGGGCTAGGGCCATCTGCGCTTGGCGCTGGCGGCCCTGGAGGTCCAGGAGGCGCGTACGGTCCACGCGGCCATCCTCCTCGGGGAGGGTGGGGGTGAGGTGCTGGGCGGAGAGCGGGCGCAGGAGCAACCCCTTGAGCCCCGAACTCTCGGCCACGGTCTCCAGGCTCTTGCGGTTCTGCGACATCGGGCGCTGGTTGAGCACTTCGCCGGTGGAGACGAAGTCGAAGCCCCACTCACGCATCAGTTCGCCCGCACGGCGAATCATCGCGGCGTGGCAGTCAATGCACGGATTCATCGCCCCGCCAAAGCCGTGCGGCGGGTTGCGGACCAGGGCGAGAATCTCGTCGGTGAAGTCGACGATATGCAGTGGCACCTTGAGCTGCGCGGCGGCCTTCTCGGCGGCCTTGGTGCCGAAGAAGGGGCTCTTAAAGACCACGCCCTCCATGTGGACCCCCTGGTCGCGCAAGACGCAGATGGCGAGCATCGAATCAAGCCCGCCGGAAAGCAACGAAAGACCTTTGGTCATAGGAACTTCTCCTGAAGGGTAGTCATTCTCCCGCCACGCGGGTAAAAAGCGGGGCCGGCACCGGCGTGCCGGCCCTAGGGGCCTTTACTTGGCCACGATGTTGACGAGCTTGCCGGGGACCACGATGACCTTGACGATGGTCTGGCCCTCGGTGAAGCGCTTGACCTCCTCGGAGGCGCGGGCGGCGGCCTCAAGTTCCTCGCGCGAGAGGCCGGCGGGGACGGTGAGTTTGCCGCGCATCTTGCCGTTGACCTGGAGGATGATCTGCAGCGAGTCTTCCTTCAGCGCCTCGGGGTTGACCTTGGGCCAACCGGCGTTCATCACGCCCTCGGGCTGGCAACCGAACTCGGCCCAAATCTCCTCGGCGATGTGCGGGGTGATGGGGGCCATCATCCGGGCGATGGTGACGACCGTTTCGCGCAGGAGGGCCTTGGCGGCGGAGGAGGAGTCCGGGCCGATCTTGGCCTTGTCGGCGGTGTTCATCAGCTCCATTAGCTGGGCGATGGCGGTGTTGAAGCGGAAGCCGTGCTCGATGGAGTCGGTCACGCTCTGCAGGGTCTGGTGGAGCTTGCGCCAGAGGTCGCGCTCGGCCGGGGTGAGGGCCGCGCCGTCGACGGGCGTCTCCTCGGCCGGGACGATGGCCTTGGCGTCGTAGGCCTTCTTCCAGAGGCGGCAGAGGAAGCGGTAGGGCCCCTGGATGGAGGCGTCCTGCCACTCGGCATCGAGCTCGGGCGGGCCGATGAAGAGGGTGTAGAGGCGGACGGTGTCGGCGCCATAGTCGCGGATGAGGTCATCGGGGGAGACGACGTTGCCGACGGACTTGGACATCTTGTAGAGCTTGCCGTCCTTCTCGGAGCGCTTGCAAATCATCCCCTGGGTGAAGAGGGCCTTGAAGGGCTCGACACAATCGAGGGCGCCAGCGTCGTTGAGGATTTTGACGACGAAGCGCGAGTAGAGGAGGTGGAGCACGGCGTGCTCCACGCCACCGATGTACTGGTCCACGGGCATCCACTTATCCACCAGGGCCTTATCGAAGGGGGCCTTTTCGTTGCGCGCATCGATGTAGCGCAGGAAGTACCAGCACGAGCAGAGCCATTGGGCGAGGGTGTCGGTCTCGCGCTTGGCCGGGGCACCGCACTTGGGGCAGGTGGTGTTGATGAAGCCTTCGTGGCGGGCGAGGGGGTTACCCTGGTCGCTCTTAAAGTCCACATCATCGGGCAGACGCACGGGGAGCTGATCCTCGGGCACCGGCACCGCGCCGCAGTGCGGGCAGTGGACAATCGGGATGGGCGCGCCCCAGTAGCGCTGGCGGGCCACATTCCAATCGCGGATACGGAAGTTGGTGGTGGCCTCGGCAAAGCCTTCCTTCGCGCCATACTCAATAATGGCCTTGAGGGCCTGGCGGTTGGGCTGACCATCAAAGGGCCCGGAAGCGACGAGCGTGCCGTCCTCCACATAGGCCGCGGTCATCGTCTCGAGCGAGAGCGTCTGCTCGGGGTTCTGGATGACGATTTTCTTGGCGATGCCGTACTTGGTGGCGAAGTCCCAGTCGCGCTGGTCGTGGGTGGGGACGGCCATCACGATGCCGGTGCCCGAGTCGGAGACCACGTAGTTCGTCACCCACAGCTCGATGTCCTTATCGCCATTATAGGGGTTGGTGACGTGGAAGCCGGTAAAGACGCCCTCCTTGGCCAGCGCATCGGAGAAGCGCTCGGCGGCGGGGATATTGGCGAGCTTCTCGGTGAAGGCCTTGACCTCGGCCTCCTTCGCCGTCCCGGGCAACAACTTCTTCAGCAGCGGATGATCCGGAGCGATGGCCATAAAGGTGACGCCGAAGATGGTGTCCGGGCGGGTGGTGTAGACTGGGCAATCATCGCCCGTCTCCGTCACCTTGAAGTTCACCTTCGCGCCCTGCGACTTGCCAATCCAGTTCGCCTGCATCTGGCGGACCTTCTCCGGCCAGCCCTCGAGCAGGTCCAGGTCCTTGAGCAGGCGGTCGGCATAGGCCGTGATGCGGAAGAACCACTGCTTGAGGTTCTTCTTCTCCACCGGGCGGCCGCAGCGGACGCAGTGGCCATCGGCGGTCACCTCTTCGTTCGCCAGGTTGGTGCAGAGCGGGCACCAGTTCACCGGCGCCTCCTTCTGATAGGCCACGCCCAGCTTGTAGGCCTGCAGGAAGACCCACTGGGTCCACTTATAGTAATCGGGGTGGCAGGTGGCAATCTCGCGCTCCCAATCGTAGCCCACGCCCCAACTGCGCACCTGGCGCTTCATCTCCTGAATGTTTTCAATCGTCCACTTGTGCGGGTGGACGTGGAACTTCTTGGCCGCGTTCTCCGCTGGCAACCCGAAGGAGTCCCAGCCCATGGGCGAGAGGACGTTGTAGCCGAGCATCTTCTTGTAGCGCGTGATGACATCGCCCATAATGTAGTTGCGCCCGTGGCCCACGTGCATGTGGCCGCTGGGGTAGGGGAACATCGTCAGACAATAGAACTTGGGCTTGCTCTCGTCGTGCGCGTCGCACCGGAAGGTGCCGTGCTCGTCCCAATACTTCTGCCACTTCGGTTCAATCGCGTTAAACGGATACTTTTCTTCCATAAGGCTCGTCCTTCGTTGAAAACGGCCGCATAGTCTATCACAACCCGCGCGCGTGTGCTTGCGAGGGGGTTCGCTGCGCGAGCGAGTCGACAGTGGACAGTCGACAGGGCGCGTTTTGACATAGCTCCTCGCGTTGCTCGGACTTCCGCGACGGAGTGGCTGGGGGAGGAACTGGGCAGGGGCCGACCTTCTAGCATCTCCGCCCCGGGTTGGCCTCGAGGTAGGCCCGGGTTCGCTTTTGCTTCGGGGCGGGTGAGGGGAGGAGTGGGGTGCCCGTTCTGACGGGCCGCCTCCTCGCGTCCCAGGTGGGGATCCAGGCCGCCGGGGACTGCGGCCTGCAAAACGCTTACCGAAACACCCCCTGCCTCCACCCCCGTCCGAGCCCGCCGATACCCCTAAAAAAGGTAGGGCCTAGGTCGAGTCGAGGTAGGCCCTACCTCGAAATGAGGTAGGCGCGGGGGCGGGGATTAGCGTTCGCCGACGAGGCGGGTGTAGGTGGCGTCGAGGCGCTGAAGAAACGGCTTCCAGAGCCGTTGGCTAAGGGCAAGAATCCCTCGGTGCGGGAGTTACGGTTGGGGTTTGCGGGCGGAGAGGCGGTTCATCACGGCGCGGGCGATGAAGTATTGCGCGAGGATGAAGGCGGCGAAGAAGGCGCCGATGAGGGTGAGGACGAGGAGGGGGTGGTGCTGCCAGAGGCCTTTGAGCCAGGCGATGAGCGGGGCGTAGCACTTGGGCATGAAGAAGGTGATGATTGCGCTCTGGAAGAGGCAGGAGAGGGCGGAGTAGAGGGTGTATTGGCCGAAGTGGACGCGGAGCATGCCGGCGGCGAGGAGGGCGGGGGTGCGGATGCCGGGGGTGAAGCGGATGATGAAGAGGGTCTTGCCGAGGTGGCGGTCGAAGAAGTGTCCGCAGGCCTCGATTTGGTCTTGGTGTTTGCGGACCCAGCGGATCTTGGCGACGTAGCGCATCGCAAAGCGCACGGGTAGGTACATCAGGATGTCGCCGACGAAGACGCCCCAGAAGGTGCTTTGCAGGGCGGTCATCCAGCCGAGGATGCCTTCGGAGAGGAGGGGCGGGACAATGGTCCAACAGACGACATTCTCGAAGAAGAAGGTGGCCACGGCGGTGAACCAGCCTTGGAGCCAGGGGTGCTCGGCGGAGGCGAGGATGGCATCGGTGAGGGCCGAGAGGTCGATGGGGGCCATGGAGAGGAGGGTGGTCACGGGGTGTCCTCCGGGAGGGGTTTATCGGCAGGCAGACCGAGGTAGTGGCCGATTTCTTCGGCGACGGCGGCGAAGGTGGGGGCGGCGACGAAGCCGCCGTCGCGGTTGCCGCCTTGGGGGCGCTCGATGGTGACGAGGATGACGAGCTCGGGGGCGGAGGCGGGGTAGATGCCGATGAAGGTGGCGTTGTAGTCGGTGCGGTTGTAGTGGCCGTTGACGGGGATTTGGCCGGTGCCGGTCTTGCCGGCGACGGTGTAGGAACGGAGTTTTGCGCGGCGGGCAGTACCGCGTTGCTTGGGATCGGTGATGCCGCTCATCATCTCCATCACGCTGGCGCAGACCTCGGGGGAGAGGGGTTGGCCGATGACTTCGGGGGTGTTTTGGCGGATGACTTCGCCTTCGTGGGTGCGCAGTTCGCGGAAGATGGTCGGGCGCATGTGCACGCCGCCGTTGGCGATGGTGGCGTAGGCACTGACGAGCTGGATGGCGGTGACGGCGATACCTTGGCCCAGGGGGATGCGGGTGGGGGAGAGTTTGCTCCACTTGGAGTAGTGCGGGAGGATGCCCGATTGCTCACCGACGAGCTCAATGCCGGTCTTTTCGCCAAAGCCGAGGGCGCGGAAGGCGCGCCAAAGGAACTCGTATTCGTGCTTGATGCCGAGCTTGGGCTGCGGCTCGGCCATGCGCAGGCCGATCATCGCGGTGCCGATGTTGGAGGATTGGAGGATGATTTCGCGGGCGTGGAGGATGCCGGTGGCGTGGTCGCGCAGCGGCTTGCCGGCGTAGTACCAAATGCGCTTGGTGCCCACGTCGAAGGGGGTGCGTTCGGTGATGAGGCCGTAGTTGAGGGCCATGGCGATGGTCAGCGGTTTCATCACCGACCCGGGCTCGTAGTTCCGCCCGATGGCGATGTTCTGCCACTCGCTAGCGTTAAAGGAACGGTATTCGGCGGGATTGAAGCACGGCAGGGTGGCCATTCCCAAGATTTCGCCACTCTTGATGTGCTGTACGATGACGATGCCGGACTTGGCCTGGAAGTCTTCGAGGGTCTTGGCGAGGGCCTTCTCGATGATGTATTGGATGTTGTTGTCGATGGTCAGGACCACGTCGTGACCGTGCTCGGCCTTCTTTTCGCTGATGCGGCGGGTGCGGATTTCGCGGGCCCGGTTGTCGCGCACCGAGACGACCTCCCCGTTCTGCCCGCGCAGGAGCGCATCGAAGCGCTGCTCGATGCCGTAGATGCCGTTGTTGTCCTTGTCGATGAAGCCGATGACATGGCTGAGGCGCGCGCCGTTGGGGTAGGAGCGAATGGGGCGCAGGTCGCGGAAGTTGATGCCGGCAATGCGGTTGCTCGGTGCTACGCTCCGGGCTGAACGCTCGCGTAGCTCGGTCAAAATCGCCTCATCGGCCACCTCGCAGACCTTTACGCTGCTGCGCTTGAGGCCGTTGATGACATGCGTGCCGGTAAAGGCGTCAATCATCTTCTCTTGGCTGACGCCTAGAAGTTTGGCCAGCTCCAGGGGCAACTCGGCCACGCGCTCGGGCGGCAGGAGCTTGAGCTTGACATCCTTCTGGTCCACGTAGATGTCGCGCCCGGCAATGGTCTCGGCCAGGACATTGCCATTGCGGTCCAAGATCCGCCCGCGCAGTCCGGGCAGGGTGAACTTGGTCTCATAGTCCGGCGCTTCATAGCCGGGCTCACGCGGGTCAAGAATGTGGAGCTTGAAGAGCTTGGCGAAGATGAGGCTAAAGAAAAGCACCATGGCGCTCAAGATGAGCGCCATCCATCGCCGGGCGTATTGCAGCTCGCTGCGAACCATCAGACCTCCGCGCGGATGCCTCTCGGTCAGCGGCGGTTCCGGGCTTGGGCGCGGTCGCCGCTCTGCTGGCGCTCCTGCTTGGCCAGTTCGAGGGCGCGGTAGACCGGGCGGGCGAGCCGCATTTGGCCGTTGGGGAGGACCGTGGCGGTGCGCTCGGGCGGGGCGTAGGCCAGGCGCAGCCCGCGCGAAGCCATCGCCTCGTCCAACCGCCGCGGCTCGGCCAGCTGGTTCCACTCGGCCTCCTGCCGGCGGCGCGTCTCATTCAGCGCACGCTTCTCGCGCTCCAGGAGGCGGATTTGCGAGCCCACCTGGTCGGTGTGCATCAAGAGTAGGGAGTAGACAATCCAAGGGGCAACAATGAAGGCAATCAGCGTTGCCAGCCCCAAAGTTGCCGCCTTCATTCGAAAGGTTTTGCACCGTCTGTTTCGCTTTGCCATAGCCTTACGCCTCCTCTGCCAACTTCTCCACCACGCGCAGTTTCGCCGTCCGCGCGCGGGGGTTTGCCTCAATCTCTGCCGGTTGCCCGGTCACCGCCTTCTTGAAAATCGCCTGCGTGCGCGGCAATTCGCCCTGCCACTCGCTGCCGCCCTGCTGGAGCGCCACCTCGCGCCCGCAATGGGCCCGGAAGCGCTGCTTCACCACCCGGTCGGTCAGACTCTCGAAGGTGATGATCGCCAAACGCCCGCCGGGCTTGAGCAGCCGCAACCCGCCCTCGAGCGCCCGCTCCAAGTCCCCCATCTCGTCATTGACCGCCATGCGCAGCGCTTGGAAGACGCGCGTGGCCGGGTTCCGCCCCTTCGTGTGTGCACCACCCACCGCCCGGGCCACTACCTCGGCCAGCTGCAGGGTCCGCGTGATGGGCGCCCGATTGCGCTCGCGCTCAATGGCCTTGGCAATCGTAAAGGCGCGCCGCTCCTCGCCCAAGGTGCGGAAGAGTTCGCACATCTCCGGGACCGAGAGGCGCGCGAGCAACTCTGCAGCCGTCTCCCCGGCGTCATTACGCATCCGCATATCCAGCGGCCCATCATTGCGGAAGGAGAAGCCGCGCTCGGGCGTATCCAGCTGGTCGCTGCTGACGCCCAGGTCCAGCAAAATGGCATCCACCTGCGCAAAGCCGTTCGCCTTGGCCAGGGCCTCGATGTCGCCGTGGGCCCCCTGCACCAAGACATGCTCGCCAGGGACTTCCGCGCGCGCAAGGTTTGCGCGCGCGCGTTCAAGAGCCTCGGGGTCGCGATCAATTCCCAGGAGCCGACCGGTGGCCCCGGCCTGGCGCATCACCGCGCTCGCGTGGCCGGCTTGGCCGAGCGTACCATCAATATACACGCACCCCGGGCGTGGCGCCAGGGCCGCGATTGTCTCCTCAAGCAACACTGGAATATGCATCGCCCACCTCCGCTAGAAGTCCAGTGCCGCCAACGCTTCGCTCAATGCCGCCTGATCCACCGAAGCCTCCTGCGGCCGCGCCTCGGCAGCCCAAATCTCACCATAGGTAATTGCCCCCACAAAGGCAATCTTCCCGGTAATCCCCGCAAAGTTCAGCAAGCGGTCGCTAATCCGAATGCGCCCCTGCACATCCAGCGGCAACTGCTCGGTATTCTGCCCCAATACCCGCAACTTCTGCGCCACCAAGGGGTCCGAAAAGCGCTTTGCCAGCAACTTCTCCCGCAGCCCCTGCATCCGCTCATTGCTCAACAGCCGCAGACACTTCTCGTGCGGATCGGCCATCACAAAGACATAGGCCGGCTTCCCCAACGCATCCCGCCACCCCGACGGAATCGTCACGCGCCGCTTCGGATCCAACGCATGCTGCGCCACGCCCGACAGGACGGCGTCGCCTTGCATCGTATTCACCTCGTTCGTTGTTTCCATCACGGCTTGACCTTTTGTGACACTATTAAACACTTTTCCCCACCTTTGCGTCAAGTCTTTTCTCTCTCAAAGGATTGTTTTTTGCGCTTTTGGCCGCACTTTAGGGGATTATCCCGCCAATTTCACCCCGATCCCGACCAAAGTCGGGGCCCATCGCGCCGAAATAAAGGAGTCCCTGCGTGTACCGGACTTGAGAGAGCCCTGCTCATTCTCTACGACAAGAAGGGTTATAACCAAACGAAAGGAGCCTCCTATGGGCACAAATGTAATAACCCCTGTTGTCATTCGTACGGTTAACACTTTGCTTGATAATATGTTTGGCATCCCAAAGGGACCGTTTCATGCGCGCCCATCGTCCACCAATGCCGTACTCCTCTCGCCCGCGCAACATCCGGAATCGGGACCCAAAGGGTCATCTGCTCTGGGGCTGTGGTATTCCCCAATTAGCGTACCGCTTGTACCCCAATTGGGGTACCAAGCGTTCCCCAGCTGGGGAACAATCTTCGCCCGGGGCCGGGAAGATTTTAACCTTAGACGCGTGGAGCGCACCTTGAGGTAGGGCCTACCCCGCCTCGAGGTAGGGCCTACCCCGCCTCGACCTAGGGTCTAGGTCACCTTGAGGTAGGGCCTAGGTCGCCTTGAGTAGGGCCTGGGACACCTTGAGGGAGGGCCTAGGTCGCCTTGAGTAGGGCCTAGGTCGCCTTGAGGGAGGCCCTGGATCACCTTGCGGCGCGGGAGCGGCCAACATCCCCCCCTTGTGATTAGAACGGCAATGTGCTATAATGCTCGCCGTCAAGACATCAGGAGACGATTGGTCGTAAGGTCAATCGCACCAACCGAGTAGAACGCCACGGTGGTAGCCAAAGAGGCGATGTGCCCGTAAGGGAAACATGTTCCGTTAAGGTCGCGCGTCTTGAACACAAGATGTGCGGCCGTTCGTTTGTAAGGGGGAGGTATCCCCTACTGAAAATCTTGGCAAAGGATGCAAACGAATGAATCTGAAATCAAACACAAGGGATGTTAATAAGTACATTGTCCTCCTTAGGGGGGACGATAATGGGGATGTCGATATGGACGGAATGCGGGCACAGTCTGCGATCGTCTCCAAGGGAGATACAATGGTTACGGTACACTCCTGCGATGTTTTTCACTCCGTTGATCACGCCATACACCTCAATTGGATTGAACATAACCCGTGGGATTCGATATGGCGTATCGGCAACGGCAACATGGGCGAGCGAAGGGGTTTTTCTATGTACATGGATGAACCCGAATGTCATCTATGTAATGGGCCAGAGAATTTCTGGCCGGTGACGCGTGCTTTGTAGGTTGGGGAGGATAGATTGATATGAAGTCGTTAATAACCGAACCATTGGGTCTGTATGGATGGAGGAAGGCTGAGCCTGTCCTGCTGGCGGCGTTGCTTTCCGGCGACCCGTTGCTACTTGTTGGATCGCATGGGTGTGCAAAGAGTTTTGTTCTGGAGCGCCTCGCGGAGGCGTTGGGTATGGAATTCCGGACTTACAACGCAAGCCTCATCAATTACGACGATCTCGTAGGTGTTCCGCTCCCAGATGTAACACGTACGAGACTTGAATACCTCTCGTCGCCGGAGAGTATCTGGGACGCTGAGGTCGTGTTTATTGATGAAATCAGCCGCACACGCCCGGAACTTCAAAATAAACTCTTTCCAATCATCTACGATAAGCGCGTGCAGGGGCGGCCGCTCACACGCCTAATCTATCGATGGGCGGCGATGAATCCACCGCCGATGGGTGAGGAACTCGATGAGGGTGGTACGCTCTACCTTGGCGCTGAGCCACTGGATGCTGCGCTTGCAGATCGATTCCCGTATATTCTGTCTGTCCCGGATTGGGACGAGCTGACGCCTGCTGATCAGAAGAAGGTTCTTGCTGACCAGTTCTCGGGACGACACGAGTTTCCCATCGCTATTCGCGAACTCATTGATGAAGCACGGAAACGGTATGAGGAACTTGTGGCGGAGCTGACACCTCGCTTGATGCCCTACATCGTCACACTTGTTTCGCAACTTCACGCTGCGAAGTATGATGTATCAACGCGGCGGGCGACAATACTCATGCGGAGCACAATCGCTGTCCATGCGGCGCGGGAAGTTCTGTCGAAGCGGACGGGTATTGATGCGCCAGAGCTCTATGCCTCTGCCCATCTTACGCTCCTGAATACACTCCCTGACAGGACATGGCGGCGGCTTAACACGGCCGAACTGACGGCCATCTGCAAGTCGGCGTGGGAACTTTCCGTACGCGACGAGGCAGATCCGCTCGTGCGGCTGATGAAGATCCATGATCCCGTCCTCCGTCTGCGGAAGATGGTTGCTGAACGGCTCATCGTGTCGTCAGATCGAGCAGCTGTCATCATCGGGGAAGGGATCGCGAAGGCGAAGTCATATCTCCGGCGTGGGCTAGCACTTGCCACATACATTAGCATTCGCGAATGGACAAACATCCCAGCCACGACGATAGAGTTGCTCGCCAATGAGATAAGAGACGTTCTTTCGGGCGACATTGACAGAGTGATATCCGTTCCGCCTACCGGGGCCAAGATTGCTCGTACGGTTGGTGCGCGTATCGCAGATGTTAACAACCGCTTTGGCGCGGACTCGGAATTAGCGCAGTATCATTCCAACCTGCTTAATTCTTATCTGTTGAAGGGGTTTGACGATGTTTGTTCTGTGGACGAGGCGTCTACTGAGTTTGAGAGCCTTTGGAAGGAGTTTGGACTGTGATGAACGCTTACAGTAATCTGTGTGGACCGCCGCGTAGTAGCGTTCATGTGGTTACTCGACCTGTAGGGAAACAGGTTGTGTTCAGTATGCAGTACGCAGGTCTTGATTCATCGCGCCTTGAGGCGAACCTGACGATGCAGGATAAAGCGCGCTTCGCTCAGGAATGGATCACGGATTTTGAGCGCAAATACAAGGCCGCACTTGATGCCGTCTCGCGCCCCATGGGGTTTATGGTTGGAAGAGCCTATACAGGTGACGATGATGCAATCGTTTGCAAAGATCCAATTCTTACCATCGCAATTCTTGGGCGGGTGTCTCGTATGCTCTACATTCCACGCCGTGAATTAGGGTGGTGTACATGTCTTGAGGGCACATCAATTTGCTTTCCGGCAAAATACTTTTCCCAGTGTGAGGGCGTGTTATGACTGACGAAGAGAAGATTATCTCGCGGATTCTCGATGTAATTCCGCCCACCTCATTTGAGATGATGACATTCTTGTCGCTCTTCCATGTCCGATTCTCTGATAAGACCGAGACTGCCTGCGTGACATGCGGAGAATCGCCAGAGCTTTTGCTCAACAAGAGCTTTATTGCGGCCCATTGCCAGACGAATGAGCATCTCTTCATGCTTGTGATGCACGAACTTTATCATGTGATTCTCGGTCATACCACACTTTTTCCGCGCGTGACCAAAGTCCGGAATCTTGTGTTCGATGCGATTATTAATGCAATTCTATGTTCGCTTTTTCCAAATCCGGAGTTTACCTCGTTTTTTACGGACTACTATCCTTCCAACAAGCTGCCGTTTGCGTTTCTTCGGCCCAAGGGCGATGGAACACCCCGTGAAGCGGACGTGGTACTCGATCTTCTTTACGGCGGTTCGGACACAGGCACATATTATGATGTATACGAGGCGCTTGTGGTGAGTGGGTTCGTCAAAGAGAGTTCCCTCATGGTCAAAGACAGCGACAATGACGGCAAACCTCTTTTGCTTGGATCTCATGGCGATGAGGAGAACGAGATGTCCGCTGAAATGAAATCATTGATTCAGAAGATTACCTCCAAATGGCCAAGTCCAGACCGTCCACTTCAAGGGCAAGATCTCGGAGCGGAGGAGCGAGAACGTGATTTTGATGCAGAGGTTGATCCTATCAGCCGTTTACGTCTTGGCATTCACCACCTCATGCGGCAGGCGGTAATACCAGGCAAGAAAGAAGTCCGTCACCGCACTGCGCGCGAGAGGGCGTGTGAGGCGACCTCATTCCTTCCAGACTGGCGCGACCGTTCACATGAGGCGCGAGAGATTGCGTTTGGGGACGCGCTAATATACAGGACAACCACGAGACTTAAATCGTCATCTAACCGAGACAACCGGCAGGCGTTCGTGTATTTCGATGTGTCGGGGTCGGTTGCCGGGCAGGTCCCGTCTGTAGCGCAGGTGCTTCGCCCCTATTGTCGGAGCCGGCTTTGCACGGTTTATGTGTTTTCAACGGTCGTACATCCGGCTTCCGCCCGCGACCTTGCTGCCCGGAAGTTCAGCTCCACAGGCGGGACGAACATCGACTGCGTCCTCAAGCATATCCTTGAACTGCCGCCTAGGAAGCGTCCGCATGCCGCCGTCATCGTTACGGACGGACTTACGGGTAAGCCGGACGCGGCGCTTGCAAAACGCTTCCATGCGGCGGATATAAGGTTCGTTGTTGGGCTTGTCAAATCTGATTATAGCAAGAATCAAGAAACGGACCTCTCATCTATCGCCGACAAGTTCGTTAAACTTTACTGAAAGAGAACGCCAATGAGGTCGCATATCGCAGAATACATCTCTCCAGGGCATCCAGATCGACTGGCAGACGCCCTGGTGGAATCTCTCGTTGATCTCGCCGTGCAGCGGGACAATAAGGCTTTTGTGGGCGTGGAGTGTGCTGTCCACACGGACCATGTGTTTATCGATGGGCGTATTGCGGCTGGGAAAGGTGGATGCGCCGTTTCGAACGAAGAGGTTGAGGAAATTGTTCAAAACGTCTATCGGGAGGCGGGATATGGTGGAAGCTGGATTCCCGCGCCAGAGAATCTGAAGATTATTCAGAATATATGCCTTGAACCGCTTTCGGAAGAAGAACGCGCGATCCGCGGTCTTTCTGACGATCAGAATGTCGTAACTGGTTTTGCCTGTAATCACCCCGAGACGGATTATCTGCCTCCTGCGCACTTCATCGCCAACTACATCGGCCGTAACATAGATAGATGGCGGCGGAAAGAGTCTGACAACTTTGGTCCGGATTTCAAAGTGCTTGTACACATCGAAAAGAACAATGGGCGTTATGCATGGCGACGGCTTACGCTCAGCATCCAACACAGGAAGGGCTTGTTTGCGTCGGAACAACACGCGCGAGTCCTGCCTGTTGTGAGAGAAATATTGATGGAACTGGAGGCTCGTGGCCTTGTAGGTATCGCAAACTTACCGTTGGAGAACTTCATCCTCAACGGGATGGGAGACTTCATTGTTGGCGGACCGGAGGGTGATAACGGACTTTCAGGCAAGAAACTCGCCGTTGATTTCTACGGGCCAGAGATTCCAATTGGTGGCGGGGCGATTTGTGGTAAAGATCCGCATAAAGTTGATGTAGCAGGGGCGTTCAGGGCGCGGGAGTTGGCGCGGAGACTCCTGAAAGAGTTTGGTGGAAGTGCGGTGACAGTTCGTTTAGGGTGGTCTCCTGGCGATGCTGCACCTGTCTTTCGCGAGGCGGAACGTATCGATTCTCTTGGCTTGATACATCCAATTCCAGCCTCAGCCTTGCCTCCAGAAGAATGGTTTTACATCGATTCCATCGTATCGGATCTTCGCCTTGTCTCATTCTCACGGAGCGAGAAGGTTCTTTCGGGGTATTTCTTCAATCAACACGTATGAGTCTCCGAGGCGATTGGCACTCTCGGAGTTACGTTTGCGCGTGGCATTTGTTATTTTGAGTATGTCCTTTGGGCGTTCACAAGGCTTATTAGGAGAGCGTGATGCGGATTATTCACACATCGGATTGGCACTTGGGTGCACGGTTGCATGAGCAGGAGCGGATTGCGGAGCATCGGCAGTTTTTGGCGGAGTTGGTGGCGATTGTCGAGCGCGAGGGGGCCGAGGCGCTACTCGTGGCCGGGGATGTCTTTGATACGCGCCAGCCGAGTGCGTCTGCCCAGGCGCTTTACTTTGACTTCTTGGCGGAGATGGCCAAGCGGACTGTGTGCCGGAAGATTATCGTGACGGCGGGGAACCATGACTCGGCCAGTCAGCTTGCGGCGGCGCGGCCGGTACTTTCACGGTTGGGGATTGAGGTGGTGGTGAATGCGAGCGCGGAGGTGGCCGGGGAGGTGATTGTGGTGCCGCGGGCGGATGGTCGACCGGGGTTGGCGGTGGCAGCGGTGCCCTTTATGAGTGAGAGCGAGTTGGCCAATCTGGCTCGGCAGCATGGTCAGACGGTTGAGGGCGAGCTGCGCGAGCGTGCGGCGGCGGGGTTTGGGGCGCACTATGCGGCGGTGATTGCGGCAGCACGGGCGGCGGGCGCGGGCGCACCGGTGGTGGCGATGGGTCACTGCACGGTGGCGGGCGCGCAGGTGAGTGATGAGCGGAGCGAGCGGGGCCGGGCGATTGGCGGGGTGGATGCCCAGGCGGTGAGTGCCTTTGCCGGGGCGGATTATGTGGCGTTGGGGCACTTGCATATTGCCCAGTGCGTGGGCGAGCAGGAGACGCGGCGGTATAGCGGTTCGCCGCTGGCGATGAGTTTTGCCGAGGCGACGCAGGCCAAGCAGGTGTTGGTGGTGGAGCTTGGGGAGCGCGCAGGCGAGCCGGTGACGGTGCGGCCGGTGGCGCTTACCGCGCCGATTCCCCTTTGGACGCTTTCGGGCACGGCCGAGGCGGTGCAGACGGCGCTCACCGCGTTGGTTGCCGAGCACGGGGCGGAGGTGGGCTATGTGGCCGCGCGCGTGACGGAGGGGGAGGGGGAGTTACTGGCCTTTTGGCCGGCGTTGGATGGGTTGGTGGAGGGGAGCGCGCTCAAGCTGCTATTGAAGGAGGATGCCCGGCCGCAGGTGCGGCTGCGCAGTGCGCTGATGGATGGCGTTGTGGGGCGGACGTTGCGCGAGATGACGCCCTTGGAGGTGGCGAAGATGCGCCTGGCGGAGGAGACAACGCTGTCGGAGGCCGAGCGCGATCGCTATTGTAAGATGGTTGAAGCGGTGATTGCAGAGGAGCTGGCGCAATGAAGATTTGCAGTGTGTGCTTTGAGAACTTGAATGCCTTGGCGGGGCGTTGGCAGATTAACTTTGAGGACCCGGCCTTTGAGGATGGCCTCTTTCTAATTACTGGCGATACGGGCGCGGGAAAGACGACCATCCTCGATGCCATCTCCCTGGCGCTCTATGGGCGGACGGTGCGCGAGGATATTGCCCAATCGCGTAACGAGGTGATGACGCGGGGGCAGGGCTTTTGCTGCGCGGAGGTGGAGTTCCTCTGCGAAGAGGGGCGTTTCTGCGCGCATTGGGAGCAGCAGCGCGCGCGTAAAAAGGCGCAGGGGAAGTTCCAGCGCGAACGGTGGTCCCTGTTGGATGTGGAGCGTAACTTGGAGGTGGGCGAGCACGCCCCGAAGCAGACTTGCCTGAAGGTTGCTAGCTTAGTGGGCCTCTCCTTCGATCAGTTTCAGCGGACGATGATGCTCGCGCAGGGCAAGTTCGATCAGTTCCTCTGCGCCAGGGAGAACGACCGCGCCGAGATCTTGCAGCAAGCCATCGGCAACGACCTCTTTGAGCGGATTGGCCGGCGGATCTTCGCGCGCAGTCAGGAGGCGAAGGCGCGACTGGAGGCGTTGCAGACCCGGTTGCAGGAGGTGAGCCCCTTGGACGAGTCGGCGCGCCAGGCGCTCGTGGAAACGCAGCAGGCCGTGCAGGTCCGGTACGGCGTGTGCGAGGACCAGTTGAAGGCCCAGGCCGAGGCCTTGCGGACCTTCCGTCAGCACGAGGTTGCCGCCGCGACCGCGAAGCAGGACTTCGTCCAGCGCGAGCAGGCCGTAGTGCGTGCGCGTGAGGCTGAGGAAAAGGCCGCACGCACCGCGCAGGAGCGCGCGCAGCAGTTGCAAGCGGCAGTGGCTCATCAGCAGGAGCGCGCGCCGATCCTTGAGCAGGCCATCGAGCACGCCCAGCAGCTGCGGCTCGACAAGCAGACGCTCAAGGACGCCACCGACACGCAAACGCGCAACCGCCGGGCGTTGGCCGACGCGCGGGCGGAGGAAGCGGCCTTGAAGGAGGGCATTGCCGCAGGAAAGGCGTTGGCCAAAACGCTCCACTTGGCGTTGAATGAGGCGCAGTGGGTGCCGCCGGATGCCCCCGAACTCGCCGATGATGAACGGGTGGTGCGCGCCAAGCGGTGGCTGGCGCAGCGGCCAAAGGTCGAGCGCGCCAAGCAGGCGATTGCCGAGGCGAGTGCTGCCTTGGCGGCGGCCGAAGAGCGCTATCAGGCCGAGGATGCCCGTTGGCAAGCGGGGCAGGAGGCGTTGCAGCGCGCCGAGGCGAATGCCCTCAACGCCCTGCATCTGGCAGCGGCCGTTGCCTCGCTGGAAGATCGCCGCCGGGAATTGCACGCCGGGCAGCCCTGCCCCCTCTGCGGCGCGCTCGACCACCCCTATGCCGAGGGTCAGCTACCCCAGGAGAGCGACTGCCGCCGCGCCTACAACGAGGCCGTGGCTGCACGCAAGGCCGCCGAGGGGCATTTGGCCGAAGCGCGGCAGACCTTCGATGAGGCCCAGCGCGCGTTGCGCAAGCAGGAGCGTGCCGCGCAGAAGGCCGCCGAGAGTTATCAGGACGAGGGACAACGGTTGGAGCAGGAACTCGCCGCGCTGCGCGCCACGGTGGCGGCCAACGAGGCCGCGCTGAGCCGCGTCGGGGAGCAGGTGCGCGCGCTGGCGCAGACGCAGAAGACCTTCGATGAGGCGCTGGGCAAGGCTCAGGCGCAGGTGGCTGCCACCCAGGCCGCGTTGGAGGCGTTGGGCGTGGCAGGCGATCCCGAGCAGGTGCGCGCTCACTTGCAGGCTGCGTGCGATGGGGCCCGGGAGGCACGCGCCCAGGCTGAGGCCGCCCTCGCTGCCGCCAAGGCTGCCCAACAGGCGGCCAGAGAGGAGCGCGATCGCGCCCAGGCGCGTCAGGCGGCCGCATTGGAGGCGCTCGAAGCGCAACGCACGCAGTGTCCGGACCCCGCCGCGCAGGCCGAGGCAGTCGCCGCGCTCGAAGCGCAATGTAAAACCTTGGCGGCCACGCTCGTGGAGCACGCTGCGGCGTTGCGCGAGGATGATAGCCGCCGGGCGCGGTTGGGCGAGTTGCAGCGCGAGATTGCCGAGGCCACGCCCTTGGCCGCGCAGTGGAAGCAGTTGAATGGTTGGCTCGGCGGCGCGAATGGCGATGCTTTCAAGCGCTACGCCCAAGGGATTACCCTGCGCGAGCTGCTCGTGGCCGCCAACCCCCACCTGCGTGCGATGACCCAGGGCCGCTACGAGATGGTCTGGAACCCCGAAGTCACCGATGCCGAAAAGCTCCTGCCCGCGATTCTTGATCACGACCAGGGCGAAACCTTGCGCGCGGTCTCCAACATCTCTGGCGGCGAGCGCTTTCAGGTCTCCTTGGCCTTGGCGCTCGGCCTCTCGGAGATGGCCGGCAGCCGTATTGCGGTGGATTCGCTCTTCTTAGATGAAGGCTTTGGCACTCTGGATGGGGCCGCTTTGGATACCGCGCTCGACACCCTCTGCCGCCTCCAGCAAAAGGGTAAGCAGATCGGCGTCATCTCCCATGTCACGGAGGTCGGTAGCCGGATTCAGACGAAGATCCAGCTTCGCAAGAACGGTGGCGGCACCAGCACCCTCTCCGGCGCCGGCGTAAGCGCACTGCGCTAGCACGTAAAGCCGACAGCCGCCAAGGTCCAGGCGCCCGCGACGGAATGATGCCATCGCGTTGGCGCGAGAGGTACGCGTGTCTTCTCAATAGGCCCCGGTTTTGCGCGAGGGCCTCTTGACCTCTTCTCGTCTTCGCCCCTACATCAAGTTCAATAAGGCCCCCACGGAATCCCCTTCCGCCTGAGGCAAAATTATCAAGTCCGGGGGTTAATTCAATTAAGCCCGGGGCTTAATTATTCCGCCCGCCCCGGGAAGAAGTCTTCGCCCGGCGTGCGGGATGTTACACAAGGCCGGGGCGCAAAGTTTCCCAGCGGCTAGCCGCAATGCGCTCAGCCCTCTCCCGCAGGCCCCTCACGCGAACGACAGCGAATACGCCATGTTGGCATAGCGCCTCGCCTTGCGCGGCCTTCACCGTTCAGAGATTTTCACGAAATCGGCTTGACCCGTGGGTGAAGTTTGGCTATCATACCCACAAATCGTCACAGTGGATGTGGCGTGCGAAACAGTCAGTAAGAAGGAGTCTAACGATGAGTTTGTTTTCTACCCGCCGCAGTTTTCTGAAGGCTTCGGGAATGGTTGGGGCCGCCACGGTGATGGGGGCGACCGGCTGCCAGGTGCCGATGCGTAAGCACCCGCATGTGGGCGGTTTGGCGTGCGCGCCGTTGGAAACGGTGAAGGTGGGTGTGATTGGCCTCGGGATGCGCGGGCCGGGGGCGGTCTATCGCCTGTCGGCGATTCCGGGTGTGCGCGTGACGGCTCTCTCGGATCTCTTTGAAGCGCGCGTTGCGGCCCCGACGAAGTGGCTCACCGAGCGCGGCTTCTCGGCCCCCAAGGGCTATTTTGGCTCCACCGAGGCGTGGAAGAAGCTGGTGGAAGACCCCGAAGTGAATTTGGTCTATGTGGCCAGCCCGTGGCAGATGCACGTGGAGATGGTGATGTACGCCATGGAGTGCGGCAAGCATGTGGCGTGCGAAGTGCCGATGGTCTTCACGGTCGAGGACTGCTGGAAGATTGTCAACAAGGCCGAAGAGAAGCGCGTGCACTGCATGCTCCTCGAAAATTGCTGCTACGGCGAGAGCGAGATGCTCGCGCTCAATCTGGTGCGCAACAACATCCTCGGCACCCTCGTGCACGGCGAAGGAGCCTACATCCACGACCTGCGCGCTTGGAACTTCCACGAGAACTCCTATGAAGGCTTCTGGCGCCTGAAGTGGAACGCCCTGCACGGCGGCAACCCCTACGCCACCCACGGCCTGGGCCCGATCTGCCAGTATATGAATGTTGGCCGCGGTGACCAGATGCGTGTGCTCACCTCGATGAACTCGGGCGAGTTCGGCTTCTCGGAGTATGTCAAGGCCCACCAGGCCGATATGGAAGCCCTGGCCGCGCGTTCGACGGGCGATAAGTATGGGATGACCGATAAGAATGCGATCCTTGGCCCCTGGAAGCAGGGCGATATGTCCACCACCCTGGTCAAGACCGTGCTCGGGCGCACCATTATGATTCAGCACGACACCACCAGCCCTCGCCCCTACACCCGCATCAACCTCATCAGCGGCACCAAGGGCATCCTCAAGGATTATCCGCTGGAAATCGCCCTCGATCCCAACTATCAGGCCCCGCACCTCGGCTGGGCAAATCAGGCCCAGATGTCCGAGATTATGGCCACCTACCGTCACCCGCTCTGGAAGGAATCGGGCGAAATCGCCAAGAAGATGGGCGGTCACGGCGGTATGGACTTCCTGATGGACCTGCGTCTCTGCTACTGCCTGCAGAACGGCTTGCCGCTGGACATCAATGTCTACGAATCTTGCCAGTGGTCGGTCATCGCCGAACTCTCGGAAGAGTCCTCCAAGCGCGACGGGATGCCGGTGGAAGTGCCGGACTTCACCCGCGGCGCGTGGCAGGAAATCGCCCCGCTGGGCATCGAGACTGTCAAGCTCGAGCTCGATGTCAACAAGGCCGAGGGCGGCAAGCAGCTGAGCGTCTAATCCATTTTGGGCGGCGGGCGATTGGGCCTGCCGCCCACCTTGTATTTCATCACAGATAAGGAGTAACTCATGGCTCACACCTGCACGTGCGACACCCTTAAGTTCGTGCCGCCTTTCGACCCCGGCTTCAAGCCTGCCTTCCTCAAGCTTCGCAAGATCCGCGAAGCCGCTAAGGCCGACCCCGAAGCGGGCACCGTTGTCATCGCCATCGAGCGCGATAATGGCGCCATCAATCGCTACGACCTCCCTTACCCCAAGAAGGCCATCGAGTGCCCTGGCTTTGCCTCCTTCGTTGAGCGCATCGTTAAGTTTATGCTCTGGTCCGCTGGTGGCTACAAGGTGATGATCGATGCCCCTGCGGCCATTGTCGAGAAAATCAAGGCCGACTACACCGAGACCGGTGCCCGCGCCTTCGACTACGGCTTCTTCAAGACCGTCTACGCCCGCCCCATTGAAGTGGTGCCGATGCCCGCGGCCGAAATCCCGCAGGGCCACGACCTCTCCATCTCCCTGGGCGGCAATATGAACGGCAACCGCATCGGCTTCGACCTTGGTGGCTCGGACTTCAAGCTCACCGCAATGGTCAATGGCGAGAGCGTTTGGCAGAAGGAAGTGCCTTGGGATCCCTACAACGCCACCGACGCGGCCTATCACTACGACCACATCAAGGCTGGCTTCGAGGAGACAATCGCGCACCTCCCCGGCGGCAAGGTCGATGCCATCGGCGGTTCTTCCGCGGGCGTCATCGTTGATAACGAACTCCGCCATGCCGGCCTCATCAAGGGCATCAAGGATCCCGATCAGTACCGTCAGGCCCAGCTCCTCTTCAAGCGCCTCAAGGCCGATTACGGGGTGCCGATGGAAGTGGCCAACGATGGTGACGTCTCGGCGCTTGTCGGCCGCCTCGCCCTTGGCAAGAAGGGTATCATCGGTCTGGCGATGGGCACCTCCGAGGCCGTCGGCTACATCGATAACTCCGAGAAGGGCGTCCTCACCGGCCGCATCTCCGAGCTCGCCTTCGCCCCGGTGGACCTGAATAAGGATGCAGCCGTGGACCCGTGGTCGGGCGATGCCGGCGTCGGCGCGCTCTACTTCTCGCAGCAGGCGGTCAACAAGCTTGGCCTCGCTGCCGGCTTCCCCTTCAAGGAGACCACCCTCCCCCTGCGCCTCAAGGAAGTGCAGAAGGCGATGGAAGCGGACGACCCCACCGCCGTCAAGATCTACGAAGCCATCGGCATCTACCTGGGCTACACGCTGCCTTGGTACGCCGAGTTCTATGATTACACCTCGCTGATGCTCCTCGGTCGCGTCTCCTCGGGCAAGGGCGGCGACCTCATCCTCGCCACCGCCAAGAAGGTCCTCTCCGAAGAGTTCCCCGAATACAACATCGACATCTTTATGCCCGATGAGCAGGTCCGCCGCCTCGGCCAGTCCGCCGCGGCCGCCTCGCTCCCCGAGTGCTAAAGTGCCGAACATCGCCCCGGGCGTGCCCTGTGCCGCCCGGGTTCGCTTTATTTCCCGATACCAAGCTAAAGGGTTTTACCTATGTTTACCAACTTCTTTGCCTCCCAGGCACTGGCGAACGTGACGACGCTCGACTACGTCATCATCGTTGGCTTCCTCGTGGCCGTGATTGCCATCGGCTCGCTCCCGGGCATCATCGCCAAGATTAAGAACAAAGGCCAGGGTGCTGCGGACTTCTTCCTCGGCGGCCGCTCGATGCCGTGGTGGCTGCTGGGTGTTTCGATGGTGGCCTGTACCTTCTCGTGCGACACGCCGAACCTTGTCACCGGTATGGTGCGTAACAATGGCGTCTCCAACAACTGGGGCTGGTGGGTCTTCCTGCTCACCGGTATGCTCACCGTCTTCGTCTACGCCAAGCTCTGGCGCCGCTCCGAGCTGGCCACCGACCTGGGCTTCTACGAGATTCGCTACACCGGCAAGCCCGCCGCCATCCTCCGCGGCTTCCGTTCGCTCTACCTGGGCATCTTCTTCAACATCCTGATTATGGCCACCGTTTCGCTGGCCGCCATCAAGATTGGTGGAACGATGTTCAACCTCTCGCCCGTGTGGTCGCTGGTCGTTGCCTCTGTCGGCGTGGCCATTTATGCCACCCTCGGTGGCCTCACCGGCTCGATTTGGGCGGACTTCTTCCAGTATACCATCGCGATGGTCGGTGCCTTCTTCGCCGCCTTCTACGCGGTGATGAGCGATGACGTCGGCAACATCTCCAGCCTCCAGCAGCTCCTGACCGATGGCTTCGTCTCGGCCAAGCTCGCCTTCTTCCCGGAGGTCAACGGGGCTGCCGCCGGCGCGCCGGCCGATTACTCGGGCTTCATTATGCTCATCGTCCTGCCCGTGGCGGTCCAGTGGTGGGCCTGCTGGTATCCGGGCGCCGAACCCGGCGGCGGTGGCTACATCGCCCAGCGTATGCTCTCGGCTAAGGATGAGAAGAACGCCATCGGCGCCACCTTGCTCTTCAACTTCCTCCACTACGCCGTCCGCCCCTGGCCGTGGATTGTCGTGGCCCTCGTCTCCTTGACGCAGTTCCCGATGGATGCCCAGAAGCGCGCGGCTGACGAGTTCGCCAAGGCCAACACCCCCGTTGTCCTGGCCACCAAGGCTGCCGCGATTGACCTGGTCATCACGGCCGACGAAGCCAAGGCCCTCGAAGCGCAGTTCGGCAAGACCGCCGCCGACAAGGCCATCGCCCAGTGCCGCGCCACCCTCTATCCCGCCAAGGCCGATGCCGAAGCCTTCCTCAAGGCCCTCCCGCAGGCCCAGAAGGATGCCTTCGAGAAGACCCTCTCCACCGACAAGGCGATGATCCAGAAGGTCAACAGCGTTCTGGCGATGCGCGAGAAGGTCACCCCCGAGACTGCAGCCCTCGTCACCTACGAGCGTAACCGCCTCGCCGCTGGCGAACTCGTGGGCATGCGCTCGCAGATCACCGATCTTGACCGCCGCTACCTCCAGCAGGATGCCGCCTATCCGGCCATGATCGCTAAGATGCCGAAGGGTTGGCTCGGCCTCATCGTCGCCTCCCTTATCGCCGCCTACATGTCCACCATTGCCACCCACCTCAACTGGGGCTCGTCCTACTTCGTGCAGGACTTCTGGATGCGCTTTGTGAACAAGGAGACCAAGCCCGAGACCGCCGTACTCATCGGCCGCATCTGCATGCTCACGCTCCTGGTCCTCTCGGCGCTCGTGGCGCTTTGCATGGAATCGGCCACCGAGTCCTTCAACCTGCTCCTGCAGGTGGGCGCTGGCACGGGCCTGCTCTACATTCTGCGCTGGTTCTGGTGGCGCATCAACGCCTGGTCGGAGATCTCCGCGATGGTCATCTGCTGCCTCTGCGTGGTGGTCTTCAAGGCCTTCGGCGGCGAAGGCACCGCCATCTACGCCTTCTTCAATAGCGATGGGATGAAGGCCATTATGAACTACAGCACCTGGCAGCTCATCGTTGGCATCATCGTCACCTCCATCGGCTGGATCACCGTCACCTTCCTCACCAAGCCCGAGCCCGACGAAGTCCTCATTGCCTTCTGCAAGAAGATTCGCGCCGGCGGTCCCGGCTGGAAGCGCTTCGAGGGTAAGCTCGGCGACATCTCCGCCACCGCGTGGGATATGCCCCTGTGCATCCTCTGCATGGTCCTCGGCTGCTTGGCGGTTTGGACGGCCCTCTTCGGCGTCGGCGCCCTGGTCTACGCCAAGGCCGCCCCGATGTTCGGCTCCCTCTCCAACACCACCTCCGGCATCGCCCTCCTGGTGATCTCGGTCATCTCCACCACCGTGCTGATGAAGTTGGTCAACAAGGTCAAACTCAGCTAATCGCCCCTGACCTCTATTCCAAGGAACGGCGAGACGGTCCCACCGCCTCGCCGTTCCTTTTTTGTTCCCCACACGCCCCTCCTCCTTGCCCCGCCCCGGGTTGGGGGCGAGGTAGGCCCTAGGTCGAGGCGAGGTAGGCCCGACCTCAAAAGGCCCTCGTTATGGACAGGGAGAAACGGGGTGCAAATTTTTAGTGCAGGTGGCACAACTACCCCTTGACTTGATGGGGGGGGGGTAATATAGAAGCGCATTAAGGATATGTTGTCCTTGGTAGCAACTCGGTTTACGACATCGGTATAGAAAGGAAGTCTTATGAAGAAGTTGTCTCTTATGCTTGCGGCGGGCCTTTTGATGGGCTCGATGGCCCAGGCGGTCACGTTGGTATGGTCGGGTGCGCCCGTGGAGAACACTATGACGGACTTGAGCACCTATACGGACGGTGGTCGGACGGCAGCAACGATGGTCTTGGTGGTCGATTGGGGCGCTACAATTGGGAATTACTCCGCCATTTGTAAGCTTCAGGGCGGAATGATTGGGACGGCCTCCTGGTTGCAGACGGGGTCGAACGGTACGCCGCAGTTTTGGCTGGAAGGTAAGGGCGGCTCTGACGCATCTTCGGTTCTGGCAACGGTGGGTCCTGAGGCGAATGGCCGCTATGTCTTTACCTTTGAGCGGAATAATGGCACCGTGAGTGTGAAGGTGAATGGTACAACGCTTTACACCTGGGAGAGCACTTACACTGGTCTCCAGATTCAGCCGTGGATGAATGGCAAGCCTTGGACGATTGGCACGATGGCCGTCTATGACGATGTGCTGACACAGGAGCAAATCAACCTGATTAAAACGACGGGTGACGCGACATGCGTTCCGGAGCCGACGGTGCTGGCGTTGCTAGCGCTGGGCGTTGCGGGCGTGGCGCTGCGCCGGCGGGCATAAAGATTGAGCGATAATCCAATCTATCGGCGGGCCAGGGCAACCTGGCCCGCTTCTTCTAACCCAACTCCTTGCACGCATAACACCGTCTTACCGTTCCAATCGAAAGCGGGCGGCCGCTGTACACTTAAATGACTATTATGCTAGTATGTGAGTGTTATTCCTTGAGAGCAGATCGTTTTACAGAACATTGTTAGTCATTTCGCGAGCTTGGAGGTTTAAGGTGATCGACCCGGGAGCGTTTGTCAAGTTGATACGGTCAAATGGCGTGGACTTTTTCACGGGAGTACCGGATTCTTTACTGAAGAGCCTGTGTGCGTACATGACGGACCATTGTGGGGAAGACCATCTCATTGCAGCAAATGAAGGCGGTGCCGTTGGTTTGGCTGCTGGACACTATCTCGCTACGGGAAGACCGGCGCTTGTGTATATGCAGAACTCTGGACAAGGCAATGCGGTTAATCCGCTTGCATCGTTGGCGGATCCGGATGTCTATTCAATTCCAATGCTACTTTTGGTGGGCTGGCGTGGAATGCCAGGGGAACACGATGAGCCACAGCATGTAAAGCAGGGGAAGATTACACTTTCTTTGTTTGAGACGATGGGGATTCCAACAACGGTCATCCCGGATGAGGGATGGGAGGTGGTGGTGCAAGCGGCAATTAAGAAAGCTCATTTGGAGCAGCGCCCAGTGGCGTTAGTGGTGAAGAAGGGTCTCTTCGGTAATTATGTGCTTCAACATAAACAGCCGGATGTCTCGGACGTGAAACGCGAGGAAGCGATTGAGTCGTTGCTGAACACATTGCCATCCGATAGCGTTCTTGTGTCTACAACGGGGATGATCTCTCGAGAGCTGTATGAACTGCGTATTCGCCGCGACGAGGGACATGCGCATGACTTTCTCACGGTTGGCTCGATGGGCCATGCGGTGATGATTGCGCTTGGTATTGCCCTTGCTCAACCTGCGCGTCAGGTGGTGTGTTTAGATGGTGATGGGGCTTCTATTATGCAACTGGGGAATATGGCGATTGTCGGTCAATCCCAGGCGGAGAACCTGACGCATATTGTATTGAATAATGCCGCCCATGATTCGGTCGGTGGTCAGCCCACCGTTGGTGGGGCAATTGACCTTCCTGCCATTGCTCAAGCGGCGGGCTACAATCAGCCAGGCCATCCAGTCTTCCGGCAGATATTAGTTGCCAAAGGTGCACGATTTGATTTGGGACGACCCAAAGAACCGCCGCAAGAGAATAAAGCGCTTTTTATGAAGACGCTGGGAGTGAGAGCATAATGTCGCAGAAGTTGCATATTGGTGAGGCGGCGTGTGAGACGGCGCTGAAGGCATTTTGCCGCACAAAGGCGCACCTCGTGCTTGTTACGGATGGCGCGGCTTATGCGTTGTGTGGTGCCAAAGCGTTCTTTGATAACTTTTTTGCCGGGCAGTCGATAGGTGTGACGCACCTTCAAGTGCTTAGTGCCAATCCAAAAGTGGAGGTGGTTCAACAACTATTGGAGAAGATTGGAAGCCCTGTCGATGGTTTTATCGCGGTCGGCGGAGGGACAACGCTGGATACGGCGAAATTGCTAAATCTTGCGGTCGTGACAGGGAAGTCTATTCGCGAGTTGTTGGCGTGCGATACAGCGCCCGATCGACTAATGCCGAGTTTCGCGATACCGACGACCGCTGGGACGGGGGCAGAAGCCACACGGTTTGCAGTTTGTTATGATGGAGAAAAGAAGTATTCCATCGATTTTCTTTCGATTCGCCCCTCTGAGGTTGGCTTGTTTCCTGCGTTTATTAAGACGCTTCCTCCTTACCAGCGGCTGTCGACACGCTTTGATGCATATGCGCAGGCAATTGAGTCGCTTTGGGCTAAAGGGGCGACGGCGGAATCCAGAGCCTATGCGGAGAGAGCGCTTCACTGTATGCAGGCGGCAACGGAGGTGGCCTTGGGCTCGATGGAACAGGCGCAACTTGAACTACAGGGCAGTTATTGGGCGGGGCGTGCTATTGACATTTCTCGCACAACGGCTGCACACGCCTTTAGTTATTATTTGACTTCGCATTACGGAATCGCGCACGGGCACGCCGTGTTTATGGTCTTTCCCTACATTCTTCAGAACAACGCAGAAGCCGTTGACTACTTGAAGATTGCGCAGTTGAATGTCGCGGATATAAGTGCTACACTCTCTGACTATCACAAGGCGGGATTGAAGACGCTTCGGGAGTTCGCATCTGAGCAGAGGGTCGGTTGGGAAGAAATGGTGGACGACTTATTTGCCCACGTGAATCTAAAGCGACTTGGTAACAATCCCGTTGAAGTGAGAAAGGACTCTTTCTATGCCTAACGATAAATCTATTTGGATGACATCAATTCATCTTCGTAAGGTCCGTAATCTTAAGGATCTTACAATTAAAATTTGCGATTGCCAGGAGAGGCGTCATCTAATATTGACTGGGCCTAATGGATCGGGCAAAACTTCTTTGCTAATGGCGCTTCGGGATCATCTAGTGGCACTCGCGGCAGACAGAAATCTACAGTTTATAAAGGTGGAAGAACAATATGAGAGTTTCGAAGAACAGCGGCAACGCGCAAAAGATGCAGGGGATTTGTATAATGAGCAACAAAGGAGACAGGCTGTTTCGCATTTTAAAGGTGTGATAGAGAAGTTATGGGGAGAGGTGCGTCCAAGTTATACAGAAGAGGCAGAGTTACCTATTCGCTTTGCGCAGAATGAGTTTATCATTTCCTATTACGAGGATTGTCGAAAGTCAGAGTTTATATCACCAAAGAATCCGGAAAAACCAAATATTAAGTTCGGTATCCGTGAAAATAATGTGCGAGAATTTCTTAAATTTCTCGTGGATCTCAAGGTCCAACAGGCGTTGGCTAGGAATGAGCAGCATATGGCTGATGCAGAGGCGATAGCGGACTGGTTCAATGGGTTTGTTAGTATCTTAAAGAAACTTTTCCACGACGCTTCGCTCGAGTTGACATTTAATTATCACGATTATTCATTTCTAATTAAGACGCAGATGGGAGAGTTCCCATTTACGGGGCTTTCGGCAGGATATTCTGCTGTGTTGGATATTATTACGGATTTGATTCTTAAGATGCAGACTCAAAATCGGTATGTTCGTGTATTTGATA
>SFJE01000004.1 GCA_004555175.1 Lentisphaeraceae bacterium | reverse complement strand
TCATAGTCTATCGCTATCCGCGGAAGACTTCAAACTCCGCAGTAAGCCTTCAACGACAACAGACATTACCAACACAAAGAAAGCACGCCGAAATAGGCCTTGTGGGAAACCACAGGAAAACGCAAAACACGCCGGAAAAGCACGCACTCCGTGCGATGGATGAATTCCTGGTCTGGCACGCACTCCGTGCGACGGATGAACTCCTGGTCTGTGAAAGCCTACGCCACGGCTTCTACCGCACCTCTCTCCGTCGCGGTCTTGCCGCGAACCCTTTGTGAACTTTGTGTTCTTTGTGGTTGCTAATCCACAAGGCCTATTTCGGCGTGCGTTCTTTGTGGTTGCTAACTCACGCGAGCACGACGAGTGCAGCGAGGCCTAGCGCCAGGCAGTAGGGGCCGAAGAGCCAGAAGCGATCGCGGTTGAGGAGGCGGACCATCCAGGCGACGCTGGCGTAGCCGACGGCGGCGGCGGTGAGGAAGCCGAGGGCGGCGAGGCCGGGGGTGAGGCCGGCAAAGGCACTTTCACTGCTGCTGCCGAGGGCTTTGAGAAGGTGGAGGGCGTTGCCGGCAAGGATGATGGGGACGACCATCAGGAAGGAGAAGGCGGCAGCCTTGTCGCGGTCGAGGCCGAGGAAGCGGGCGACGGAGAGGGTCGAGCCGCTGCGGGAGATACCCGGGAGCATAGCGAAAGCCTGGGCGATGCCCATCGCGAGGGCCGCGCGCCAGGTGACGGGGCGGCGGAGGTCGCGGCCGAAGAAGCGGGTGGAGAGGAGGAGGAGGCCAGTCAAGAGGAGGGCGCAGGCGACAAAGCGGGGGCGGTCGGCCAGGACTTCAAGGGTCTCTTCGGCCGCAAGGCCGAGGAGGACGGCGGGGATCATGGAGAAGAGGACAGCAAGCGCGAAGCGCCAGGCTTCGGGATCGCGCCGGAAGAGTCCGAGGAGGGTCTTGGCGATGAAGGCGCGGTAGTAGGCGAAGACAGCGAGGAGGGTGCCGGCGTGGAGGAGGAGCTCAACGCCCAGGCCACTGAGGCTCTTAAAGCCGAGGAGCTCTTTGGCGAGGACGAGGTGGCCCGAGGAGCTGACGGGGAGGAACTCGGTGAGGCCTTGAACAACGGCGAGAAGGAGCATTTTGAGGGCGTCGGGCATGGCGCGGGGTCCTTAGTCAATCAGGCGAGCCCAGGCGGCGGCCGGGGAGCGGGTGCCTTCGGGGAGGATAGCGGTGAGGGCGAGGTTGCCCGGGGAGAAGACCTGCTCGGCGCAGGCGCGAATCTCTTCGGCGGTGACGGCGCGGAGCTGGGCGAGCTTGGCGGCGGGGTCGACGGAGAGACCAAAGAGGGTGCGGCTGGCGACGAACCAGAGGGGCGCCTCGTCGAGGCGGAGACGGAAGCGGCCGCAGAGGTAATCGCGCGTGCGGCGGAGTTCGGCGGCGCTGATGGGCTTGGAGGCCACGCGGCGGCACTCGGCGAGGATGGCACGGGCGCAGGTGAGGGCCTTGTCGGGGGCGCAGCCGGCGGTAATGGCCAACAGACCGCAGTCGGTCATCTGCGAGACACCGCTAGAGATGTTGTAGCAGAGACCGCGCTTTTCACGGATGCTCTGGAAGAGGCGGCCCATCATCGTCTCGCCCAGGAGGCAAGAGAGGGCCGCGAGGGCGGGCGGGTTCTCGACGGCTTGCCAGGGACCGGTGCGCCAGCCGAGGGCGAGTTGGGCCTGTTGGATGCCGGCGCGGCGCTCGACGCAGAGAGGGTCGAGGGGAATGGCGCGGGAGAAGGGCTCGGGCTCGCGAAGTTGGGCGGCGGGGGTGAGGTGGCGCGTGAGGCGCTCGACGTCGGCCACGCAGCGCGCGGGGTCGATGCGGCCAACGAAGGCAAAGAGCGTGCGGCTGGGGGCGTATTGGCCGCGCCAGTAGCTCAGGAGCGCCTCGCGCGGCATCGATTGGATGCCTTCGAGGGTGCCGAGGATGGGGCGACCGAGGGGATGACCCGACCAGACTTGCGCGACGAGGCGGTCAACGGCCACGCTGTCGGGCTGGTCGTCGTACATCCGGATCTCTTCGCAGATGACCTGGCGCTCGCGGTCGAGCTCCTTGGGGTCGAAGGTGGCGTGGTAGAAGAGGTCGGTGAGGACGTCGAGGGCGATGGCGGCTTTGTCGTGCGGGACCTTGGCGTAGTAGCAGGTGTGGTCGCGATCGGTGTAGGCGTTGAGGGAGCCGCCCTGGCCTTCGATGGCTTGGGAGAGGGCCTTGGCCGAGCGGCGCTCAGTGCCCTTGAAGAGCATGTGCTCGATGAAGTGGCTGGCGCCATTGACCGCCTCCCACTCGTTGCGGGCGCCGACGCGGGCGTAGATGGCCACGCGGACGCTCTCGGCATCGGCTCTAGGGAGGGTGAGGACGCGGATGCCGTTGGGCAGCGTCGTGAGTTGGTGTGTCATAGGCTAGCGCAGGAGGGCCATGCAGAGGGCGAGCCAGGCGACGATCGTGCCGAGCAGGGCCGGGTCGCGGAAGAGGGCGCTCTCGGGGTTGCCGGTGGCGCGCTCGCCATAGGTTAGGCGCAGGAAGCGGAAGAGGCCGAAGAGGACCAACGGCAGGAGCCAGATGAGCGCGTGAGTGCCAAACTTCGCCACGGTGGCCGGCGCGCAGGCATAGAGGCTGTAGGCGGCGATGGTGCTGGCGGCGGTGAGGATAATCTCCAGATCGAGGATGCGCCCCTCGGCGGCCGGCAGCTGCGGGGAGCTCTTGAGGAAGCTCTGCGCGCGGCGCTTGCACAGCGCCACAAAGAGCGCGCCCAGAAAGACGCACAGCAGCAGCCAGCCAGAGCACGGCACTTCAATCGCCGCCGCGCCGGCCAGTGCCCGCAGGACGAAGCCCGCAGCCACGGTCATTGCCGCCACTTCGGCGCCCAGGCGCCGCGCCACAAAGGTGTAGAAGGGCTGGAGGAGCACATAGGCCGCCGCCACCCAGAGGAAGGGCGAGGCGAGGCCATGCTCGCGCCCAACCTGCCACGCCGCCGCCAAGCCCAGCACCAGGCAGCAAGCCAACAGAAGACCGGCAGCCCCGGCAGAGACCTTGCGGGCGGCTAGGGGGCGATCCTTGCGCAGGGGGTTGCGCGCATCGCTGGGAAGGTCGGCCAGGTCGTTGAGCACATAGGCCGCACCGGAGAGGAGGACGAAGGCGATGAAGGCCAGGCCGAGACGCTCCTGGAGATAGATGGGATCCCAGAGGCTCGAGCAGGGACAGGTGTTGGCGCGGGCGGCCTTGTCAAAGAAGGCGAAGAAGGGCGCGGCGAGGAGGAGGAGGTTCTTGACCCACTGCCCGGGGCGCAGACACTTGACCAGGTCAACGAGACGGTTGGTGTAGAGCGCCTCGCAGCCCTCGTGGTCGGACCAATCGGCGCTTTCGCCGAAGGTGCGCGAGGCGCTCTTGCGGGGTTTGGCCGAGCGGTGGTAGACGCGCCCGGAGTTCTTGCGATTATCAGCCATAGAGATTCTCCTTACAGGGGCGGCGCCTTAGCGCGCGTCGCCCTCCTTGATGCTCATCAGGAACTCGGCATTCGAGCCGGTCAAGCGCAGACGCTTGAGGACCGAATCCATCGCCTCGCTCGGGCCGATGGAGGTGAGGACCTTACGCATCGCCCAGATGCGCGAGAGTTCGTCGGGGTGGACCAGCAGGTCCTCCTTGCGGGTGCCGGATTGTTCGATGTTGATGGCCGGAAAGATGCGGCGGTCGGAGAGGAGGCGGTCGAGCCGCAGCTCCATATTGCCGGTGCCCTTGAACTCTTCGAAGATGACATCATCCATCTTGCTGCCAGTCTCGATGAGGGCGGTGGCCAGGATGGTGAGCGAACCGCCGAACTCGATGTTGCGCGCCGCGCCAAAGAAGCGCTTGGGCTTGTGCATCGCGTTGGCATCCAGACCGCCGGAGAGGATTTTGCCCGAGTGCGGGGCGGCGGTGTTGTAGGCGCGCGCCAAGCGGGTGATGGAGTCCAGGAGGATGACCACATCCTTGCCGCTCTCAACCTTGCGCTTGGCCACCTCGATGACCATCTCGGAGACGGCACAGTGGCGCTGAGGCTCCTCGTCGAAGGTGGAGTAGAAGACCTCGGCCTTCGTGTTGCGCTGCATGTCGGTCACTTCCTCGGGACGCTCGTCGATGAGCAGGATCATCAGCTCCACATCCGGGTAGTTCGCGCTGATAGCGTTGGCGATCTTCTGCAGCAGCACAGTCTTACCGGTGCGCGGTGGAGCCACGATAAGCCCGCGCTGACCAAAGCCCACGGGCGCAAAGAGGTCCATCACGCGCGTACTCATCTCCTGCTTGGTCGTCTCCAAGAGGATGCGCCGATCCGGGAAGATGGGCGTGAGATACTCGAAGTGCGCGATGCGCTTGGCCTGCTCCACGGGCAACTCATTGATGAGCGTGACGTTGGCCAGCGCAAAGAACTTATCGCGGTCGCGCGGCTCGCGGATGGGACCCTCGACCAGGTCGCCCGTGCGCAGCCCGTGGCGGCGGATCTGCTGCTGGCTCACAAAGACATCCTCTGGGAACTGCAGGTAGTTGTTCGCCGCCGAGCGCAGGAAGCCAAAGCCGCCATTGACCAGCTCGAGGGTGCCGGTGGCCACCACCGTCCCCCGCCGCTTCAGGTGCACGCGGATGAGCTCCATAATTACCTCGTGCCGGCGCATATTGATGGCGTCCTCCGCGCGGTCCAGCGGCAGACGGCTCACCAACTCCTCGAAGGGCACGCTCTCCAACTGCTTGAGGTAAAGCGGCGGCGTATCCGGCGGCAGGGGCTCATACTGCGGCACCGGCGGCTCGGCCGACTGGCCCTGTTGCGCCTCGCGATAGCCCTGGCGCGCCATCTTCCGCCGCTCCCAACGCGACTTCTTCCGATCCCAGCGGGCATTCTGCCCCTGCGGCGCTTCTGCCACCGGCGCAGATTGATCGGCCGGCACGCTCGCGGCAGAGACCGGCTCCTCGCCGGGCAGCTCGTCAAACTCCGGCAACGCGGCCGCCACCTCCGAGGTCAACTCCGGCCCAGGCGTCATCGAGGGCACACCCCCATCAATCATCGGTAAGGCCGCGGCCGGAGCCGGAGCAGGCATCGGCTGCGCAATCTCCGCCACGGGGGACACCTCGACCGCCTCAGGCGTCGCCTCGTCCGGACGTTGTTTCGGGGGCCGACCACGCGGACGCGCCATCCGCCCGCTCCCATTCTCCACCGCACCCTCGGTCTCCAGCTTCTTCGGTCTTGCCACCCGGCGTGCCCGAAACGTGGGTCCTTGCGCCTGTGTCTGCTCTGCTTCCATGCGAGTTCCTTACTTACTACCTGCCTGGCCATCACTCCGGATTGCCGCCAGGACCTCTTCAACCTGCGCCTTGAGCGCATCCAAATCGTCTGTATCATTGCGCAGCACCCACTGCGCACGCCGCGCCTTCTCGGCCACGGGCATCTGCGAAGCCAACCGCGCGCGCGCCTGCGCTTCGCTCATGCCCCGCTTCTCCACCATCCGCCGCACCTGCGTCGCCTCCGAAGCGGCCACGCAAACCACCACCGGCCACGCAGCCTCCCACCCACACTCATACAGCAAAGCCGCCGAGAAGATACTCACCTCCCCCGCACGCGCCTCCCCCAACCAACGCGCCACCGCCGCACGCACCAAGGGGTGCACAATCGCCTCTAACGCCTGCCGCGCCTGCGCATCCCCAAAGACCCGCTCGGCCAACGCCTTGCGGTCAATCCCCCCATCCGCCCCCAATACCTCGCGCCCAAAACGCGCCACAATCGGCTCCACCGCTTCGCCCCCCGGCGCCTCCAACGCCCAAACCACGCGGTCGGCATCTAGCACGCGGCACCCACAGGCCCTAAAACAGGCCTCCGCCATACTCTTGCCGCACGCAATGCCGCCCGTTAGGGCCACTTGAGATGTCATCTTAAACCAATAAAACAAGGGGAAATGCAGGCTCATCCGCCCGCCAAAAGCTCGGCCAAAACGCCGAAAGCGCGCGCACTATATCAAAAGGCGGAGCACTTTTGCAACTGCGAGATGCTCGCTGTCGTTCGCGTGAGGTGCCGCTTCACGGCGTGAGGGTGGCCCTGCGGGCCGTGAGAGGCTCGCTGCGCTCGCGATAGGGCCTAGCTCGACTCGAGGCAGGCCCTAGGTCGATGTGAGGTAGGCCCTAGGCCGAGGCGAGGTAGGGCCTAGGTCAAGGCGAGGTCGGCCCTAGATCACCTCGAGGTAGGCCCTAGGTCAACTCGAGGTAGGGCCTAGGCCGATGCGCGCTAGGCCGGATCATCCGGAGATTCCCGGAGATTCCGGAGGCGGCCCGCCAATGGGGGGCAGGGGGCAAGACCCCCCGCGATAGCGAGCACCTTGCGCGAGATGCTCGCTACGCTCGCTTTTTTGCGGGAAGTGTGGCATAATGCGGATGTTCTTGAGAGAGGAGTTTGGCTCTATGGTTGTTCGGCAGCAGCGGCGCGTGGCGGTTCGCGAAGAGGTGGGTGTGGCAGGGTGCGACACCGAGGGGTTGGTGCGCGTCTCTGAGCAGTTTGCCGAGCTGGAGCTGGAGATGGCGCGGCAGTGGGAGTTGACCGCGGCGCGGGTCGAGGCCGAGAAGGCCGATTGGGCGCGGGTGGGCCAGGCGATGGGCAAGATTTACCAGACGCTCTGCGATGGTGCGCACGAGGGGACGATGGAGGCGCTCAAGGAGATTGAGACCCTGCTCTCCAAGCGGGGGATTTTGGTGCCCCAGCCGGTCCTGCCGGCGGCGAACGCGGAAGGGAGCGAGCATGAGTAGCAATCAGACGAAGGTGGCGCTCTTGTGCGCCTATACGCTCGCGCGCGCGGGTCATTATGGCGAGGCAGAGGCGCTTATTCTCTCCGATGGCGAGCTCTCGAAGACGACCGAGGCGATGGACCTCTTGGCGCGTATTCGGGCCGAGCAGGGGGACGAAGGGGAAGCGCGGCGGCTCTGGCAGGAGATTCAACTCATCCACCCCGAGCACGCGCCCTCGCGCAAGGCCTTGAAGGCGTTGGGCAAGACGGCCTTTGTGATGCCCTGGAAGGCGCTTTGCCTCCTGCTTGTGCCGCTCTTTTTGGCGGCGGGGATGGTGGTCGGCTTCCTGCTGGCCGAGCGCAAGGGCGATTGGCAAGTGACCTGGGAGGGGATTCCGCGGACTGAAGAACTCAAGGCGCTGGAGGCCTATCGCGGCCGGACCGAGCGGGTGCTCATCTCGACGCGCTTCTTCTCCGTGCCCGAACGGCTCGGCCACCGCGCCCTGCTGAGCACCTACATCGCCGAGGCGGTGGGGGTGCCCCCCGAGGCAGTCTTCATTGGCGATGCGCCAGAAGCGACGGGCGAGCGAATCACGCTCACCCTGGTGAGGGCGCGGTGAAGCGGCGGCCGGTCATCGGCCTGGCCCTCGGCAGTGGGGGTGCGCGCGGTTGGGCCCACATCGGTGTGGTGCGGGCCTTGGCGCGGCTGGGCATTGAGCCCGATGTCGTTGCCGGCACGAGCATTGGCGCCTTGGTGGGCGCGACGGTGGCTGCCGGGTGTTTTGAAGCCTTTGCCGAGGCGGCCGAAAGGCTGGATTGGCTGGGTCTAGCCAAGTTCTTTGCCGAGATGCGCCTGCCCAAGCACGGTTTCTTCTCCGGCGCGCCGATTACCGCGTGGCTCGATGCCCCTGAGCGGCTCGGCGGGCGGACCATTGAGGCTCTGCCCAAGCCCTTCGCCGCCGTTGCCACAGATCTTTACAAGGAAGAGGCCGTTGTGCTGACCGAAGGGAGCGTCACCGATGCCGTGCGCGCCTCCTTCTCCATTCCGGGTGTCTTTGACCCGGTAATGCATAGCGGGCGCATACTGGTCGATGGCGGGTTGGTGGACCCGGTGCCCGTGGCGGCGGCGCGCGCGTTGGGGGCCGAGGTGGTCATTGCCGTGGACATCAATTCCGAGGGCGCGCGCACACCCGGCGAGGTGCCGACGGAGCGCCCGGCGTTGCTGGCGACCCTGCTGCAGACGCTGCGGATGGTGGAAAACGGGGTCTGCCGGCTGACCTTGGCCCAGCGTCCGGCCGAGGTGCTGCTCTGCCCGCAGACGGGCTTTATTCAGACATTGGACTTTGCCAGCGGCCGTGCTGGGATTGCGCTGGGCGAGGCGGCGGTGGAGGCCGCGCGCGATCGTCTGTTGGGCCTGCTTGAAGAAGACTTGGAAGGAGCAAACGATGGGGTTTGACATCCGCTTTTGGCGACGTGAGTTTTGGGTGCTGCGCAAGGCGCGCAAAGCCCTCAAGACGATGCGCAATGACTTTCGCTTGGTGGAGGACATCCTGCCCGAGGGCGAGCGTGCCGCACTTGAAGAGCGGCTTAAAGATCTTAAGCAAGCCATTCGCTGTGGCGAAACCGAGGACCTGCCCGCGCTCGTGGCCTCGGTCCAACAAGATTTGACGGAAGCCACCCCCAAGAGCCGGTGGGGTGTGGCCGCCGAGTGGTTTGACATTTTGGTCTCCTCCCTGGCGGTGGCCTTCTGCTTCCGCGCCTACTACTACGAGCCCTTCCAAATCCCCACCGGGTCGATGCAGCCAACGCTCTACGGCATTCACGTGGAGGAAGCCGCCGCGCCGAATGGGTGGGATCGCCAACCCGGGCGTTTCTTCAAGTGGCTCGTCACCGGCGAGCGCTACGTGGAGGTCAAGGCGCCGGTGGGCGGGGTGATCGCGGCCGTGCGGCCGAGCGCCACGCCGGGTTGGAACACGATCCTGCTGAATGGGAACACGCCCCTGGAAGTGCCCGAAGCGGCGATGGAGGCTCTCCGCCGAAAGCTTGAACCGCAGCGGTGGCAAGTGCGGCTGGGGCAAAAGCTTTGGAGCGGCTATGTGCGCAGTGGCGACTTCCTCTTCGTCAACCGCTGGCTCTGGAACTTCCGCCATCCGCGCTTGGGCGAGACGATTGTCTTCTCCACGCAGGGCATCCCCGGCCTGCCGCAGAACCAGCACTACATCAAGCGCTTGTGCGGGCGGCCCGGCGACGAGGTGGAACTGCGCGCGGAGGATTCGCACCTCTGGGTCAATGGTCAGGCGGCGCACAAACCCTTGCGTTTGCAGGAGATTGCCGAGCGCTGTCAGCCGTGGCCCGGCGCGCCACGTTATCTGGGTTACCAGCCCGCGTTGCCGGCTCCGGGCTTCCCCGAGCCCTTCGCGCGCTTCAGCCTCAAGCCGGGCGAGTATGTGGCGCTGGGGGACAACTCGGGCAACAGCCTCGATAGTCGCTATTGGGGGACCGTGCCGGCCAAGAACTTGCTCGGGCCGGCCTCGTTCGTCCACTGGCCCTTCACCTCCCCGCGTTGGGGCAAGATTCGTTGAACACACACGAGCAACCAAGGAGAGTGTTATGACCGAAGAAATGACTGAGTTCGACGCGCTGGTGGTCGGCGCCGGGTTGTGGGGCTGCGTGGTGGCACGCGAGTTGGCCGAGGCCGGGAACCGCGTCCTGGTCCTGGAAGCGCGCAGTCTGCCCGGCGGCAACGCCCGCAGCCAAATTGATCCGAAGACGGGCATCGAGTGCCACTGCTATGGCGCGCACATCTTCCACACCTCCGACGAGCGCGTCTGGGCCTACGCCAACCGCTTTATCTCCTTCACCGACTACCGCCACCGTGTCCTCACCGAGCACGATGGCAAGGTCTACTTTATGCCCCTGGGCCTGGCGCTCATCAACGCCTTCTACGGCACCAACCTCAAGCCGGCCGACGTGCCTGGCTTCATTGCCGGCGAGGTGGCTAAGGCTGGGCTGACTGGCGAGCCGCGTAACCTCGAGGAGCAGGCCATCTCGCTCATCGGCCGCCCGCTCTACGAGGCCTTCATCAAGGGCTACACCCAGAAGCAGTGGAACACCGACCCCAAGGACCTGCCCAGCTTTATCATCCGCCGCCTGCCCGTGCGCGCGAACTACGACATCGGCTACTTCAACGACCCCCATCAGGGCGTCCCGCGCGAGGGCTACTTCACCCTCTTTGCCAACCTCCTCGACCACCCGGCCATCACCGTCCGCTACAACACCGACTACCTGGCCCAGCGCGAAGCCTTCCCTGCCGAGCTCCCCGTCTTCTACAGCGGCCCGCTCGATGCCTACTTCAACTACCGCTATGGCGCCCTCCCCTGGCGCGGTCTGCGCTTTGAGTGGGAGACCAAGCCCGTGCGCGATTGGCAGGGTTGCACCGTGATGAACTACGCTGATGCCTCCGTCCCCTACACGCGCATCCACGAGTTCAAGCACTTCCATCCCGAACGCGAAGCGGTCTACCAGAGCGAGAAGACCATCATCTGCCGCGAGTTCCCCGCCGATTGGAAGCTCGGCGACATCCCCTACTATCCGGTCAACACCGCCGCCTCGGCCGAGCTCCTGGCCAAGTACCAGGCCGATGCCGCTGCTTGCCCGAATGTCATCTTCGGCGGCCGCCTCGGCGAATACCGCTACTACGACATGGACAAGGTCATCGCCCGCGCCCTCGACCAGGTCCACGCCTACCTCGCGCAGGCCTAACCCGCCGCTTCACCCCTATGGCAAACACTTCCCTCTCCGCGGCCGTGTTCGATCCCTTCGATCGCGACCACCTCTGGCACCCCTACACCTCCCTCAACAATCCCCTCCCCACCTACAAGGTCCGCCGCGCGGAGGGCTGCGAAATCGAGCTCGTCGACGGCCGCCGCCTAGTCGAGGGGATGAGCTCGTGGTGGTGCGCTATTCACGGCTACTCGCACCCCGCGCTTATCGCCGCCGGCGAGGCGCAGCTGCGCACAATGAGCCACGTGATGTTCGGCGGGCTTACCCATCAGCCGGCTATCGACCTGGGGCAGCGCCTCCTGCGCATCGCCCCCCCCACCCTCACGAAGATCTTTTATGCCGACAGCGGCTCGGTGGCCGTGGAAGTCGCCCTCAAGATGGCCATCCAGTTCAACCCGGCCAAGAGCGACTTCCTCACCATCCGCTCCGGCTATCATGGCGACACCTGGAACGCGATGAGCGTCTGCGACCCGGTCACCGGGATGCACAGCCTCTTTGGCAGCGCCCTTCCCCGCCGCCTCTTCGCTCCCGCCCCACGAGTCCGCTTCGGCGAGGCGTGGGATCCAGCAGACTTTGCGCCGATGGCCCGCCTCATCGCCGAACACCGTACCACCCTCGCCGCCGTCATCCTCGAGCCCATCGTCCAGGGCGCCGGCGGCATGCGCTTCTACCACCCCGAATACCTCCGCTGCCTCCGCCGCGCCTGCGATGAAGCCGGCCTCCTCCTCATCTTCGACGAGATTGCCACCGGCTTTGGCCGCACCGGCAAACTCTTCGCCTGGGAGCACGCCCAGGTCCAGCCCGACATTATGTGCATCGGTAAGGCCATCACCGGCGGGATGATGACCTTCTCGGCCGTGCTCGCCACCGACCGCGTGGCCGAGCAGGTCTGCTCCGGCGAGGCCCAGTGCTTTATGCACGGCCCCACCTTTATGGCCAACCCCCTGGCCTGCGCCATCGCCTGCGCCTCCATCGACCTCCTCCTCGCCCAGCCTTGGCAGGAGACCATCGCGCGCATTGAAGCGCAACTCAAGCGCGAACTTGAGCCCGCGCGCGAGTTGCCGGCCGTTGCCGATGTTCGTTGCCTAGGCGCCATTGGCGTTATTGAGCTCAAAAAGCCCCTGGAGATGGCCAGCGCCCAGCGCTTCCTCGTCGAGCGCGGCGTCTGGCTCCGCCCCTTCGGCCGCCTGCTCTACGCCATGCCGCCCTACATCATCTCCCCCGAGCAACTCTCGCGCATCACCGCGGCAATGCGCGAACTTGCGGCCTCCCTCACGCCCTAACCGCCACGGCGGAGCGCTCCCTGCCACCGCCTTAATGAAGTTTTTTGCGAAAAAGTATTGACTTCCGGCTCGGGGGTCTGCTATCATTCGGCCCCGTGCGCCACGGTAGATCTTACCGGAGCGCGGGTGTAGCTCAATGGCAGAGCTCCAGCCTTCCAAGCTGGCTACGAGGGTTCGATTCCCTTCACCCGCTCCATCCTTTAGCCGGGGTGGTGAAATGGCAGACACAGCAGACTCAAAATCTGCCGCCCCTAAAGCGTGAGGGTTCGAGTCCCTCCCCCGGCACCATTTTCTCCTACCGCACCCCATTGGGCGGTTAACTCAGTTGGTTAGAGTTCCTGATTTACACTCAGGCTGTCGGCGGTTCGAGTCCGTCACCGCCCACCACTGTTTTCTGCGCGTCTACGATCTCCCCCGTTGAGTCTCTTCCCCTGTGCGCTAAACAGTTGACGCGCCCCAACACCTCCACGTAAATCCATCTGCCAGCGCCCCGCACAACCGCGCGGGCGGTTCAAAGTTGTGCTATACTGGCGGCGTTATGCTTACACAGGCGAAGTTGGATCAAGTGATGGCGGGCTTTGGTGCGCTCCGGTGGCGGGCGCCGCAGCGGACGCTCTTGGAATTGGCAGGAGACAGCGCGGAGGTGGTCTGGGGACCCCTACGGTTCTTTCTGGATACGCGCGCGGCACACGGTCTGGACGACTTGGTGCTCGGGGCGCTCTTGCGCTCGGTGAAGGGCGAGACGGAGGGGCGACCGCGGCAGGTGGTGGCCTGTACGCGCCAGGGCGGAGCATTGCGGGTAGAGACGCGTCTCTCGCGGCTGTGGATCTTGCCGGCGGGGAGCGCCTTGGGGGCGGCCGATTGCCCGAGCGATGCGAACAAGCGCTATAACGCGGTAATCCGCTGGGGGGTGGAGGCGGCAGCAGCGGGCGAGCATGCGGCGCCCTATGGAGCCTTTGTGGCGCAGGTAAAGCGCTTTTTGCCGAGCGTGTTGGAGCGCTTGGACCGCGCCTGGGCGCAACCGTTTTTGGATTGGCTGGGGGCCGTGGCGCGCCTGGCCGGAGGAGGCGAAGCAATGAAGGATTTGAATGACGCGCTGAAGTTCTACGACCGCAACCGCGAGAAGATTGAGTCGCTCTTGCAGTTCCGCGCGGAGTTGCAGGAGGAGTCGGAGGCCTTTGCGCGGCGGCTGGAGGCGAAGTTGCGCGCAGGTGGCGTGGATGGCGGGCTGACGCTAATCGATGGCCGCATCTTCCGCTATGCGCGGCAGGTGAAGGTGGGCGCGCGGGCCGTGGTGATGGGCATTGAGGTGGAGGTGGCCCTCGAGCGGCTGGCGCTCCACGTTGAGCCCGTGGTGGTGCGCGATGTGGAGCTCCGCCGCCGGCCAAGCTCCGATGACGCAGCCGAGTTGCTTGCCAAGACCGCCCTGCCGACCCTGGCCGGTGACCGGCGGATCAACCCCGACAACCCCGAAGCGCTGGCCTATCAGGCGCTCAAAGCCCTCTTCCAGAACGCGGCCGAGGCCCTTGCGGCCGTGCGGGGTTAGTGCAAGCGGGAGGGGCTGACGATGTTTGCGTTCCCGTGGGCCTTCTTGCTCTTTCTGCCTTGGGGGTGGAGCTGCTGGCGGATGTTGCGCCGGGCGCGCACGCCAGGGGCGGTCTTTGCCTCGGCCTCGACGCGCTTTGGCGCGCAGCGCCCCACGTGGCGGCAATGGGCGTGCCGTCTGCTGCCCTGGGTGGCGTGCCTGGGGCTGGCAAGCCTCATCATCGGGGCGGCCGGACCACGGACGCAATTGGCGCGCGAGGTGCAGTCGGCCGACGCGCTGGCGGTGATGATGGCAGTAGACATCTCCGGCTCGATGCGCGCGCTGGATTTGAGCGAAGGGCGAAACGATGCCACGCGGCTGGATGTGGTCAAGCGCCTCTTCCGACAGTTTGTTGAGGAGCGCGAAGAGGATCTGATTGGCTTGGTTACCTTTGGCGGATATGCCAGCGTGCGCTCGCCCCTCACAGCCGACCATCGCGCCCTTCTGCACACCCTCTCGGGCGTGGAGATCCCCGGCGAGAATGACGACCGATTCGCCACAGAAGATGAGTTGATGACGGCGATTGGCGATGGCCTCTCGGTCTGCCTCCTGCGCCTCAAAGATGCCGAGCCCAAGACCAAGGTGGTCATCCTCCTCTCCGATGGGGAGAGCAATGCCGGCGCAGTGACCCCCACCGAAGCCGCCGAAGCCGCCAAGGCCCTCGGTGTGCGCGTCTACACCATTGGCGCGGGCTCCACGGGCATCGCGAAGGTCCGCGCGACGGACCGCTTTGGCAATACCGGGCTCTTTGATGTTCAGACCGTTCTCGACGAGAACACCCTCCGAGAGATTGCCAAGACCACCGGCGGCATCTACGCCAACTGCCGCTCGCCCAAACAGTTGGAGGACTTCCTGCGCCAGATTTCGGAGCTGGAGACCACCCGCGTGGAGCGGCGCATCTTTGCGCGCTATCGCTCGCACGCCCGCCCCTGGCTCCTCGGCGGCTTCCTTGCCGTGCTCTGCAGCGCCCTAACCCTCGGCTTCCTCATCCGGAGACCGCTCTAATGCAAGAACCTGCCCTGACCCTGGCCGACCTCCGTCACGCCTTCGAGGAACTCCTCGCCCACCTACCACGACACGACCTCGAGACCTTCGCCCGCCGCAATCAACTCCTCGGCGGCGGCTACCGGGCGGGCAACGCCAAGATGCTCTGCGCCTTGGTCGCCAATGGCCTAGGCCCGCGTCTACTCACCTATCATGCCGATTTAGCCGCTTTCCTGCGCACCCACGCTCCGGTCGCGCGCTTGCTGGCGATGCTCTCGCGCGAGATGTTGGAGGAGCGCGCGGCCCAATTGATGGCCTTCTTCGGCAAGGCGCCCTTCCTCCTGGGGTTGCTGATGGATCCGCGCGATGACGTGCGCGCCAAGGTTGAACCACGTCTAGCCTCGACCGCAACCGAGCTTCCCGCGCCCGAGACTGCCCGCGACCTCCTGGCCCAAGCCTTTTCCCCCATCGTGGAACTCGGGGCCGCCGCCCCCACCTCCGCCGCAAGCCGCGAGGCCATCGCCGAATTGCGCAAGCAACTCGAGGAGACCGAGAAGAAGGCGCGGCGCGACCGTCGGGAACTCGAGGAGAAGCACCTGGCCGAGGGCCGCGAAGTCAAAAGCCAAATCGCCACCTTGCAATTTAATATCGACGAGCGCCAGAAGAAGATTGACGCCCTGACGCGCGAGCTTGAGCACACCCGTGCCGAACTCGAAACGCGTGCCCGCGCCCTCGCCTCCGCCCGACGCATTGAAGCCCTCCGCCCCTGGCTCGAACCGGCCCAAGCCGCCGAGGCCAAACTCGCCGAGCCCGGCACCGAAGAGCTCCTAGAGCGCACCCGAAAGGCCCTGACTCAACAGGCGTTGCTCGACCGTGCAAGCGCCCGCCGCGCCGAGCTCCACGCCCGCCTTGAAGCCCTTGAACTCGCGCTGAACGATGCCACCCATGCCCTCGCCGGGGCCCTTAACCCCGCCCCCGAACTCATCGCCTGCCGAAACGACCTTGAGGCCGCCTGCCAGGAGTTGCGCGCCACCCTCCGGCTCCCCGAGCCCGAAACGCCCCTCGCTGGCGAACTCCAAGCGCGGATTGACGCGCTCACCCCCCAAACCCTCAGCGACACGGCCGACCTCCTGGCCCTTGCCGAGCGCCTCAACCTCCTTCCCCGCACCACCGCCAGCACCCTCCGTGCCCGCCTCCGTCAGCGCGCCAACGCCCCCACCCTCGCCGGCGAATTGCAGGATAAGGATGCCCAGGCCGCCCCCAATCCCATCGAGCAGCGCAACGCTCTCTTGGCCAGCGCCCTACGCGGTCAGCAGCCCCTCCTCCTCTTCCTCGATGCGCACAACATCCTCAACGGCCTCTCGCGCTACAAGCAGCGCCGCGGCACCGCCGTCACCCACGAAGATGCCCGTAAAGCCCTCGAAGGCGACATCGTCCGCCTCCTCAACAACCTCCCCCTCCTCCACGCCCACCTCGTCTGGGATGGCGGCACCCGGTCGGACTTCTCCCGCGCGCAGAATGTCACCGTCCACTACTCTGGTGGCGAAGGCAACCACCGCGCCGACCGCTACATCCTCGACCAACTCTCCTTCTTCCGCGAAAGTTCCCCCGAGCTTCCCCGCCTCCTCGTCTCCGACGACAACGACTTTTGCGCCGAAGCCCGCCGCCTCGGCGCCACCACCTGCCGCCTCCACGACTTCGACGCCTTCCTCCCCTTCTAACCCTCCCTACGCGCCAAAGCGAAAAATCTGCTACAATCGAGCATACCTTGTGTCCACTTGTAGGCCCTTGGGTAGAGATGGCGCTTGAAAGAGAACGAAGAACGAATGAACGAGAAGGTCAAGATTTCAGTCTGCTGCCCCGTCTATAATGGCGCAGGGTCCTTCCTCACATCTTTGCTTGAGAGCATCCAAGCGCAAACATTCTCCGCCTGGGAGTGTATCTGCGTGGATGATGGCGCCAAGGATGGTTCGCAAGAGATGTGCGTGGCGCAGGTGCGCGCAGATGCTCGCTTCCGCGTCATTTGCCAGCGCAATGGGGGAATTTGCGCTGGACGTAATCGCGCGTTGGCAGCGGTCAACGGCGAAGCCTTTATACATGTGGATCAGGATGATCTCCTTCTGCCACGGGCCCTAGCGGCATTGTGGGCAGGGCGCGAGACCAGTGGCGCCAAGTTGGTGATTGGGCGTATGGTGCCCTTTGAGCACGCCTTGCCCACATTACCTGCACCGCAGGCGGATGAAACCTTGGCCGATGAGGTGTGGGCAAGAGAAGTGGTCGGTGCGATTAATAATGTCTTCTCTGGGCGCGTTCCCTTCCCCAGCTGGAATAAGCTCTACGACTACGCCACCTTTGCTCAGATGCGTTTCCTGCCCGTTCGCTATGGGGATGACACCTACTACACGCCATTGACCCACTTTGCCGTTACACACGCCTATTTGCTAGGGGAGGTCACCTATGGCTGGCGCGTGGGGCATGTTTCTGGTTCCTCCGGCACCTGCTCTGAAACTTGGCTAACGGGTTATTCTACGGCCTTGGCGGCTACCGCTGCGTTGCCATGCCCCGCGTGTGTGCGCAGCGCCTACTTAAAGGCGTTGTTGCGCCCGGGCAAGTGGATGGCGCGTGTGGCCCTGCGTCATTATTTACACCACCCAGGCCAAGTGAAGGAGTCCGTTATGATTGCCTTTGCGAAACGCTTATTGGGTGCTGCCATCCCCTGGCCCCACTCTTGGCGCCTTCGGCTGTGGCTCCTAGCGCATCATTGCCGCCCCCTCTGTCACTTCTAATCCGCGCGCTTGCAATGCACGGGACGCGGTTGACCTGACGGGGGCTAGGCCGGTATAATGCGCGCCATGTTTTGGTTCTTATTGGCGTGGCAACGGGGACGGATGGCGGCAATCTGGGGATTGCTCGGGGTGCTGATTTTGGGTGTACGGCCTGCGCGAGCCGTTGAGGGGACGGCGGGGGAAGCGCAGTATCTCATTGTAACGACCGAGGCGCTGCGGGAGGGCTTTGAGGCCTTGGCCGCCTTTCGCGCCTCGCCTGAGGGTGGTGGCTTGCGGACGCGCCTGCTCACGCTGGAGGAAATCAACCGTGAGCGGACAGAAGCGCGGCTGGAAGAGCGGATTCGCGGCGCGATTCAGGCCGCTTACCAGACGGCGGGGACACAGTTTGTGGTGTTAGGGGGCCGAGCCCAGGAGATTCCGCCAGTGCGTGTGTGGACGCCGGTTACGGGCATCGCCAATCAGTGGACGGCACAGCGGGGAACGCCCTCAGACTGGTATTACGCCTGCTTGGAGGGTGCGCCTTGGCCGCAGACGGAGACAGGATTTTGCGGCTACCAGAGCGTGGCGGAGCTCGACTTGACGGCGGAGGTGGCGGTGGGGCGGATTCCAGCAGTGGATGTGGCCTCGGTCAAGCGCTATGTTCGCCGATTGCAGCGGTATGGATGCCCCACCTCGCCGGCGGCGCTGAAGGCAGACCATGTGCTGCTGAATGGATTGGCGATGTCGACCACCGCGATTGCCGATTGGAGCAAGGCCGATAACACGCGCTCAGATGGCTATCCGTGGATTGGGGAGGCTGGTCACCCGGCAGGGGCCAGCGATTCAGAGCTGTGGCTGCGCAATATCGCCCTCTCGCGGATGCTACCCGCGCGGCCTGAAGTCTCCATCGATCTCTGTTTCCCCAATGCCTGTGGCGACCCCGAGACGCGCACCAGCTTTACCTCCGCGCTCTCGATTGACCGCCCGGCGGACTTCAATCGCTACCTCGCCCAGCGGCCGGAGTTCGTGGCCATCTCCTCGCACGGGCTGCCCGCCGGTGTGGGGCGTCTGACGCCGCTAGCTTCGTCGCAGCCTGGCAACGCCTGGGGCATCGTCTACACCGTGGGGTGCAACACCGCACAATTCGATGAGCTCTCCCTGGCCAATGAGGGCAAAAACACCGGAATGGCCCTGCCGGATGCCGGCGCCTTCGATGGCACGTGGCAATGTTATGCCTTAGCCGAACATACCCTGCTTGGCGGCGCGGAGAGCGGCGGTTTGGTCTACATTGCCTCCACGCGCGAGGGCTGGCGAACCGATGGCATTGGCGGCATCGGCGGGAAATCCTATGAATACCTAGCAGCCTTCGCAGAACACTGGGCGCGAGGCGGGAAAAGTCTGGGCGAATGCTTTAATGCGCACAAGTTAGGCTTCATCGAACGCGCGAAGCGTGAGGGAAGTTTCGACGAGCGCTCAATCCTGATGGGAACTACCTACTTTGGCGATCCGGCGTTGAGACCCTTGCGCGATCGGCCGGCCGCGGCACTGACGCCCGTGCAGATGACCTTTGTAGATGGGGAGAAGTCCGAGGTGCGGAGCGGACTGTGCGGGATGCGTCTGGATGAAGTGGCCCCGGCGATGGCGCGCGTGGGGCAGGTTTTCGTGGGCTGGACGCATGCGGATGGAAGCGCTGTGGCGGGCTCGGAGCTCGTGACCTCAGCCTGGCAAGGAACAACCTTTGTCGCGACCTGGCGCGAAGCGACCGCCAACGAGGCGACCCCCGTGCCGACAGTCGACCCCGCCCTGATGCGCGAAGCCTTTGAGAGCGGCAGTGCCACGGTGGCTGTCAAGGGCTACGCCCTCGCCCCCACCTCGCAGGGCACGCCGATTGTTCGCACCTTCTCGACAGGGGAGAAGCCCTGTTGGCTAACCTTCCATGTGCGCCACGAATCCGGCTTTGAGAATGATGAAGACTTCGGCGTGGTGGCGTCCATTCAGGGGCCAGCCGGAACGCTCTCCCTGCAGCGGCGGCTGGACCAGGGGTGGACGCTCGACTTGGATGGTAAGCTCAAGGGGGCCGTGGCCGTACCGCTCGCCACCTGGCACCATGTGGCACTCAAACTTACGCCCGAAGCGTGCGAACTCTACCTCAATGGCGAAGCAAAGGCCACCTTGCCCACGCTTGGTCAGGGGAAGATAACGGTTGTCTTTGGCGGAAAATCTGCAAACGAACAGTATGGCTGGGCCAACGCCGGAACCCTCTATCTGGATGAAGCGTTAGCCTTTACGGCCGAAGCGGGCATTGAGGCCGAAGCGCTCTTTCGCCTCCATCAAGTGGCGGCGGACGCAGTGCCCGTGCGGCGCCAGTTGCCGGCAACCGGCGCGCTGGAGCTCCCGGTGGACGTGCCGCCGAAAATGGCATTGGTGCTCGCCGGGCAGGGCACGCTGGCGCCCGCGGCTGGAGCGGCGCTCCCTACGGTGCTCTCACCCGTCTTTCCAGCGGTACGCTTGCCAGAAGCTGGCAGCATTTGGACGACCCCGCAGAACCGTGAGGCGATGGGGCTGGGCATGCTCACCTGGAATCCCGGCGCGGACACGCCCCCGCAGACTGGGTGGGTGGCCATAGCGAAGCCCGAACTCAAGGTGACGCATCTGGCCATTGGGGAAGATGGCGCTTTAGAGGTGGAGGCGGAGGTCGCCTCTGCCCTGCCGGTTGCCTTTACACCAAAAGCGACCTTCCGCCTCGTGGATATGGCCGGCAATGCCACCGAGGAGGCTCCGAGCGTGGAACTCTCTGGCGCAGCAGCTCGTCTTCGCCTACCCACAGTTGACGCCAAGCAGCGGCTCTTCCGCATCCGCGTGCAATAATTCCCGCCTTTGCCATCTGTCATCTGTCATCCGCCATCTGCCATCCCTAAGTTTTGCTATACTGGGGGCGCAACTGCGGCTCTTATGGAGGATGACCTATGCTTTTGATGTTATTGGCAGACGGATTTGAGGAAATCGAAGCGCTTGGAACGCTGGACCTGTTGCGCCGCGCGGGGGTGGAGGTGCAGACAGCCTCCTTGGCCGAGGGCACAATGGTGCGGGGCGCGCATGGCATCACCGTTCAAGCCGATGGGGCCTTCCCGGGAGCGTGGACGCCTGAGCGCGTGGAAGGGGTCATTCTCCCTGGTGGCATGGGCGGGGCGACGGCCCTAGCGGCCTCGGCGGAGGTGGAGGCGTGGTTACGTGCACTCAATGCACAGGGAAAGTGGATTTGCGCGATTTGTGCAGCGCCGGCGTTGGTCCTGCCGCGAGCTGGCGTGTTGACCGCCGGGCGGCAGGCCACCTGTTATCCGGCGCCGAACTTCATTGCTGAGTTGGGGGCGGCCTATACCGATGCACCGGCGGTAGTCAGCGGAAACTTGATCACTGGGGCGGGGCCGGGGGCCTTTGCCGCCTTTGCCCGGGCAATTGCCGAGGCGCTCCGACCGGCAGCAGCCGTGGCGCAGGTGTGGCAGGACGCATTGCTCTAGATTAGGACCCCTCGCCCTTGGCAGAACTCGCAACAGGTCTGAATCTGGGCGCCTCGCTGCAACAGCGGCAGGCCCAAGAGCAGGTCCTTTCCATCCAGGCACAACAGCGCCTCAAGTTGTTGCCGCTGCCGATTCAGGCGCTGCAGATGGAGATGCGTCAGCGCGCAGAGCAAAATCCCTTTTTGGAGTTTGAGCCAGCCCTGGAAGCCGAGTCGCTCGATGCCCTACGCGAGCGTGCCGCCGGCGATGCGGGCGAAGCCGATGACCCCGATTACCTGTTGAGCGGACGCGAGGGGTATGGCGAGCAGACCGACTTTATCGACCGTGTAGAGGCCGCCCGTCGCCACGAGTGGCGCCTTCTCTCCCAAACCGAACCCGAGACGCTCTATCGCCATCTGGAGCGGCAGATCCTCGAGACACTTGATCCCGGTGCGCAGCGCGACCTCACGCTCCTAGTCTGCGATGCACTTGATAGCGATGGCTACCTGCGCACCTCCTCCGAAGCGCTGCTGGCCGATTGGTGGCAGCTCTGCCAAGGACGCGCGGAAGTTGCCGAGTCGGCCGATTTGCCGCGCGCGATTGCCGCTGTGCAAGCGCTCGATCCGGTGGGCGTGGGTGCGCGGTCACTGGCCGAATGCCTCGCCCTGCAGGTGCAAGCGGCACCGGGTTATGATACGCAGCGCGCCCTCAAGCTCCGCCTCTGCCACCACCTCAATGCGCTCCTCGATCGCTCGCCCGAGCGCCTGGCCAAAGACTTGCGCTGCACGCCGGCGGAATTGGCCGAGGCGCTCGCCTTCCTCAAGGGGCTCAATCCCTTTCCCGGCCGCGCCTTTGCCCCAAAAGAGAATCTGGAGGTACCCGAAGTGGTGGCGCTACCGATGGCCGATGGCTCTTGGAAGGCCTCCTGCGATGAGCGCATCTTCCCGCGTTTCCGCGTGGACGAAGCGGCCATTGAAGCTGCGCGCGAGGCGGCCAAGACGCGCGAAGAGCGCGCCTGCATCAGCGACCTAGAGCGCTCGGCGCGCCTGCTGGTGGATGCCTATCACGAGCGAAACGATACACTCCGGCGCGTGGCACAGGTCATCTTCAACCACCAGCGCGCCTTCTTGGCCAGCGGCGGCGAGGCAAGCACCCTCAAGCCCCTCCTCCAGCGCGAAGTCGCCCAAGCGGTGGGCTATGATGAGAGCATCATCTCGCGCACCATCAAAGACAAATCCGTTCGCGTGGCCACAGCCCGCAAGCCAATTCCGCTCAAAGCCTTCTTCACGCGCGCGCTGCCCGTGGCCGCGGCCGGCAGCGAGAGCGTCTCGGAGCAGCAGGCCAAACAGGCACTCCGCGAGCTGGTGGCCGCCGAGGACCCCGCTGCGCCCCTCTCCGACCAAGCCATTATGGAGGCCATGGCCGCGCGTGGCATTCCCTTAGCCCGCCGAACCGTGGCCAAATACCGCGATCTCCTCGGCATTCCCTCCACCCGTCAACGGCGAAAGCGGTAGTCTGCAATCAAAAGGAATCGTTATGGACGCGCCCTCCAAACCCATTTTGCTTATCTGGCTGGCCCTACGCGGGGTGCCAGAGTTCACCGCCACACGTGAACAGGTGGCGCGGTGGGCGACCAAAGTACCCGAGCTGGAGGTCATCTTTGCCGACAGCCAAGAGGCCTTTGTGCGCAACCTCTCCAAGGCCACCTATGTGCTCACCTTCCGCTTCTGTGAGGCGTGGTTGCCGCTCACCTACCGCCTCCGGTGGATTGCCACCCCAGCGGCTGGACGCGAACTCCTCGGCGCACAGCTGCCCGACCGGATCCGTTTGACCCACGGCACCTTCCATGGCGAGATTATGGCCGAGAGCGTGGTGGGGATGCTCCTTGCCGTACGGCGCGGGTTGCTCCCAGGGCTGGGGCTGTGCACGGAGGCCGAACCGTGGCCGGAGTTCACGCCCCACCGGACCACCATCGCTGGCAGCACTGCGGTCATCTTGGGCTATGGCCATATCGGCCAAGCCATCGGGCGCAAGCTCTCGGCCCTTGGGGTGACCATCCACGGCGTGCGCCGCGCCAACCTGCCGGAGTTGCCGCAGTTGCTGCCGCAGGCCGATGCGCTCATCCTGGCCCTGCCGGCCACCCGCGAGACAGATCACCTCGTCGATGCCGCCGCCCTCGCGCGCTTGCCCGCCCACGCGGTGCTCATCAATGTCGGGCGCGGCAATGCGGTGGATGAGGAGGCGCTCGCCCAGGCACTGGAGGCCCGGAAGCTTTATGCCGCCTTCCTCGACGTCCTGCAAGCAGAGCCCTACCCCGTCGATGGGCCGCTCCGCAAGGCGCCGCGCTGCTTCCTGCTGCCGCACGCCTCGGCCTTCGCGCCGGATTACCTCGATCGCGCCTTCGCTGCCTGGCTGGAAGCCTATCGTGCTTGAAGCCACCGAGACGCCTGCGCCACAAGCCCTCCTACTCAAGGACGAGGCCATCTGTCTGTGCGTGCGCCCCTTCTCCAAAACCTCGCAAATGGTCACCTGGTTCACCCGCGAGTATGGGCTGCTTACTACGCCCGTCAAGGGGGCCCAGCGGCCCAAGAGCGGCTTTGTGGGGCGCTACGATGTGGGCTACACCTGCGAAATCGTCTTCTACGCCCATAGCCGCGCCGGCGGCACGCACCATATTCGCGAGTGTACGCCCCTGACCTTGCGCGAAGCGCTGCGGCGCCATTGGCGTGCGGCGACTGCCGCAGCGTATGTCTGCGATCTAACCCTGCGTGCCACCCGCCCGGGGCTCCCCTCGCCCGCCCTCTTTCAGGTGCTCGAAGACCTCCTAGACGTGCTTCCCACGGCCTCCGAACGCGAAGTTCCCCTCCTACTCCTGTGGTTGGAGAGCAATCTCCTGCAGCAGCTGGGCGTGGCGCCAGACTTCACCCCCTGCCAACATTGCGCACCCGCCCCGCACGCCACCTTCTCGGTCGAAGAAGGGCACTTCTGCTGCGAGCACCGTCCCAGCCGCCTGCCCAAGCCCCTGACCCTCTCGCTCCACCAAGAGATCCCCGAACTCTTTATGCAGTTCACGCGAGCGTCTATCGTCCAGACCCTCGAATGCGCCCGCACCTCGCAGCGCACCGACCTCTTCGGGCGCCCGGAGCCCTTTCCTGGCATCTTTGGTCTACGCCGCTTCCTGGGCATCTTCCTCAACCTTCACCTCGATCTCCTCCCCGGCCCCCGCCGTACCGCCCTCGACCTCCTCATCTAAGGGAAGCCCAAGCCCGGGACGCCGCAGCGGCCAACCTTCGCAACGCCGAGCTCCAATACGCACCAACCCGGGTCTCAACTCGCTTCCCGAGCGACTTGAATGAATAAGGCCCCGCCTTGTTGCCAATAAGACGGGGTCTTGTTGCCAATAAGACGGGGTCTTATTAGTTGCGCTCCGCCGAGCGGTTAGTTCTCTCGGCGCCGCGTGATAATCCGCGCCGCCGTTCCTTTCCTTCTGCACACCCTTATCCCGGAATATTTCGGGATAAGGGTGAGACCCGGAGCGGCTTGCCCCGGCGCGCGGGGTGTGCTACACTGTCGGTATGAAATCGTTGCTGTTGAGTTTGCTGCTGACCGTAGTTATGCCGCTTTGGGCGCTCACGGAGGGAACGCGCGAGCAGGTGCGTTCGGCGATGGATCGGGGCTTTGCCTATCTGCGCGGGACGCAGACGGCCGAGGGAAATTGGTCGGACAAGCGTTTTCCGGGGTTGAGCGCGTTGGCATTGTGGGCGATGGCGCGCGCACCGCGGCCGGAGAACAGCGAGGCGGCCACGAAGGCCGAGGCCTACATTCTCTCCTGTGCACAGCCCGATGGCGGGCTCTATGTGCCGATTCCCGGGCGGCGCGGGGGCGGTCTGGGCAACTATAACACCTGCTTATGTATGACTGCGCTCCATGCAGCCGGCGGGAAGACGCGGAACACCGAGGTCCTCTTGGCAGCGCGCGCCTATATCGCCTCCACGCAGATTGAGACCGAGGGCCTGCACGAGGGCGGTTTTGGCTACGACAAGACTTCGCCCAGGGCGTATACCGACCTCAATAACACCTTCTATGCCCTGGATGCAATGCGCTTGACGCAGGATGTTGAGGAGTCTCGGCCGGCGGAGCAGAAGCGGGTGGACATCAATTGGGAGGCGGCCAAGAAGTATGTCCTCTCGATGCAAGAGCAGGAGGGGGAGGCAGCCGGGAGTTTCGTCTACAACCGCGAAGTGCCGCGCGGGGGTGTCTCCACGCTGCGCTCGCACGGGTCGATGACCTACGCGGGGCTGCTCTCGATGCTCCACTGCCAACTCTCGCGCGAGGACCCCAAGGTGCGCTCCACCTGCCAGTGGCTGGGGGCGCATTGGACGCTGAAGGAGAACGCCGGGCAGGGGAACCAAGGGCTCTACTTCTACTACGAGATTTTAGCCCGCGCCCTAAGCGCAGCGGGGATTGACCGCTTGCCGTTGGAAGATGGCTCCACCGTGGATTGGCGCGAGGCGTTGGCCAAGGAGCTGCTCGCGCGCCAGCAGGCCGATGGCGCCTGGCGCAACGAGAGCAACCGCTTCTGGGAAGGCGACCCCGCGCTCTCCACCAGTTACGCCTTGCTCGCACTGACCTTCGTTTTGGAGTAATCCCCTTGGCCGACCTTCCGCCCGCAGACATCTTTCCCAACCTAGTCCTGGAAGCGGTGCTCGGCGAGGGCGGAACCGCAACAGTCTACCGCGCGCGGCAGCTCTCCACGGGGCGTGAAGTGGCCGTCAAGGTGCTCAAGGAGGACTTTGTGCGCACGGCCGAAGATGTCGAGCGCTTCCACAACGAAGCCAAAGCCTGCGCGCGCTTCCAGCATCGCAACATTGTACGCGTCTACGACACCGGCGAAAAGGCCGGGTTCTCCTACTTTGTGATGGAGTGGGTGCGCGGCTACACCTTTGCCTCCTACCTCGCCCGCAAGGGCCACCTGGATGTCGATGACGGGCTGATTATCCTGGAATCGGTGACCGATGCGCTGCAGTACGCCTGGCAACGCTTCCGCGTGGTCCATTGCGACTTGAAGCCCGACAACTTGATGGTCGATGCCGATGGCACCGTCAAGGTGATGGATTTGGGCATCTCGCGCTCGGTACTCACCGCAGCGAAGGAGGGCGCAGCCGACAGTGCCGGCGAAATTATGGGCACGCCGGCCTATATGAGCCCGGACCAGATTTACGACTTGCCCGACCTTGACTGCCGCGCGGACATTTACTCCCTCGGCGCCACGCTCTATCACCTGCTCACAGGCCATATCCTCTTTCCTGGCAAGACCGATCAGCAGGTGGTCGATGCGCACATTGGCCCCAACTTCGCCCGCGATCCGCGCGTGCTGATGCCCGCCATCCCGCGCCCCCTCGCCCTCATGCTCAACCGCATGCTTGCCAAAGACCGCACACTGCGCTATCCTAATTGGGAAACGTTGGCTGCGGACATTGCCCACCTTTACGCCGGAGAACCCCTCCTGGCAACCCCGCTCAAGCCGGGGGAAAGTTCTGTCAGTTTCACAGCTGAATGGTAACGGCTTAAACACGAAAGAAAGGATCAATCCATGCACATCCTCGTCACCGGCGGCGCCGGATATATCGGAACCCACACCGTCATCGAGCTCCAACAGGCCGGATACGAAGTGACCATCGTCGACAACCTCTACAACTCCCAGGAAGAGGCCGTCAAGCGCGGCGCCGAACTCGCCGGCCGCACCCCCCACTTCTACAAGGTGGACCTGCTGGACTACGAGGCGCTTGAAGAGGTCTTCAAGAAGGCCCACTACGATGCAGTCATCCACTTCGCCGGCCTCAAGGCTGTGGGTGAATCGGTTGCCAAGCCCCTCTTCTACTACCACAACAACATGACCGGCACCTTCAACCTCCTCAAGCTGATGAAGGAGTATGGCTGCCGCAACATCGTCTTCTCCTCCTCGGCCACCGTCTACGGCATGCCCGAGAAGGTCCCGCTCGATGAAAGCTGCTCCACCGGCGCCCTCAACCCCTACGGCGCCACCAAGCTCTTCCTCGAGCGCGTCCTGAGCGACGTCAAGGCCGCCGAACCCGACCTGGGCGTGATGCTCCTGCGCTACTTCAACCCCGTCGGCGCCCACCCCTCCGGCCGCATCGGCGAAAATCCCAACGGCATCCCCAACAACCTGATGCCCTACATCGCCCAGGTCGCCGTTGGCCGCCTGCCCAAGGTTCGCGTCTTCGGCGATGACTATCCCACCAAGGATGGCACCGGCGTGCGCGACTACATCCACGTGGTCGACCTGGCCCGCGGCCACCTCGCCGCCCTCAAGAAGCTTGAGCAGACCCCTGGCAAGCTCTACACCGTCAACCTCGGCACCGGCACCGGCTACTCGGTCCTCGACATGATTCACGCCTTCTCCAAGGCTTGCGGCAAGGAAATCCCCTACGAGATCGCCCCCCGCCGCCCGGGTGACGCCCCCGAGTGCTACGCCGACCCCACCTACGCCAAGGAGCTCCTCGGTTGGACCGCCACGCACACGCTCGATGACATGTGCGCCTCCTCTTGGAAGTGGCAGTCGATGAACCCCAACGGCTATGCAGAGTAAGCCTCTGTTTGCAGATTAACAGCACGGGCGCGGCAATTGCCGCGCCCGTACTGTTAAGACGATGACAGATGACGGAGGACAGATGACAGCACGCGTGCCGAGACGGACAGGCCCTCTCTCCTCTACGCACGCAGCGCGTATTCCATCCCATCCCAGGCGATAGCCATCCCGGGCGGGAGGAGCGGCGCGAAGTCGGCGTGCGGCAGATCGTGCGAGAGGTGCGTGAAGAGCGTCTGGCGAGGGGCGATGCGTTGGGCGTAATCCACCGCGCGCTCGAGGGTGAGGTGGGTGGGGTGCGGGCGCAGACGCAGCAAGTTAAGCACCAACAGATCCAGCCCCTGGAGCTGATCAAGGGTCTCCTCGGGCAACGTGTGGACATCAGGCAGGTAGGCGAGGGATCGGCCGGCGAAGTCGATACGCAGCCCCAGCGTCTCGAGGTTTCCATGCTCCACACGCAAGGGCGTGAGGCGCGCGCCCAAGGCCTCGAAGGGCCCCTGCACGGGCACAAAGTCAATCAGCGGCCGATAGAGCCCCTGCGCGTTTGGGCGGCTGGAAATGTACGGGAAGATTCGGCGCATCCCCGCGAGCGTTTCAGGCCCAGCATAGCAGGCGATGACCTGGTTGCCTTGAAGGGTGTTGAAGCGGCGAATATCGTCAAAGCCGAAGATGTGGTCGGCATGGAGATGGGTGATGAAGACGGCATCGACCCGCGCCACGCGCCACTGGAGGCACGCCTCGCGCAGGTCCGGCCCGGCATCGAGCAAGAGGGCGCGCTCGCCTAGGCGAACATAGGCACAGGCGCGGCGGCGGCGGTCGCGCGGGTCGGCACTGGTGCAGACCGGGCAGGCGCAGCCAATCATCGGCACCCCCACCGAGGTGCCCGTGCCCAGGAACTGCAATGAAAAGGCAGGCGAAGTCATCTCACTTGACCACCGGCGTTGGCGCACCATAGCCCGAGCGGCGGATATTCCGCGCGCGGCGGCAGTCAATCCAATGATCCTCGGTGACAATGTAGTCCATCAGCCGATCGTGCGCCTCCTGAGGGAGCGCCTCGCGCAGTACCTGGCAATTGTAAGCCACGCCCACCCGCAACACACTCGGGCGCAACTGCGCCAAGAGCCGGTCGTAGATCCCCGCGCCATATCCAATCCGCCCGCCGCGCGTATCAAAGGCCAAACCCGGCACCAACACCACCTCCATCGCGGCGCGACTCACGCGTAGCGGCTCGGCCGGCTCCCAGATGCCATGCGGTCCCTGACGCAACGGCGCGCCCGGCGGCAAGGGTGCCCAGTGGTAATCCTGCAGCCGCTGCGAGAAGCGCGGCACAGCCACTACGGCCCCCACCTGAAAGAGCGACAGATGCAACTCCTCGGTGGGGAACTCTTCATCCGTGCTCAGGTAGGAAGCAAAAGTGCGAAAGCGCGGCACCAAGGCCAACCCGCGCGCATCAAGCAGCATCTCGGCGGCCTGCTTGCCGGCCAAAAAGCGGTCCTGCTTGGAGACCTCCGCGCGCAACTGGCGCATCTGCGCGCGGATTGCTTTCTTAGCTTGCCGCAAGGCTTCGGGAGATAGGTCGGTCATCATTCTGCTCTCACGGCTCCATCGCTCTCAACGAGCCACTTGCTGGTGGTCAGCGCGGTCAGGCCCATCGGCCCACGCGCGTGCAACTTTTGGGTAGAGATGCCCACCTCCGCCCCCAATCCAAACTCTCCGCCATCGGTAAAGGCCGTGGGCGTGTTCACATAGACGCACGCAGCATCCACCTCCCGTTGGAAGCGCTGGGCAACCTCGGCGCTCTGCGTGACAATCGCCTCGCTGTGGCCCGACCCAAAACGCGCGATGTGCTCGAGCGCCTCATCAAGCGAATCGACCACCCGCACCGACATCGCCATCGAGAGCCACTCGCGCCCCCACGTCTCCGGCTCGGTGTGAAGCGCCACCCCCTTCGCGCGGCACGGTGCCAAAATCTGCTCTAACGTCTCCCCCGCCAATGCCCGGTGCACCAGCAGGCAGTCTAGCGCATTACACACCGAAACCCGCCGCGTCTTCCCATTCTCAACCACCCGCGCAGCCACCGCCACATCCGCATCTTCGTGCAGGTAGGTGTGGCAGACCCCCGCCCCCGTCTCGATCACCGGCACGCGCGCCTGCTGCCGCACCGCGCGTATCAGCCCGGCACTCCCACGCGGAATCAGCACATCCACCAACCCCTCGGCCCGCATCAACGCCTCGGCGGCCGCGTGCGTTGGCGGCAAAAGCGTGACCGCCGCCTCGGGCAGACCCGCCGCGCGCAGCACTCCGCCCATCACATCGGCCAGCGCCTCATTCGTCCACGCGGCCTCCTTGCCCCCCTTGAGCACGGCCACATTCCCGGCCCGCAGACAGAGCGCGGCCACATCCACCGTAACATTCGGCCGCGCCTCGTAGATACACCCCACCACCCCCAACGGCACGCGCACGCGCCGCAGGCGGATTCCGCTCGGCCGCTCGCGCGCCTCCAGCTCCTCCCAAAGCACCTCACGCAGACGCGAAACCGCCTCCACCCCCGCAGCAACGCCCGCCAGACGCTCCGGCGTCAAGAGCAAACGATCCCGCCGCGGATCCTCGGGCGCCATCGCCGCCACATCCGCTTCGTTCGCCTTGAGGAGTTCATCGGCCGACCGCCGCAGGGCCGCAGCCAATGCGTCCAGCAGGTCGCGCCGCGCGCCATCGGTCAGTTGCCCAACCTTGCGCGCGGCCGCCTTTGCCGCCAGGAGCGCTTCCATCTTACGCTCGATGGAAGACTTCTCCCTCAATCACCTTCCAGGGCAGACCGTACTTGCCGAGGTCCTCCATAAAGGGATCGGGGTCGAACTGTTCCATGTTGAAGACGCCCGTGCCGCGCCACTTGCCGGTGAGCATCATCTTCGCGCCAATCATTGCCGGCACGCCGGTGGTGTAGCTGATGGCCTGGGACTTGACCTCCTTGTAGCACGCCTGGTGGTCGCAGATGTTGTAGATGTAGACCGTCTTGGGCTTGCCCTCGAAGTCCAACCCGCGCACCTGGCAGCCGATGCAGGTCTTGCCCTTGGTGACCGGACCGAGGGTGGCCGGGTCGGGCAAGAGCGCTTTGAGGAACTGAATGGGGACAATCTCGCGGCCCTGGTACATCACCGGGTCGATCCGCGTCATACCCACATTCTTGAGCACCTCCAGGTGCTTGAGGTAGTTATCCGAGAAGCTCATCCAGAAGCGCGCGCGCTGGAGGCCGGGGATGAACTTGGCCAAACTCTCAAGCTCCTCGTGGTACATCAGATAGGTGTTGAGCGTGCCCAACCCCTCGGGCATCTCGAAGGGCTGCTTGACCGAGAGCGGCTCGGTCTCCACAAAGCCCTTGCCCTGCTCCCAATAGCGCCCCTTGGCCGACACTTCGCGGATATTAATCTCCGGATTGAAGTTCGTCGCAAAGGGGTGACCATTGTTGCCCGCGTTGCAGTCGATAATGTCAATCTCGCGAATCTGCGGAATGTAGTGCTTCTGAATATAGGTGCAGAAGACCGACGAGACCCCCGGATCGAAGCCGCTGCCCAAGAGCGCCATCCGCCCGGCTTCCTTGAAGCGCTCCTGATAGGCCCACTGCCACTTGTACTCGAACTTCGCCGTGTCCAACGGCTCGTAGTTCGCCGTGTCCAAATAGTCGCACCCCGCCTCCAAACAGGCATCCATAATGTGCAAATCCTGATAGGGCAAGGCAATATTCATCACCAAATCCGGCTTGAAGCTACGGATAAGCGCCACCAGCTCGGGCACATTATCCGCATCCACCTGCGCCGTCTGCACCGGCCGCCCCAACTCCGCAGCCAACACATCCACGCGCGCCTTCGTCCGCGAAGCGAGCAGGATCTCGGAGAAGACCTCCGGCACCTGCGCCAACTTATGCGCCACCACACTGCCGACGCCGCCGGCACCAATCATCAAAACCCGCATGGCTCTGTCCTTTCTGCAAATCCAACACATCGGGAAGATGGCCCCATTGTAGCACAATGCCAGAGGCGGCGCTTGCATTCCTTTGCCATCTGCGCTATCCTATTAGCGAACTCTAATAAGGAGGTTAGTATGGACGAAACAACCACTTCGGTGCCCCAACAGGATGAGGTCCTTAAGCTCTTTGAACAGGAGGAGCGCGGCTACTTCCGCCGCTTGGCCGATATGTTCCGCGGGCTGGCCCAGCCGCGCGAGAGCCTGGCCCACAAGGAGGCGATGAAGGAGTTGCAGCGCCAATGGGCGCCGCTGCTAGGCATCACCTTCCCCCTACTCGTCTGCGCGATTATGTGCTCGGTCTCCATTGGCGGCAAGCGCGTGCCCCCGCCGGCGGTCGAGGTCGAGGTGATTGAACCGACGCAGGCCGAACAGCTCGACGAGGTTGAGCCCCCGCCCCCGGAAGAGCTTGATGTGGAGACCGACATTATCGACGAATTTGTCACCGACGTTCCCTCCCCGGCCATCGGAGAGGTGACCCAGGAGCCGATTTCCGCCACGCCCCCGGTGCAGTTGACCGCCTCGGTCGTTAAGATGGTGGGCATTCCCACACGCGGATCGGGCGGCGGCGGCATCGGCGGCGGAACTCGTCTGGCCGGCGATATGGTGGGAATGTTCATCGACCTCTCGCGCAACGCGCAGGGGCAGCCGCGCCCCGAGCTCGCCAAGAACCGCGCTGGTCAGTTCTTCAAGGACATCAACCACATCACCACCACCGGCTTTACTAAGGACTCCTTCGCGCCCTTCTTCGTGGTGCCCCAGCGCGTCTACCTCTCCCACCTCGTCCTCCCGCGCGTCAAATCCGCCATTGGCCCGGAGACCTTCAAGGTCGATAAACAAGTCAAGAAGGGCTCGCCCTGGGCGGCGGTCTACCGCGGGCAACTCCAGCCCGAGGCCTCCGGCACCTACCGCCTGGCCGGGCTCTACGATGATGTGATGGTCGTGCGCGTCAATGGCAAGACCGTCTTCGAGTTCGCCTGGGATACCCGCAACGCCAAGGCCGGCGCCGAAACCGCCATCAAGAGCGGCTGGACGCTCAAGGACCCCGCCGTTACCGGCGCCCACAAGCTCGCCGGCTACGAGAACACCCCGCTCACCTACGGCGATTGGTTCACCCTGCGCGCCGATCAGAGCGTCCCCATCGAAATCCTCATCGGCGACAATGGCGGTGACGGTGGCGACGGCGGCCGCACCGGCGGCATCCTCCTCTTGGAAAAGCAGGGCGAAACGTATGCCAAGACCCCCAATGGCGTTCCCCTCTTCCCGCCCTTCTGCACCACGCGCCTAACCTTCACCGAGCGCCAGCGCCTCGAGGAGATTGCCGACGCCTCCAACACCCAGGGCGGCCACTACGCCTTCGCCCCAAAGTCCGTCCCCGTGATGAACACCTGCGGCAAGCAGAGCAAATCGATGACGCAGGACGACATCGAAGTGGACGTGGGCGACCTGTAAGACTCACAGCGCACACACCTGTCCCCGACGACGATAGGGGCTCGCACAGCGAGCCCCTTGTTTATGGTAGCGCAATCTGTACGCGGAAGAAGCGACTATCGGCATCGGGCTCGCCCCAAGCGTCGGTGAGCGCGGCTTTGCCTTGCAGGGTGTATTTGCGCCCGGTGACCTGTTCGTACTCGGGCCTAAGCGATCCATCGGCCTGACTGCGAAAGGGGCCAAAGCGGAAGCGGCTCTCGCGGTCGGTGGGGTCGGTCCCCAAAACATACTCTTGCGCATTCGTAAAGCCATCGCCATCGCTATCGGCATCGGCCAAGGTCTTCGCGGCAGTGGCGCTCTCGGGGTGCGCGCCAAAGTGCTGCCGGAACCACGCATAGGGCACATAGGCCGAGCAACTCTGCCCTGTGACTACCTGCGCACCTGTAATCAGGTCGGCCACATCCTTCATCGTCGCGCTAGCGGCTAGTTGAGCCAGCTGATTGACCTCAAAGTCCTCGGTGGCGTTAAAGAGGCGCGGGTCGTAGAGGCGCAAGGTGGCCTCGTCATCATCAAACCATGCATAGCCCGCGCCCGCATTACTCAGGCAGAGCACCACCTGGCTATTCACCTGCTTGGCCTGCTCAAAAAGCGCTTTCTGCATCTCGCAAAAGGCTGCCGAAGTGCACGGCCCCGAGAGCATTACGAGGGGCTTGCCCGAGTTCGTGGCCGTTTTCTTCGCCCCCGCCGGTAGAGAACTGACCGTTAAAGGGGTGACCGAGGCTGGAAGCGTAACCTCCAGCTTCGCCGGCAAATTGGCGGCCAAGGTATAGGCGCCGCTATCGGCCACCTCACGCAGGTCGCCACAAAGGACCTGATAGTCCTCTCCGGCCACCTTTACAGTTAGGGAGGTGTAATGCTTCGGGAGTTCATCGGCCCGCACGCCCAGGGCAAAGGTGCCCAGAATAGAGGTGCAGGTCAGGCGGCCACAGGCCTCCACCGGCACAAAGGCTGCTGGCGCACCGGCGGCCGTCTTCACGCGACCATAGATTGGCACCGTCGGCTCCTCGGCTGAGCCAATCATCGTCACCACGCCCTTGACGGTGGTAAAGCTCTTAATCGTCGGCAGCGCGCACCACCCATTCCCGTCCCGTCCGTACCCCATCGAGATGTGCGTGTAGGGGACCGAGTTGGCATCCTCGCCGTAGCCCGTTGCCACCACCGCGTGCCCGCCGGCAGACCCCGAGATGGAGAGGATCACCGGCCGCCCCAACCACAACTGCGCGTAGATGAGCGGCTCGAAATCTTTGTCCTCCATATTCCCTGCCGCGCGCGCCGAGCCCAGACCGTAGTAGGTTCGGAAGATCGACGCCAAGTCGCCCGTCGTCGAGGCGGAGGCCGCCGAGGTGTATTCCATCCCCAGAAGAACGCCCAAATCAAAGGTGACACGCCCGAGGAGTTCGCGCTGCGCCTCATCCAGCGTTGTCTGGCCCAAGACCCACTGGGGCAAGATGGACCAATCGTAGGTGCCGCCCAACGTGGTGTAATAAGCGTCATTGTAGTTATACTTGCACAACTTCTTAATTCCCGTAGGGCCGCCAGAGACCTGGAAGAACTCCAACACCGCCGCACCCGCCGTCGCCACGCACCCACACGGATAATGGCTCGGCGTGTAGTAGTTGTAGAGGTAGCCCTTCGTCTCCTTCAGATAGTTGTTCGTGTTCCCTTGATTCCAGTGCGTCAACTGCTCGCGCGCCCATCCCTTCAAGTGAATGGCCGTCTGGCTCGGCAAGGCGTAAAAGGCCGCCTTAAGCGTCGGACCGTTGGTTGCGCTCGGCCCCAAGAGTGTCGCCCAACGTTGCTCCTCGGGCGAGAGGGCCTCGGTAGCCACAGCCGTCTTGAGCAACGGTGTTGATTCCACCTCCAACGCCGCCAAGCGCCCAGCCGCATCGGCGCGTAGGATGTCGACCATCGCCGCGCCCCCCGCTGTCCCCGCGCCCGAAAAGACCGCCAAGATCGGCTCCAGACGCGTCTCACCCGAAACCGCGAGTGTCTGCGTGCCATTCGCCGCCGGAACCAGATAGAAGAGCACCCGCCCGGCCTCGTTGGTGACCGCCTCGGGCGCACCCACGCTGCCCGAGGCCGCGGCCTCGACCAAATGCGCATTGCGCGCACTCCACGTTGTAGCCGCCGCAACAGCCTCATCTGCCGTCACCGCGCGCGCACCCAAGCGTCCCGGCAGCACCCAAAGCGTGCCGGCAAGCGCCAATCCAAACCATCTGTTCTGCATGTCTCACCCTTCCGTGCAAGATTTCAAGTGGACACAGCGTAGCAAAAAGCGCGCGGACAGCGCACGTGCCGCAACGGAGAGGCTTGGGGCAGCGGGTGGAGGCGCCGGGCTTTCCCGGGTTTTCCGGGCTTTCCGGGATTTCCCGGATTTTCCGGAGCTTCCGGGCTTTCCGGAGCTTCCGGATCTTCCGTCATCCGTCCTCTTCTCTCTCAGCGACAGACAACAGAGTGTGCTATACTTTGGTGCAAGTCCCCGTGCGGGGGTGAATTGCAGAGAACGGAGAGTGAGCATGGCAAAAGGCGTGACGGATGCTTTGAATGGCTGGAATGCAGTCAAGAGTGCCGAGCTGTATGGTGTGGATGCTTGGGGGCACGGTTATTTTAGCGTGTCGCCGGAGGGCAAGGTGACGGTTCGGCTGCAGAAGAGCGGCAAGCCGGTGGATGTGCCGATTGAGCGGATTGTGACCGAACTCTATGAACGGGGGATGAGCCTGCCGGTGCTCCTGCGCTTTAGCGACATTCTTGCTTCTCGCATCAAGGTCATCAACGAAGCCTTTGGCAAGGCGATTGCCGATTACAAGTATCGCGGCGTCTATCGGGGCGTCTACCCCATCAAGGTCAACCAGCAACAGCAGGCGGTGCAGGATGTGGTCACCTTTGGCCGGGCCTACCACCACGGACTGGAGGCCGGGTCGAAGGCCGAACTCATTGCGGCGCTGGCGTATATGCACGATCCGGAGGCCTACATTGTCTGCAATGGCTATAAGGATGAAGAGTTTGCGCGCCTGGCGCTCTCCTCGCTCAAGATGGGCTTGCAGACGATGCTAGTGCTCGAATCGCTCGAGGAGCTGGACATTGTGCTGGCGGTGGCCGATGAGCTGAAGGTCAAGCCGCGCATTGGCGTGCGCGTCAAGCTTAGCAGTAAGGTGGGCGGCAAGTGGAGCGAGAGCGGGGGGGATCGCTCGGTTTTTGGATTGACCGCGAGCCAGTTGATTCTAGCGGTGGACAAGCTCAAGGCGGCCGGGCGGCTCGACTGCCTGGAGATGCTCCACTATCACCTCGGCTCGCAGGTGCCCAACATCCGCGAAATCCGCGATACGATTAAGGAGGCCTCGCGCTTCTATGTGGGGCTGGTGAAAGAGGGCGCGCCGATGGGCATCTTTGATATTGGCGGGGGCCTGGCCATTGACTACGATGGCAGCCACACCAACTTCGAATCCTCGGCGAACTACGACATCTCCGAATATTGCGCCGACGTGGTCGAGGGCATTATGCTCGCCTGCGACCACGCCAACGTCCCCCACCCCACCATTATCAGCGAATCAGGCCGCGCGCTCATTGGCTACTACTCGGTGCTGCTGATGGACGTCCTAGGCACGGCGACCTTTGAGGTCAACGAGACGGCCATCGACCCGATCCTGGCCGAACCAAACGCCCCCGAGTGCATCGTCAACCTGCTCGATGTGGCCAAGAACCTGCGCACCAAAAACCTTCCCGAATACTTCAACGACGCGCTCTACTACCGCGAAGAGGTGCAAAAGGCCTTCAAGCAAGGCCTCATCACCCTGCGCCAGCACGCGGCTGCCGACCGCCTCTTCTGGTCGATCCTCACCCGCATCCGCGCCGAGGTGCCCAAGCTCAAGTATGTGCCTGAAGACCTCCTGGGGCTGGACGAGGCGATGGCCGACATTTACTACTGCAACTTCTCGGTCTTCCAATCCCTGCCCGACGCGTGGGCCATCGACCAGCTCTTCCCGATTATGCCCATCCACCGCCTCTGCGAAAAGCCAACCCGCAGCGCGCACCTCTCCGACATCACCTGCGATTGCGATGGGCAGATTGATAAGTTCATCGACCTGCACGACGTCAAGCACGCCCTCCCCCTCCACGAGCTCCGCGAGGGCGAAGAGTACATCCTCGGCGCCTTCCTCGTTGGCGCCTATCAGGAGACCTTGGGCGACCTCCATAACCTCTTTGGCGACACCAACATCGTCTCCATCCGCCTGGACGAAGATGGCGACATTGAGTTCACCGATGAGGTGGAGGGCGACACCGTCGAGGAGGTCCTCTCCTATGTGGAATACAACACGTCCGAGCTCGTCTCCCGCTTCCGCCGGCTGACTGATAGCGCGATGAAGGCCAAGCGCATCACCCCCGTCGAACGCCGGCGCATCCTCGCCGCCTACGCCAACGGCCTGCGCGGCTATACCTACTTCGAGGTCTAACGCCCTATGCCGATGTATGACTATCAGGCCCAGGACCCCGCGCACGCCTGCCCAGTCTGCCGCGCGGGCTTCGAGGCCATGCGCCGGCTCGATGAGCCCCCGCTCACCGCCTGCCCCGAGTGCGGTGCACCTATCGTCAAACTCATCTCCGCCCCCGCCCTCGGCCGCAGCAAATCCAAACTCGACGACCGCGCCAAGTCCGCCGGCTTCCACAAACTCAAACGCGTCGACAAAGGCGCCTTTGAGAAGCTGTATTGAAGAGATGACAGATAACAGATGACAGATGACAGCCGCTAACGCGACGGAAAGGTTGATGGCCCAATGAGAATGTTTTCACGGCTCAGACGGGGCTTCCTCCTCGAGCGCCAGCGCTGGTAACTGTCCGCTGTCCGCTGTCAGCTATTCACTCCCCAAAGGACTCCCGATGAACGATATTCTAGATCTCAATCGCCGCTTTGGTGCAGCCGGGCGGATCGCCTTCCGGGAGGGTCCCGGCGAGGGCGCGATTGTTGCCTTGGTGGCCCCGAAGGCCGTCTGCGAAGTAGCCCTCCACGGCGGCCAGGTGCTCTCCTACCGCCCCCTCGGGCACCGCGACGCGCTCTACCTGAGCCCCCTGGCAGACTTCTCGGCCGGGAAGGCCATCCGCGGCGGCATTCCCATCTGCTGGCCGTGGTTTGGCGCCGCGCCGGCGGGCTACCCGCCCGGTTCGCCCGCCCACGGCTTCGCCCGCCGCGCCCTCTGGCACCCGGTCGAGAGCGAGTATAGCGCCAACGAAACCGCGCTGACCTTGGAGCTGACCGATGCCGAGGCCACCGACCCAGCCTTCCCCTTCCCCTATCGACTGCGCCTGACCATCACCCTGGGCGACTGCCTGACGCTCGACCTGCAGACCCGCAACCGCGGCGAGGTGCCCTTCACCTTCGGCGAGGCGCTCCACGCCTATCTGCGCCTGGGCGATGCCCGCCAAGCGCGGCTACAGGGCATCGACAATCGCCTCATCACCTTCTCCGACGAAACGGGCATCGACACCGTCTTCCCGCAGCCCGACGTCCTGGCCGCGCTGGAGGACCCCATCCTTGAGCGCACCGTGGCGGTGGCGGCCGATGAGGCGGCGGCCGTCGTGGTCTGGCACCCGCCGCTGGACCACGCCTTTGGCGATTTGCCCCTAGAAGCTCCGCGCCACTTCGTCTGCGTGGAGCCGGCCAACCCGCACCACACCGGCGGCCAGATTACCCTCGCCCCCGGCGAAAGCCACACCCTCACCTGCCGTTTCCAGTGCCTCCAAAAGAAGTGAGTTGAAGATGACCGATAAAGCCCTCCTCAAGACCCTCGATTACGCCATCCTCAAGCCCGAAGCCTCGATGGAGCAACTCCACGAAGCGGCCGAGCGCTGCCGCGAACTCGGCGTGGGCTGCCTCTGCGTCAAGAGCTGCGACGTCCGCTTCGCCGCCGAATGCCTGCGCGAGAGCGAGACCATCGTCGCGGCCGTAGTTGGCTTCCCGCATGGCAACACCCTCGGCACCCTCAAGGCGATGGAAGCCCAACTCGCCATCGCCCACGGCGCCGAGGAGATTGACATGGTCATCAACGTCTCCGCCCTCAAGGATGGCGACACCGAAGGCATCACCGACGAAATTCACGCCGTTGTGACCGCCGTCTGGCCCCACCCCGTCAAGGTCATCCTCGAAACCTGCCTGCTCACCCCCGCCGAAATCCGCAAGGGCGTTGCCTGCGCCATCAAGGCCGGGGCCGCCTTCGTCAAAACCTCCACCGGCTTCGCCGCCCACGGCGCCACCCCCGAGGCCGTCCAGACAATGCTCAAGGCCGCCAAGGGCAAGATCAAGGTCAAGGCCTCCGGCGGCATCCGCACCCGCGCCGATGCCGAAGCCTATCTGGCCATGGGCTGCGAGCGCCTGGGCGTGGGAAATCTTGACGCGCTCCTCGCGCGTCAATAAGCGGTTAGCCGTTAGCGGCTAGCGGTTAGCGAGCTAACAGCTAATGGCTAACAGCTAGCAGCTCTCTCCCCCTCTCCCCCGCTTGCCAAGCGCCTGCAAGCGTGCTAACATTCCTGCTGTATGAAACAGAACGCGAAACCCTCTTGTGACTTTGCAAAGGAGATTCCGGTGGCTGAAGCGTGGTTGCACGACCGCGCGCCAGGCTTTGTGGAAGTAACCAAGACCCCAGGCTATGCTGTTTGGGCCTTCACCCATCCGGTCTTGCGCGAGAGCCTGCTTGAACTCATCGATAATCCGGAGATCTCGCAGGGCGGGGCGGTGGTGGCGCTTTCGGCCAAGCTCTGGCTCCGCCCGCCCCAGAACCTCGAAGAGGCCTACGGGCTACTGCGCCTGGGCGAGTGGTTGACCGGTTGCGCAGTGGTCTATAAGGAAATCACCAACGAGGGCGACCTGATGCTGGAGGGCAAGTTCCCGGTGGAAGAGCTCTCCTGCGCGCGGCTCGATCGGCTCCTGCGCGTCCTGGCCGAGGGCCTGCAATACTTCACCTAAGCCCGCCCCCGCTGCCGCACACTTGGCCATGCTCACACTCTCCGATAGCGTTGTCTTTACTGGCCTGAGCGGTTGCTTTGGCGGTGCGCCCACCCCGCGGGCTCTCTGGAAGGCAATCCTGCGCAAGCAAAGCTTCTTCACCCCGCTGCCCGAAGCGCCCGATGGCCACACCGCCGAGGAACTCTTCCCCGATTGCGTCCTCCCCGAAGTCTCCGCCGCGCTCGGCGAGCGCTTTGCCGTCCGCGCCGACCGCGTGCCCCTGCCGCCAGATTTGGGCGTGGGGGACAACACGGACTTCTGGTTCGCCGCCCAGCTCATTGACGACGCCCTCATCGATGCCGGCATTCCCCCCGGCGAGAGCCACTCCGACCGCATGGCCCTCTTCGTTGGCTACGATGCCGGCTTTAACCCCGCCGCCGTCAACTGGCTCTGGCACGCGAATGTCATCGGCCAGATTGTCGGCACCCTCCAGCGCTTCTTCCCCACCGCCAGCTACGAGCAAATGGCCGCCCTGCGCGGCGAACTCACCGCCACCTTGCCCCTGCTCAAGCGCCGCCAACCGGAACTCGCGCGCGGCGAAGGCGTGGTCCGCCAACTGGCCCAAACCTTTGGCGCGTGCGACACCGCCTGCCAGTGCGCCGCCGGCGAAAGTTCAGTCTTCGCCTGCCTGGAGGCCGCCTCCAACGCGCTGCGCCTCAATCAGTGCGATGTAGCCATCGTGGTGGCCCTGCAGCCGCCCCTCTCACAGACCCAACTGGCCGGCGAAGCGGCCCTGACGCCCTTCTGCCCCGGCCGCGAACTCAAACCCTTTACCCTCAGCACCGTGGGCACCCTGCCCGGCGAAGGGGGCGCAGCCTTTATCCTCCGGCGCCTGGCCGAAGTCCAGAAGAATGGTTCGCCCAATGTCTACGCCAAGCTCCACGGCTGCGCGCAGATCTCTGGCATTGCCCCAGAGGCCGAAGGCGGTCTCCCCGAAAGCCTCCGCCGCGCCCTCCATCGCGCCCTGCGCCGCCTCCCCAACGCCTTCCGCGACATCGACTACTGGGAGATGAATGGCTCGGGCATCCCCGCCGAAGATGCTGCCGAGGAGGCCATCTTGCACCGGATGACCGCCAACCGCGGCGCGCACATTCCCCTCCTAGCCCTCGGCTCGGCCAAGACCTCCTTTGGCCACACCTTTACCGCCGCCGGAGCTCTGGGACTGCTCAAGGGCATCCTCGCCATCAGCCACCGCGTGCTGCCGCCCTCGGTCACCCCAGTGGATGAGAGCTTCCGCCTGCGCGAACCCGAGCAGGCCTACTACTGGGTGCAGGAGGCGCGGCCGTGGATCGCCTCCTCCACGCGGCCCCGGCGCCTGGCCGTCTCCACCCTCTCGGCCAAAGGACGCGCCGGCGCGGCCGTGCTTGAGGAGGTTGACCGATGAGCCTGGAACGCTCCGAAGGCGTCCTCTGCCTGATTGGCGCGGGCGACCTCAGCGGCCTGGAGGCCGAAATCCTACGCGTGCAATCCTTCCTGGAACGCAGCCGCGGGGTGCGGCTGATAGATGTGGTCTACACCGCCACCCGGGATGCGCGCGGCAAGCAGTGCGTGGTGGGGCTGTGGGTGGCCTCGCTCGAGGAGATGGCGCGCAAGCTGACGATGGCCCTCAACGCGCTGCGTAGTGGCCGCACGCGGCTGCGCGATAAGTCGGGCATCTTCTTTACCACGCGTCCGCTGGCCCTCGAGGGCGGCAAGGTGGCCTTCATCTTCCCGGGCACCGGCTCCTTCCATCTGGAGATGATGCGCGACCTAGCCCTTACCTTCGATGGCGTGCGCGAGCGCTTCGACGATATGGAGGAGGCCTTCGCCGGCTTCTGCGATGTGGCCTCCCCCTCCGAGTGGCTCTTCTCCACCGCCCCCGAGCACACCCTCCCCCTCAGTGCCTCGCGCGACTTCCTCCCCCTCCTCGCCTCCGCCTCCACCTACCTCGCCAGTAAGGTCTTTGCCGACTTCCTCCGCGGCGTAGGCGTCCAACCGGCGGCCGTGGGCGGCGTGGGGCTCGGCGCCTTCTCGGCCTTCCACGCCACGCACCACGATCCCAAGCTGCGCCTGGTGCAGATTCTGCGCGATGCCGGCAAGATGCTCCTGCGCCTGGGCACCGAAACTGCCACGCCTTGGCTGCAACTGACCGTCTCGGGCTTTGCCGTGGAGAAGCTGCGCGCGCTCGCCGCCACCTCGAATGGGCAACTGGTGGTGGCCCAGGAGTTGACCGCCGACGATTGCGTCCTGGCCGTGGCGCCCGATTACCGGGCCACCGTGGAAGCCGCCATCGCCGAAGGCGGCGGCCTCTCCGTGGCCGAACCGCTCCTCGCCCCCTTCAACACCGGCGCGCGCGACATCCGCCTGCGCCAAATCTTCGAGCGCTTCTTCTCCAAATATGTCACCTGCGAGCCGCAGGTCACCTTCTTCTCCGCCGTGACCGCCCAGCCGATGGGTCACTCCACCTCCTCGGTCGTCAGCGCGCTCGTCGACCAAATGGCCGAGCCGCTCCACTTCCGCCAAATGATCGAGGCAATGTACGCGAGCGGCTGCCGCCTCTTTGTAGAAGTGGGTGCCCGCGGCCTCCTCTCGCCGCTCATTGCCAAGATTTTGGCCGGCCGCGAGGAGCCGATTGCCACCATCCCGATGCACATCCTCCACCGCTCGGGTGGCGTGCAGGTGGGCCAAGCCGCCGGCCTCCTGGCTGCCCACGGCGTGCCGATTGACTACTCGGGCCTACGCTTCTTCGCCCACGCCCAGCGGCTGGACTTCGATACGCCCTTGGCCGAGGGCGAGAGCGAGACCCTCACCCTGCGCCTGACCCGCGAGCTCCCGGCCATCCGCCCCGAACTCATCGATGCCCACCGCATCCTCGGGATGGAGAACGCCTTGGCCGAGGAGGCCACCCAGGCCACCCACGCTCACGCCCTGCCCTCCAACTTCCCCGCCACCGGCCTCGTCGGCCCCCTCCTGCGCACCGCCCAAGAGCTCGAGCGCACCGCCGAGCGCCTGGAGCTGCGCTGCTCGCTGCGTCTGGAGGACTTCCCCTTCCTGAATGACTACGCCATCGGCACCTCGGGCGTCTCGCTCAGCGATCCGCAGATGCGCGGCCTGACCCTCTTCTCCGTGCCCACCGGCCTGGAGGTGATGGCCGAGGCCGCCCAGCGCCTCCTCCTCGCCTCGGCCTCCGGCCGTTCGGGCAACCCCGTCCTCTGCGCCATCACCCACCTGCGCGCCCCGCGTTGGCTCTCCTTCGACTTTGGCCAAATCGACCTGCGTATCAGCGTCGCCCTCTCCCACGACGCGCCCACCGAGCTCGAAGGCCAGACTACCCTCCGCGTCCGCCTAAGTACCGACGCAAGCGAGGGCGAAGCGGTCCACCCCGTGATGGAGGCGCTCTTCACCTTTGCCCCGGCCGTGCCCGAGGCCCCGGAGGCAGGCGAACTCCAGCCCCTCGTCGCCCCCAAGCAGGTGAACTGGGACGCGCGCGAAATCTACCCCGGCCGCCTCTTCCAGGGTCCCCTCCTGCGCAACGTCCGCCATGTCTCGGGCTGGGGCTACAACGGCCTCGATTACGAGCTGCGCATCCCCTCGCGCTCGGCCACCGTCCGCGCCAGCCGCAACCCCCTCTTCACCGCCATGCCCCTCTTGCTCGACGCGGTGGTCTCCGGCTTCCCCCTCTGGCGTTCGCACGAGCGCTTCCACGGCGCCATCTCCCTCCCCTTCCGCTGCCAATCCATCCGCTACTACGCCGTCTGGGTCCCCGAGGGCACCCGCCTGCGCTGCGCTCTGCGCCTGGTCAACGTCACCCCACGTTCCTTCCAGGTCGACATCCAGGTCACCGACACCGCCGGTCACCCCATCCTTGCCATCGAGGCCTGGGAGGAGATGAGCGGCCGCGCCGGACGCGCCTTGCGCGACTTCGTGATGAACCCGGCCAAGTTCTTCATCACCCAGCCTCTCCCTGCCACCCTCTTACCCGACCCCACCGCCGAGGTCGTCGGCGCCCTCTACGTCAACGACGCGCCCGACTTCTTCGTCTCCAACCAGGAGCTCTGGCTCAAGGCCCTCGCCGCCGCCGTCCTCACCCACAACGAGCGCGAGAACTTCGCCCAGATGGGCGGTACCGCCCACCGCCGCCTCGAATGGCTCCTCGGCCGAACCGCCGCCAAGGAGTCGGTCCGCCGCCTCCTCCTCCAGAACTTCAACCTCTACGAACCGGCCGCCGACATCGCTATCTGGAAGGATGCCCTCGGCAAGCCCCACCCCGTCGGCGAATGGCAGAGCCAGGTCTCGGCCCCGCTCGACCTCACCATCGCCCACACCGCCGGCCTCATCCTCGGCGCAAGCGTCCTCCACGGCCATATCGGCCTCGACGTCGAATCGGTCGATCGCGACCTCACCGAGGACTTCCTCCGCGGTGTCTTCACCCTCGAGGAGCAGGAGCTCGCTACCAAGAGCGGCGACGGACCCACCGCCATCCTCCGCTTCTGGTGCGCCAAGGAGGCTATCTCCAAGGCCCTCGGCACCGGCATCCGCTTCGCCCCCACCGACCTCCGGATTCGCTCCTCCGAAGCCGCCACTGGCATGCTCCAGATGGAACTCCTCGGCGCGTGGGCCGATAACTTCCCCCACCTGCGCGGGAAGCTCATCCCCATCAAAACCTCCATCCTCTTCGGTCACGCCATCGCTTGCTGCCTGCTCGCGTGAAAGGCACCCGGGGGCTACTCGCCCCCGCACCCCAAGGCAGGGCTCCTCGCCCTGCACCTCGGGAGCGCAGTGCGCTCCACCCCGGCAGAGGCGCCCTGCGGGCACCTCCGCTTTCTGTTCACCGTTCACCCCCCTGGTACGCCTTGCCTCCGCAGCAGGGATGCGCTGCCGCGCCTCCCAGCAAGGGCCGTTTGGGGGCTCCGCCCCCAAGCCCCAAGCGCGGCTCGGCGGCGCGGGGCGCAGGGGGGCCTTTTGCTTTGCCCGTTCTGAGGGGCCGCGTCCCCGCGACCCAGGGGCTGCTTCGGGACCTTTCCGTCGCCTTGGGCCCGCCGGTGGCCCTCTGGGTGCCGCCGGTTCTCCTGCCCCTGGCCGCGGTGGCTCAAGCCCCCCGGCCGCTCCAATGGCCGCGCCCTGGCCTCCGCCCGCCCGGCTCGGAAGCCCCTTACCGAAAGGCCAGCCCTCCTCCTGCCGTTAACGGTTCCGTGGCGCGGCATATTTGCCGCGCAGCGAGCGAAGCGAGCGCCTGGCTCAAAACCCCCGGCCACTTCAATGGCCGCGCCCTTCCCCCCCTCCCCCAGGCCCTACCTCGAGGCGGGGTAGGCCCTACCTCAAGGTGACCCAGGCCCTACCTCGAGGTGGGGTAGGCCCTGGGCCATTTCGAGAAGGGATTTTTCTCATTCCCGAGAATTGCCATTCTTAAAACTAAGAAACCTCTTTACAGGAATGAGAAATCGGGAGACTGCTTTTGAGCGAAGCGCAAAAAAGTTCCCGCCCTTCCTGATTTGGCACGCCCATTGCAAAGGAGGAAAGACAGCTTGGCGTGTGCCAAGTCAGTTCGATAGTCACGCTACCGTACAGAAAGGTACTCGCACAATGAATAAGCAGTTGAAGCAGGGCTTCACGCTCGTTGAAATTATGATCGTGGTCGCGATCATCGGCATCCTCGCCGCCATCGCCGTCCCGAACTTCGTCCGCTCTAGGCAGACCTCCCAGAAGAACGCCTGCATTGCCAATATGAAGCAGATTGAAGCCGCTGCTGAGCAGTGCTTGATTAATGGGGAAGCCGTGGACGCTACCCACCTGAATCAGTATCTTAAGATCTCCATCAGCAAGATGAGATGCCCGTCTGACGCTAACAGCTCCTATACGATGCCAGCCGATGATGGCACCGGCCGCTATAAGACCTCATGTCCGAAGGGCCACGTCCTCCCTGAAGATGCGACCAACTAATCTTCCCGATTGAACTCCTTTGGGAAGGGGCGACCTTCGCGTGAAGGTCGCCCTTTTAACTTTCGGAAGGGGCAGCAATGTCCGAAACGGCAGCACAGACGCAGCAGATTTGGCCGCGGACTTGGTGGCTGCCGCTTTCTTTTATCGGGGTGATGGGGGCGTTGGGGGGCTATTGGAGTTGGGAGCAGGCCGGCCGGATTCGGACGGAAGAGGCGCGGGAGCGGTGCGTGATGAAGCGCTGGGAGCTCTCGATGGCCAAGCGACAGGCGGAGATGTTTGGAGACGATGCCCTCTCGCGGCTCTTGCACGCGGGGCAATTGCCCCCATGCCCCAATGGTGGGGTCTATACGCTCGGGGACCCCGGGCGGCCGGTAACCTGCTCGCTGGTAAGTGACCAAGGGGATTTACCGCGAGAGCGGCCAGTTGCCCTAGAACTCTACCGGCAGTTGGAGGCGCAGCAGGCTCGGGAGTTGGCCGAAGCGCAGGCGGCTGAAGCCGCCGCCGAAGAAGAAGAAGAAACATTAGACGAAGTATGGCTTGAAGTTGACGAGGAGGAAGGGGTATGATGTCCTTTGGATTTGACCGGCCCAAGCCGCCGGCAACCTACTATGAGATGCTCGATGTGGGGCTTGAACGCGCAAATGTGGCCGTCTGCGTAATCGAATTAACGAGCCCGGAGGGGCCATTGCTCTACGCCAATAGCGTCTGGCGCGAACTCTTTCCGCAGCCAGAGGGGGGCCTGCCGGTGGGGGCGCCGCTCACGCGCTGGTTCCCAAACCCGGCGTGGATTGCGCCGATGATGGAAGCCTTGCGCGCCGGGAAGTTGTGGCAGGCGCCCAAACCCGCCGAGCTCACCCAGCCCAAGGTGACGCTGGAAGTCAATGCCACCCCCAAAGAGATGGGCGCGCAGGGGCAGCCGCCACGCTGGGCGGTCATTGTCTTGCGCGATGCGGCGGCAATGTGGCAGGATGTGCGCCTGGAGCGCGAGCGGGAGCGTCAGCGCGTGATGATGGAGAGCTTTGGCACCATCTGCCATGCGATTGGTCAGCCGATGACCGTGCTGATGAGTAGCGTGGAGATGATGCGCCTAAATCTGGTGGACGAGGCCGGGCGCAAGGAGATGACCGAGATGTGCTACGAGGCGGCCATCGAAATCCGCGATCTCCTCCAAAAGCTCAACGAGAAGCGCCACTACGCCACCGAGCAGTATCGCAAGACGGCCAACCACGCCGATGAGATTGTCTCGCTCTTTGAGCAAGATTCCCCCATCGCCCCCATCGATGGGCTGAGCGAAGCGGTGGCCCACGCCCTCGAGCCCACCGCCGATCCCCCCGCCACCCCCTCCGACGACGGCGGCTTTGAGGATAGCCTTTTTAACCTCTAGCGGACAGCGGACAGCCGACAGCGGACAGCCGCTAACGCGACGGACAAACCGCCGGCCTATCGTGTTGCGCTCACGGCTCAGACGGGTTTTGCACATCGAGCGCCAGCGCTGTCAGCTGTCCGCTGTCGGCTGTCCGCTAACCAAGCACCGTAGGTGCGCGGTTTGGCACGAAGTTTGCATAGAAACGCAAGGAGTTCAATAGTATGCAGATTGACCAACAGATTTTCTTAGCGTTGGCCGTGGGGCTGGCAGGGTTGCTGCCGGCCGAAGTGGCTGTGCGATGTTCATTCAATCCAGGGGCAGTGGATCAGGTGGTCTCGGAGTCTGGCAAGCCGAAGCTCAGCTTCGTCCTGCAAGGTCCGCAGGCGGGGAAGGCGGTCAAGCCTTCGATGGATGAACTGGGGGTGAGCGCGCTAGAGGTCTTTTCCAACGCGCAGGGAACGCGCTATGGGGTGGTTAGTGGCATTGAAGGGCTGCGGGCGAAGGAGGGGTGGACGATTGCCTTCCGTCTGCGGCCGCGCAGCCGGATGCGTTGGCGCCCAATCCTTGGGTTTCGCTTTGGCAAGCACAACTACCGCCTCGAGCAGGTGGCCGAGCCCAAGAGCAACAACCCCATCACGATGGCCCTCTTTCGCAACGCCGGCCAGAACCTCGTGCAGGGGATGACCCGTTGGCACGAGAAGAACAAGCTCGAGCTCGAGCAGTGGTACGATATTCGCCTTTGTTACATGGATGAGAGCTTCGTGCTGTTTGTTGACGGCACCGAAGTCGAGCGGCTTAAGGTCCCGGCCGAGCACGGACCCGATGACAGGCTGACAGAATTGGTGCTCGGTACGGGGCGCGACGGTGACGGCGCAGCCTCGGGCGTCAAACCGGGGCTCTACGAGCGGCTGGATGAGGTCTGCGCCTGGTCTGGAACTTCCGCAACCCCGCCGGCAGGCAAGCCGGTGGTGAAGGCCACTGTGGCCGAGCGGGAGGCCGAACCGGCGAAGGCAAAGCCTTCCGTAGAGCTCCCGGCAGCCGCTCCTGATGGCTCGTGCGTCTTGGCGCCCAAGCAGGGGCCGCTCCCGGAGTGGCAGCATACGCTCAAGGGCGGCACCTTGCGGATTCAGCCGGCGCAGGCAGGGAACCCCAAGCCGCTGACCATTGATGGCCACGGGCGCATCGAGATTAGCTGCCCCTTCTCTGACCTTACGGTCACGCTCAACGCGCAGACCTTTGAGGGCGAGGTGGTGGTGGTGGATGATGCCACGCGCCAAGGCGCCGGGAAGAAGCTACGCAGCAACGGGCTTTTGCTCGGCCCCGAGGCGCGGCTGGTTCTCTCCCCGGGCGTGCAGCTCTATGTGGTGGGCCAGGGCGCCTTTGATGCGCCGCAAATTGGCGTAAGTGGCGGCGGCGAGCTGAACCGCGAGGGCTTTGGCGCCCTGCGCATTGAGTCTGGTGCCACGCTCGAGAGCGCCATCGAGATGACCGGTCCCACCACGCTGGCCGCCACTGGCACGGTGGCTGGGCGCATCTGGACCCAGCAGGAGGCCCCCTTGCTCACCCTCGGGCGGACGGCTGACCCCACCGGGCAGACGAAGTGGGTGGTGCCGCACCTCTCGGGGCTAAAGGTGGACGCCACGCTGGGTTCTCCAAACAAGCCGCTAGATCTGCTGGTCAATGGCGGCAATGTGGAGATGAGCGGCGGCAGCTTCTCCCGGAACTTCACGGTGCAGGCGCCGGTGCGCCTGACCAATGGTCTCCATCAGGCCCAAGAGCTGACGATTGCGCCGCTGCAGTCGCTCCAGATTGAGGGCGATGCGGTGTTGAAGGCCCAGACCATCCGCAGCACGGGCAACCTGATTGTGGCCAAGGGCGGCACGCTCGCCGGCGGCGGGAAGGTGACTGGCAGCTGCATCTTCTTGGATGGCGCACAGTTGGAGATTGCCCCGGGGAAGGTGACAAGCCTCTCGCTCTTGGCAATGCAGCACGGCTCGAGCCTCATTATTACCGGCAATCCCACCGGGATGAAGGGCGGCAAGAACCCCATCCTCACCTGGCAGGTCTGCTCGGACACCCTCTCGGACGATGACTTCTTAATGGGCTCTGATATTCCCGAGGGCTGCGAGCTGGTGCTGGAGGGCAACACCCTCTCGCTCAATGTGCCCTATGCCGTGGCGATGGGCAACCTCAACATCAAGCTCCTCAACCCCGATGGCTCCGAGGCCACCGTCAAGCCGAGCCCCGAAGCACTCAGCTTCGTAACGGCCGCCGCCTTGCGCGGGCGCTCCGCCGCTGGCGATTTGCGCCTGACCCTCGAGGGCTCCACCTCCGAAACGCCGGAGATGGATGCCGGACAGGCGGTCAATGTGGCCTATCTGCTTAATCTGCGGCCGCAGGCTTCGCTGATTGGGGGAGCCATCTCGGCCCAGTATCTCTGCAACTTCGGCGTGGCTGAGGTGCGGCGCGTGGGTAATAACCGCATTGAGGCCACGGTGATGGTCGAGCCCTTCGATGGCATGGGCACGCTCGGTGCCGCGCCCAATGGCTACATCCAAATCCTCGCCAAGCCCGATGCCAGCGCCCCGCAGTGGGCCGTCTTGGCCGAAATCCCGCCGGGCACGCCCTACCGCAATGGGCTCATCACCTCGGCCCCCTTCCGCAACGTCCACGGCGGCAAGACCTACAAGGTCTTTGGCGTGCGCCTCTCGCCCACCTCGGCAAGGAAGTAACGCAATGGCCAAGGCAAAACCCAACCTCCTCAAGCGCCGCACACCCACCGATGTTGTCGGCCTCGCCCTCGGGCACTTGCCCGAAGGGAAGGTGGCCGCCGTGCGGCTGCAGACCAAGGGCGGCAAGCGCGAACTCCTCGCCGCCGCCGTGATCGACCTCCCCGGGGCCCTACCCGCCGATTGGGAGAACGCTCGCAAGGCTATCACCTGGTCCCTGCCCCCACCCTTTCAGTCGCCCCACGCGGCCCTCGTGGCCACCGCGCCGGAGGCGGTGCTGCGCCTGACGCAGCGTCAAGCCCCGGCAGCCGATGCCCAAGCGCAGGCCGTCAATGGTCAGCGCCAGGCGGTGAAGTTGGCGATGCCGCCGGATCTCTGTCTGGAAGCTTCGTTGCCCGAGTATCAGGTGCTCTGGCTCTCGCGCTTGCTCCCGGAGGGGCACCAGCCCACCGCCTGCTCCATTCAAGTGGCCCAGGCCGCGCTCTTGAATGCACCCTTGGCGGTGCCGGAGTTTGAGCGCGCCGGCGGCACGGCTGTGGTGCTCATCGTTGAAGCGCAGCGTACGCTCCTGATGGCCTATCAGCAGAACCGCCCGGTGCTGGTGCGCGAGCAAGCCCTTGGCAACGAGACCGTCACCCAAGCGCTCGCGTCGGGGCTAGGCATCGAACCGGCGCTGCTGCAGAGCATGATTGAAGAGCAGTTGGTCGACCCCCTGCCGCTCCTTGAGCCGGTCCTCCAGCCGCTCTTCCGGCAGATTGGCCTGGCGGTGGACTATGTGGCCCAGCGCTTTGAAGGGGCCCCCACCTGCGGGTTGCTCTTTGGCGTGCCCGCGCACTTGGCCCCCCTGTGGCTCACCGTGGCCGAACGCTCGGGCAGCGCGCTGACGCTCGCGGCCCCGACTCCGCTCGCCGGTTTTGCCAAGCCGCGCACCGCCACCCCGGCCTCGGCCGAAGAGGAGGCTGCGCTGTGGCCGGCCATCGGCGGCGCCCTCGCCGTTCTGGAGGAGGCCCGCGATGAATAATGCCATTCACCTAAATCTCTTGCGCGATGAGGAGCGCGTCTCCTCCAGCCGCGTGCGCTTGCATGTGATGGCGCCGGTCTTCGCCGCCGTCGTGGTGGCGGGTGTGGCGCTCTGGTGGGCCTGGCTGTGGACGCAGACGCTGATGGCCCAAAGTCAGACGCGTGCAGCCGACGAGGCAATCTCCCAGTTGCAGGCCGCCTTCAAGCGCGCCACCGAGGCCACCGGGCGCGAGCAGGAGCTCAAGCAGCAGCTGGCACAGGTGGAACTCTACCGTCACGGTGCCGCCCGCTATGGCGTCTTCCTGCGCAAGTTGGCCGAGCAGATCCCAGCAACCATCCAACTGACGCAGCTTGAACTCGTTGAGCCGCCGCCGCAGGTCATCGGTGCGCCCGCCCAACGGGGCAAGAAGGCGCCGCCGAGCTTTGGGCCGAACTCGCCGGAGGAGTCCGTCCGCCTGCGCCTCTCCGGGCGCACGCTGGATGCCGCCTCGCTCGATAAGCTCTTGGGGGTGCTGCGTGCGCCGGCTTTCCGCGAGATGATTGAGACCGCAACGGTGCCCAAGGGTGCCTTCCGCCAGGAACAGGATGCCCGGGGCGGCAGCGGCCAGGAGTTCTTCCGATTCGATGTGGAGTGCACGCTCAAGCGGAGGGTCTTCGAATGAGCCAGGGTTTGACCGGCGAGCAGTTGCTCGCGTTCTTCGGGAACTCCAAACGCCGGGCCTTCGCCGTGGCGGTGGGATTGATCCTTGTGGCCGGCGCGCTCTGGCAGTTCCTCGTGACCGGCCAGCAGGAGGCGCTCGACCAGGCCCGCAACGAAGCCCAGGCGCGCCTGGGCAAGCAAGAATCGATGGAGAAGTTGGTCCGCCGCCAGCCGCTGACCGATAAGGCGGTGCAGGAACTTGAGGCACAGCTGAAGGCGTTGGAGGGTGAGGGCTACTTGACCCCGCTGCTGAACTCCTACGCGATGCGCTGCAAGGCCTTGCTCGACCCGCTGACCGACAAGACCGGCTTTGCCATCGCGCAGTTTGCCGAGCACTCCCAGCGGATGTTGCCGGTGCCGAAGGCGGGCGTGCCCGAACAGTTGCAGGCGCGCCAGCTCATCACCTGCACCGGCACGGGCAGCTACCGCCAGATGATGGAGTTCGTGGAGAAGCTGGAGGATACCTATCCGCTGGCCACCCTCTCCGCGATGCGCATCATCCCCACCAACGACCCGCAGGTCCATGCCGTGCAGATGATTGTGGAGTGGCCTGCCAAGGGTAAGACCAAGAAAGAGCTGATGCCCGCAGCGAAGGGAGGCCGCCGATGAGTTGCCCTATCCGCCTCCATCTGGCCGCCCTCGCGGCCCTCGCAGCCTTGCCGCTCTGCGCGGCCGAGTGGCGCGACCCCTTCTGGCCGATTGGCTGGGAGCCGCCCAAGCCTAAAGTCGAAGCCCCGGTCCAGCCCGTGGAAAAACCGGTCGAACCTCAGGCTGAGCAAAAACCAGAGGCGCCGCCGCCCCCCAAGCCCTCGGACATTGCACCGCTGGCCCTGTGGCTAGAAGCGCGCAAGCACGTGAAGATCTCCGGCCAAAGTCGCGCGCGCGGCTCGGATGGCGTGTTGCGCCAAGTTATCTATATCAATGGCAAAGGTTACTCGGCTGGCGATGCCGTCACCTTAGATTACCAAGACTACCGCTTTACCTGGCGCCTACGTGAAGGTAGTAACCAGGAACTCCTGCTCAAGCCCCTGAAGTCCGTGCGGATTGCAGCGGCGGATGAGACCACAACCCCCACCAACTAAAAGGAACCCAGTCAATGAAGATGCGTTTAACGCCGTTCTTCCTCCTCGTTGCGGTCGCCGCCATTCTCTCGGCCCCGCACCTGCTCGCCCAGGCCGCTGCTGCCACCGAAGAGGTGGTGGTGCTGCTTGATGACGAGGCTAACGCCCCGGCTGAAGAGCCCGCGGCCGCCCCGGCCGAAGCGCCTGCTGCCGAGCCCATCGACGAAGCGCCCGCCGAAGTGCCCGCCGAAGAGGCGCCTGCCATTGCTGAGGCCCCCGCCGAGGTCGCCCCCGCCGCCGAAACCGGCGTGTTGGAGACCAAGACCGGCGTGGTCCTGGCCGACGAGCCCGAGACGCTCCCCACCAATGTCACCAACGACAAGGAGATCTCCCTGAGCTTCGACGATGTGACCATCGCCGATGTCATCAAGGCCTTTCGCGATGTGAGCGAAGCAAACATCATCGCCGGCAACCACCCCAACCTGGCCCAGCACGTGAGTGTGAAGCTGGAGAAGGTCTCCTGGCGTCAGGGTCTGGCCTCCATCCTCGACACGGCCGACCTGAGCCTCAAGGAGACGCCCCCCGGCAGCAGCATCTACACCGTTGTGGCCAAGAACACCGTCATCCCGACGATTACCAAGCCCCTGCAGCTCAAGCACGCCTCCTCCACCGAAATTGCCGACGTCTTCAACCGCGCCTACGGCACCAAGGATAGCCAGATCGCCAACGCCTTCCCGGCCGCCAATGTGGTCGTTGTCAAGGCCAGCGAAGAGATCGTGGCCGAATGCGAGAAGATTATCGCCCAGATCGATAAGCCCGTGCCGCAGATTTACATCGAGGCGCGCTTCGCCCGCCTGAGCGCAGGTGCCAGCAAGAAGCTGGGCATGAAGTGGGATTCGCTGGCCAACGGCTGGACCACCTCCGTTGGGCCCATCTCCGGCGGTCTGAGCCGCACCAATGGGAAATGGCCTGGCGCGGCGACCTCCGTTGATGGCGAGAAGGTGCCCTTCATCACCGAGAGCGCCAATCCCTATGGCATCTATGACAACGCGCACTTCCGCGGCCTGACTGGGTCGATGACCATGGGCCAGATGGCGGTGACGCTGCAGGCCATTGAAGAGATGGACGGCGCCTCGATCTTCTCCAACCCGAAGATCATCGTGGCCAACGAGCGTCCGGCGATTGTGGATATGACCGACAAGGAGCCCTGCATCGAGGTGACCACCTCCCGCACGGGCGATAACAACAACCAGCTGGACATCTCCACCAAGCTCTCGACCATCCCTGGCAAGCAGGATGAGCACGCCGAGCCTTGGGTGGGCCAGGCCTACTTCTCCTACGGCATCACCCTCAATGTCCTCCCGCGCGTCAGCCCCGATGGTCTGATTACCGTGGACATCGTGCCGACCGTCTCGGAGAAGACGGGCGAATCCACCCTCAAGGGCTCGGGCACCGATGGCGCCATCTACGCCACCTACCCGATCATCAAGACCCAGCGCCTGACCACCCGCTTCACGATGCAGGATGGCACCACCGCCGTCATCGGCGGCCTGAGTGAATCGCGCGAGGCGAATATCGACTCTGGCATCCCGCTGCTGCGCGACATCCCCTGGATTGGTCCGCGCCTCTTCGGCTGGAAGTCCCGCGAGAAAACCCAAGATGAGATCGTCATCTTCGTGACCGTTGGCGTGGCCAATCCCAAGGAATTGCCCAGCGACATCGGCATGCCCAAGAATGCGGTCCTCTCCAAGAAGATCCAGAGCGGTGAGCTCAAGGAGCCCGGTGATGCCGGCTTCGAACCCACCATCGACTCCCTCAAGGAGTAATGGCGCGCACCGCTCGCGATGACAGAGGGCAGAAGACAGATGATAGACGCCCCCAGATTGCCCGCCGCGGCACGCGCGCTGTCATCTGTCATCTCCTAACCGTCATCTCAAGTTAACCTTCAACGGCGGCAGGCCGGAACCCCTGCCGCCGCTTCCTGTTCCCAAGGTTCCACCCCGAAAGTCCCGCTATGGCCCAAATCGATTTCCTCCTGGAAGACCTCGTTGCACGCAAAGGGAGCGACCTTCACCTCTCGGCCGGGCGCAAGCCGGTCTTTCGCGTGAGCGGGGCACTGAATGACGTGCCCGACTCTTCACCGCTGACCAGCGATGATGTGCTGGCGATGATGCGCGAGATTCTCCCCGAGGAAAACATCGCCCAGCTCCAACGGGATTGGGATACCGACTGCGCCTACGCCATCCCCGGCCTGGCGCGCTTCCGTGTGAATGCCTATCGCGATATGAACGGCGTCTGCGCCGTCCTGCGCGTCATCCCCGACAAGATTCCCTCCTTCGAGGATCTGAACCTGCCCGAGGCGCTGCGCAGCTTCTGCCTGCTCTCCAAGGGGCTCGTGGTCGTCACGGGTCCGACCGGTTCGGGCAAGTCCACCACCCTCTCGGCGATGATTGACTACATCAATCGCACGCGCAACGAGCACATCATCACCATCGAAGACCCCATCGAATTCGTCCACACCCCGGCCAAGTGCGTGATCAACCAGCGCGAAGTCCACCGCGATACCCGCTCCTTCGCCACCGCCCTGCGCGCGGCGCTCCGTGAAGACCCCGACATCGTCCTCATTGGCGAAATGCGCGACTTGGAGACGATGGAAATCGCCATCGAAACCGCCGAAACCGGTCACTTGGTCTTCGCCACCTTGCACACCAATGCCGCCGCCACCACCGTCGAGCGCATGATCGACAAGTTCCCGGCCGAGCGCCAGAACCAGATCCGCTCGATGCTCGCCGATACGCTCAAGGGCGTGGTGGCCCAAACCCTCTGCCCCAAGATTGCCGGCGGGCGCGTGGCCGCCTTTGAGGTGCTGGTGGTCAACACCCCGGTCTCTGCCCTCATCCGCGAGGGGAAGACCCACATGCTCCAATCGGTTATCCAGACCGGGCGCAATATCGGGATGCAGACCTTCTCCGACGAGCTCACGCGCCTGGCCACCAAGGGCCTCATCACCCCGCGCGATGCGTACATCAAAGCCGTTAACAAGGACGAAATCGCCACCAAGTTCAAGATGGCCGGCCTCTCGCTCGACTTCCTTAAGGCCGAAGAGGAAGCCGCCCAACTCAAGCGCCAGAAGGCCGCCGCCGAGAAGATTGCCGAATGGCGGATGAAGGCCGAGACCGATCCCAAGAATGCCGCCTACCTTGCCGAAGCCGCTTGGCACCTGGCCACCACGCCCTTCGAGGTCCTCCGTAGCCCCAAGGAGGCCTACAAGCTGGCCGACCGCGCCACCTCCCTCACCCGCGAGAATGAGCCGCGCGCCCTCGCCGCCCTCGGGGCCGCCCACGCCGCCCTCGGCAACTTCCGCAAGGCCCTCGATGCCACGCGCAAGGCCCAGGTGCTCTATAACAAGGCTGGGGACCGCCCAGCCGCGGCCGCCTGCGGCGCGCGCATCACCCTCTTTGAGCAAAGCAAGCCCTTCTTCGACGAATAAGCCCCCACGCAGGAGTTGATGATGGACAACGATACCGCGCAGACACCCCAAGCCTTCAGCGAAGGCATCGCCTTCTTTGAGAAGCTCCTGCAGCTCCGTCCCGGGGACCTGGCCGCCCTTCTCTACTTGGTGCTGGCCTATGACCTGGCCGGGCAAACCGAACAGCGCAACCGCCACATCCCCGCTCTGGCGGCCGCCCTTCTCCGCCACCGGGATGCCGACCAGGCTGAACGCGTCCTCGCCCTCCTCCCCGAGGAGCGCCTAGCCGATCCCGCCCTCCAATTGCTCCTCAAGCGGGCCGAGGTCATCCGCGGGTTGGAGGCGTACCGTCAGCAAGCCCAGCGCCAGACCGAAGGGACCTCCGCCCCCGGCGGCGCTCCCGCATCCCAGGCCAACTTCACCCCCAATCCGGCCCAGGTGGGTCCCCAGCTCGGCTCCGAGACACTCGCCGAGCAGTGCGTCCGCCACGAGTTGCAATGCGTCGACTGGCTGGCCGAGCATCGGCTCATCCAGGAGGCGATGGCCGATGAGGTTCGCAAACGCCTCGTGACCCTACGAGAGGCTGGCCATCAGGAAACCATCTCCGCCCTGCGCCTGATTGAAGAGGTGGATGGTACGCAGCTCGAAAGTTGCCTCGTGGGGTTGATTCAGCACTTTGAGGTGCCGCCAGTGCCAGTCGAGCGCTTCAAGGCCGAGGGCGAAGCGCTTGAAGCCATGGGGGAAGCGGAAGTGCGCGTGCGCGGCGTCCTCCCTTTTGCTACGATGGCAGGGAACTTGCTGGTGGCCACGCTCAATCCAGTCTCTTCGGAGGGATTGGAAGCGCTGGCGGCACGATTGGCGCGCCCCTGCCGGTTCTATCTCATGCGGCCTTCGGCCTTCCGGGCTGCCTGTGAGAAGCGCTACGCCAAGGAAGCCTAACCGAGCCGAACCACCCAGATGCCTATGCGCCTGTTTTCGCACCTCTCCCTGCCGCGGCACCTGCTGTTGCGCCTCCTCTTTTGGGGGAGCGCGCTGGCGCTCTGTGTGGGCATCTACGTTGGGGTGGACTGGGCGATTAAACGCGCAATTGAACGCCCTAAAACTGTGGCCCTAACGCAGGCCGAAGCGTTGACAGGCGCATTTGAGGCCCTGCGCGCTGAGATTATGGCCGATGGCGAGCGCATCGTTAACCGTTTCCAAGAGCTCGGCTATATCGACTTTGAGCGACACTTGGATCTCTTCCACCGCAGCGCCGATGGCTCGCCCTACCCCTTGGCCGTCTATGTTATCGGCGGCGGTAAAATTCATGAAGCCTACCTGCAGCAGGAGGGCGGGCTCGTCTCCAAGGCCGCCGGCACCGAACTCCACCGCTATCAACCCCTCTTTTACAACACCTTTGCCAACGCCATCACCCCGCCCACGCTGCCGCTGGGTATTCTCATCCTGCGCGGCACGCCCTTCTTCGTGGCCACCATCCCGCTTGTCTTTGAGGGCCAACTCTGGCCTAACGCCTATATTGTCCTAGGGCGCGAGCTGGGTTCGCTCACCGTCCACCTGCCCGAGGGATCGACCGTCGGCTTCTTTGAGGTCTTCCCGAGCGAACGCCTCACCGCCATCGGTCACGCGCAGACGCCGGCGTCCATCCTTCGTGGCACACGCGAGAATGACTTCTTCGGCACCTACGGGCTGGGGACGGCGTGCTTCGAGGCGATTTTCCCGCTCTTCGACATGACTGGACTGCCCGTGGCGCGCTATACGCTGCGTTTGCCCGCCGGGATGCCAGTGCTGGCCGCGCGTCTGCGCTTGGCCCTACCGCTGATTGCCGCTGCCGGAATGTTCCTCTTCCTGCTCCTGAACGCGACGCTGATGCACATTGGCATCTTCCGCCCCATCCGCCATCTCATCGACCACCTGCAAGAGATCCATGCCGACAGCGTTTCGGGCATTTCAAGTTTCATTCCCTGGGCACGCGGAGAGGTCTTCTCGCGCTTGGTCGATGAAATCAACCGTCTACTCCTCTCCGTGAGCCAAGTGAGCGCACGGGCCAGCCAGGTGGAACGGAGCCAGCGCATGATCCTGCGCAACATCCCCGATGGCCTCTGCGTCTTTGACCGCGAGGGCACCTTGATGCAACTGCGCAAGCAGCCCGAAGGCGTGCCGCCCATCCCCGGCCTAACAGAAGGCCACGGATTGGATACGCAGGCCTTCGACCGCGCCGGGTGCAAACTCTTCCGCGAAACCTGTAACACCGTGCTCACCCGCGGCGAAGCATCGGTCATTCGCCTCTCCTGCCGCACCCCCGGCGAAGCACCGCGTTACTTCGAGGCGCGCTTCTCCAAACTGGGTAACGAGACCATTCTGGTCATCTTCACCGACATCTCCCGCCGCGTTCGCGAGGCTCAGCGCCGCACCCTTGCCGAGGTCCAGCTCCGCCAGAGCCGTCAACGCTCGCAGATGAACGACTTCGCCCGCTTTATGGCGCATGACATCAACAACACCATTGCCGTCATCCAGAGCGTGGTCGAGGCCATCAACCCCGAGTCGCCCGATGATGTCCGCGCCTCCCTCCACTCCCTGCGCAACGCCTGCAACAAGGGCACCCTCCTCGCTCGCGACCTCATGGATTCAGCCGGTAACATCAACCTCAAGTGCAAGAGCGAATCCCCCGCCACGCTCCTCATGGCCCTCGAAACCTTCTACGCCAACGCCCTGCCCACCAACGTCCGCCTGCAAATCGATCCCGTTCCGCTCGGCACGTGCACCGTCTTGGTGGATCCCACGAACTTCTGGCGCATCCTCTCGAACATCACCCGCAACGCCTCCGAGGCCCTCGCCGCCCATGGCGGCGGCACCATCCACATTCGCGCCAAGGCGTGCAGCTTGGCCAAGCTTGATTCAACGCGCGCCGTGGTCTGGCCCAAAGTGGACCGCAACGAACAGAATAAAACGCCAGCCAATCGCCCCGGCGTCCTCTTTGAGCTTTCAGATGACGGTCCGGGCATTCCCGAGGCGATACAGGAACACCTCTTTGAGCCCGCCGTCTCAACCAAGGGGGGCCTCCACCGCGGCTTAGGGATGGCGATTGTCCGCGCATTGGTGGAGGCGCACGGCGGTGTCCTGGCCTTCCGTTCGATTGTCGGGCGCGGCACCGCCTTCCGCATTTGGGTGCCGGCCGGCGAAGAGGTCCCGGTGCCGCAGTTGGAGGAGCCGACCGTGCCCTGCTCGCCCCAGCGCGCGGAGGCGCTCCTCCAAGCGCTGACCGAAGGCGTTTCCACGCCCAAGCACTTCTCCTGCCTGGTGGTGGATGACGACAGCGCCATCCGCACCGCCTCCAAGACCCTCCTTGAGCGCTTCTTCAAAGCCTCCGTATTTGTGGCCTCCACCCCCACCGAGGCGCTAGAGGCCCTTCACCATCACCCGGAGATTGCCGTGGCGCTGGTGGATGCGCACCTAGGGCAGGAGACCTCGCAGGCGCTCTGCGCCGAGCTGCGCGAGCGCGCGCCGGCCCTCAAGCTGGTCATCACCTCGGGCCTCTCGCGCGAGCATATCGACTTTCTCTTCAAGGGGCTGAAGCCCGATGGCATTCTGCCCAAGCCCTGGACGTTGGCCGACCTGCGCACGCACTTGGCAGCGTTGCTCACCACACCCACTTCCCCCGCCTCTAACCTGTAAGGAGCGCTATGTCCACTGTTCTTATTGTTGATGACGAAGCCCGCATCTTGATGTTGCTCGAGAGCCTACTCAAGAGCGCCAAGTTTGATGTGCTTCCGGCTAAAGATGGCCCGAGCGCCCTGCAGACGCTCGATGAGCACGCCGAGATCGACTTCGTCCTCACCGACCTGCGAATGCCAGGAATGGACGGCTTGGAGCTCTTTGCCGAGATCCGCAAGCGCCGCCCGGGGATGCCGGTGATTCTGCTCACGGCCTATGCCTCGTTGGAGACGGCGTTGGACGCCATGCGCGGGGGCATCTTTGATTACATCACCAAGCCCTTCAAGGTCAACGAGCTAATGGCCACCATCCGCGCGGCCGATCGGCAAGCCCAAAGCCGCAAAATCCAGTTGGTCGAGGCTTTGGATGCAGCCGAGGCAACCCCGGAGGCAAGCGCGCTGGGCGGGATGATTGCCACCGCCCCCACCATGCAGCCGGTGTGCGAGACGTTGCGCAAGGTCGCGCCGCACGACATCACCGTCCTCATCAATGGCGAGAGCGGCACCGGTAAGGAGGTCGTGGCCCGCACCCTCCACGCCCTAGGTCCACGCGCCAAGGGCCCCTGGGTGGCCGTCAACTGCGCAGCCCTGCCCGAGCCGCTCTTGGAGAGCGAACTCTTCGGCCACATGAAGGGGGCCTTCACCGGCGCCACGGCCGATAAGAAGGGCTTGGTGGAGGCGGCCAACGGCGGCACCCTCTTCCTTGATGAAATCTCCTCAATGCCCCTGAGCCTTCAAGGGAAGCTCCTGCGTTGCCTCCAAGAGCGCGAAATCCGCCGCGTGGGCGGTTTGCAGGACATCCCGGTGAATGTGCGCTTGGTGGCCGCGAGCAATGCCGACTTGGAGCAACTGGTGGCCGCCGGCACCTTCCGGGCGGACCTCTATTACCGCTTGGCGGTGGTGTCGGTGAACCTGCCGCCGTTGCGTCAGCGCCGGGAGGACATCCTGCCCCTAGCCAAGCACTTCATCGATACCGGTCTGCCCAAGGGCCTCCCGCGCCCGGCCCTCTCCAACGGCACTGCCGAAATCCTCACCCACTACACCTGGCCGGGCAATGTCCGCGAGCTAGAGAATGTCATCACCCACGCGCTGGCCTTCCGCGAGGGGAGCGAAGTCATCCTCCCCGCGCATCTGCCCTCAAAGTTGGCCGCCGCCCTCTCGGTCATCCAACCGCCCAGCGCGCAAGCCCCCGGCACCGCCTCCACGCCCCCGGCAGATGAGTCGCTCAAGGGCTACCTCCGCCAGAAGGAGCGCGAGTACCTCCGCCAAATCCTCGACCGCTGCAATGGCGATAAGACCGAGGCCGCGCATATCCTCCAGGTCTCTGTGGCCACGCTCTACCGCAAGCTCTCCGAGTAACCCCAGGAGCCCGCCTATGTTCTTCTTTCACCACGCCCTCCCAAGCCGCGCGCGCCGCCGCGCCAAGGCTGGCTTTACCTTGATTGAGATTACGGCCGCCTCGGCCGTTCTCATCCTCCTCTCCCTCTTTATGCTCGATAGCATCATGACCTATCGGCGGATCTCCGAGGAGAACAAGTGCCGCCTCCTAGCCGATGCCTACGCCTGGGACATCCTTTGGAAGCAGTTCAACCGCCCCTTCGACCACCTCCCCGCTGCCACCCCCACCGACGAGATCCTCATCACCCTTCCAGAGGCCGATGCCCGGCGCGATCTCCCCGCCCTCTCTCACGATGGTAAGCTCCCCATCCGCCGCTACTTGCGTATCCGCCGCGAGGGCAACTACTGCACCCTCCTCGCCAATGTCTACTGGCAAGTGGGCGGCAAGTGGCGCAGCCTCTGGCAGGCCGACCCCACCGACCCCAACGGCGAGCGCTCCCCCTACCGCCTCGTGCGCACCAACAACTCCCGCCTCACCGACTGACGAGAGTGCCGAAACGCACGCAGGATTGAGCTACCACAAAGAACACAAAGCGCACAAAGACACGATCGAAAAAGATGGGAGCGTTGGATGTCCACGCAGAAGACAAAAAAAGCACCCGCGCCTACCTCAACTCGAGGGAGGGCCTACCTCGACCCGAGACAGGGCCTACCTCGACCCGAGGTAGGGGCGGACAAAAATGTAAAGCGGCGCGGGCCTGTCGATAACTCCCCAGACCTGTCGATAAACCCCCGCCCCGAGGGGGCTACCCCCAAGCCGTTCTCCCGCCGGGCCGGCATGACCCTCCTGGAGGTGACGATGGTCTCCGCCCTCGGCGTGCTCATTCTCGGGCAAGTGATTAGCGTGACCCTCTCCTGCCAGCGAGCCGTGGCGAGCATTATTGCCAATACCGAGCTCTCCGTGGCCCTGCGAAACTTGCGCGATAAGCTCCTCTTCCGCCTCACCCCCGGCGAGAATGAAGGTCTTTGCAGCGTTGTCATTGACCAAGTCATTGCCGGGCGCGTCACCTTCCATAAGGTCGGCTCCATCAGTTCGCCCGAGACGCTCTCCCTGAGCGGCACCAATGGCCTCACCTACTCCGAGGCCGAGGAGGATTCCGCCCTTGCCCGGCGCTGGCTCGCCCCCTCCCCCCTCGTCGTCTCCCCCGCCGACACCACCGCCTTCCAGTGGAACACCGATCTCGACACCCTTTACATCGACCTCCAAGTGGCCTCGCAGAATGGCCAGTATACCCAAGCCCAGCGCTTGGCCGTTCCTCGCTTTGGCAAGGTCCTCAAGTAATTCCCCACCCCCTAAGATGGAGAACGCTATGAACCCAACGCTTCCACGCCCCCGCGCCAACCGCCGCGCTGGCTTCGTCTTCCCCACCGCCCTCCTCTTCCTGCTCATTATCTCCCTGCTCGTCGGCACTCTCGCCAGCTACGTTGACTTTGGCACCCGCCTCACCGCCGAAAGCATCACCGCCACCCAGTGCCGCCTCGCCGCCCAAACCGCCCTCGAAGACGCCAAACTCGCCATCTATGAGGGCTTCCGGAACTACTATGTCACCGACCGAAGCAAGACGCCAATGGTCCTCCTCACCTGGCTGGAGAGCAACGCCCGGAGCCTCATTGAAATCAATCGAACACTAGACCCGAATGCCGGGTGCGCCATCTCCTACGAAGCGCAGGTTGATAGTGTTAACACCACCGCACGCACCATTGCAATGACCATTCGAACCACCGCCTCCAAGCGCTCGCCCCTGGGGAAGTTGGTCACCAAGGCCATTGAAGAGACCTTCCGCATGTCCGTGGAGCAATCCAAGGTCTTTGACTACGCCTACTTCGTGAACAACGGCGGCCAGCTCTATAGTGGCGTGCTCAACGGCAATGCCTACTTCAATGGCGATTGCTCGCTGGGAAACAATGTTGGATGGGCCCCATTTATGGCCTGCATTATCAATGGCACGGTAACAGCAGCCTGTAACCAAGATGTGCCCGCCTGTGGCGATGGCTCAATTACCCCTTATTGGGCGTCCCCGTGGCCTACATCCGAATCCTTGGCCGCCTACCGTGCACGCCAGTCCGAGACGCCCACTTGCCGCCCAACCTCTCCGGCTGACGACACAACCCCCTGGCCAATGGGCTACGCCGCTGGCCCTGAAACCACCGATGTGACCCGAAACGAGCACGCCGCCGTCTTTGAACTCCCCTATATTGGCGACTTAGAAACCTACCGTTCTCTCGCCCGCGAGGGAAACGGCACGCTCACCTACAACCCGCTTTATGTTGATGGCGCAGGACACTACTCCCTCAATCCAAGTCGTCAAACGATTTCCGCTGTTTATTCCAAGGACAATCCCGGCCCCTCTGGGATTTCCAATGCGCAAGATGCCGGCTGTGTGGTGATGTATGGCACCAAGAAGAATCCCATCGTCATCAATGGTCCAGTGGTCATCGAAGGTGATGTGGTTATCGGCGGCTACATCAAAGGCCAAGGGTGCATTTACGCCGGGCGCAACATCCACTTCATTGACAATGTCACCTATGTCAATCGCCCCGATTGGTCGAACTCAAAGAACGACCCCAACGCCACCGCGGCTAATAATCGCGACAAGGCCGACCTCGTTGGCTTCTGCGCCAAAGGCCTCATCACCGCCGGGCCGGTGAATAATACCAACTCCGATTTCTGCAACCCGGTAATGCTTGAGGCCTTCTTACAGGCACAGGGTTACACCGAATATCCGGTGGATGTCTCCGACTCAATGAATGGTTATCCCGGCGGCGGGAACTTTAATAGCGACTACTTCCGCGTGGAAAACAACGGGCAGAAAAAGCGCATTGAGCAGATTGATGTCGATGCCGACGGCAACCGCACCATTGTCGCGGCAGACCGCAAGTTCTATGAGCCGAGCGTTGAGTCCAAGTATATCTACTACGCCAACGACCGTATCGATCATATCGACGGCGTACTCTTCACCAACCACGCCTTCATCGGCGGGTCAGGTTACCTCGTCGACCAAATGAAAACAGGTAATGGACTCACCATCAATGGTGCCTATGTCACGCGCAACCAAATCAGTTCCACCTGGACTGGCTTCAACTTCAACTGGGACATTCGCCTGGGCTCTGAAAGCCTTGAAAATGCCAAGAACCCCATCTACCTGCCGATGACCATCGACCGCCCGCGCCTCATCGCTTGGCACGAAGTGGCCCCCAACCAAGAAGACTGATTACCTATGAATACCCTCCGTGCCAACCTGCTCCTTGCGCTCTTACCGCTCGCCCTCATCCTTCGGGCTGAAGAGGAGATTGCCATTGGCAAACTCAACAAGCCTCAACGTCCGCCCACGCCCGAAGAGCTCCTCAGCCAAGCCCACGCCAAGTACACTTATGAAACCTCGATGCGCAAGCTCGGCGAACATCGCAGAGCCACCGCCGAGCGCCGAGTCGCCAAGGCGGTAGAAATTGCCGAGGCGGATGCGTGGGCGGCGAAGTTGTTGCAGTTGACGCCGGCGCAGGTCAATGCTTGGATGAAGGCCCCGATGAAGGACGAGGCCACCTATGCACAGATTGCCGCGATGAGTGATGCGCAGTTGGAGGCCACCGAGCGTGGAGGTCCGGCGGAGCCGCCGGCGGCGCGGCGTTGGGGCGCATTAGGGCTGACCGTGGCGCTATTGCTCGCCTGGGCCATCTGGAAGCACCTGAAGAAAGGAGCGAGAGAGTAATGCCGCAAGCCAAACATTATGCCTCCTTTGCCGACGCGCTCAAGGCGCAAGGGCTCCTGAGTGAAGAGGTGTTGAGCGCGTTGGTTGAGAAGGCCACCGCCGAAAAGCTCCCGTTGGAGAAGATCATTGCCGCCGAGAAGGCAATGGACGCGCAGGCGCTCACCTGCGCGCTGGCCGACTACTACGGGATGGCGCCGATTACGCTCCCCTCGGACTTCCCGGTCTCCGATCGGCTCCTCGACTTGGCTCCGTGGGCCTTTTGGCGGAAGGCCAAGGCCGTGCCGCTAGAGAAGGTGGGGCGGCTACTCTCGGTGGCCTTCGCCGACCCCTCGGACCTGCTGATTCAGGACGAGGTGGCCGCCACCACCCACAACCGCGTTCTGCCCCTAGCCGCCGTCCCCACGGAGGTCGAGGCGCTGCTGAACGCGCTCGAGGCCAAGCGCCAGGCCGCCAACCCGATGCTCGCGATGGAAAACGTGATGCGGTTGGACGAGGAGGACCTGGAGGTCTCCGGTGGCAAGGAAGAGCAGCAGCCCGAGACGCTCGATAAGGCTATCGAAAATGCTGACGGCGCGCCGGTCATCCGAATGGTGAATATGATTATGCTTGAGGCGCTACGGACGGGCGCTTCGGATATTCACTTCGAGGCGATGGAGAAGGTCTCGCGTCTGCGCTACCGCATCGATGGTGAACTCGTTGAGCGCCCGGCCCCGCCCAAGGCATTGCACGATGCGGTCGTCTCGCGTATCAAGATTCTCTCGGAGCTAGACATCGCCGAGCGGCGCGTGCCGCAGGATGGCCGCTTCAAGATCCGCGCGCTGAACAAGGAAGTCGACATCCGCGTGAGTATCCTGCCGACCATCCACGGCGAGAAGGTGGTCATGCGTACGCTCGATAAGAGCAACCTCGCCCCGAGTCTCTCGGCCCTCGGCCTCGACCCCTTCGCCTACGAGGCGATGAAGTATGCCATCGATCAGCCCCACGGTATCATTCTGGTGACCGGCCCCACCGGCTCGGGCAAGACCACCACCCTCTACTCCTGCTTGCAGGACCTCAACACCCCCAACGTGAACATCGTCACCGCCGAGGACCCCGTGGAATACGAGCTGCCCGGCGTCAACCAGGTGCACGTCAACCAGCAGGTCGGCCTCACCTTCGCCTCGGTGCTGCGCTCGGTGCTACGTCAGGACCCGGACATCGTGCTCGTGGGTGAAATCCGCGATGGCGAGACCGCCGACATCGCCGTCAAGGCCGCCTTGACCGGTCACTTGGTACTCTCCACGCTGCACACTAACACCGCCATCGGCGTCATCGCCCGCTTGATCGACATGGGCATCCAGCCCTTTATGCTCGGCTCTTCGCTCATCTGCGCCCAGGCCCAGCGCCTCTTCCGCCGCCTCTGCCCGGTCTGCAAGGAGCCGTGCACCGAGCTCGATGCCGACGTCCTGCGCGTCAACCACATCGACCCGGCCTTCTTCGAGGGCGCCACGCTCTTCCAACCCGGGCACAACCCCAACTGCCCCAAGTGCCACGGATCGGGCTACAAGGGCCGCGGCGCGATTATGGAGGTGCTCCCGGTTTCGGAAGCTATCCGCAACCTCATCATCCGCGGTGCCAGCGCCGAAGAGCTCAAGGCCGCCGCCGTCAAGTCCAAGATGGTCTTCCTAAAGGAAGCCGGCCTCGGCAAGGTCCGCCAAGGTGTCACCTCCCTCCAAGCCGCCCTTGAAGTGACCGGCGGCGAAGACTAACCCCTCGCACACAGGAGAACGATTATGGCCAAACTCAACAGCAAGCCCAAGGGCAAAGTCGCCGGCGCCAGCGCCATCCGGAAGAAGGACCTGGTGCCCTTCACGCGGCAGATTGCCGGTATGCTCCGCGCCGGCATGTCCGTCCTCGCCTCCCTCTCCACCCTCGAGGAGCAGTGCGAAAGCCCTAACTTCAAGGCCGTGCTCAAGCAGTTGCGCGAGCGCTTGGAGAGTGGCGAGCCCTTCTCCGTGGCGCTGGCGGACTTCCCGGTCGTCTTTGACGATATGTACATCAATATGGTCGCCGCCGGCGAGCGAAGCGGTCAGTTCGCGGACGTGCTGGCGCGTCTGGCCGAGATCCTCCAATCCTCGGCCCGCCTGGCACGGAAGGTGAAGTCGGCCCTCACCTACCCCACGGTCGTCCTCTGCATGGCCCTGATTATTGCCGGCGCGCTAATCACCTTCGTGCTGCCCACCTTTGTGGATATGTTCGGCGACTTCGGGGCCGAGCTCCCCGGCCTTACGCAGGCACTGATGGACATGAGCGACTTCATCCGCGCCTATTGGTACTACCTGATCATCGGCGCCGTGGTCGGCTTCTTCCTCTTCAAGAAGTGGAAGACCACCCCAGCCGGCCACTTCGCCTTCGACCGCTTCCGCCTCAAGATGCCCGTCTTCGGCGTGCTCAACCTCAAGGTCGGCATCGGCCGCTTCTGCCGCCTCTTCGCCCAAATGCTCAACAGCGGCGTGCCGATTGTCGAGGCGATGGAAATCGTCTCGCGATCGCTCGGCAATGTCGTCCTCGAAACCTCCATTATGAAGGCTAAGGGCGAGGTCGAGCAGGGCAACACCCTCGCCGCCTCGATGGAAGGCAAGCCCTTTATGCCCATCCTGATGCTCCGCATGATTGCCGCCGGCGAGAAGAGCGGCCGCATTGACGAGATGCTCTCGAACATCGCCGACTCCTACGACGAAGAGGTCGAGACCCTCCTCGCCACCCTCACCTCCCTCCTCGAGCCCTTCCTCATGGTCTTCCTCGGCGCGGTCATCGGTACCATCGTCATCGGTATGTTCATGCCCATCTTCAAGCTCGGCACCGTCGTTGGCGGTTAAGCATTATGTTAAAGACATTTGAATTGCACTCCTGGCGCGCCGCCCTCAAGGGGTTGGCTGCGCTGGCGCTGTGGCCAGCGATAACCGGTTGCCTCCCCTCGCTCGGCTACCTCGTGGGGCAGAACTGGCTCCTCCCGGCCTGGGTTCTGGGCGGTGGCGTGGCGGCCTGGGCGGCCTGGCGCCTAGGCCGCTGGCGCGCGCTCCTCCTCTGCGCCCTCTACGCCGCCCTAACCTTGCCGCTCTCCACCTTCTTCTACCTCGGCCAATCCAACGACTACATCAACTATCACTACCCGCAGGTTCTCCTCTTGGAGGCCGGCTGGAACCCGGTCCTGCAAAGTGCGCGCGAGGCTGTCGATGCCCTGGCTATCACGCCCAGCGGCACCTTCCGCCCCTTTCACACCCTCTGCTTTCCACTCCTGGGCGCGCAGTGGAGCGCCGCCACCGACCTGGCCACCGGCGTGTTCACCGGCTTTGACTGGGCCGTCCTGCTCATCTTGCCGGCCGTCGCCATCTGGGTCTGGGCCACCCTGCGCCGATGTGCACCCCTGGGCGAGGGGAGGCGCGGAATGTGGCGTTGCGCTGGCCTAACCGTGCTCGCCCTGATGCTCAACTATAGGCTCCCGCCCGCCCACTTCCCACTGGACAACCTGCTCTATCTCATCACGCTCGCCTGGTTGATGGTCCTCTGGCGGCTACTCTGTGGCGAACGCACACGCTGGCTCCACTGGCTCTATGGCGGCTTGGCACTCTGCTTGGCCGGCCTCAAGCAGAGTGCGCTCATCCCCATTGCCCTGGGATTCCTGCTCCTAATTGCGCAAGCGCTCCTGCCCAGCCACCGCGCCGCCCTGCCCGACCGTCTGCGCCTGTGTGTCCTCTCCGCCGTGGCAATCGGTCTCTGCTGGTTCCATCCCTACGCCACAAACTGGGTGCTCTACGGCAGCCCACTCTTCCCGGCACACTCCTTCCTCCCCGCCTTCCAGGGCTGGGACATTACCGCAGACCTCCAATTGCAAGCCGTGAAAGATGGCCTCCCAGGCTTCGCCACCTTCTGTTGCTTCAACTGGAGTTGGCTTGCGCTCGTCGGCATTCTCGGCCTCTTCGCGTGCAAGTTCCGCCAGTCGCGAGCGCCACTTGCCTTGGCCCTCTTATTGCTACTTACCGCAGTGTGCCTCCCCCCTTGGCTTTACACCTATCGCCGCTACGCCGCCTCGCTGCCGCTCATCGCCCTCTTACTGCTCACCCAGCTGCCACGTCTGCCGCCTCTGCCCCTTCGCAAAGGCCTCCTAGCGACCCTCCTCCTCGCCATCTTCTCCACCCTTCTCACCGATAGTCAACCCCAAGCTGGGCGCGAACCAAACGCCCTGCGGACCTGGCTCGCCGCAGCCAACGCGCAGACCATCGCCTACTTCCCCGAGGAGTGCCGCCCCGGCGATGTCGCGGTTGTCTCCAGCTTCGCATTCTTCTTGTCGAAAGACTCCTCGCTGCGCTTCTATCCCATTCGCTATCCCGAACGTGCCGGCTTCTATGCCCTCAACGAACTTCTCGCCAACCGCCACCACCTGCCTATCACCCTCACCGACACCCTAACGCCGATTGATGCTCTCCGCCACTACGACCATCCCTCGCACCTCCACTACCTCGTTCGCAAAGGCGCACCCATCGGGCAGAAAGTGATCCCGCGCGATAAGCCGCTGACACCAAGCGCACTTTGGCGCTTGGCCCGCCTGACCCTGCGCAACTTCCGCAGGCGGTGGCTGGAAGCGCCGCGCGACAACAGATAACAGACGGCCGCCAGCCCCTCTCCGCTGCCATCTCTCATCCGTCATCCGTCATCTCCCCATACAAAAAGCGCCCGCAGATTTGCGGGGCGCTTTTGTATAGGAGGCGCAACGCGCGCTTACTCTTCCTCGGCGGCGAGGGCGGCCTCAATCTCGTCAGAGAAGTCGGCCGTGGTGTAGACATTCTGGACGTCTTCGTTATCCTCGAGGGCGGCGATGAACTTGTTGATGGCCTTGGCCTGGGAGAGGTCGGAGACCGGGGTGGTGGCCATCGGGAGGAGCTTGACCTCGGCATCGGTGGTCTCGATACCGGCCTTGTTGAGCGCGTCGCAAACATCGGCGAAAGCGCTGGGGGCGGTGAGGATCTCAAAGCCTTCGTCATCGGCATTGACGTCATCGGCGCCGGCGTCGAGCGCGAGCATCATCACGTCATCTTCGTTGAGGTCGCCCTTGGGCAGGAGGATCTGGCCCTTGCGCTCGAAGTTACGCATCACCGAGCCGGACTGACCGAGTTCGGAGTTGTTCTTCTTGAAGATGTTGCGGATTTCGGCCGCAGCGCGGTTCTTGTTGGAGGTGAGCACCTGCACCACCAGACCGACGGTGCCGACATAACCTTCGTAGGTGATCTCTTCGAGGATGTCCGCCTGAAGTTCGCCCGTGCCCTTCTTGATGGCGCGGTCGATGTTGTCCTTCGGCATGTTGATCGACTTGGCCTTGGCAATCAGGTTGCGCAGGGAGGGGTTGGTGTTCGGGTCGCCATTACTCTTGGCCACGAGCATGATTTCCTTGGCCAAGCGGCTGAACATCTTACCGCGCTTGGCGTCAGCTGCGCCCTTGGCGTGCTTGATGGTTGCCCATTTACTATGTCCGCTCATCTTCTCTTCTTCCTTTCTGAAGGGTCTTGTGAAGCACTCGTTTTGCCGGTTTAGCGAACTTCGCCATAGCCGGCGGTCATATCCTCGCCAAGCATCTGCTCGGCAGTTTCATCTTCGCAGGGCTGAACCCAGCCGTTCTCGAACCCGAGGTCGCCGACCAGATCGGCGAGGGGAGCGAATTCCTCCGGGCGGAGGCGGCGGTTCCAACCCGGTGTCACCCGGGCCTGCCCAACGGGATTATACTGCGCCATCACGCTTACGGCCACCTCCGGCCCCAAGGTGTTGCGCAGCCAAATCAGATTCTCGGCCACTTCCTCAGTGCGCCCGGGCAGAGCCAGAAGCCGCACGATGAGTCCGCGCCGCGCTATGCCCGCATCGTCGCACGCAAGCGGCCCAAGGTTCTCCCAGAACCACTGAATCGCCGCGCGCGCGGTGGCCACATAGCCTTTGCACCCCGAGCCCTCCCACGCGCTCGCATCCGAGGCGTAGCGAAGGTCGGCCAACGCAATGTCAATCAGCCCACGAAACGCCGAGAGCGTCTCGGGCCTCTCAAAACTCGCCGTATTATACACAAACGGCAAGCGAATGTCAGCCTCCAAAAGCGGTTTGACCGCTTCGGCAATCTGCGGCAGCCACGGTGTGGGGGAGACGAGGTTCCAGTTGTGGCATCCCTGCTCGGCCAACGCCCGCAGGCGCGCGGTCAGCTCGGCCACCGTGATGTCCTCCCCGCGCCCGCCATTGCTCCACTTCGCATTCTGGCAGTAGAGGCACTTGAGCGTGCAGTGCGAGAAGAAGATCGTCCCGCTGCCCTTCGTCCCCGAGAGCGGTGGCTCCTCGCCAAAGTGCGGCCCCCACCGGAAGACGCGCGGCTGTGCGCCACTCCCGCAGTAGCCCTGCACCCCCGCCGCGCGGTTCACACCGCACTGCCGCGGGCAGAGCTTACACGCTTCGAGTGCCGTGGGGCCGATGGTCATCCCGTTGCCGCAGCCTCGCTTACTTCCCGGCCGCTTTACGCTTCTCGGCCGCAGGCTCGCCAATGATGGCCTTAATGCGGCGCACGCCGGCCGAAGAGCTCTCTTCCTTAAGAATCTTGAAGGCCACCAACTCGGCGGTATTCTGCGCGTGCGGGCCGCCACAGACCTCCTTGGAGAAGTCGCCCATCGTGTAGACCTTCACCTGCTCGCCATACTTGGCGGTGAAGAGGGCGGTGGCGCCGGAGGCCTTCGCCTCCTCAATCGGCATCGTCTCGCAGATAATCGGCAGCTTGCGCGCGATCTGCTCGTTGACCATATCCTCCACCTGCTCGATCTGCTCCTTGGTCATCTTCTCGGGGTGAGAGAAGTCGAAGCGCAACCGCTCGGCGGTGATGTTCGAGCCCTTCTGATTCACATGCTCGCCCAGAACAATCTTGAGCGCCTTGTGCAGGAGGTGCGTGGCCGTATGCAGACGCGTGGTCTGCTCGGAGTGGTCGGCCAGACCGCCCTTGAAGACGCCCTCGCCCTGCTTGGAGGCCTCCTTATGCTTGGCCTCGGCCTTGGCGAAGCCCTCGGTATCGACGGTCATGCCGCGCTCGGCAGCCAGCTCCTGCGTGAGCTCCAGCGGGAAGCCGTAGGTGTCGTAGAGCTTAAAGGCGGTCTTGCCGGAGATCTGCGTCTGCGCGTGCTGGGCCATCACCTCGGCCACCTTCTCGAACTCGTGGCGGCCCTGCGTGAGGGTCTTGGCAAAGCGGCTTTCCTCGGCGGTCAACTCGCCCACGATAAGCTCGCGCTTCTCCAGCAGCTCGGGGTAGAAGTTGCGATAGGTGCCAATGACGATGTCGGCCATCGTGGCAGTGAAGCCTGCGGGCAACCCCAGGTCCATCCCGTAGCGCACCGCGCGGCGAATGAGGCGGCGTAGCACATAGTTCGCGCCCACATTGCCCGGCTTGACCCCGCCCTTGGGGTCGCCCAGGATAATCGTGGCTGTGCGCATGTGGTCGGCGATAATCCGCTCGGCGCGCGTCCGCTTCTCCTCGGGCAGTTCATTGGTTGTCAACTCGCGAATCTTCTCCAAGAGCGGCAGGAAGAGCTCCGATTCGTAGACCGTCTTGTAGCCGTTGAGCATACAGATGGTGCGCTCCACGCCCATGCCGGTGTCGACGTTATGCTGCTTGAGCGGCTCGTACTTCCCGTCGGCCGTCTTGTTGTACTGCATAAAGACGTCGTTCCAAATCTCGATATACTTCCCGCAGCTGCAGCCCGGGCCGCAATCCGGGCCGCACGCCGGCTTGCCCGTATCGATAAACATCTCGGTATCCGGCCCGCACGGACCGGTGGTGCCCGCCGGACCCCACCAGTTGTCCTCGCGCCCCTTCGGGAAGATGTGGTCCTCGGGGATGCCCTGCGCCTTCCAGTAGGCAATCGCCTCGTCGTCGCGCGGAATCTCGCCCTCACCTGCAAAGACCGTCACGGAGAGCTGCTCGGGCTTGAAGCCCAGGTGCTTGGTCAGAAACTCAAAGCTCCAAGCAATCGCCTCCTGCTTAAAGTAATCGCCCAGCGACCAGTTGCCCAGCATCTCGAAGAAGGTCAGGTGCGCGCTATCGCCCACCGCCTCAATATCGCCCGTGCGCACGCATTTCTGCACATCCGTCAGGCGCGTCCCCGCCGGATGCTTCTCCCCCAGCAAATACGGCACCAACGGGTGCATTCCCGCCGTCGTGAACAACACCGTCGGATCATTCTCCGGAATCACCGAAGCCCCCGAAATAATCGTGTGCCCCTTCGATTCAAAGAACTTAAGGTACATCTCGCGCAACGCATCTGCCGTCAACTTAGCCATCGCTATGACTCCTTGAAAGAAAAATGTCCCGAAAGTATACCACACCGCACCGCCAATGGCAAATATTAGCCGTTGACACCCTTATCCTTTCACGTTAGACAGTTTCAACCGTTCAAACACCGCCATCATATCACACTTCCGCGCTGGGTTAACTCGCTTCCCGAGCGACTTGAATGAATAAGGCCCCGCCTTGTTGCCAATAAGACGGGGCCTTAT
>SFJE01000027.1 GCA_004555175.1 Lentisphaeraceae bacterium | reverse complement strand
GGGAGGTAAGGGGACGAACTCCGTTCTTCCCCTTATACCCTTTTTCCACACGAATTGCACGGTGGTAAAAAGTTTCGGGTTGATTATACAACTCGCGGGTGATTGGTGCGGGGCCGGCCGGGTTGACGGCGGCGTTCGCGTTGTTGGAGCGTGCGCCGGAGGCTTGGCGCGTGGTGGTGCTTGAGGAGAGCGGCGAGATTGGCGGCATTGCCCGGACAGCGGTGCACAAGGGGTGCCGCATCGATATTGGCGGTCACCGCTTCTTCTCCAAGTGTCAGGAGGTGAACGACTTGTGGGCGCGGCTGATGCCCACCCAGGGTTCGCCGGCGTGGGACGACCGAGAGCTCGTACGAGAGAAGGCCTACGCCTCGGGCGGACCCGACCCCGAGCGCGAGGAGCGCGTAATGCTCGTGCGTGATCGCGTCAGCCGCATCTTCTACCTGCGCCACTTCTTCGATTACCCAATTGCCCTCAAGTTGCAGACCTTCCTGAATATGGGACTGGTGCGGACTTGGCGCGCAGGATGGAGTTACCTCCACGCGGCCTGCTGCAAGCGCGAGGAGAAGAGTCTGGAGGACTTCTATATCAACCGCTTTGGCCGCGTGCTCTACGAGATGTTCTTTGAGGACTACACCGAAAAGCTCTGGGGCGTGCACCCCTCGCAGATTTCGCCGGAGTGGGGCGCGCAACGCGTCAAGGGCCTCTCACTCATCAAGGCCATCTTGAACGTCCTCAAGCCCAAGGGTGCCCAGCGCGAGACCTCGCTCATTGAGAGCTTCCTCTACCCCAAGAAAGGCCCTGGGCAGTTGTGGGAGGTGCTCGCCGACGAAATTCGTAAGCGCGGCGGCGAGGTGCGGTTGCACGCCAAGGTGACGCGTATCGAGGGCGCGCAGGGGCAGGTGAGCACCGTCGTCACCGAGGCAAACGAGCGGATTGCGTGCGATGCGCTCTTCTCCTCAATGCCAATCAAGGACCTCGTGGCCGCAATGCCGAACCCGCCCGCACCTGTGGCCGAGGTCGCCGCCGCACTGCCCTACCGAGACTTCATCACCGTTGGACTCCTTGTCGACCGCCTAGCCATCCGCAACGAGACGCCCATCCGCACCCTCAACGGGCTGGTGCCCGACACCTGGATTTATATCCAGGAGCGCGATGTCCGCCTCGGCCGCCTGCAGATCTTCAATAACTGGTCGCCGTATATGGTCGATGACCCCGCGCGCCACGTCTGGATTGGCCTGGAATACTTCTGCTCCGAAGGCGATGCGATGTGGGAGATGGCCGACCAGGCGTTCATCGACTTCGCCGTTGCCGAACTGCGCAAGATCGACATCCTCGCCCCCGAGACGCCCATCCTCGAGAGCGTCCGCCTGCGCGTTAAGAAGGCCTATCCCGCCTACTTCGGCTCCTACGCCCGCTTCGGCGAAGTGCGCACCTGGCTCGACACCTGGCAAAACCTCTACTGCATCGGCCGCAACGGCCAGCACCGCTACAACAACATGGACCACTCGATGCTCTGTGGCCTCGAAGCCGTCCGCGCCCTCCTCACCGCCACCCCTAAATCCGCCCTCTGGGCCGTCAACACCGAAGAGGAATACCATGAAAGTAAGTAAACTGGGGGCCTGGCGCGAGCTGTGGGTGTGGTTGTGCGGTTTCATGGCGCAGGGGCGGCTGTGGCGATGGGTGGCGTGGGGTCTTTGGGTGAGCGTGACGGTGTATACGGTGGCGGTAAGTGTGCTCTGCACGCAGCCACGCCGTCCGCCTCTGTTGCTTTTGCCGATAGTGTTAGCGCTTGTGGCAATGGGGGTGGCTTGGATTTGGCGGTGGTTGACACAGATAAGGTTTGAAGCACGCGCAGGAGAAGCGCCTCTACCGCAGCCTTGGCGAGTCTTCTGGGGCGTGGCGCTTGGCTATTTGGCTTCACTCGCGTTGTGTGGTTACTTCACCTCGCCCGACACCCACAACCAATGGCAACAAGTGCTCAGCGGGCGCTTCAACGATTGGCATCCGGTGCTACACACAGCGTGCCTCTGGCTGGTCTCGCGCGTATGGCGGGCGCAGAGTTTTGTCGTGGCGGTACAGATGGGGCTCTTCGCCGGATTATGTGCCTGGCAGTGCACGCTTATGCGGCGCTATGGCTACCGCGCGGTAGTTGTATGGGTGGTAGTGGGCTTTGCGGCGCTCTCGCCTTGGAGCATGCTGCTCCTGCGCGTGCTGTGGAAGGATACGGCCTTTGCGCTGGCGGGGTGGGCCTTGACCATCTGCACGCTACACCTGTGGCACACGCGCGGCCGATGGTTGTGGCATCCCGGACATATTGTGCTCTTGCTTTCGGTGGTGGTGATGGCCTCCTTTCTGCGGCACAATGGCATCTTTCTAACGCTACCGCTGCTTGTGCTGCTCCCGTGTTGCGTCGAAGGGGTACGTCAACGGTTGGCTGCCGCAACGGTGGGGGTAATAGCGTTGCTCTGTCTAGTGGGGTACATAGGGGTGCGCCGGGCGCTGACATCGCTAAACGGCCCCATTGAGCCGACGCGCGTGGCGCAGACCTTTCCTGAGGCGGTGGGGCTGCCTATGACAATGCTCGGCGAAGCGTTTGTCCGGGAAGGCGAACGGGTGCCTCCGGCAGCGCGTGAACTGCTGCTTAAGATGGGATCAGAAGCCGAATGGCGAGAGGCGTGGCAGGGGACCTTCAACTCGGTGAAATTCGCCTTCGCCGGAAAGGCTCAAGCACAGCCTGGCCGCCGTACCACGGGGCAGATCCTTAACGAAGAGGTCTCACCTAGAACCTTTTTTATGCTCTGCTGGGAGACCTTCAAGGCTGTGCCGAAACCTGCGCTGGCCGCTTGTCTGCATTTGACGTCCCTTGCGTGGGCCCCCTTTCCTGCCACGGCGTGGGAGGTAATCCCCGTGACCAACGGCCTCTTGGGGAGGGATCTCGCCTTTCTCTGTACGGCCCTTATGCGTCCGCCCATTGGCTGGCTCTTCAGCACGCCCGGCTTTTACGCGTTACTCTGGGTGGTGGTGGGCACCTACGCGCTCATCCGCCATGGTTTGCGCGCACTACCACTCTTTCTACCCTTCCTCTTCTATCTAGCTGGCACCGCTTTGCTGCTGACTGGATGGGACGCGCGCTTCTTCTATGTGACTGCGCTGTGCATTGCGCCGACGCTGGCGGGGTTGTTGCATGCAACGGAGGGAGAATGAGGGGCCGCTGTGCTCGTGAGGAGAACGAACAAAGATGCGTGGCGAATGCCCTGGGCTTATCCGTCGCAAACCGCCTTCTCCCTATAAGCCAAGGCCGTAGATCCGATATTTCAGCCTGGGCAGACTTAGCTTTATGCCAGGGGCGCTCCGCCAGGGCGATTGATTAGAGTTTAAGCCTGCCAGCGTGAGCGCAACAAAAAAGGCACCTCGGAGAGGGGTGCCTTTTTGGACCGAATGAAGCGGCTTACTGAGCGGCTTCGGCAGTCTCGGCGGGGGCGGCTTCCGGCGCGGGGGCGGCGGGAGCGACGGTGGTCCACTCGAGGATGCAGAGTTCGGTGGCATCACCGCGGCGCTGGCCGAGCTTGGTGATGCGGGTGTAACCACCCTGGCGGCCTTCCTGGCCCTTGACAACCACATCGAAGAGGCGCTTGACGGCCTCGGGGCTGCGGAGACGGGCGGCGGCGAGGCGGCGGGCAGCGAGGGTGCCCTTACGCGCGAGGGTGACGAGCTTTTCGGCATCCTTGCGGGCCTGCTTGGCCTTGGGGAGGGTGGTGGTGATCTTGTCGTTGAGGATCAGCGCGGCGCAGAGCATCCGCATGAGTTGCTCGCGGTGCTCGGGGCTGCGGCCGAACTTCTTGTTAAGGCGTTTGTGACGCATGGTGAATGGTTCCTTCTAAGGGCGAATCAGTCGTTGTTCTTGTCAAGGAGGTTCAGGTCGAACTTGAAGCCGAGGCCAAGGCCCATCTCTTCGAGTTTCTGCTTGATTTCCGTGAGGGACTTCTTGCCGAAGTTGCGGTACTTGAGCATGTCGGCTTCGGTCTTCTGCACCAGTTCGCCAACGGTCTTGATGTCAGCGCTGTTGAGGCAGTTAGCCGAGCGGACCGAGAGTTCGATCTCGTTGACGCTCATGTTGAGCTTGCGGCGGAGGTCCTCAACTTCGTTGGAATCCTTGTTGGAAGCCGTCTCGAACTCGAGAATGTTCTCGGTGGTTTCAACGAAGGCATCGAGGTGGTGGCGCAGGAGCGCGGCACTGGTCTTGAGCGCTTCGTCGGGGGAGACGCGGCCGTCAGTCCAAACATCGAGGATGAGCTTCTCGTAGTCGGTGCGCTGGCCGACGCGGGTGTTGACCACGTCGTAGTTCACGCGGGTGACCGGGGAGAAGGCCGAGTCGATCGGAATGACGCCAATGGCGAAGTTGGGGTTCTTGTTGCCTTCGGCCAGGCAGAAGCCGCGGCCAACGCCAACAAGGGCCTCGAGCTCAATCGAGCCATCCACGTCGAGCGTGGCGATGACCTGCTCGGGGTTAAGCACTTCGATGGAGTTATCAACGGCGAAGTCGCCGGCCGTGACAATGCCCGGGCCCTTCTTGGAGAGCTTGATCCAGCGGGTGTCGCGGGTGAAGCTCTTGAGGAGGACCTTCTTTAGGTTGAGGACAATGTCGGTGACGTCTTCGGAGACGCCGGGGAGCGAGCAGAACTCGTGCGCAGCGCCTTCAAGCTTGATGGCCTTAATCGCAAATCCCTCGATGGAGGACAGGAGCACGCGGCGCAGCGAGTTTCCGATGGTGCGGCCGTACCCGATTTCGAAGGGGGAGGCCGTGTAGCGGGTGTAGGTCTCGGTGGCCGTGGCGTCGTCTCGGACGATACGGTTGGGCATTTCAAAACGACTCAAACGAATCGGCATGATCTTCCGTCCTTTCTGACGAGGGCCGCGCAGGGTATCTACGCGGCCCGATGGCTACGGGGATTAGCGAGAGTAAAGTTCGACGATGAGCTGAACGTCGATGTTTTCCGGGATCTCTTCACGCGTCGGAACGCTGAGGAGCGAGCCGGTCATGTTCCCTTCATCCCACTGCAGCCACGAGGAAGCGGCCGTGCGCGGGCTCTTGAGGGAATCGACGATGACGCTCATGGTGCGGTCTTTCTCGCGCACGCCAATCGCTTCGCCGGGCTTGACGATGTAGGAAGGAATGTTGCAAACCTTGCCATTGACCGTGATGTGGCGGTGCGAGACGAGCTGGCGGGCGGCAGCGCGGGTCGGCGCAATGCCCAGACGGAAGACGATGTTGTCCAGGCGGGTTTCGCAGAGCTGCAGGAGGATGTCACCCGTCTTGCCCTGCTTGGCCTTGGCGCGCTCGAAGAAGATGCGGAACTGACGCTCGAGCATCCCGTAGATGTACTTGGCCTTCTGCTTTTCGCGGAGCTGGACGCCGTACTCAGAGAGTTTGCGGCGGCGGTTCTGGCCGTGCTGGCCGGGCGCGAAGTTGCGGCGGTCGAGCACTTTGTCAGGCCCGTAAATAGGTTCGCCGAAGCGGCGAGCGATCTTGGAACGAGGTCCGGTGTAACGTGCCATGGCTTAAACCCTCCGGCGCTTACGGGGACGGCAGCCGTTGTGCGCAACCGGCGTGCAATCCTTGATGCAGGTGACGTGAATACCAGCGGTCTGGATGGCGCGAACCGCAGATTCGCGACCAGCGCCGGCGCCCTGAACACGCACTTCCACTTCGTGCATTCCGCGGGCGAAGGCCGTGCGGGCGGCATCGAGGGCCACCTGGGAGGCGGCAAAGGCGGTGGACTTGCGCGAGCCCTTGTAGCCGGCCTTACCGGCAGAGCTCCAGGAGATCACCCCGCCACGCGCGTCAGCGATGGAGACGAGCGTGTTGTTGTAGGTGGCGCGGATGAAGGCGATGCCGGCGGGCATCACTTTGACCTTAGACTTCTTCTTGGCGGCTTCGTCGGCAGCAGCAAGGGCGGCCGTGTCGCCGGCGAGAATCGCCTGAGCCTCGCTCATCGCAGGCTTCTGCTCCTCAACGGGAGCCTGATCTTTGATTTCTTCGCTCATGTAGACTCTCTAAAGGAATTACTTTTCGCGGACGGTGGAGACCGTCTTCTTGGCGCCCTTACGGGTGCGGGCGTTGGTCTTGGTGCGCTGACCGCGGCAGGGGAGACCGCGCTTGTGGCGCTGGCCGCGATAGGTGCCAATGCTCATCAAGCGGCGGATGTTACCGGAGACTTCGCGGCGGAGGTCGCCCTCAACGCGATAGTTTTCCTGAATGTAGGTAACGATCTGGCGGATTTCGTCGGGGGTGAGGGCGTCCGCCTTCTTCCCGATTTCGATCTTGCACGCTTCAACAATGTCCATGGCCCGTTTGGGGCCGATACCGTGGATGTACCGCAGCGCATATTCAATGCGCTTGCTGCCCGGGACATCCACACCCATCAATCTCGGCATGTTTCTTTCTCCGATTAACCTTGACGCTGCTTGTGGCGGGGGTTAGTGCAGATGACCCGCACGACGCCCTTGCGCCGAATGATGCGGCACTGCTCACAAATGCGTTTGACAGAACTACGAACTTTCATGGCCTGTTCCTTTTCAAATGAGTGGGCAGTATAGCGCATTTCGATGCGCTCTGTCCACAACAAAAAGCAAAAATCTTCACTTTTTTAGCCATTCATCGGTCCAAGGATCGACTTCAAACCAAGGTGTGAGGATTTCTGCCCCTTCCTTGAGCACCGCCACGGTGTACTCAAAGTGCGCGGTCGGCGAGCCGTCCCGCGATACCACTGTCCATCCATCAGAGAGCACACGGACGGCCGGTTTGCCGAGGTTGACCATCGGTTCGATAGCGATGGTCATGCCTTCGTGCAGAATCGGGCCCTTGCCGGGCTTCCCGTAGTTGGGAACCGGCGGGTCTTCGTGGAGGTGACGCCCCACGCCGTGACCGGTGTATTCTCTGACTACCGAGCATCCGCCCTCTGCGACCGTCTTCTCCACGAGATGTGAAATATCCGACAGGTGGACTCCGGGCCGTATAGCCTTTACGGCCGTTTCTAGGGACTGTCGGGTGACGCGCAATAACCGACGGACATCGGCAGTGAGTGTCTCAGGGCCTCCAACGACAACTGTTCTGGTGTTGTCGCCGAAGTAGCCGTGATACGAGCCGCAAACATCGAGGCTGACTATATCCCCGCGCTGGAGGACGCGTGCGCCAGGGATTCCGTGGATCACCTCTTCGTTAACGGAAATACAAAGTGCCCCGGGATAGCCAAAGTATCCCAGGCAACCGGACTTGGCCGACCCATCACCGAGGGTCGGGAGATAGGCACGCGCAAAGGCGTCAATCTCGCCGGTTGTAATGCCGGGGCGGACCTGCTGACAGCAGGCGTTGAGGAGGTTGGCCATCATTCGGCCAACCACTCGCATCTGGTCCAATTCCGCCGGCGAAAGAACGTTAATCATTGAATCGTCTCGAAAGCCACCTTGACCTTAGCCTCGAGGTCATCGCCCGAACCATCGACGGTGCGCAGGAGGTTGCGCTCGCGGTAGTAGGCGATGAGGGGGAAGGTCTGCTCGGCATAGACGGCCAAGCGGTGACGAACGGTTTCGGGGGTGTCGTCCTTACGGATGACAAGGGCTGCGCCGCAGGCGTCGCAAATCCCCTCCTGCTTGGGCGGCAGGGTGTCGACATTGAAGCCCGCGCCACAGGCCGGGCAGACGCGGCGACCGGAGATGCGGCGAACGACGATTTCATCGGGCACATCGAGCAAGAGCGCGCAGCGGAGGGTGACACCGTTCTTGGCCAGCAGGTCGGCAAGGATGTCGGCCTGGGCCACATTGCGCGGGAAGCCATCGAGCAGGACGGTGGAGAGGGAGGCATTCTCGGCGATATAGTCGCCCACCATCCGCGCAATCAGCTCATCGGGAACGAGATTGCCCGCTTCCATATAGGCCTTGGCCTCGAGCCCGGCGGGGGTGCCAGCCTTGACAGCGCCGCGCAGGAGATCGCCGGTGGAAAGGTGGGCGATGTCAGGGCGCTTGGCCATTTCAACGGCGAGGGTGCCCTTACCAGATCCAGGTGCGCCCAAGAGGATAACCACGTTCATCTTGCCGTTCTCCTTCGCTTAGTGGCGGCCAGCGATGCGGCCGTGCTTGAGGAACCCTTCGTAGTTGCGCATGACCAACTGCGATTCGAGCTGGCGGAGCGTATCCAGCGCCACGCCCACGATAATGAGCAGACTGGTGCCGCCGAAGAAGCCGGCGATGCTGTAGGAGATGTCGCGCGCCGAGGTGAGCACCAAGGGGATGATGGCAATCGCCAGGAGGGCGAGCGCGCCGATGAGGGTGATGCGGGTCATCACGCCATCGAGGTATTCAGCCGTGGGCATTCCGGGGCGGACGCCAGGGATGTAGGAGCCCTCGCGCTTGAGGCCTTCGGAGATGTTCATCGCGTTGAACTGCGTGGCCACCCAGAAGAAGGTGAAGAAGAGGATGAGCGCGGCGTAGAGGATGATGTGCGTGGGGGTCACGCCACCCACCTGCTCGCCCACCTTCTTGAGCGCGGCGGAGACGGCGTTAGTTCCTTCAAGCTTGGAGAGGAAGCCGATAATCGAGAGGATGGGGCCCGCGAAGATGATGGGCATTACGCCGGCGTAGTTGACGCGCAGGGGGAGGTAGGTGGTGCCGCCGCCGTAGGCCGAGCCGCGGGAGATGGCACGCGTGGAGTGAATCGGAATCTTGCGCAGCGCCTGGGTGATGGCCACGGTGCCCAAGAGCACGCCAAAGCCGAAGAGGAGCAGGAGCGCGAGCTCCCAAATGGTGCCCTGAGCCGAGGCCCCGCCCACGCCAAAGTAGCGGCGCGCAGCATCTGCCACGGCGGCAGGCAGGCGGGAGGTAATATTGATCATAATCAGGAGCGAGACGCCGTTGCCGATGCCGCGCTCGGTAATCTGGTCGCCCAGCCACATCACGAACATTGAAGCGCCCGTCATGCAGATAATCGTGGAGACGAAGAAGAGCACCGGATCCATCGCCACCACCGCTTCCGTACCCAGCCCGAGGGAAGCGGGATTGAGCATCGTCGTGGCCAGCGCGCCAGCCTGGAAGACGCAGATGGCAATGGTGAGATAGCGGATGTAGAGGTTCAGGGTCTTGCGCCCGGCATCGCCTTCGCGCTGCAAGCGGCCCAAAGCGGGAATCACGGCCGTCAAGAGTTGAATAACAATCTGCGCGGAGATGTAGGGCCAGATGGAGAGGGTGCCGACAGAGAACTGCGTCAGCGCGCCACCGGTAAAGGTGTCGAACCAGCCAATGAGGCCGCCGGAGGAGTTGGCGGCGAACTTGGCCTGAAGCGTCTGAAGCGCGGTCCAGTCCACGCCCGGCGTCGGGATCATCGCGAGCAGACGAGCCACGGCCACCAGACCGATGGTAAAGAGAATCCGGGCGCGAAGTTCGGGCACTTTGAAGAGATTGGCAAATGTTTTGAGCATGGAGTTCCTCGGGTGCAGGGCGCTCAGTCAAAAGCGGTCAGGCAAACCTGACAAAAAAGGGGCCGACCGCCCGGCGCAACAACGCCGGGGGTCGGGAGAGGCGGGCAGTTAGATCTGCTCGCAGGTGCCGCCCTTGGCCTCGATTTTGGCCTTGGCGGAGGCGGAGAAGGCGGAAGCCTTCACGGTGAGCTTCTTGGTGAGCTCGCCATCGCCGAGGATCTTGATCCCGGCGGTCTTGGCCGCGCGGTAGCCGAAGCCAGCCGCGAGCAACACATCGATGTCAACCACAGCGCCGTCCTCGAACTGCTCGAGTTCGCCGACGTTGATGCCGTAGAAGGGCACGCGGTTGGGGTTCTTGAAGCCACGCTTGGGCAGACGGCGCATGAGGGGCATCTGGCCGCCTTCAAAGCCGAGTTTCTGCTTGTGGCCCTTGCGCGAGCCCTGACCCTTGTGACCGCGGGTCGAGGTCTTGCCAGTGCCCGAGCCCATGCCGCGGCCGACGCGTTTGCGGCTCTTGCGGGCGCCGGGGGTGTTGGTGAGAGTGGAGAGATCCATTATCAAATCCTTTCTGGGGAAGTGGCCGCCGGGGAAGCGCTTGGCCGCCCCGGCAACCAGCCCGAATTAGGAACGCAGGGCCGCAATCGTCTCGGCCGAACGCAGCTGATGGAGGGCATTGATCGTGGCCTTGACCACGTTGAGGCGGTTGTTCGAGCCGAGGCTCTTGCCAACCACATCCTTAATGCCGGCGGCTTCAAGCACGGGGCGCATACCGCCACCGCAGATGATACCGGTGCCGTCAGGAGCGGGCTTGAGGAGGACCTTGCCGCCATCGCACACGCCATAGACTTCGTGCGGAATGGAGGAGCCCTTCATGCACACCGAGCGCATGTTCTTGCGGGCAGCGTCGCCGCCCTTGCGGATGGCGTCGCCGGTTTCATTGGCCTTGCCGATGCCCAGGCCGACCTTGCCGTTCTTATCGCCCACCACCACGATGGCAGAGAAGCTGAAGCGGCGGCCGCCCTTCACGGTCTTGGCGCAGCGGTTGATATAGACGGTCTTCTCATCGAGCGCGTCTTCGCCGTCGCGACCACGGTTGTTAAAGTCAGCCATGTTATTCCTCCGTCTTGGACGTGATGGAGAGCCCGGCAGCAACGGCGGACTCGACGATGGTCTTCACGCGGCCATGGAACTTGTAGCCGGCGCGGTCGACCACAACGGTCTTGATGCCCTTGGCCTGAGCGGCTTCGGCAGCCTTGGCCCCGAGGACCTTGGCGCTCTCGATGTTGCACTTCAGCCCTTCCTTGAGGGTCGAGGCCGAGCAGAGCGTGTTCTGGGCCTGATCGTCGATGAACTGCACATACATATAGCGGTTCGAGACGAAGATGGCCATGCGCGGGCGCTCGGCGGTGCCGGCGCTGATGCGGCGGCGGATGCGCAGATGGCGCGCGGCGCGCTGTTCTTTGCGGTTCTTCAAACTCATGGTGTCGATTCTCCTGGCCGCGATTAGGCGACGGTCTTGCCTTCCTTGCGGCGGATCTTCTCGTCCTTGTAACGGATGCCCTTGCCCTTGTAAGGCTCGGCCGGATAGTAGGAGCGGATGCGCGCGGCGGCTTCGCCAACGACTTCCTTGTCAATCCCCTCGACCTTCACGTTCACATCAGCGGTGACGGTGACGGTGCAGCCGGCGGGAATGATGTACTCCTTGGGCGAGGCGAACCCGAGGGTCAAGATGGCCTTGTTGCCCTGAACGGCAGCCTTGAAACCGGTGCCTTCGATGGTCAGTTCGCGGGTGTAGCCCTTGGTCACGCCCTCGATCATGTTGCGCACGAGGGTGCGGGTGAGGCCGTGGAAGCTCTTCTGGGCGCGGGTGTCATCGGCACGGGTGACGATAACTTCGGAGCCCTCAACCTTCACGGTGATGCCCTTCTGGAAGGTGCGCGAGAGTTCGCCCTTGGGGCCCTTGACGGTCACTTCATTACCGTTGGCGACCGTGACGGTCACGCCGGCGGGAATGGCGACAGGCTGTTTGCCAATACGAGACATGGGGGAACTCCTTTACCAAATGGTGCAGAGCAGTTCGCCGCCGAGCTTGCGCTCACGGGCGGTCTTGCCGCTCATAATGCCGCCGGAGGTGCTGAGCACGGCAATGCCCAGGCCGCCGAGGACCTTCGGGATGTCGGTGTAGCCGCAGAAACGGCGCAGGCCGGGGCGCGAGATGCGCTCGAGACCGCGGATGGCGGGCTCGGCCTTGTCGCTGTACTTCAGCTCGATGGTGAGGGTGCGCTTGGTCTCGCCAACCATCGTGAAGTCGACGATGTAGCCCTCTTCCTTGAGCACGCGGGCGATCTCGCCCTTGATGCGCGAGCCGGGCATCACGACTTCGGGGTGGCGGGCCTTCTGCGCATTGCGGATGCGCACCAGCATATCGGAAATGGGATCGGTCATCATAGTGTTATGTCCTCTCTCTTACCAGCTGGCCTTGGTGACGCCGGGGATTTCGCCATTGAGCGCCATCTCGCGGAAGCAAAGGCGGCAGAGGCGGAACTTGCGAATCACGCTGTGGGGGCGGCCGCAGCGGGAGCAACGGGTGTACGCGCGAACGCCGAACTTCGGCTTGCGCGACGCCTTGACGATCAAACTGGTCTTAGCCATGGTTGTCTACTCCTTAGCGGCCCATGAACGGCATCCCGAGCGCTTCGAGCAGCGCCTTGCAGCCGGTCTTATCCTGGGCGGTGGTGACGAAGGTGATATCGAGGCCCGAAGCGGAGGTAACGGCCGTGATTTCGGGGAAGGTGACGTATTCCTTCAAGCCCATCGTGTAGTTGCCGGCCTTGTCGAAGCCACGGTTCGGAACGCCGCGGAAGTCGCGAATGCGCGCGAGGGTGACATTGAAGAAGCGCTCGGCGAATTCGTACATCCGGTCCCCGCGCAGCGTCACCTTAGCCCCAATCACCATCCCCTCGCGGAGCTTGAAGTTGGAGATGCTCTTGTGCGCCTTGCAGAGGACAGCCTTCTGGCCGGTGATGGCCTCGAGGTCCTGGACAATCTGCTTCTGAACGTCCTTCTCCACAATGCCAAAGCCCATGTTCACCACAATCTTGGTGAGGCGGGGCACCAGCATCGGATTGGTCACGCCCAACTTTTCCTTGAGCGCGGGCACGATGCTCTTGGCATAGGTTTCCTTCAAATTAGCCATGGTCGTGCTCCTTAAGCCTTCGCCTGGTCGTCAGCGACCGGCTTGAGATTGGACAGATCGATCGGGGCCTCGCGGTCCACGATGCCGCCCTGCGGAGTCTGCTCCGTGCGGCGGATGGTCTTCTTGACGAGGTGAAGACCCTCAACAATCGCGGTGCCATGCTTGGGGCTGACGGAGAGGACCTTGCCGGTCTTCCCCTTGTCAGCGCCGGCAATCACCAACACCGTGTCGTTCTTCTTGATACGTGCTTTACTCATTGGTTTTTCCGTAACTCGCTGTTGTAACGAACGCAGTTCGCAAACGTCCCGTTCTTCCTTGGGGTGTCCCGGCTTACGCTTACGTATTACCTGCGGTCACGAAGCGGCCACTTCGCCTCACACCACTTCGGGTGCGAGGGAAATGACCTTCATCTGGCCCTTGTCGCGCAGTTCACGCGCCACAGGCCCGAAGATACGCGTGCCCATCGGGTTGTGCTTGGCATCCACGATGACGCAGGCGTTCTGATCGAAGCGGACAAAGGAGCCGTCCGGACGCGCCAGGGGGTGCGCCGTGCGCACGATGAGCGCGAAGCAGACCTGGCCCTTCTTGACCGCGCCGGTCGGAGAGGCTTCCTGGATGGAGACGCGGATGATGTCCCCCACCCCGGCCGTGCGCTTGCGCTGGCCGAGGATGCGGAAGCACTTGGCGATCTTGGCGCCGGTGTTATCGGCAACGACAAGCTTGCTTTCTTCCGTAATCATGGCTTACTTCTCCTCGATGGAGACCAGGCGCCAGCGCTTGGTCTTGCTCAACGGGCGGGTTTCCATAATCACGACGGTGTCACCGACCTTGGCGGCATTCTGCTCGTCGTGGGCATGGAACTTCACAGAGGCCTTGACGACCTTGCCGTAGACAGGGTGGAGCAGCCGGCGCTCAACGCGCACGACGATCGACTTGTCGCCGGACTTGCTGACGACGGTGCCCTTGCGCACCTTGCGCGAACCGCGCTCGACAGTAGTTTCACTCATTGGTTCACCTTCTTCTGGTTAGCCACCGTCTTGAGCTGGGCAATAGCCTTGCGGAGCTTGGCGATGGTGCCAGGGTTTTCAACGCCCTGGGCGGTAGAATTGTGCTTCAGGCGCAGGGAGCGGAGCTCAGTCTCCTTCTCACGGATCTGAGCGGCGATTTCCTCGGCGCTGAGGTTCTTGATTTCAGCAATCTTCATGGCGTCTTCTCCGGATTAGCGGGTGACGAGCTGAGTGCGGATGCCGAGCTTGGTGTCGGCCAGGCGCAGGCACTCGCGAGCCAACGACTCGGGGATGCCGCCCACTTCGAAGAGCACCTTGCCCGGGAGCACGACGGCCACCCAGAACTCGGGGTTGCCCTTACCCGAACCCATACGCACTTCGATCGGCTTCTTGGTCACGGGCTTGTCGGGGAAGATACGCACCCAAAGCTTGCCCTTGCGCTTCATGTGGCGGTTGATGGCCACGCGGCAGGCTTCGATCTGGGTGTTGGTCACCCAGCCACGGCCGAGCGCCTTGATACCGAACTCGCCGTAAGCGAGCTTGTCGCCATTGGTCGCGAAGCCCTTACGGGAGCCCTTCGAGACCTTACGATGCTTCACGCGTTTAGGCATGAGAGGCATAAGCATTCCTCCTTCCGCGATCACCGCCACGCTGCTGGCGGGCAGGCTGGAAATCGTCGCGCTTGCAGATCCACACCTTCACGCCGATCTTGCCGGCGGTGGTGTTGGCTTCCACAAAGCCATAGTCAATGTTGGCGCGCAGCGTGTGCAGGGGCACCTTGCCCTTCTTGCTCCACTCCACGCGGGAGATCTCGGCCCCGTTGATACGGCCGGCGCAGCGGATCTTGATGCCGTCCACGCCGAGCTCCATCGCCGTCTTCTCAGCACGCTTGATGGCGCGCTTGACGGTGGTGCGGTGCTCGATCTGCTGGGCGATGCTCTCGGCCACCAGCTGCGCATCGGCATCGGGGGTGCGAACTTCCTGGACGTCCAGGTAGATCTCCTTGCCGGTGCTCTTGACAAGCTTGGTTTTGAGCTTGTCGAGGTCCTGGCCCTTGCGACCGACGATGACGCCGGGGCGGGCGGAGAAGATGCTCACGCGGACGCGGTTGGCGAAGCGCTCGATGCCGATCTTGGAGATGGCGGCGCCTTCAATCGCCTTGCGAACGGTTTCGCGAATCTTGACATCCTCGGCGAGGTTCAGGCCGAAGTCCTGCTTCTTAGCGAACCAACGCGACTGCCACTGCTTGTTCAGGGCAATGCGGAAGCCGATAGGGTTAACTTTCTGTCCCAAGGTAGGCTCCTTTTATTCGTTCGTCAGCACCACGGTGGCGTGGCTGAGCTTCTTCTGGATCGGCTTGGCGCTGCCGCGGGCTCCGCACCAATAGCGCTTCATGCGGGTGCCCTCGTCAAAGACGGCCTTCTTGACCGTCAGCGTCTCGGGGTCGAGGTTGTAGTTGTTCTTCGCATTCGCGGCGGCAGAGCGCAGCGTCTTGGCGAGGAACTTGGCGGCCTTCAGCGGGCTGAAGTCGACAATGGCCAACGCATTGGCAAGGGTCTGGCCCTGAACGCGGCGAGCGAGCGGGCGAGCCTTACGCACGGAGATGCGGAGGTTGCGGGCAATGGCTTTCACTTCCATGTCTGTTCCTCCTTAATTAGCGCCCGGCCTTTTCGGTGAGACCACCGTGAGCCTTGAAGGTGCGGGTGTGAGCGAACTCGCCCAAGCGATGCCCGACCATATTCTCGGTGATGAACACCGGCATGTGCTGCTTGCCGTTGTGGATGGCAAAGGTGTGCCCAACGAACTCAGGGAGCACCATCGAGCGGCGCGACCAGGTCTTGATCGGCAGTTTCTTGCCCGAAGCGTTCATCTTCTCCACCTTCTTCAGGAGGGAAGCTTCAACGTAAGGGCCTTTCTTAATCGAACGAGCCATAGTGGATTACTTTCTCCGCTTGACGATAAAGCGATTGCTATTCTTACGGCGGTTGCGGGTCTTGCCACCCTTGGCCAGCTTGCCCCACGGGCTGCGGGGATGGCTGCCACCAGAGGTGCGGCCTTCACCACCACCCATCGGGTGGTCAACCGGGTTCATCGCCACACCGCGAACCGTCGGACGGATGCCGAGCAGGCGTTTGCGGCCGGCCTTACCGAACTTGACGCCCGCCCAGTCGCCTTCGCCCACAGCGCCAATCGTCGCCATGCAAGCGCAGGAGACCATGCGCACTTCGCCCGAAGGCAGGCGCAGGGTGGCCAAGCCGTTGTCACGGGCCATCAGCGTGCAGCTGGTGCCGGCGGAGCGGACCATCTGAGCGCCCTTGCCGGGGACGAGCTCGACGTTGTGCAGGGCCATGCCCAGCGGAATCTTCTCGAGCGGGAGGGCGTTGCCCACCGTCGGCTCGGCGTTGGGGCCAGAAACCACGGTCATGCCGACCTTGAGGCCCTCAGGCGCGAGGATGTAGCGCTTCTCGCCGTCAGCGTAGTTCAGGAGCGCGAGGTTAGCGGTACGGTTCGGATCGTAGCAGAGGGCGGCGACCTTCGCGGGAATCCCGTGCTTGTCACGGAGGAAATCCACCACGCGGAAGCGGCGACGCACACCACCGCCACGATGGCGGACGGTGATACGGCCCTGGTTATTGCGGCCGGCCGCGCTGTTCTTCGCGATCGTCAGGTGGGCAACCGGCTTCTCCTTCGAGAGGTGGGTGCGCACCTGGGAAACGCGGAAGCGCATGCCCGGGCTGCGAGGTTTGTAGTTTTTCAGTGCCATAGATAGGGTGTCCTTTGGCAGTTTAGACGATTTCGATACGCTCGCCGTCACGCAGCGTCACAATCGCGCGCTTCCAAGCCTGGGTGGCCGTGGTGCGGCGGGTGCGCGTGGGGACGGTGCGGCTGCGGTAGTTCGAGGTGTTCACGCTCTCAACGTGCACGCCGAACTGCGCTTCAACAGCCGCGCGGATCTCGGGCTTGGTCGCCTCCGGGGCGACTTCAAGCATGTACTGGCTCTTTGCGCCGATCAGGGTGCCCTTTTCGGTCACAGAGACTTTGCGGATGATGGTCTTCATTACTTGTCCGCCTTTCCGGTCACACGGGCCAGACGCGCTTCGAGCGCCTCGTAGGCCTTCGCCGTGACCACAATGTTCTTGAAGCGGCAGAGCATGTAGACATCCGTCTCACCGGCGGCGGCCACGCCCACTTCGGGCAGGTTGCTCACCGAGAGGAAGAAGTTGTCGTTGGCGTCCCCAGCCAGGGCATCGTCATCAACGATCACCAGGCAGGAGCGCGTCATGCCCATCGCCTTGAACATCTCGGCAGCCGTCTTGGTCTTCGGCGCCTCGAAGTTCAGCGAGTCGATCACGCAGAGTTCGCCGGCGGCGATCTTGTCGCTCAGCGCACGGGCGAACGCCAAGGCCGCAACCTTCTTGTTCACCTTCTGCGAGTAATCGCGCGGGACGGGGCCGAAGGCCACACCGCCGCCACGCCACACAGGGTTGCGCGACGAACCGAAGGAAGCGCGGCCAGTGCCCTTCTGCTTCCACGGCTTCTTGCCGGTGCCGGAGACTTCGGACTTGTTCTTGGTGGAGGCCGTGCCGGCGCGATAGCCGTTCAGGATGGCCACAACCGTGTCCTTCACGGCCTGCTGGCCGCGATCCAGGACGAGCTGCGCTTCATCGACGGTCTTTTCGCCCGTCACAGCGCCGGTCTTGTCGTAAACTTTGATCGTGCTCATTACTTGGAAGCCTTCTTGAGAGCCTTCGTCACGCGGACGATGCCACCGTTGGGGCCGGGAACCGCGCCGTGCAGGAGAATGAGGTTCTCCGCAGCGAGGACCTTGGCCACGCGGATATTCTGGGTGGTGCGGACCACGCAGCCCATGTGCCCGGGCATCTTCTTGCCCTTCTCAACCCAACCGGGGAGGTCACGGGCGGCGATACCGCCGGGGCGGCGCTTGGAGTGGCCACCGTGGCCGTGGGGGCCGCCGGCGAACTTGAAGCGGCGAACCACACCCGCGAAACCGCGGCCCTTGGTCGTCGCCTGCACATCCACATAACCAACGCCTTCGAAAATCGAAGCGGTCACCGTGTCGCCGGGCTTCACCTCATCGGCGCTATCCGGAGCGAACTCGGAGAGGACCTTGGTGGCCTCCACGCCCGCCTTCTCGAAGCGGGTGCGCTCGGCCTTGCTCAGGCGCTGCGCCTTCTGGGCCTCAAACCCGAGCTGGGCGGCCACATAGCCGTCCTTCTCGACCGTCTTCACTTGAACGACCGGGCAGGGACCGACTTCCACGACCGTCACGGGCACCGCGACGCCGTTCTCGTCCCAAATCTGGGTCATCCCAATCTTCTTGCCAATCAAGCCTTGCATGGGTCATCCTCCTTAGATGCGAATGGTGATGTCCACGCCGGCGGGCAGATTCAACTTCTTGAGCTCGTCGACCGTCTTGGCCGTCGGGCTCACGATATCCAGCAACCGCTTGTGCGTGCGCATCTCGAACTGATCCATGGACTTCTTGTCCCCGTGCGGAGAGCGGTTCACGGTGAAACGCTCAATGCGCGTCGGGAGCGGAATCGGGCCAACAATCTGGGCCCCGGTGCTGCGCGCCGTGTCAAGGATGGCACCCACGGCCTGGTCGAGCACCTTGTGGTCGTACGCCTGCAAGCGAATGCGTATGCGCTGACTTTGCATTCTCACATTACCTGTTGAGTAGTTCTTCTTTAACTGCCCGAGGCACCACCGCGAACGCGCCGGTTTCCATCGTGTAGCCGGCTCGTCCGCGCGAGAGCGAACGGATCGCCGTGGCGTACCCGAACAGTTCCGCCAGAGGCACCTGCGCACGCACTTCCTGAAGGTCACCCTTCATTTCCATGTCGCGCACTTGCCCGCGGCGGCCGTTGATGTCCCCCATGATGTCGCCGACGTACTCCGGCGGCGTCACGATGTCGAGGGACATGATAGGCTCCAGAAACTCCGGTTGCGCGGCCAAAGCCGCCTCGCGGAAGCCGATGACGGCCGCGCTCCGAAAAGCCACGTCTGAAGCCGTCTCTTCGTCCATTATGGCGCAATCGACGACCTCTGCCCTGACATCCGTCATCGGATAGCGTGCGAGCACGCCAGTCGCTATTGCGTCAAATAAAGCGTTCGTAATAATAGCAGAATATTCCGGCTTAGGCAAGCCCTTCATTGCACTTTTTGCAACGAGGGCCTGCCGCCCCTTCCCCCGCTCGAGGGGCGAGACCTCAATGGTCAAGGTGGCGCAATGCCGCTTGCCTGCGATCTCGCGATCGAACGTATACGTGTGGCGGGCCGTCATCGAAACGGTCTCGTAGTAGGAGACCATCGGCTTGCCCGTATTCGCCATTACATTGAACTCACGTTTCAAGCGGTCGACGAGGATCTCCAAGTGGAGCTCGCCCATCCCGCACAAAATCTGTTGCCCGGTCTCCCCATCCACGCGCACCTGGCAGGTGGGGTCCTCGGCGGCCAGCTGGCCCAGCGCGCCGGCGAGCTTATCCTTCTCGGCCGTGCTCTTGGGCTCGATGGCCATAAACATCACCGGCTCGGGGGCCGTGATGCCCATCAGGGCCACAGGCTTGTTCTCCACGCAGAGCGTGTCGCCCGTCGTCACCTCTTTCAGCCCGACCACCGCACCGATGTCGCCAGCTTCCAGCGTCTCGAGCTCTTCCTCTTCGTCAGACTTCACGCGTAGGAGCTTCATCACCCGCTCGCGCTTCTTCGTACGCGGATTGTAAACTTGCTGCCCACGCTTTAACGCCCCGCCATAGACGCGCACGAAGAAGAGCCGCCCCACATAAGAATCGGTGGCAATCTTGAAGACCAACGCCGAGAGCGGCGCGCTCGCGCTCATCTCAATCTCGGTCGGCTCCTCGGTCTTCACATGCGTGCCCACCGGCGCCTTGCGCTCATTCGGCGAGGGGAGGTAATCGACCACGCCATCAAGCAGCGCCTGCACGCCCTTGTTCTTCAGCGACGAGCCGCAGAAGACCGGCACCATCGCCTGCGCAATCACCGCGCGCCGAATCGCCGCCTTCACCGCCTCCGCCGGCTGCTCGGGCTCCTCCAAGTAGGCCTCCATAAAGGTGTCATCCACCTCGGCCAGCGCCTCCAAGAGGGCCTCGTGCCCAGCCTGCGCCGCATCGGCCAACTCCGCCGGCACCGCCACATCCTCAAAGGTCTTCCCCTCGGCATCTAGATAGTGGCGATACTTCAGCGTGATCAAATCGATTTCCCCGGCGTAGCTCTCGGCCGCGCCCACCGGCATCATCACCGGCACCGCATTCGCCCCCAACTTCTCGCGCATCTCGCCCACCGCGCGCTCGAAGTTCGCCCCCATTCGGTCCATCTTATTAACAAAGGCAATGCGCGAGACGTGGTAGCGATTGGCCTGCCGCCAGACCGTCTCCGACTGCGGCTGCACTCCGCCCACCGCGCAGAAAACCCCCACCGCACCATCCAACACACGCAACGCGCGCTCCACCTCGATGGTGAAGTCCACGTGCCCGGGCGTATCGATGAGATTGATTTGGGTGTTGCGCCAAGCGCAAGTAATCGCGGCGGAAGTGATGGTAATCCCGCGCTCGCGTTCCTGAATCATCCAGTCCGTCACCGTATTGCCATCGTCCACATTCCCAAGACGATGCGTCATCCCAGCGTAAAAAAGGATACGTTCGGTCGTCGTCGTCTTGCCCGCATCAATATGGGCGACGATGCCAATGTTCCGAATCTGTTCCATGCCTGTGGCCATGCTATCCTCTTACAACGCTCCAAATGGACCGAATGATGTCAAAGAACGGTTAAGTCTACTTCCCTCTAAAGAAAAAAGTGCGCGAAAGATAACACATCTCCCCCCACCCTGTCAACTTCTTTTCGCGTGACACCCTGAAACAAGGTGGCGGCTATTGGTAATTATCAAAGTATGATATACTAAAAGTCTGTCTAGTAGAAAGGATTGGTTATGGCGGAAAAAAAGAAGGTGCTTGTTTGTTATGCCACACGGCAGATAGACTCTAATCTGATGATGAGCGGGACCCTCTTCCGCGGATTACAACCAGCCGGATATGACGCAGAAGCCGTCATTTGTGGGCCTAAACACGTAACTGACTTCTTTCAAGAACGCTATGGTGCGGCATTCCGGGCTGTACATATCTTGCCAACCTCTTCTGGATGGCTTGAGTACTTCTGTGCGCGTTTTGCAATTTTGAAGTTACTTTACTCATTTTACATTCACTTTGTGAAAGATGGGCTTTGGCGACCATATGCACGCCGGAAGTTGCGACAGCTACTCGCTGGAAAGCGGTTTGAGACGGTTCTCTCCTTTGTGCCACCCATCTTCTCCGGCAGGCTTGGTCGAGACGCACGCGAAATTCTTACGCATCCGGCCAAAAATGCAAACACTCTAATAAGTATGCCACCCCCCCCCGTTCGACTTATTCAGTTTTGGACTGATCCGTTATCTATTGGGGCATGCAATGATATTACGCAAATCCCCAAACGCCGATTGTTGCATCGTTTCTGGGAAAGCCGTATGTTAAGTTACGCTGACAAAATTGTTTTTTGCTATCCGCTACTTTGCGAAATGGAAGGTCGATTACATCCACACTATGCAGCGAAGATGTCATGGAGTGATGTCGGTTACATTGAACACGTGCAGGACGCTTTTGTGCCGCACAATGTGCGCATTACTTTGGGTCTTTTCGGGGCTTATCAACGCAAGGTGCGAAATATCGCGCCCCTCTTATCTGCGATTCGTCATTTCCAAAACCTACGCTTTATCTTACGCGGAGATTCGGATTTAGTCATTCAGGCAGAAGAATATCCCAACCTTGATGTTCAGCCTGGTCGGTTGCCCGTTGCGGAGGTCGAGGCACTAGAGGCACAGTGTGACATTCTACTCTGCCTCGGCGGCCATTCGGGTGTAACACATCCAGCAGGTAAGCTATTCTACTACGCATCCTACCACAAACCCATCCTGTATATTGGCGATGGCGTACACAATGACTACTTTAAGACCTACTTGAAGCCCTTTGGCCGCTACTTGATTTGCGACAATAACGAGGCTTCTATCTGCCGTGGCATTGAGGCCGCCGTAGCCGCTCTGCCAACTTATCATCATCAAATACCCGAGCGTATGCACTTGGATGTCATTGCTCGCAAAGTTATTGAAGGATAACGAGTAACACTCATCATCATAAGAGCGAACATGAATCTCAATCTACCCCCCTTTTTTTGTTGAAAAACTTCCGGCCAGATGTGTCGGTGATCATTACATGTTACAATCAAGGCCACTGGCTCGTTGAAGCAATTGAAAGCGCCCTCGCCTCCACATACAGAGAAATTGAGATTATCGTTATTGATGATGGCTCTACCGCCCCAAAGACGCGCGCAGTCCTTGCGAAGTTAAACTTCCCAAAAACTCAACTCATTTGCCAGGCCAACAAAGGCGTCTCGTATGCACGCAATCTCGGGTTAACCAGGGCACGAGGCGAATTCGTCCTCTACCTTGATGCAGATGATGTGCTTTGCCCAACTTATATTGAGCACGCTCTAGCGCTCTTTCGCGAACACCCATCTTGCAATGTTGTAACCCTCATCCCCGCGCCAGGGCCGGGGGCCATTGACCTCTCCTTGTACTAGCCCCGACAACAATCACAACAAGGCCCCCATGCCATTACCGTTCGCCCGAAGGCAAACTAATAAGACCCCGTCTTATTGATAATAAGGCCCCGTCTTATTGGCAACAAGGCCCCGTCTTATTCGCAACAAGACGGGGTCTTATTAATTCCCGCCGCCCCGGGGAGCAGTTTCCGCCTGGCGTGCGGGAAGTTTCGCCAGGCCGCAGCGCAGAGCGCCTAGCGCTACGCGCTGCGCGGCGATTCGTTCGCACGGCGGCTAGGCCCTCTCCGGGAAGGGATGGGCGCGCGCCCGTGGTTCCTGATTACCCCTCTTTGTATGCGGTATATGCACGCAGGTTTGTTATAATATAGGGGCACAAGCGGAAAGGAGTTGTCCGGAAGATGTCGGAGAAGAAACAGCGTTCGAAGGGGGCCGCACCGAGCCCGGAGGCGGAAGCGACCTCAAACCCCAAAGCAAAGGCCCCGGCTCGGGGGGAGAAGAGCTTTCGCGAACTGAAGATTCGCCTAGCGATGGCAATCTTCCGCGAAGATCGTAAGGCGGCGGAAGCACGTGTGCGGCGCTGCTCAGCGCCGGCGCGCAAGCAGGAAGACGAAACGGTGAAGTTGAAGGATTTCTTCGACGATTGATTGTGTGTGAGCCTCAGGCAAGGAGAAAACAATGGCAAAGTTTCGCAAAATCGCGCAACACTTTTTGACGCGGAAGGCGTTGATGTATTGGAAGAATCTGGCGAAGAACTACCGCGAGCCCAGGATCAATGATGATTTCTTCCTCCTGGTTTCGCGCCGCTTCCCGAGTACGCAGATGGTTGAACTCATCCAACTGCTCTATACCAAGGCCGAGCTCCAGCGAATGATGAAGTGCGAATCGCGCCTCCTGCGATTGGACTTTGACGATGAGACGAACAACCTCTTCGCGAGTCTGTGGGCCGATCGGCGCAGTAATTGGAAGGCGCGGCTCATTGCCCAAGCGGTGGCGGACTACCTCATCGCGGAGCTCGGGGAGGTCAAGCGCGAGCCGATCGAGGAGCGCTTCGACATCTTACAGCGCACCTTCAATCTCAGCGACCTGGAGCGCGAGATATTGCTCCTAAACTATATCTACGCCACCTCGAGCTTCGATTGGCCGCAGCGTCTGGACAACGCGGAGAAGCCGCTTTACTTCGCCATGGCGATTGATTGCAGTTATGGCGAGGCGCTCAACGCCACCTGCGCCTCCAGCAAGCTCCGCCGCTTCAACCTCTTGGATAACGACTGGGACTTCAACCGCTCCGCCCTCGAGGGTTACCTGGAGGGCTCTCTGGGCGAGCCCACCCTCTGCTACTACAAACACCTGCCGATGGATGAGACGCTCCCGTGGCACTACTTCGGCGCCTTGGCCGAGCGGGAGGGCGCCCTCCTCGAGCGGCTCATCGCCAACGGTCGCGGCCGCTGTAACATCCTCTTTTATGGCGTGCCGGGAACCGGCAAGACGAGCTTTGCGCAGGCCCTCGCCAAGCGCGTGGGGCGAAATGCCCTCGCAATTCGCCAGGGCGAGACCGAGGGCAAGGCGGTCAACGTGGATTCGCGCCTGTTTGGCATTCAGCTGTGCAACCTACGCGAGGCGCCCGATGAGAGCCTAATGATTATCGATGAAGCCGAGGAACTGCTACGGAGCTCGCAGTCCCTCGGGGGAATGCTCTTTGGCGGGCAAGGCGGCAAGAGCACCGAGAAGGGCGTCATCAACTCCCTGCTCGACACGATGAACTTCCCGACCATTTGGATCTCCAATGCGCCCAGCGCGAGCATCGACGAGAGCGTGCGGCGGCGCTTTGACTACGCCATCTGCTTTGAGGCGCTCAACACCCAGCAGCGGTGCAACATTTGGCGCAATGTCATTGAGCGCCTGGGGCTAGAGGCGTTGGTACGCGATGAGCAGGTGCCGGTCTACGCCGCGCGCTACGAAACGAGCGCGGGAGGCATCGCGATGGTGTTGGAGAATCTCAAGCACCTCGCCCCCAAGCCGGACGAGGTCGATGGGCTGATTGCCAAGCTGATGGCGCCACACTGCAAGCTCCTCAACATTCGCAACCGCAACACCTTCCTGCCCGCGCGCGATTATGCCTTGGAAGGGCTCTCAATCAAAGGGCGCCTTGCTCCAGCGCAAATCGTCGAGGCCGCGCGGCGCGCCCTCTCCGCGCCCGCAGGAGCCTCCGCCGCCGTGGATGCGCCGCGCATGACCCTGCTGCTCTTTGGCCCCCCGGGAAGCGGGAAGACCGAGTTCGTCAAGTATCTCGGGCAGACGCTTGATCGTAAGGTGCTCTGCCTCAAGGGCTCAGATATCCTCTCCAAGTGGGTGGGCGAGAGCGAGCAACGCATTGCCGCGGCCTTCCGGCAAGCCGAAAACGAAGGGGCCATCCTCTTCTTCGACGAAATCGACGGGCTCATGCAAAGCCGCGAGATGGCGCAAGCCTCGTGGGAGGTCTCGCGCGTCAATGAGTTCCTGCAACACATGGAAAACTTCGAGGGCATGCTGGTCGCCGCAACCAACTTCCGCAAGCACTTGGACCCCGCCATGATGCGCCGCTTCACCTTCAAGTTGGAGTTTGGCTATCTCGATGACGCCGGTAAACGCCGCTTCTTTGAACGCGCCTTCCACAGCCCGCTGACCCCCGCCCAGGAACGCGCCCTCGCGGCCATCACCCGCCTCACCCCCGGCGACTTCCGCACCGTTCGCCAGGCCCATTACTACCTCGACGAGGCGCCGGATAACGAACGCCTCCTCGAAGCCCTCCGCGCCGAATGCGCCCTCAAGACCGATCTGCAGGACGCTTCGCCCATCGGCTTCACCCAAGCCTAACAGCCCATAGGGAAAACGCCTAGCAGGATTCGATTATTCGTGGCCATACTTCTATATGGCCACGCTCAAGTGTTGCATTCGCCATTCCTATGAAGGATTTGGCCACCGCTGCCCCCAACTCAGCGACATCCTCAAAGGGCCCCCACCCCCTCGCATCCAGCTCCTAAGGCGCTATGCCACAAGCAAGCCTACAACTCCACAATGCCGAGACTGCGTAGATAGTGGTAGGTGCCATCGTAGAAGGCTGGGAGCCGTGTGGCGTCCTCAGCGAAGCCCTCGGGTGTACGGCGCGCATTCCCCTCAGGCACGCAAATGACAATCCCCTGGCGGGCGCGCGTGAGCAGCACGCGGTAGGCGTTGAGCATATACTGGCGATTGTCGGCATTCCGTTCCGGCCGCCACGCACAATGGCCATTGAAGGCGTAGTAGCCCCAGCTCGGCCCAACCTCGTAACGGAGGTCCGCATCCCACAAAATGCACGCGTAGTCGAGCTCGAGCCCTTGGACCTGGATTTCCGTGGCCGCATCCTCCAGGTAATTCGAAGCGCGGACATCGCACTTATCCTCTAGAAACCAATGAATGGCGGGCTCGTTGCCCTGCGGGAGCACTTGGACGGCCTGAGGCTTGTAGCGCGCGGCCACCTTGGAGATGAGGATGCCCGTGCGCGTAGAGCCCAGAGCGTGCGCTCGCAACCAGGCGCGTGCCTTGTGAATATCGCGCGTCAGGCGGACCGGATAGTGGTTGCCCTCCACGGATTGATAGAGAGCTACCGCCGCGGGATTGAAGGTCAGAAGCGCCTGAACGAAGTCCGCCAAGCGCTCGGCACGGAAGGAGCGCTGGCTCACGGCAAGATGGAGCTTGCTCGCATACGTGACGCGCGGATTGTCTTGAAGCAACTCAGCCACGCGCCCTTCGGCGTACTCGCGCTCCACCAACTGGTCGGAGATGTAGATTTGCCAATCGCGGTAGTATTGATTCAGGGCCTTAAGCCACTCGGCGATACCCGCCTCGCCAGTATTAATCTCCTGGCCGCCACCCACCAGGCAAATAATCACCGCCCAGTCCTTGCGTTGATCGACCGACCAGATGAGAAAGGCCGCCTCAGAGAGCGGGAAGTCGGCCACCTTGAACTTATTGCCATAGGTGCCGCCACGCTTGAGATAGTTCGCCAATCGCGCATGCGTCCAGGCACGCTGCGCCTCATCGAAGATGACCACATGCTCCACCTCGCCAAAGCCGGCGGCCTCGTCGCGCACCGCCTTCGCTGGATCAATCTCCAGCCGCCCATCCACAATCGGCAGACGCAACTTCTGCAACATATTGTCGCGATAGTTGTGGACCATCTGAATGAACTTACTCACCTCGCGCCGCGCGTCAGAAAGATTCTTCTTCTCCTGCCGCGCACGGCATTTGGCGGTATTATCCCGCGCCAACGCCTCGGTCAACACCGCCACCAGCGGACCGTTCCCCGAGAGATAGACCGCCTGATTCTCCGCCACGCGCGCCCCATCCCGGAACTGCTGCTTCACGGCCACATCCAGCCCCACCAACGTCTTCCCCGCCCCCGGCACGCCTGTCACAAAGCAGATACTCTTCCCCGCCGCGCGCCGAGTCTGCTCAATCACCTCCTGCACAAAGGCAATCGTCGCATCCGTCGAGACCTTGTCGGCCTCGTGCCGCGTAATCTCCTCCACCGAGTGATTCTCGTAGAGCGCACGAGCCGCCTCGATAATCGTCGGCGTAGGCGAATAGGGGCTAATCAGCCAACGCTCTCCCCACCGCTGCGGATCCACGGCGCAACCGAACTCGGCCACAAACCGCGTAATCACCTCACCCAACCCCTCCGCGCCCACAATCACCGGATTGAAAATCTGCGCATGATAGGGCGAACGCTGCGCCGCACCCATCGAGCGCGTATACGTCGTGGGCACCAACACCGGCACAATCGGCCGATCCGCACTAAACTGATGAAAGTTCTTCAAGTCCAGCGCATAATCCAACACCTGCTCCACATCCGCCTGCGCCACCTGCCCCTTCCCCACCTTAAACTCCAAGCAAAAGATCAGCCCACCCAACAGCAACACCACATCAATCCGCTTCCCCAACCGCGGAATGTCATACTCAAAGAACAAGTATCCATCCGCCTCGCGCCACGGCGGCAACACCCGCTTCAACAACGCCACCTCCCCCTCCCACGCCTCCCACGCCGTCGACCGCAACTCCCCGTGGACCGATGAAACAAGCGCATCGCGAACGGCACTCTCCGCCGTCTCCAAAAACTCCCCCACCCGCGCCGCATACATACACCGCCTCGACCGCTTGCCCATCTCGATCGCCTCCTCTCTGCCGCGCACCCTGCGCAACGCCCCCTACTCTACCACATTCCCCCCACCCCCGCAGCGCCCCAAAGCGCTTATCGCAGGGAATACAAAGGCGCGGGTGTTAGCGATTCGTGACACGGGAACCTATAAAGTGCGCTTGGAACACTCTGGTAGCATCCTGTGGACGCGCTCTATCGTCGAAGTGCTCCACAAACGCACGGGCGGGGGATTGCTCGATACGGCCATCGAACTCCTCAAAGAGAATGGTCCGGCCACGGCTGGCGAACTCATCCATATTATCCGCGATAACGGCCTGTGGAAACCCAAGCGTGCCGGGAGCACCCCTCGGCTGACGCTCTATAGCATGCGCTACAATGAGGCCACCAAATTTGACGGCAAACACAGGTCCTATATCAAGCTTTTCTCAATGATTGAAGCTAGTTTGAGCGGGTTACAAGCAGGTTGTTCCAAGTTCACGCCAAAGTCTCCGGCCATTCACCGATGCGCCGCAAACAAACTTCGCCGCCCCTGAAGCGCTGTCAAAAACAAGATCTCTGATTAGCACGCCATCCTCGCGCAACGCCCCGTCACGCCTAGCCTCTTCTCGTATCCTTATCACATTAGGAGAACATGAAACGGTCGTCTCATTTACAACCTTACTCCCGACCAGGAGCACATAGCGGCCCTCTTCCGTCTTCCGCGCAAAGGCCTTCGCATCCTTGTATGTCAATTGGAATTGCGGCACGGTTGAATTAGGCAGTATGGCGTTCATCACCGGAGGAGTCCGCCCCAGCGAAACCTCTGCACAACGTGACCCGCGTATTGGAAGCCCCAATAATGAGAACGTTAGACAAACTCTCTTGATAAATAGCTCAACATTCTCACGCATGTCAGAGGATGGATCACCCTGCGAAGGCACCACCCGATTAAGCATAACCAACCCTGCCTGTTTAACAAGCTCATAGCAACGAAACTCTAAATAGTCGAAATCCAAATCACGATTCCCGCTACTTTCATCATTCGTCACGCAAATAGCCTTTGTCCATTTCCCCCTCAAATGATCCCGTGTGTGCTCAAGCAATCGTTGTCTAAAACTATTTCCATTGCGTCGTCTAATCGACTTTCCAACATAAACAGTTGTTTTCCCCTGCTCATTCCGCCCCAATAGAAGATAAACCCCACTTCGGGAAAATATTGGTTCACTCATATGCTGCTCTAGCACATCCATTGGAAGA
>SFJE01000026.1 GCA_004555175.1 Lentisphaeraceae bacterium | reverse complement strand
GTGTTCTTGTTGACATAGCTCCTTCGCTTCGCTCGGACTTGTGGTTGCTAATCCACAAGGCCTATTTCGGCGCGACAAGGCCTCCACAACCCTTTGTGAACTTTGTGTTCTTTGTGGTTGCTAATCCACAAGGCCTATTTCGGCGTGCTTTGCGTTCTTTGTGGTTTGGCGGGGGTGTGCTATACTTATGGGCCGATTGGAGATTGAAGATGATTTTGTTTCTCTGCGGAATTGCGTTTTTGGTGGCCGGATACTTTCTTTACGGGCGCGTGATTGAGCGGCTGTTGGGACCGGATGAGCGGCCGACACCGGCGGTGAGTCAGCGCGATGGGGTGGACTATCTGCCGCTGCCAATGTGGAAGAATACGCTCATTCAGCTGTTGAATATCGCGGGGGTGGGTCCGGTGATTGGGGTGATTATCGGGATTAAGTTTGGCGTGAAGTGCTTTTGGATTATCCCGCTGGGGTGCGTCTTTGGCGGGGCGGTGCACGACTTTGTGGCGGGCTTTATGAGCTTGCGGCACGGGGGGGCGAACTTGCCGGCGTTGACGGGGGTGTCGCTGGGGAAGTGGTATGCGCAGGCGTATACGGTCTTTGTGATGGTGCTGCTGCTCTTGGTGGTGGCGGTCTTCGTGACGGTGCCGGCGCACTTGGTCGAGGGGGTGGTGCCGGGGGGCGGGACGGCGGTCTTCTGGGGGGCGACAGGGATCATCTTCCTTTATTATATTGCGGCAACGCTCTTCCCGGTGGATAAGATTATCGGGCGGGTCTACCCGATCTTTGGGGGGATTCTGCTGGTGGGGTCGCTGGCAATGCTCGCTTCTCTGATTTGGCACGGAGTGGGCACACCGGCGTTGCTGACCGAGACCGAGGCCTTCCAGGCGGGGATGTTCCGCGATCAGCCGGTGGTGCCGTGCCTGTTCGTGACGATTGCCTGCGGAATTATCTCGGGCTTCCACGCCACGCAGTCGCCGATTGTGGCGCGGACGATGCGCTCGGAGCGGGAGGCGCGAGGGACTTACTACGGGATGATGATTGCCGAGGGGGTGATTGCGATGGTGTGGGCCGCGGCGGGGTTGGCCATCTATAACTTGGTGCCCGAGCTGATGGCCAAGCCGGCGACGGCGGCCTTGGTGGCAAGCACGCGCCACTTCCTGGGCAGTTGGATGGGGACGGTGACGGTGGTGAGCGTGATTGTGCTGGCGATTACCTCGGGCGATACGGCCTTGCGGAGTCTGCGCTTGACCCTGGCCGAGACGCTGCGGGTCGGGCAACGGCGCTTTGTTGCGCGGCTGGGGCTCTGCCTGCCGCTGATTGCGGCCACGGCCGGGCTGCTCTGGTGGAGCACGCAGAGCGCGGCCACCTTCGAGTGGCTGTGGAAGTACTTTGCCTGGGGCAACCAGATCCTCTCGGCCTCGACGCTGATGGTCTGCACCGTGTGGCTGATGCGCAAGGGTGTGGCCCCGTGGTTCACCTTGCTGCCGGGAATGTTTATGACCTTCGTGGTCTCGAGCTTTATCCTGTGGTCGGCCACCACCCACCCGGGCTGCCCCTATGGACTGAACCTGCCCATCAATGTGGCCTACGCCATTGCCGGGGTCTTCACCTTCTTCTGCGCCGTCGTTGTTGTGCACCTGGGCGCGCAGGGCGCGCGATGAGTCTGCGGCTGGACCTGCCCGAGGCGCTCCCGATTGCGGCCTACCGCGAGCAGCTGCTCGCGGTGATGGCCCGCGAGCGCGTGGTAATTGTCTGCGGCGACACCGGCTCGGGCAAGACCACGCAGTTGCCCAAGCTCGCGCTACTGGCGCGGCCGCAGGCGCGCGGGTTGGTGGGCGTAACGCAGCCGCGGCGCTTGGCGGCGATGGCGATGGCCCGGCGCCTGGCCGACGAGGTGGGCACCCCCTTGGGTCAGGCCGTGGGCTACCAGCACCGCTTCGAGCGCCGCCTCTCGCCGGCCACGCAAATCAAGCTGATGACCGATGGCGTGCTCCTCTCCGAGGTGCAGACCGACCCCCTCCTGCGCCGCTACAGCACCCTCATCATCGACGAAGCGCACGAGCGCAGTCTGAACATCGACTTCCTCCTGGGTCTGCTCAAGCGCATCCTCGCCCGCCGCAAGGACCTGCTGGTCATCATCTCCTCGGCCACCCTCGATGCCGAGGGCTTCGCCGCCTTCTTCGACCACGCCCCGGTCATCTCCATCCCCGGCCGCCTCTACCCCATCGAGACCGTCTGGCTGGGCGACATGCTCCCCGAGGAGGACGAAGACGCCGACAGCGTCGACCCCGACGACCTCGCCCGCCACGTCGCCAACGCCGTCGACACCGTGGGCGAGGACTCCGGCGACATCCTCGTCTTCCTCCCCGGCGAGCGCGAAATCCGCGAGACCAAGGCCCTTCTCGACGGCCGCCACCTGCCGCGCACCGAGGTCCTCCCCCTCCTGGCGAGCCTCCCGCCCGGCGAGCAGGCGCGCGTCTTCCAGAGCTCTCCCCTCCGGCGGATTATCCTGGCCACCAACGTCGCCGAGACCTCCGTGACCATCCCCGGCATCCGCGTGGTCATCGATTCGGGCCTCGCGCGCATCAAGCGCTACTCGCCCCAGCGCCGCGTCCAGACCCTGCGCATCGAGAAGATCTCCCAGGCTTCGGCCCGCCAGCGGATGGGCCGCTGCGGGCGCGTGGGCCCGGGCACCTGCATCCGCCTCTACTCCGAGGCCGACTACGCCAAGCGCGAGGCGCACATCGTCCCCGAGATCAAGCGCTCGGCCCTCGCTGGCGTCATCCTCCGGATGGCCGACCTGCGCCTGGGCGCGGTCGAAACCTTCCCCTTCCTCGAGCCCCCCACCGGTGCCGCCATCCGCGAAGGCTACCGAGAGCTTCTCGAACTCGGCGCGCTGCGCCGTGTTCAGCCGACAGAGAACAGCCGACAGTCGACAGGACGCGGCGAGCCGCGACGGGCAGACTCTCGCGGAACGGTGGAAGCCCTCACCTCTAGACCCTCTCACTCCTTGCCCCCTGCGAGCGCAGCGAGCCCTGTCGACTGTCGACTGTCGACTGTCGACTCCAAGGCTGCGGGCGAAGCCCCAGCCTTTTCGCTCACCCCCATCGGGCGGGCGCTGGCGGCCTTTCCGGTGGAGCCGCGGCAGGCGCGGATGCTGCTCGCGGCCGAGAGCGAGGGGGCGTTGCGCGATGCGCTGACCGTGGTGGCCGCGCTCTCCTGCGATGACCCGCTCCTGCGTCCAATCGAGAAGCGCGAACAGGCCGATCAGCAGCACGCCCGCTTCCGCTGTGCGAACTCCGACTTCCTTGCGCGTCTCAAACTCTGGGCGTGGTGGAATGATGCCGCACTCGGCATCAGCGAGACCCAGCGCCGCAAGCGTTGCAAGGCCGCCTTTATCAGCTATCCGCGAATGCGCGAGTGGGCCAACATCCGCGCCCAACTCGAGCAACTCTGCCGCGAGCGTCATCTGCATACCGATTCGGCCACCGGCGGCGAGGTGGGGCTCCACCGTGCCCTTTTGAGTGCACTCCTCTCGCGCATTGGCCACCTGGACCCCGAGACGCGCGACTACCGCGGCGCCTTTGGCATCCGCTTCGCCCTCTTTCCGGGGAGCGGCCTGGCCAAGGAGGCGCGCAAAGCCCGTGACCGGCAGGCCCCCATGCGCGAAAAGCCGCGCCCCGACGCGCTCCCCACCAGCCGCGAGTGGGTCCTCTGCGCCGAGTTGGTCGAGACCTCGCGCCTCTTCGGCCGGAGCGCGGCGTGCATCGACCCGCGCTGGATCGAGCCGCTAGCCGGCAGCCTCTGCAAGGTCCACCGCCACAACGCCTTCTGGGACCGAGACCACGGCTTCGTCCGCGTCCACGAAGACATCACCCTCTTTGGCCTGCCCATCGCCTCTGGGCGTCTGCGCGACCTCTCGCGGCTGGACCCCGAGGCCGCCCGGCGCTACTTCATTGCCGACGCACTGGCCGTGCCCGAGGCCATTGCCCAGCCGCCCGCCTGGCTCCGCGCCAACTGGCAGAAGCAGAAGCTCCTGAGCCAACTCTGGGCCCTCAACCGCCGCGCGGCCGATGCCCTCCACGAGGCACTCCTCGACTTCTATGAGCGCGCGCTCCCGCCCGAGATTTGCAACGCCCCCGCCCTCAAGCGCTGCCCGCCCCTCCCGCTCCAAGGCGAAGCCTTCGCCGTCTCTGCCGAGACCTTGCGCGACTTCCCCGAGGAGATCACCGTCGCCGGCCACCCCTTCCCCCTCGCCTACCTCCACGACCCGGCCGCGCCCGATGATGGCGTCACCCTCGAAGCCACCCCCGAGACCCTTCCCCTCTTGGCCGGCTGGCACGCCGAGTGGCTCGTCCCCGGCCTCCTCCCCGAGAAGGTGATGTGGCTGCTCAACGCCCTGCCCAGCCGCGTCCGCCACGTCCTTGGGCCGCTCCCCGAGCTCCAAAGCCTCATCCTCTCTCGCGCTAAGCCCTACGCCCGCCCCCTCGCCGAGACCCTCTTCCGGATTTTGCGCGACGAAAAAGGCGTCCGCGTGGACGAAACCCCCTGGGCCGAGGAGCGCCTCCCCGCCCACCTGCGCCTCAACTTCCGCGTCCGCGACGGCGAAGGCAACCTCCTCGGGCAGGGCCGCAACCTGCGTCCGCTCCTCGACCTCTTTGCCGCCGCGCCGGCCAAAATCCAGGCCAGCACCATCGCCGACCCCGCCCTCGCCCGCCTGGCCAACCGCCGCGAGTGCCTCGAAGCCCTCAAAGCCCTCGGCGGCGCCGGCTGGAAGCCCTACGCCCAATTTCCCTCCCTCCCCGAGGCCACCAAGGCCTTCCTCAAGCGCGCGGCCATCGACCCCCAGAAGCTCGCAGAGCAGACCTTTGAGCGCATCCTTGAGGAGACCTTCCTCCCCCCCGGCCGCGACGACCCCACCACCGCCGCCGAGCTCAAGACCCGTTACGCCGCCCACAAGCGCGCCCTTCCCCAGGTGGCCGGCGAATGGCGCCGCCGCATCCTCTACATCCTCGCCGAGACCGCCCGCCTTGAGCGCGCCGCCGAGGGTGCCCAGGGCGTCTACCCCGCCACCCAGGAGGACCTGCTCGACCAGCTGGCCTGGCTCGTCTTCGAGGGCTTTGTCGCCGCCGTGCCCCCCGAGTGGCTCGCCCACTACCCCACCTTCCTCCAAGGCGCGGCCGAGCGCCTCGAGCGCGCCCGCAACAACCCGGCTGGCGACCTGCGCAAGGCCGAAGCCCTCGCCCCCCTCTGGCAGCGCTACCGCGACTTCGTCACCCGCCCGGCCAAGCCCCGCCACAACCCCATCGCCCTCTCCGACTACCGTTGGCACTTCGAGTGCCTGCGCCTAGCCACCTTCGCCCCCACCCTGCGTCCCCCCCTGCGCTCCTCCCCCAAGCAGCTCGACGCCCTCTGGCAGCGCGTCCTCACCCCATAAGGCGCACGCGCGTGGGGCCTTGCCCCACCATTGGCGGGCCGCCTCCGGAATTTCCGGATGATCCGGATAATCCGGAATCTCCGGAAACTCCGGATTATCCGGATTATCCGGCCCAGCGCGCCTCGGCCTTCACCGCTCACCGCGCTCCATTCTCCCTACTACCCTAGGTTCACCTCGACCCGGGCCGGGGGGAACTAATAAGACCCCGTCTTATTGCAAACAAGGCGGGGCCTTATTTCAAACAAGACGGGGTCTTGTTTCAAATAAGGCGGGGTCTTCATTATTTCCCTCGGGCGGGGGCCAATTCGAGCCAGGGGCGGAGCGAATGAATAAGTCCGGGGCCTTGCCCCACCCCCCTCATTGGCGGGCCGCCTCCGGAATCTCCGGGTGATCCGGATTATCCGGAAACTCCGGAAACTCCGGACTATCCGGCCCAGCGCGCCTCGGCCTTCACCGTTTACGCGAGCGACAGCGAGCACCTCGGCGTGCACCTTGCGCCGCGCTAAATCTCCTTGCTTTTTCGGTCGGTTTTTGAGATAGTTATGCGCGTTTTGTCCCTATTTCCGGGGGCATTGAGAAGGAATTGCGATATGATGCGTTGGAGTCGGGCTCTGTTGAATACGTTGCGTGAGGCCCCGCAAGATGCCGAGATTGTAAGCCACAAGTTGATGATTCGCGCGGGGATGCTGCGCAAGCTTGGCGGCGGGTTGTACACCTATATGCCGCTGGGGCTGCGCGCGCTGCAGAAGATTGAGCGGATTGTCCGCGAGGAGATGGACCGCGCCGGGGCGCAGGAGACGCTCTTCCCGATTCTTCAGCCGGCCGAGCTGTGGAAGCAGACGGGCCGTTGGGAGACGATGGGGCCGGGGATGTTCCGCGTGCAGGATCGCAAGGAGGCGTGGTTCGTCTTGGCGCCGACGGCCGAGGAGGCCTTCACCGCGCTGGCGAAGAGCGAAATCTCCTCCTACCGTCAGCTGCCGTGCACCATCTATCAGATTCGCAACAAGTTCCGCGACGAAATCCGCCCGCGCTTCGGCCTCATCCGCGGCAAAGAGTTCATTATGAAGGATGCGTATAGCTTCGACGCCGATGACGCTGGGGCGGACGCGAGCTACAAGGCGATGTTCGATGCGTATGTGCGTATCTTCAAGCGCGTGGGGCTGGCGGCGACGCCCGTCGAGGCCGATACCGGCGACATTGGCGGCAACTTCTCGCACGAGTTTATGGTCTTTGCCGAGAGTGGCGAGGATGGGATTTTGAGTTGCGGCAGCTGTGGGTATGCCGCGAATCAGGAGCGTGCCGAGCGTCAGCAGGTGCGCGTGGCCTATCAGACCGAGGCGGGCGCCGCCGAGCGCGTGGCGACCCCCGGGCAGCACAGCTGCGAAGAGGTGGCTAAGTTCCTGGGCGAGCCGCTCGATCGCGTGGTCAAGAGCCTGGTGGTGCTGGCCAATGGCAAGCCGGTGATGGTGCTGGTGCCGGGCGATCGCGAGCTCAACGAGCTCAAGCTTCGCCGCCTGCTGGGTGGGGCGAAGATTGAGGCGGCCGATGAGGCGACGGTGGCGGCAGTGGCCGGGCCGTGCGGCTCGATTGGGCCGGTGGGCGTGAGCGTGCCGGTCTATGCCGATAGCGCGCTGGAAGGCGCGGCCAATGTGATTGTGGGCGCGAACGAAGAGGGCTTCCACCTGCGCCACGTCTCCCTGGCGCGCGATGCGAAGGTGACGCAGTTTGCCGATTTGGCGCTGGTGCGCGAGGGCGACCTTTGCCCGCACTGCGGCCAGAAGCTGGCCATCCGCCGCGGAACCGAGGTGGGCCAGTGCTTCAAGCTGGGCAAGAAGTATTCCCAGGCCTTCGGGGCCACCTTCCTGGACGAGAAGGGCTCGCCGCAGGTGTTGACGATGGGCTGCTACGGCATCGGCGTCTCGCGCACGCTGCAGGCGATTGTGGAGCAGCGCAACGACGAGAATGGCATCATCTGGCCGGCCGCCGTGGCCCCCTATCAGGTGGCCCTGCTCATCCTCGACCCGGATAATCCCGAGGTGGTCGCCAAGGCCGAAGCGTTGGCCGAGGCGCTCGAAGCGCGCGGCATCGACGTCTTTATCGACGACCGCGCCGAGCGCCCGGGCATCAAGTTCAAGGATGCCGACCTCATCGGCCTGCCCATCCGCGTGGTGGCCGGCGCCAAGGGCTTTGCCAAGGGCGGCTTCGAGGTGCGCGCGCGCACCGAGAAGGACTCCGCCATCGTGGCCCCGGAGGCCGCCGCCGAGCTGATCGCCGAGCGCCTGAAGTCCCTTTAATTTCCCCCATTTTCCTTAGAGAAAGGAAGCCCTTATGTCTATCGCCAAGCCGATTCCTTCCACAAGCACGCGCCGGGACCTCTCGGTGGTGATCGCCAAGACCCACCACATTCCCCAGGCGCTGGCCTATCAGATCATCGATACCACCTTCGAGGCCCTCCTGGCCAACCTCATTGAGAATGGCCACGTGGAGCTGCGCGGCTTCGGCGTCTTCCAGGTGGTTGAGCGCAAGGGCCGCACCGGGCGCAACCCCAAGAAGCCCGAGCAGGAGGTCTGGATCCCCCCGCGTAAGGCCATCAAGTTCAAGTGCTCGCGTCTGCTGCGGGCCGACTTGGCCAACGCCAAGCTTGCCGAAGACGACAAGAGCGAGGAGTAAGGCGGCATGAGCACGGTCACCTTCGAAGCGCCGCGCGGCATGCGCGACTTCTACCCCGAGGATATGGTCTGGCGCAACCGCATCTTTGATGCCTGGCGCGCCGCCGCCGAGCGTGCCGGCTTCCGGAACTACGATGCCTGCGTGGTCGAATCCCTTGAACTGCTCCAGCGCAAGAGTGGCGAAGAGGTCTCCGAGCAGATCTATGCCTTTGAGGATAAGTCCGGCCGCAAGCTCGCCCTCCGCCCGGAGATGACCCCCACCCTCGCGCGTATGGTCGCCGCCCGGCAGACCCGCCTGCCCTTCCCCATCAAGTGGTACACCATCGCCCAGTGCTTCCGCTACGAGCGCATGACCCGCGGCCGCAAGCGCGAACACTACCAGCTCAATATGGACATCATTGGCTCGGAGGAGGTCCTCTGCGAGGCCGAAATCCTCGGCGCGGCCGTCGCGGCCATGCGCGCGATGGGGTTGGGCGATGAGGCTTGGCGCATCCACGTCAGCTCCCGCGCCCTCCTGGGCGAACTCCTGGCCAAAAGCGGCATTCCCGAGGCGCAGCACCCGGCCGTCTTCATCGCCCTCGATAAGCGCGGCAAGATCTCCGACGAGGAGATCGCTGCGCTCCTGCGCGTCGAAGGCCTCGATGACGCCGCCGTGGCCAAGACCTTTGAACTCCTCTCGGTGACGACCCTCGACGAGGCCGCCGCCCTCGCCGGCGCCGACTCCCCGGCCATCGCCAACTTGCGCGACCTCTTCGCCCTCGCCGAGCAGATGGGCTACGGTCCGCTCTTGACCTTCGACATCGCCGTCATCCGCGGCCTCTCCTACTACACCGGCATCGTCTTCGAGGCCTTCGATGTGCAGCGCAAGTTCCGCGCCATCTTTGGCGGCGGGCGCTACGATTCGCTCCTCGCCCTCGTTGGCGGCCAGCCCACCCCGGCCGTGGGCATGGGCTTTGGCGATGTGGTGGTGGGTGAGGTCCTGCGCGAAGCCCTCGGCGAGACCTGCCCGGTCACGCGTCACGGCTACGCCATCGGCTATATGGCCGCCGAGCAGCGCGGTGCCGCCGTCGCCCTCGCCGCCCGTTTGCGCGCCGAAGGGCACGCCGTCGACCTCGCCCTCCTGCCGCAGAAGCCCAAGCACTTCTTCTCCAAGGCCGGCGCCTCCGCCGCCAAGTTCGCCGTCTTCCTCGGCCCGGATGACCTCGCCGCCGGCACCGCCCAGGCCAAGGACCTCGAAACGCGCGAAATCACGCCGCTGCCGCTGTAATAAGTCGACAGTCGACAGGGCGCGTTTCGCGACGGATAAACTTCGGGCAGGAAGAGGCCTCTCCTCCTGCCCGAAGTGTTATCAGCAGAAGACAGGAACACCTTCAGATGGCCCTCAGCCCGCCCGTCGCGGCACGCGCCCTGTCATCTGTCGACTGTCCACTGTTCACTCTGCCACGTTATCTTCCCTCTCTTCCACCATACCACGGGAGCGGCGGCGGCGGGCATTCCTATGACCTACGGCTACATCCGCGTCAGTACCGATAAGCAAACCGTCGAGAACCAGCGCTACGAGATTCTGCGCTTCTGCCAAGCCCACGGCCTCGCCGTTGATGGCTGGATCGAGGAGACCATCAGCGGCACCACCGCCTACACCCAACGCGCCCTCGGCCGGCTCCTGCGCCGCACCCGTCCCGGCGACCTCATCCTCTGCGCCGAGCTCTCCCGCCTCGGCCGCTCGCTCTTGATGATTATGGAGATTCTCAACCAATGCCTCATGCGCGGTTGTAAGGTCTGGAGCATTAAGGATGGCTATCGACTGGGCGAGGACATCCAGTCCAAGGTTCTGGCCTTTGCCTTCGGTCTCTCGGCCGAGATTGAGCGCAACCTCATCGCCCAACGCACCCGCGAAGCCCTCGCCCGCCGCCGTAACGAGGGCATACGCCTCGGCCGGCCCCGCGGCTCCACCATCCCCTACCAGCGTCTGCACCTCTACCCCCACCGCGAACGCATTGCCCGCCTCCTCGCCCAAGGTTGTTCCCAGAGCCTCATCGCCCGTAAACTCCGCGTCAGCCGCTCCACCTTGAGCCGCTTCCTTTCGCGCTCGGCACCGCCGAACGCGAAAGAGAAGAGATGAGAGAGAAGAGATGAGAGATGACGGAGAAGAGATGACAGCACACGCGGCAAGCCCCTCTCCCTCCGTCATCCGTCATCTTTCGCTGCGCGCTCGCGCAGTGAAAGCGCTTTTGCTATACTGCACGCAACGACTCCAGTCAGAGGTCCCTAAAGCGAGGTTTGTGATGAAACGGTTTACACTCCTGTTGTTGAGCGCGTTGCTGTGCGCACCGATTTTTGGAAAGTCCGAAGGTGATCGGCAAGCGGCGCGCCAAGCGCGAAGCGTCCATCTGCGGCACCGGGGTTGGGGGAAAGATGCTCAAATTTTCTATATCGAGGCCACGGCCGACCGCTTTTGGCCCGGGTCCTATATGTGCCTGCTGGGCTTCGATGGCGGCTATGCCGGCGTTCAGGAACGCCCCAATGGCAAGCACCTGGCCATCTTCTCGATCTGGGAGGTGCCCGATGATCACGACTACACCGCGCGCGCCGAAGATGTGGCCGAGGAGAAGCGCACCCAGCTGCTCTATCAAGGCGAAGGGGTGACGATTGCGCGCTTCGGCGGCGAGGGCACCGGGGGACAATCACGCATTGATGACTATCCGTGGGAGGTGGGAAAGCCCGTACGCATGGCCGTCTCCTGCGCCAAGGTGGGCGAAACGCGCACCGCCTACACCTGCTGGATCTGGGACGAAGCGAAGGGCGACTGGTTCCGAATGGCCACCTTCTCCACCCCCCTGGGCAACGGCAAGGGCGTCCTCAACGGCCCCTACTCCTTCTTAGAAGACTTCTGGCGAAACAAGGAGAGTAAGGAGCACGTCCGCTTGGCGCGCTTCACCCGCCTGTGGGCCTACGTCCAGGGCGCATGGAAGTCCGCCGAGGTCTGCCAGTTCTCCGCCGATGAAAACACGCTGGAGACCATCGATGCCGGCCCCTGGGCCGATGGCGGCTGGATGGCCACCGGTGGCAACACGCGCAATGCCACCATTCCCCTCGGGGCTAAGTTCCCTGTGGGCGGCGTGGATGACGAATCCGAGGCGCGCCGCGAGGCCCTCGTGAAGGCTGTGCAGGCCGCCGAGACGCCGAAGGCGGAGTAACGTTGCGCTATGCGCATCGCCTTCTTCGCCGATATTCACGCCAACCTCCCTGCCTTTGAGGCGGCCCTTGCCGATGCGCGCAGCCGCGGGGCAACCCATCTCATTTGCTTGGGGGACCTCGTGGGCTACGGTCCGCAGCCGGCGGAGACCGTTGAGCGCGTTCGGGCCGTCTCCAATGGCACCCTGATGGGCAACCACGATGCCGCCGCCTGCGGGTTGCTCGATCCCAAACTCTTCAATGCCTTCGCCCACGAAACCGCCGAGCGCGCCGCCTTGGCCCTCGATAGCGAGGCAAAGCGCTATTTGCGCGACCTGCCCTACATCCTCGAGCTCCCCGGCATCGCCTGCGCCCATAGCGGCTTCGTCTCCCCCGAGAGCTTCAACTACCTGGAGACCAAGGAGGACGCCGCGCGCAACCTCGTTGAAATGCCCGGCTTTCCCCTCCTTGTTGTCGGCCACACCCACTTCCCCGCCCTCTTCAAGCAAGAGGCCAAGGACGGCCCCATCCGCAAACTCCCCGCCGCCGACCTCACCCTCAAGCCCGGCGCCCGCTATGTGGTCAACCCCGGCACCATCGGCTTCCCGCGCGGCGACACCCTCACCGCCGACTACCTCCTCTACGACACCCTCACCCGCCGCCTCCTCTTCTGCGCCGTCCCCTACGACCTCGCCCCCTATCGCCTCGCCGTTGTCCGCAACGGCTACAACCCCCTCAACTACTGGTTCCTCTCCCCCTCCGCCCGCCAGCGTCAGCGCGAACTCGCCTTCCGCACCCCCACCCACGCCTCGCAAGCCCCCGTCGGCAACCGTGCCCCCTTCCGAGCTAAACGCTCCGCCCTTCCGCGCAGCTTCTGGTTCGTGGCCGGGCTCTTCTGCGCCCTGGTCGCCCTCATCCTCGCCCTCCTCCTCCCCGCCCTCGCCGGTCCTAACTCCGACACCCAGGCCGAAGCGCCCGCCGCCCTCGCCCCGAACGCCAACCTCCTGCCCCCCTGGAGCGCCTGGACCCTCCCCGACCACGGTCTGCTCACCTGCACCCCCGCGCCCGATGGCGAAGCCATTACCTTTGCGCCCATCGACCCCCTCTCCGTCGGCGCCCACTTCACCCTCCTCTCCCCCGTCTGCCCCTTGCCCAACGGCGCCCGCACCCTGCGCCTGACCTTCGCCGTCCGCGCCCACGCCCCCATCCTGCCCCACGCCGCCCGCCTCCTCTTCCTCCGCGCCGACGGCTCCCAGCGCAAGGGCAAGCTCCACCCCTATAAATCCCCCGACGCCCACTCCTACGCCGAGGAAGTCCCCGCCGGCGCCACCGCCTGCCGCCTCGAACTCTCCTTCGAAAGCCCTGGCGCCCTCACCCTCGAGAATCTCTCCCTCCGCGCCCGGGAGTAAGTCGACAGTGAACAGTCGACAGTGCGCTAACGCGACGGAGAAAGTGATGGAACACAAGAAACAGATCTTCACGGCTCAGACGGGCCAAACACATCGAGCGCCAGCACTGTCGACTGCCGACTGTCGACTATGTAGCAAAAGCGGCCCGCGAATGCGGGCCGCTTTTGTGTAAAACTTGCGAGCAACGCTCGCTTGCCTTACTTGACTTCGACCTTGGCGCCGGCCTTCTCGAGGGCTTCCTTGATCTTGGCAGCCTCGTCCTTGTCCACGCCCTGCTTGACGGGCTTGGGAGCGCCTTCCACGAGGTCCTTGGCATCCTTCAGGCCGAGGCCGGTGATGGTGCGGACTTCCTTGATGACGGCGATCTTGTTGGCGCCAGCGGCGGCGAGGATCACGTCGAACTCGGTCTTCTCTTCGGCGGGAGCAGCGGCGGCACCAGCGGCGGCGACGGCCACGGGAGCAGCGGCGGAGACGCCCCACTTCTCTTCGAGGGCCTTGACGAGGTCGGCGATCTGCAGCACGGTCATGCCGGAGAGGGCTTCAATGATTTCTTCCTGGGTCATGTTTCTTCTCTTTCTTTGGTGTAACCGCCCGGGGTCGAGCCCCGGGAGGGGGGTGCGCCGGGGAGGCCAAACTAGGCCGCCGGCGCGGTTTTACAACACGGCCTACAATTAGGCCGCAGGGGTGCCGTCGGTGGAACCTTCGGCGGAAGCGGGAGCGCCCTCGTTCTCCTTGTCGACGCGCGCCTGGAGGACGCGAGCCATCTGGGAGGCGGGAGCCTGGAGGGTGCCGAGCAGGCGGGCCTGCTGGGCGGCGAGCGAGATGAGCTCGGAGAGCGTGGTCACCTGCGCAGCGGTGATGACGTCCTTCTGCATCAAGCCAGCCTTGATGGAGGCCTTCTCGTTCTTCTTGACGAAGTCAACGACCGTCTTGGCGGTGTCGGCGATGTCGCCGGTGCCGGCAATGACGGCGGTCGGGCCGGTCAGAACGCCCTCGGGGAAGGTGATGCCCTGTTCGGCAACGATCTTCTCGATGTAGGAGTTCTTGATGACCATCATCTTAGCGCCCTTGGGGGCGAGCTGAGTGCGAAGGTCGGCGATCTGGGCGACGGTGAGGCCGCCAAAGTTCAGCAGGAAGGAGAAGTCCTTGCCGGTGAGGAAGTCCGAGACTTCCTTGTAGATGGCCACGACTTCGGGGCGTTTCTTCTGGTTGGACATAGTTGCTTACTCCTTCACGAGAACGCGGACGCCAACGCCCATGGTCGGGCTGATGGTGCAGCTGCGGACGAAGAGGCCCTTCGCGGCGGCGGGGCGCTCGTGCTCAACCGCGTCGATGATCGCGCGGATGTTGTCGATCAGCTTGGCGGCCTCGAAGCTGAGCTTGCCGGCGGGCACGCAGACGTTGCCGGTGCGGTCCATGCGGAAGTCCACCTTACCGGCCTGAGCGGCCTTGACAGCGGCAGCCACATCGTCGGTGACGGTGCCGGTCTTCGGGTTGGGCATCAAGCCACGGGGACCGAGGACGCGGGCGACGGTGCGCACCTGCTTCATCGCGTCGGTGGTGGCAATGGCCACGTCGAAGTCCGTCCAGCCACCCTTGACCTTCTCGATGAGGTCGTCGAGGCCAACGGCGTCAGCGCCGGCAGCCTTGGCGGCGTCGGCCATATCGCCGGCGGCGAAGACCACCACGCGGACATGCTTACCGGTGCCGTGGGGCAGATGCACCACGCCGCGGACGGCCTGGTCGCTCTTGGTCGGGTCGGCGCCCAGGCGGAAGCCCACGTCAACCGTTTCGTCAAACTTGGCGCCGGGGTGCGCCTTGATGAAAGCCACGGCCTCTTCGAGTGAGACGGCAGCCTTCGGGGCCTGCTTGAGGGCGTCCTGATATTTCTTGCTGTGCTTAGCCATCGTCACGCTCCTCAGTCAATAACCTCAACGCCCATCTGGCGGGCGGTGCCCTCAATCATGCGGGCGGCGGCTTCCGGGTCGGAAGCGTTCAGGTCCGCGGCCTTGATCTTGACGATTTCGGCGATCTGAGCGCGGGTGATCTTGCCGACCTTCTCGGTGTTGGGCTTCCCAGAGCCCTTGGGGAGGTTGGCGTACTTCTTGATGAGGGCCGAGGCCGGCGGGCTCTTCAGGATGAAGGTGAAGGAGCGGTCGGCATAGACGGTGATCACCACGGGGATGACCATGCCGCCCTTGTCCTGGGTCTTGGCGTTGAACTCTTTGCAGAACGCCATAATGTTCACGCCCTGGGAACCCAACGCGGGGCCCACGGGCGGTGCGGGATTCGCGGCCCCAGCGGGAATCTGGAGCTTAATCATCCCGGTGACTTTCTTAGCCATGGATATGGTCCTTTTTGTCTTATGTCGCGCTCCCGGGGATCCTAACCCGGTCCAAACGCACGGCCGTCAACGTGACGCCTGAAGACAGGCAGAGGGCGTTAGACGCCCTCGGGTCGGTCGGTAATCCGCTCGACCTGCCAGTATTCTAGCGTGACAGGGGCGCTGCGTCCGAAGATAGAGACGGAGATTTGCAGGCGTCCGCTGTCAGGATCGATTTGGGTGATCGTGCCATTGAAGTTCATAAATGCACCTTCCGTGACGCGAACCACCTCTCCAACTTGGAAATTAACTTTGAGGCGCGGCTTCTTCGCCTCTTCGGCTGCGGCGCGCTTGAGCATGTCGCTAGCCTCTTGATCGGTAATCGGGCGGGGCTTGGTGCTGGTGCCGCCAAGCACGCCGATGACGCCGGGGATGGCGCGGATGAACTGCCAGAGGTCCTGATCCAGTTGCTTCAGGGCCTCATCGTGGTAGAGCGCCATGTGGACGATGACATAACCCGGCAGGCTCTTGCGCGTGATGAGGCGCTTCTTGCCATCCTTGATTTCCTGATACTTCTCGGTGGGAACCACCACATTGAAGTCATTCAAGTCTTCGCCCTTCTTCGCTTCTTCGGGAATGTCGAAGCGGTCGCACAAGCCAGCGGTGCGGACCTGTGCGACGATTTGACGCTGCGCCTTCTGCTCCTGACCGGTGAGGGTCTGGAGAACGTACCACTGCTTGGGGAGCTGATCTGCCATTGCGCTTGCGTCCTACTAACTGTGCCGCTTACCCGAGAATCCAGGTAAGCACCTTCCGGATCGCTTCATCGCAGCACATGATGACCACGGCCAGAATCACGATGAAGAGGAGCACCACGATCGAGGAATCGACCAGCTCGCGGCGAGCGGGCCAGGTCACGCGCTTACCCTCGAGAATGACGTCAGAGAAGAACTGTCCGACTTTCTTAATCATGGTCTTTGCGTCCGGTTTACTTATGGCAGGGTGGGAGGGAGTCGAACCCCCATAGGCAGTTTTGGAGACTGCTGCTCTGCCATTGAACTACCACCCTATTGGCAAATGGGATTGCGCGAGGAAGGTTACTTCGTCTCGCGGTGAAGCGTGCGCTTCTTCTCGAAGGGGCAGAACTTCATGAGCTCAACGCGCTCGGTCTGCGTCTTCTTGTTACGGGTCGTCGTGTAATTACGGCGCTTGCACTCGGTGCAGGCCAGAATTGCGAGTTCGCGGGGCATTGTCTATCCCTTTCTTCCCGTCCTTGAAAAGTAACCCTGGGGTGGGGTTTGCCACCCCAGGGCTAAGCTGTTCACAGGAAGGAGCTTACTTGATGATCTTGTCGACCGTACCAGCGCCGACGGTCTTGCCGCCTTCGCGGATGGCGAAGCGCATCTTCTCTTCGAGAGCGACCGGAGCGATCAGCTTCACGGTGATGGAGATGTTATCGCCAGGCATGACCATTTCGGTGCCCTCAGGGAGGGTGATGTCGCCGGTCACGTCAGTGGTGCGGATGTAGAACTGCGGACGGTAGCCCTTGAAGAACGGGGTGTGACGGCCGCCTTCTTCCTTGGTGAGGACGTACACGTTGCCGGTGAACTCGGTGTGCGGGGTGATCGAACCGGGCTTGGCAAGAACCATGCCGCGCTCGACTTCTTCCTTCTTGGTGCCACGGAGCAAGCAGCCGATGTTGTCGCCGGCCTGGCCCTGATCGAGAAGCTTGCGGAACATTTCAACGCCAGTGACGGTGGTCTTCTGGGTGGGCTTGATGCCGACGATTTCGACTTCTTCGCCGACCTTGATGGTGCCACGCTCGACACGGCCGGTAACCACGGTGCCGCGGCCTTCAATGGAGAAGACGTCTTCGATCGGCATCAGGAAGGCCTGGTCAACGAGGCGGACCGGATCAGGGATGTAGGTGTCCAGGGTGTCCATGAGCTCGTCGATGCACTTGCAGGCAGGATCGTCGGCGCTCTGGGCCTGGGTGGCGGGATAGGCGCAGCCACGGATGATGGGCGAGCCTTCGTAGCCATACTTCTCGAGGAGCTCGGTCACTTCCATCTCGACGAGGTCGAGGAGTTCCGGATCGTCCACGAGGTCGATCTTGTTGAGGAAAACGATGATTTTGGGCACGCCGACCTGACGGGCGAGCAGCACGTGCTCACGGGTCTGGGGCATGACGCCGGTGTCAGCAGCGCAGAGGAGGATCGCGGCGTCCATCTGGGCGGCGCCGGTGATCATGTTCTTGACGTAGTCGGCGTGGCCGGGGCAGTCAACGTGCGCGTAGTGACGGGTGGGGGTGCAGTATTCAACGTGCGCGGTGGCGATCGTCACGATCTTCTTGGCATCGCGGCGGCCGGCAGACTCGGAAGCCTTAGCGACTTCGTCGTACTTGATCTCGGCGCTCAGCCCCTTGAGGGCCTGCACGTGGGTGATAGCGGCGGTGAGGGTGGTCTTACCGTGGTCGACGTGGCCGATGGTACCCACGTTGACGTGGACCTTATCACCGCGCTCGAAGTTCTCTTTAGCCATTTTCTCTTCTCCTGTGAACAGAAGTGGTTGGTTTCCTGTGTATGGAGCCTATGAACGGAATCGAACCGGCGACCTCTTCCTTACCAAGGAAGTGCTCTACCTACTGAGCTACATAGGCGCGAACAAACGCATCCTCTCAGATGCCCTTGCACTTACTCATAACGTGTGCCGCGGAGACACTTCGCCATAAGAAAGTTCCCGCATAATAGCACGGCACTCCCCCAAAGTCAAGCACTTTTTTGCGGAGAGGTGCTTAGCGGACAGCTGAAAGCCGAAAGCAACAGCCTTGGACGCCACGCGATTGAACAACCACCGCTCACCGTTCACCGCCTGGCAGGGCCAGGAGGCGGGCGGTTTCGTCGGCCCAGCGGGAGACATCGGGGGTTTCGAGGATGAGGGGGAGGTTTTGGAGGCGGGGATCGGTGGCGATGGCCTCGAAGAGGGGCCAGCCGAGGAAGCCTTGACCAAGGACTTCATGGCGGTCGAGGTGCGAGCCGAGGGCGCCCTTGGAGTCGTTGAGGTGCATGCCGCGGAGGTAGGTGAGGCCGATGACCTGATCGAGGCGATCGAGGAAGGCGCGGAAGGCATCGGGTTCGCGGATGTCGAAGCCGGCGGCGAAGGTGTGGGCGGTGTCGATGCAAAAGCCAATACGCGTCTTGTCCTCGACCCCGGCGATAATGCGCGCGAGCTCCTCGGGTTGCGAGCCGAGGTAGGCGCCCTGACCGGCGGTATTCTCGATGACCACGGTGACGCCCTGCGTTTCGGCGAGGGCGCGGTTGATACTCTCGGCCACGCGGTCGCAGGCGGCCTCGGGGGCAAGCTTTTTGAGGTGCGAGCCAGGGTGGAGGTTGAGGCGGTCGAGCCCGAGGGCCTCGCACCGATGGAGTTCATCGAGGAAGGAGGCCATACTCTTCGCGTGCATTTCGGGCTCGGGGTTGGCCAAGTTAATGAGGTAGCCGGCGTGGGGGAGGACCTGGGCGGCGGTGTAGCCGGCCTCGGCCATCGCCTGACGGAAGGCCTGAATGTCGCCCTCGGCGAGCGGTTTACCGACCCACTGGCGTTGGTTCTTGACGAAGAGGGCGAAGCCGGTGGCGCCGAGGGCCTGGGCGTTGGCAACGGCGGAGGCGGGCGAGCCGGCGGCGGAGACGTGCGGACCAATGAAGCGCATAAGAAAACTCCGGGATTGGGGCCTACTTGCGGCCCTTGCGGCGGCGGCCGTGCTTGACGCGCACGGCGATGTCGTGAACGAGCGAGACGTGGCGGCGCTGGTGCACGGGCGAGGAGTCGCGGTCGCGCACTTGGCTGCGGTAGAGGGTCCAGCCGGGCGTCAATAGGAAGGAGAGGCCGCAGACCCACATTGAGGGCAAGAGGAGGTTGTGGTTGCCGGTGAACTCGCTGACCATCAGCATTGCGGCCAGCGGGGTGCGCACGGCGGCGGTGAGGTAACCGGCCATTCCGAGCATTGCGAAGTTCGCCACCGAGATGCCCAGTCCGGGGAAGCAGCGGTTGAAGAGGACGCCAAGGCTGGCGCCATACATCGCCCCGCTGAAGAGCGCCGGTCCCAACATGCCGCCCGAGCCGCCCGAGCCAACAGAGAAGGAGGTGGCTACGCTCTTGAGCACGCCCAGCGCGAAGAGGATCATCGCCGCGTGCACGCCAAAGTAGGGTGAAGAGAGCACCTCGCCATTGGTCTTGAGCGTCTCCTGAATGTAGCCGTAGCCCGAGGAGAGAATCTGCGGGAAGCAGAGGCCGATAGCGCCCACAATCAGACCGCCCAGGCAGGGCTTGAGCCACGGCTTAAGGGTCAGCCGGCGGAAGGCGATCTCGGTCTGCCGGAAGAAGAGGATATTGAAGCGCACGGCCGCGGCGATAAGGAAGGCCAAGAGCGCATAGAAGAGGAACTTGATGGGCGCGTCAAAGAGGTCGCCAGGGGTGGAAAAGACTGGCTGCCACCCGAAGACGCAGGCATAGGTCATATAGGAGATGGTGGAGGCAACCATCGAAGGGATGAGCAAATCCCCCTCCAGGTCGAAGCCGCGATAGAGCACCTCCGAAGCGAAGAGCGCCCCGGCCATCGGCGCGCGGAAGATCGCCCCAATACCCGCGGCCATCCCCGCCGCGAGCAGCATCCGCCGTTCATAGGCCGAAAGACGCAACAACCGGGCAATAAAGGTGCCGCACACTGCGCCAATCTGCGTAATCGGCCCCTCCGCGCCGGCACTGCCGCCCGTGCCAATCACCAGCGAGGAGGCGAGCACCTTCACCGGCGCCACCGCCACTGGCAACGTCGTGGCCGAGTGGTGCCAAGCGGCAATCACCGTATCGGTGCCGTGACCCGAGGCCGAGGGCGCAAAGCGCCGCGCAATAACGCACGCGCACAGCGCCCCCACCGCCGGCAGCACCAAGCGAATCAACCCCGCAAAGAGGGTCCCTAAAGAGGGCACCCACACCCCCAACACCCGCCCCCCGGGCCACATCCGCTCGAGCAACACATACGCCACCTCCGGCGCGTGCGCCAGCCCGGCCTCCCCCGCCGTTCCCGGTGCCTCTAGGTGCCCAAACATCTCCAACGTGTAGACCCGCACCCACTCAATCATCGAGAAGAACCAGACCGACATCAGCCCCACCGCGATGCCCACCAACGCGCAGATGGCCACCAGGCGCCCCATCCGCAGCGTCTCGCCCTCCGCCGGCACCCAGAAGCGCAACCAACTGTGCGCCCGCTTGGCCCGCACCCATAGCGGCTCAACCGCCGCCGCAAAGGCGGCACTGCCGCGCGGCCCCTTTTCGGGCCGCGCCGGCTTCGTAGAAGCAGCAGGCTCCATCGGTAACTCCGCGGCTAGTCCTTAAGGATGCGGCGGAAGAAGTGCGCCAAGGGAATCACGCCAATGAGGCGCTGCTCGCCATCGAGCACATAGCACTTGACGGCGTTGCGCTCGGCCAGGTCGGCGGCGATCTCCTGCGCGGGGGTGTCAATCAGGCAAGTGCAGAGGTCGGTATTCATCGCCTCGCAGACACGGATGCGGTGGGCTGCGCGCAGACGCTCAGCCAGCGGCCCCATCGTGGTGTAACTCGTCTGCGAAGAGAAGGCCGAGAAGAGCTTGCGGAAGCCCGAGGGGATGAAGCAGCCCAGCAACGCACGGGTATCCACGGCGCCGACCAACCGCCCGGCATCATCCACAATCGGCAGCTCCACCTTCTTCTCGTCCATAAAGAGGTCCAGCGCCGCCGAGAGCGGTTCGCCCGAGCGTAGCGCCTCGAATTCGCGGCTCATCAAGTCCCCGGCGCAGACATACTCGGGCAACTTGAGCTCGCTACGGTGGAGGAAGTGCATCACCTCGTCGGGCGAAGTTGCCGCCGTCAAGCGCTCAATGGTCCCGGGCTCGCGCAACAGGTTCGAGAGGGCGCGCAGGATTTGCAGATAGCGCGCCGGCTGACTCTCCGGCACCAACAGCAGGAAGATTAAATGGAGCGGCTTGGCCCCTTCCGCCGCCGGCAACCCGGCCGGATAGATCCCCAGCGCCAAGTACGGCCGATCAATCCCCTCAATACGCGCATGCGGGAACCCCACCCCCTCGCCCACCACCGTCGGCGCCGAACGCTCACGCCGCAAGACCGCATCAATAATCGGCGCGGTTGGCACGCCTGGAAAGTGATTCGCCGCCAGCCGATTGACTAGCGTAGAGACCAGGTTGTAGACGGAAGGGACTGTCTGTTCAATCAGAATGTCCGCCTCCGAAAAAAAGGTGCTGAGATAGAGCGTATTTGTGTCGTTGGCCATAGGCTTTGCTCCCTTGGGTTGCGCGTATCATATCACAACCGCTACTTGCACGCAAAAGCCAGCAGAACGCGCCGGAGATTCCGGATAAGTCGGAGATTCCGGATAAACCGGATTATCCGGAGATTCCGGTAAGCCCGGAGGCGTGCGTTACGCCGGAGGGCTCTCGCGCGTAAGCGGGGGAATATGCTATGCTAGGGGCAGATTAGGAGCAAGCGTATGGACTTTACGAAACCGATCAATGCACGGGGCGAAAGGAAACCGCGGCGGTGGGGGCTGCGCGTGACGATGAGCGCGTTGGGTGTGCTTGGGGTGCTCGTGCTCTTGGTGGCGGTGGCGCCGTGGGTGCTCTCGTGCGCGTGGGCGCGTTCCCTTATATTAAGGAAGGCGAATGAAGCGCTCTCACCGGCGCGGGTAGAGGTGGCTTCATGGCGGCTTTCGTGGTTTGGGACGCAGCAGGTGGAGGGGATTTGCTACCACGCGCCGGAACAGGGGGTGGAGGCACGGATCAAAGCGGTGCAGCTCAACAGCCTCTGGCGGCTGTTGCCCTTTGGGCGGGTTCAGGCGGAGGTGGCGATTGAGGCGCCAGAGGTGACGCTTACGCCGGTGGCAAAGTCTACCGAGCCGCCTCCCGGGGCGAGCGCACCCAGTGCCCCGGCGGCGAAGGAACCCCTTTCTCTGCCGGTTATGCACCTCTCGGCCCGGGTGACCGTGCGGGCAGCGAAGGTGCTCTATGCGCCCCTGGCCGAGCCGCTCTTGGAAGCCGGCACGCTCACGGCCAATTGGCCCGAAGAGACTGCGCCGGTGACGCTCGACTTCTCGGGTAAGGCCTTGGGCGCGCAGACGGTGCTCCGGGCGGTGAGCCGGCCGCCGGCCGAGATTTTGTCCGCGCCGCAACGCGCCTTGCACGATCTCACCCTTTCGCTCTCTGCGCCGTGGGGCGAGGTGGCCGCGCAGGCGATTGGGCACGCGGCAGGGCCCTGGCCAGAGGCACGGGTGAAGTTGCGGGCGGATCTCTGCGCGCTGTGGGCGCAGGCGCAACAGGTGGCGACGGCCTTTGGCGTGAGCTTGGCGCTGCCCGAGGGGTATGCGATTACAGGCGGCACGTTGGAGGCGCAGGGCTCGCTCCTCCCCGATGCCACGCAGAAGTCCCTCGCGGTGAGCCTGGCGGCGAGCACCCCGGGGCTCCGCGCGCAGGTGGCCGGTCAACCGCTGGCACTGGCGCCAGAGGTGGTGTTGTCGGCGCGGGTGGTGCCGGATGAGCCACTCACAAGCGAGGTGGAGGCCTTTACCCTCAAGTTCCCGGGGCTCTCGGCAAGCGGTCACGGCTCGTTAGAGGCCGGCACCTTCAACCTGCAAGCCGAGAGCACGGAGCTCTTGGCGGCGGCGCGCCCCTTTGTGGGCGAGGTGCCGCTGGCCGAGCCGCTCACCCTCACCGCAGCGCTCTCAGGCAAGCGCGAGCTGGTGGAAGCGCAGCTAGCCCTCCGGCGGCCGCTGGCCCCGGTCGGCACCGCCGACCTCCTCAAAGCCCAGATCAAGGTGGAAGCACCCGACCTCGCGCAGCGCGCCTTCCGCAGTGCCGCGCTCACGCTCGAAGCCGACCTCACCCAGGCGCTACGCTTTGCGCCGTCCCTGCCCGAGGGGCAGTCGGCCGGCGGCGAACTGCGCCTCAATGCCACCGCGGCAGGTAGCCTGGAAGCGTTGCGCGCGAAGGTGATTGCCGCCGTGCGTAATGCCACCTTCACCTCGGCCGCCTGGCAGGTGAACGAAGCCGAGTTGGCGCGTCTGGAGGCCACCCTTGCTTACACGGCGGGCGCGCTCTCAGCCGAGGCGCTCACCCTCACCACCCCCTGCTTGACGGCCGAGGGGCAGGCCTCGCTCGCTCCTGGGCAACGCTTCCCAACATCTGCGCTCTCGGGCACCTTTAAGCCGAGCCGCCTCCTCGCCTGGCGCAAGTGGGGGAAGGGCGAAACGCCGCTAGCCGCGCAAGGGAACTTGGCCTATACCCTCAAAACCTCGCCCGAGCAGCGCCTGGAGGCTCAGGCGCGTTCGGCGGACTTCGCCCTCACACTCCCCAACCAACCGACCCTTGCGCTCCCCTTCACCCTCTCGGCCGCCGCCACGCTGGGCGAGACGCTCACCTTGGAGCAGCTGACGCTCGACCAAGCGCTCCTCTCGCTCACTGCGCGCGGCACCTACGCCCCCGCCGAGCAGCTCCTAACGCTTGAGGGCACCCTGACGCCCGACTTTGCCGCCCTCTGGGCGTTACCCTTCTGCGCGCCCTATCGCGAGCTGGGCTTGGCCGTCAGCGGCCGCCACACCACGCCCTTCACCTTCCGCGCGCCGCTCATCGGGGGCGCCCCGGGCCTCCTCAACGAGGGGCGCGCCCAAGCCGAGCTGCGCTTCGACAAGATCACCTGCCCCGGGCTCGACATCCCCGGTGGCAGCGCCTCCTTCACCCTCGCCGAGGGCGTAGCGGCAATGGACGGCACCTGGCAGGTCAATGGCGGAAAGCTCACCCTCTGCCCGCAAGTCAACTTCTCGGCCACGCCCTATGTCCTCACCCTGCCCGAAGGCAGCCGCGTGCTCGACCAGGTGCAGGTGACATCCGAGTTGCTCGATGTGGCGCTGCGCGCCGTGAGCCCTGTCCTGCCGGGATCGGCCGATCCGCAGGGGTCGATGAGCCTTCGCGCGGAGGCGCTGCGCCTGCCATTGGGGGGCGAAACCACGCCCCTGGCGGCCTTGGAGGCGAAGATGGTCTTCTTGACGCATGGCGTAGCAGTTAAGCCCAATGGCACGTTGGGCTCAGTCCTCACCCTGCTGCAGGTGCGCGACCGAATGCTCACCTTGCCCGACCAAAACTTTGGCGTGGCCATCAGCGGTGGCCAGTTGACCTGCGATGAAATCAGTCTGCGCGTCTCCGGGGTCAAACTCCGCTGCGCGGGCTCGAGCAACCTCCTCACGCGCGAACTCAACTACACCCTTTCGATGCCGCTGACCGAGCAGCTCTTGGGCTCGCGCCTCTCCAAGAAGCTCCCCGTGGGGCAGACGCTCTCCCTGCCCATCACCGGCACCATCGATCGGCCCCAAGTGGAGACCGGCCCCATCCTCAACTTCCTCAAGGAAAACGCCCTCTCGCGCGCCACGCAGAAGGTGAGTCAGCGTCTGGAAAAGGCGTTGCAGAAGACGGGTGAGGCCGGTTTGGAAGTGGGCGGAGCCGCCGGCGATGTGGCTGGCGAGGCACTCAATGCCATCGGCTCCGGGGCAGAGTCGGCCGGGGATGCCCTGAACAAGGCCCTGGAGGGGCTCTTCAAGAAGCGGGAGCGCAAGTAGATGGCCGCTGGAGCCTGGAATATCAAGCCCCGCGCCAACGTGTGCGCTGCCTGTGGCGCGGCCTTCGCGCCCGGCGACTCTGGCCACTCCATCCTGGAGAGCGGCAGCGAGGAGGGCTTTGCGCGGCGCGACCTCTGCCCGGACTGCTTCGCCGCACTCAATCCGACCGCGCTGAAGGGGTTGAGCGGGGTGTGGAGTTGGCGCGTGCCCAAGCGCCCGCCGCACGCCAAGGCCGAGGTCGAAGCCGTGCCCAAGGAGACCGCCGGGCACCTGCTGCGTGTACTGCTGGCCGGGAATGCCCCCGAAGATCGCGCCGTCATCTATGTGCTGGCCATTTTGCTTGAGCGCGGAAAGCAACTCATCGAGCGGAGCGTAACGCGCAACGAGCAGGGCGAGAAGGTGCGGCTCTACGAAGAGCGCGCCTCGGGGGACCTGCTGGCGATTGTCGACCCCGCGCTCGCCCCCGAGGATTTGCCGGCGGTGCAGGCGCGGATCTTGGAACTTCTAGGCGGAGCGGGCGCACGATGAGCTGGATGCGTTGGATTGTGGGCGCGGTGCTCCTGGCCGTGAGCGCGCTGGTAATTGCGGCCCTCGCACGCGGAGCCCAGCGGCGGCGCTTCCTCAAGGCCTATGGCCGAACGCCCCACGCCGGGTGGTCGGCCGAGGAGGCCCCCTTCCTAGCGGCGGTGGCCGAGGCCTTCCGTCTGCCCGAAGCGTGGGTGCGCGCCCTGCCGCCGGAGGCCACGCCGATGGCGCTCTACCTCACGCTCTACCCCGAACACAGCATCTATGACGACCTGGAGCTGGCGCGTCTGCTGGCGCTCTTCTCCCCGCGTGAGCCCCGCCCCGAGGCGCTGCTCACCACCCCCTGGCGCGACCTGGCCGAGCGTTGGCGCGCCCTTCACCCCTAACCCGGACCTTGCCCCATGGACACCCCGACCTTCGACGTCGAGCCCAAGCGCCTCTTCCTCATCGACCTCATGCCGATTCTCTATCGCGGCTACTTCGTCTTCCTCAACAAGCCGCGGCGGACGGCCACGGGCATCAACACCTCCTCGCTCTCGCTCTTCGCCACCACCCTCGACCAGATTCTGCGGACCTTCAAGCCCTCCCACCTGGCCATTGCCATGGAGAGCGCCACCCCCACCTTCCGCCACGCCCTCTATCCCCCCTACAAGGCCCAGCGCGAAAAGATGCCCGAGGATATTGCCGCGGCCATCGGCCAAGCCCAGGAGCTCGCCGAAGCCTGGGGCATCAAGACCCTGCACGTCGATGGCTACGAGGCCGATGACATCCTGGGCACCCTCGCTGAGCGCGCGGCCAAGGCGGGCTTCGAGGTCACCATCGCCTCGCCCGATAAGGACCTGGGCCAGCTCGCCGGCGAGCATGTGAGCATCTACCGCCCCGGCGAGCAAGCCCCCCTCTCGGCCGAGGAGGTCTGCGCGCAGTGGCACATCGCCTTCCCCGCCCAGCTCATCGACTACCTCGCCCTGGCCGGCGATGTCAGCGACAACGTGCCCGGCATCCCGGGCGTGGGCACCAAGACCGCTACGCGCCTCATTCAGGAATATGGCTCGGTGGAGAACCTGCTCGACCACGCCGCCGAGATCCCCCGCAAGCTGGGCGAGACCATCCGCGCCAATGCCGAGATGGCCCGCCTGAGCAAGCGCCTGGTCACCATCGAGCGCCATGTGCCCCTGGAGGTGACCTGGGAGGAGCTGGCCGTGCCGCCGCGCGACGCCCAACGTCTGGGCCAGGTGCTGCGCAAGTATGAACTCAATCAGGTGGCCAACCGCCTGGGCATCGCCATCACCGCCGCCCAGCGCCAGATGGTCGGCTACGAAGCCCTCGCCTCCGAGCCCCAAGCGCCGGTCGCCAAGGCCGCCACCCTCGGCGAAGCGGCCGCCTATGCCACCGCCACCGGGGACGACGCGTGGCGTGCCCTGCTTCAGCAAGCCGGCGAGAGCGGGTCCATTGCCATTGCCTTCGACTATACTGGCGACACGCCCCGCACCGGCCACCTGACCGCCCTGGCCCTCTGCGCCAAGGCGGGTGCAGCCACCTACCTGCCCCTGCCGCCCGCCCCCGAGGAGCACCCCGCGTGCCTCGAGCCCCTGCGCGCGCTCTTGGAAGATCCCGCCCGCCCCAAGGTGGTCCACGATGCCAAGACCCTACGCACCCTCCTCGCTCACGCCGGGCTCAAGCTAGCCGGGCCGCTCCACGACACGCTCCTCGAGCACTACCTGCTTGAGGCCACCGACCGGCATGAGCTCGCCCACGTGGCCGCCGAGAAGCTCGCTCAGCCGCTCATACCAATGGCCCAAGGTTCCGCCACCGAGGCCGCGCTCTGCGAGCGGGCCGACGCCACCTTCCGCCTCGATGCCGCGCTGCGGCCGCAGGTGGAAGCGCGCGGCCAAGGCACGCTCCTCACGGAATGCGAGGAGCCCCTGAGTGAGGTGCTCTTTGAGATGGAGCAGCGCGGCGTCCGGCTCGACCCGGCCGCCCTCCGCCGCTTCCGCAACGAACTCGAGGGCGAGATTGTCCGCCTGGAGCTCGAGCTACGCAGCTTCACCGGCGCAGGCATCAACCTCGCCAGCCCCAAGCAGATGGGCGAGTTCCTCTTTGGCGAACTGGCGCTCGACCCCACCGTCAAGCGCACCGCCCGCGGCCAGTATCCCACCAACGAAGAGCTCCTCCTCAAAATCCGCGACCGCCACCCCATCATCGACCTCTTCCTCGATTGGCGCGCCTGCGTAAAGCTCAAAAACACCTATGTCGACCGCCTCCCCGAGCACATCAGCCCCGCCGACGGCCGCATCCACACCACCTTCAACCAGGCCTTCACCGACACCGGGCGCCTCTCCTCCTCCGACCCCAACCTCCAGAACATCCCCGTGCGCACCGACCGCGGCCAGCGCATCCGCGCCGCCTTCGTCGCCCGCGGTCCGGGCTGGCAACTCCTCTCGGCCGACTACTCCCAAGTCGAGCTCCGCCTGATGGCCGCCATGTCCGGCGACGAGCAGCTGGTTGGCGCCTTCCTGCGCGGCGAGGACATCCACGCGCAGACCGCCTCGGCCGTCTATGGCATCCCGCTCGAAGCCGTCACCGCCCGCCAGCGCAGCCACTGCAAGATGGTCAACTTCGGCATCATCTATGGCATCTCCTCCTTCGGCCTGGCCTCGCGCCTACGCATCCCGCGCAAGGAGGCCCAGGAGCTCATCGACACCTACTTTGGCCACTACCCCGCCGTCAAGGCCTATATGGAGCGCACCGTGGCCGAGGCGCGTGAGCGCGGCTACGCCCAGACCCTCTTCGGCCGCCGCCGCGACATCCCCGAAATCACCTCCCGCAACCTCACCACCCGCAACGCCGCCGAGCGCATCGCCATCAATATGCCCATCCAAGGCACCGCCGCCGACATCATCAAGTTCGCCATGGTCCGCATCGATCGCGAACTCCGCGAGCGCGGCCTCCAAACCCGCATGACCCTCCAGATCCACGACGAACTTCTCTTCGATGTCCCGGACGCCGAAGTCGAGACCGTCCGCCCCCTCATCCAGCAGGCGATGGAGCGCGTCATCTCCCTCCCCGTCCCCCTCCAAGTCTCCATCGGCCTGGCCCAAGACTGGCTCTCGGCCCACTAAGGCGCCTATGCTCCCGCTCCTCCTTGCCGCCGCCCTCGCTCTACCCTCCCCCGAAGCGGCAGACTTCCTCCAAGCAATGCCTCCCGGCCTCCAAGCCCGGCAGGAAGCCGCCATCCGCCAAGCCTCCGCCGGCAACCTCGCCCCCCTCGAAGCCATCCGTGCCGAACGCCTCAAGGCCGCCAAGCCCACCCCCTCGGGGGGTGGCCTGCGCATTGAGAATGACCAGGCCGCTGGCGTCCCCTTCCGCCTCTACGAGCCCGAAGCCGCCCCCGCCCGCGCCACGCTCCTCTACCTCCACGGCGGCGGTTGGACCATCGGCAGCCGGGATTCCTGCGATGCCTTCTGCGCCGCGCTCGCCCGCCGCGCCACACTGCGCGTCATCTCCGCCGAGTATCGCCTCGCCCCCGAGCACCCCTACCCCGCCGCGCTCGATGATTGCCAAGCCCTCCTCGCCGCCCTCCAGCCCCGCTTCCCCGGCCGTTGGTTCGCCGCCGGCGACTCCTCGGGCGGCAACCTCGCCCTCGCCCTCAACCGCCGCGCGCCGCTCGACGCCCTGCTCCTCTACTATCCGGTGGTGGACGCCACGGCCGATGGCTCACCCAGCTGGCAACGCTACGGCCAGGGCTACGGGCTCGATGCCGGGCTGATGGAGGCCTTCAACGAAGCCTACGCCCCCGAGGCCGAGCGCCGCACCAACCCCGAGCTCTCCCCCGGCCGCTGCCCCATCGATCACCGCCTGCCCCCAACCCTCCTCATCGCCGCCGAGTGCGACATCCTCACCGACCAAGGCCGCGCCTTCTTCACCGCCCACCGCGCCATTGCCTCGCCCATCACCTACACCCTCATCCCCGGCTCGGTCCACCTCTTCATCACCGTTCCCGGCCAGCCCCAAGCCCGCGAGGCCGCCCTGGCGCGCTCGGCTGACTTCATCGACCTTGTTCTCAAACTGCTACACTAGGAGCTCCCTATGTCCCTTCCCGCCCTTCCCCGCACCGGCATCGGCTTCGACACCCACCGCCTCGTCGAGGGCCGCAAACTCATCCTCGGCGGCATTGAGATCCCCCACCCCGTCGGCCTCCTCGGCCACTCCGATGCCGATGTCCTCACCCACGCGCTGATGGATGCCCTCCTCGGCGCCATTGCCGATGGCGACATCGGCCAGCACTTCCCCGACACCGACCCCCGCTGGGAGGGCGCCGACAGCATTGAACTCCTGCGCGCGGTCGTCGAGCGCCTCCGCTCGAAGGGCTGGCAGGTGGTCAATGTCGACATCACCGTCCTCGCCGAG
>SFJE01000025.1 GCA_004555175.1 Lentisphaeraceae bacterium | reverse complement strand
GGGGAGGTAAGGGGACGAACTCCGTTCTTCCCCTTATACCCTTTTTCCACACGAATTGCACGGTGGTAAAAAGTTTCGGGTTGATTATACAACTCGCGCAAAGGGGGGCGCACCATTTTTTGCTTGACCGTGTAAGGCGGGGTTTGCTACTATTGCGCCGCTTTTGCCCGATTGGGCGCCGATTTTGGAGAGGTGGCCGAGTGGCCGAAGGCAGCGGTTTGCTAAATCGCCGAGTTCAGCAATGGGCTCCGTGGGTTCGACTCCCACCCTCTCCGCCATCTTAAACTCGTTGAGACAGTAGGTCTTAACGAGTTTTTTTGTTTGATGTTGGCTCGGGGCGGATGTGATATACTGGCACGATATGAAGCAGATGATTGTTTGGCTTTTGGTCGGTTGCTCTGGGGCTGCATTAGCGGCAGCGAGCGAAGGGTTACTGTTTGCCGAGGGATTGGCGCGGCGCGGAATGACGGCCCAAGCGGCCACGGAGTATGAGGCGTATTTGGCGAACGAGAAGCCGGAGGCCGCAGTCGAGGCGGACGCGCGGCAGGCGTTGGCGGGGTGCTACGAGAAGTTGGGGCGCTCGGCGGATGCGCAGGCGCAGTATCGGCGCGTGATGGCGGTGACCCCGGGCGATCGGCGCTTGGCCGCGCAGTTGGCGCTGGCGCGGCTGCTCTTGCAGGAGGGACAAGCCGAGGCGGCGAGGCCGCTCTTGGAGACGGCGGCCACGGGGCGGACCACGCCGGAGCTCTCGGCAGCCTCAAAGTTCCTCTTGGGGCAGTGCTACGAAGCGTTGGGGCGCGGGCAGGATGCCTCGACGCTCTACCGCATTCTCTCCGAGGGCAAGAGCGCCTATGCGCTGCACGCGCAGGTAGCGCTGGCTGAGTTGGCGGCCAAGGCGGGTCAAGCCCCCGAGGCGATCGCGCGCTACAAGCAGGTGCTCCAGGCCGAGAAGGAGGCGGAAGCGCGCGCAAAGTTGGCCGTGCGCGGAATGTCGGTGGCCTATGCTGCGCAGGATTATGGCGCCACGGTGGCCTTCGCCCGCGAGGCAGGCGAAAAGGCCTTGGGCGAGAACCGCCTCTTGCTTCCGGCGGTGGCGGCAGCCTTGCGCGATGGCAAGCCCGAGGACGCGCGTGCCTGGTTGGCCGCCGACGAGACGCGCTCGCCCAAGGCCACGGCCGAGCGCTTGATGCTCGCAGGGGCAGTCGCAACGGCCTTTGGTGACACGCAGGGGGCCATCACCGCCTACGAGCGCGTGATTGGGGAGTTCCCCAATAGCCGCGAAGCGCCGACGGCGGCCGAACGGATGTTGGGAATGCGCGCGCGGAGCGGTCAGCCGGAGACCTTCCTAAAGGCCTATACGCGCGTGGCGATGTTGCTCTCCGATGAGGCGGTGGCGCAGTTGACGCCCCTGCGGCTCGAAGCGGCCCTGAAGGCCAAGGACATTGCCACAGCCCGCGGGTGCGCCACCTGGTTGATGGAGCACGCAGCGCCGGAGGTCGCGGCCGAAGCCAGCTACCGGCTCGGATGGTTGGCGCAGGAGGAGAAGGATTGGGCGCTCGCTGGCGAAGCGTGGATGCAAACCGCTGAGCGCTGGCCCACCTTTGAAATCGCCCCCAAGGCCGCCTACGCCGCCGCCTACGCCTTCCAACAGGCCCAGTTGCCCGACCGTTCGGAGAGCGCGTTGCGTCTGGCCATCGCGAGCGGGAATGCCGAAGTGGTGCCCCAGGCCTTGATGTTGCAGGCGCGCTTGGCCTTAGCCGACCGCGATACCGCCGGGGCCGCCGCCGCGCTCGATGAGTATCTCACGCGCTTCCCCGCCGGCAAGGCCCTGGCCGAGGCCGCCTATCTGCGCGGGCTCATCTTCTTTAATCATCAGGACTTCACGGCCGCCGAGCAGGCGCTCGGCAAGGCGCTCTCCTTCCGCGAAGGGGCCGATGGACCGACCCCGCTCGACCACGCCCGGACGGTGGATGCCTCGCTGCGGCGCGCTCAGGCGCTCCACACGCTGGGCCGAGGCGAAGAGGCCGCCGCCCTCTTGCAGCCGCTCTTGGGGCTGAAGGATGCCGCAGCCCTCTCGCCGCCCTACTTGCGTTGGCTCGCCGAGTTCCAGTTGGAGCGCCAGGCGTGGGCCGAGGCCGAGGCGGCCGCCCGGACAATGTCCGCCCATCCGGCCGCCCAGGAGGTCGACCGCGTGCTTGCGCAGGTGCTTTTGGGGCGCGCAACCGAGGGGGCAGGGCAGCCGGCGACGGCCCTAGCCGCCTATGAGCAGGCCCTCAAAGCCGCCCAACAGCCCACGATTTACGATGCGCAAGCGGCCTATGGGGCCGGTCGGCTCTACCTGGCCCTTGGGGATGCCGCCAAGGCGCGCGATGCCTTCCGCCTGGCCACCGAGCGCACCAAGGGCTCCGAGCCTGCCACCCTGGCGCTACGCGGCCGGGCTTACGCGGGCTTGGCGAAGGCCGAAGCGCAGTTGGGCGAAAAGGATGCCGCCCTGCGGGCCTATATGAACCTCATCATCTTCTATGACGATCCGGCGTTGGTGCCCGAAGCCTTCCGCGGGGCGATTGGCCTGTTGGAAGCCGCCGGGCGCACCCGCGAAGCCGAGACCCTGCGCGCAGAGTGCCGCCAGCGCTATGGCGAAGCGGCGTTGAACCCCTAAGAGAAGGAAGTTGCGATGGCCAAAAGTTCCCCCGAAACGCCCCCCACCCCGATAACCTTCGAGGCCGCCTCCGCGCGGCTCGATGAGCTAGTCGAGAAAATGGAGCGCGGCGAATTGCCCTTGGATGAGATGATCTCCGCCTTTGAGGAGGGCCGCAAGTTGGTGGCCTTCTGCACCGCTAAGCTCACCGAGGTGCAGCAACGCGTCGAGGTCATCAAACGGCAGGAGGCCGATGGCTCCCTGTTGCGCGAGCCGTTAGATGCCGGCACGGCGGGGCAAGCATGAGCACCTTCCCCGATTTGCGGCTGCGCCGCGTGCGCCGGACGCCAGGCATCCGCGCAATCTTCGACCTTCCTTTCCCCGGCCCCGAAAAGTTCTGCTGGCCGATGTTCGTGGTGCCCGGGCACAATAAGCAGGAGCCCATTGCCTCGATGCCCGGGCAGTTCCGCTGGTCGGTCGACCGCCTGGCGCAAGCCGTCGAGCCGGTGGTGGCCCAGGGCGTTGGCTCGGTGCTCCTCTTTGGGCAGACCGATCGGCCCAAGGACAATGGCGGCTCGGGCGCGTGGGATGAGCGCGGGCCGGTGCAGGAGGCCGTGCGCGAACTCAAGCGCCACTTCCCCGAGCTCACGGTGATGACCGATGTCTGCCTCTGCGCCTACACCCACCACGGACACTGCGCCCCCTTGCGCCCCGATGGCGCGTTGGACAACGATGCCGGCTGCGCGTGCCTGGCCAAGGTGGCCCTCTCCCACGCGGCCGCCGGGGCCGATTGCGTGGCCCCCTCGGCCATGATGGATGGGCAGATTGCCGCCATCCGCGCGGCCTTGGCCGAGGAGCATTTCGACGACACGCTCCTGATGGCCTACTCCACCAAGTTCGCCTCCGCCTGCTACGGTCCCTTCCGCGAAGCCGAAGGCAGCGCCCCGGGGCACGTGCCCGGAATGCCGGCCGACCGCAAGGGCTATCAGGCCTCCTACGCCAATGCGCGCAACGCCTGCTTAGAATCGGTCCTCGACGAAGCCGAGGGCGCCGACATCCTGATGGTCAAGCCGGCCCTCTTCTACCTAGACATGATCCGGCGCGTGCGCGAGCAGACCCTTCTCCCGGTGGCGGCCTACAACGTCAGCGGCGAATACGCGATGCTCATCGCCACTGCCGAGCGCGGTTGGGGAGACCTGGGCGAGCTGGTGCGCGAGAGCACCATGGGCATCGTCCGCGCCGGAGCTGACCTCATCATCTCCTACTGGGCCTCGCGCTACAACGAATTCTTCCGCCGATGAAGCCCACCATCGAGGCCTTCGTGGACGCGATGCGCTACAGCCGGGGCTTCTCCCCGAGCTCGTGCAGCGCCTACCGCGCCGTCCTCTGCGCCCTGTCCGACTTCCTCGTCAAGCGTGGCCGCACCGCCTGGGCGGAGGTCTCCGCCGCCGACTTGCGCGACTACCTCTCCGACCTCGACCGCCGCGAATACGCCGCCACGACCCGCCGCCGCAACACCGCCATCCTGCGCACCTTCTTCGATTGGCTGCTCGACGAGGAACTCATCCCCACCCTGCCCACCGAGAACATCCGCGTGGGCGCGCAGCCCCAGCGTCTGCCCAACACCCTCGGCGAGCGCACGCTCCAAGACCTCATCGAGGCGGTCGACGGCACCGACTACCCCGATGTGCGCGACCGCGCCATCCTCGAACTCCTCTACGATTGCGGCCTGCGCTGCTCCGAGTTGACCGCCCTTCAACTCCACCACCTCGACTTCACCCGCCGCCTCCTACGCGTCCACGGCAAAGGCCGCAAAGAGCGCGTGGTCCCCTTTGGCGAAGCGGCCGAGCGGGCCCTGAAGGCCTACCTCCCCGCGCGCACCGCCTTCGCTGAAAGCCTCCGCAAGGGCACCCTGGCTGCCGCCCTGCGCAAGCCCACCGCCCCCCTCTTCTTGGCCCCGCGCGGCGGCATGCTCTCGCGCTCGGCCGTGGCCGCCATTGTCCACCGCCGCATCCACGCCTTCCTGCCGCCAGGCATGCAAGCCACACCGCACACCCTCCGCCACGCCTTCGCCACCCACCTCCTGGAACACGGCGCCCCGCTCCTGGACATCCGCGACCTTCTGGGCCACGCCTCCATCGCCACCACGCAAATCTACACCCACGTGGACCAAGCCCACCTGCGTAGCACCTTCGACCGCTGCTTCCCCCGCACCTAGCCGCCCCGGGAGTCCGCCTTGCCCCCCCTAACCCACCTCGTCTTCCTCGCCCTCTTCGCCGCGCTTCTCTGCGCGCTGGGTTGTTGCCGGACGCGCGGCCGGGGTTGGCGCGGCCTCGGCCTGCCCTTTTTCTTCGCCCTCCTCTTTGCCGGACTCCTCCTCCACCAAGCCTGCTGGCAATTGAGCGGCTTTGGCTCCCTCGGCTTCCAGAAGTTCCAACGCCGCTACGACCTGCGCCCCGCCACCCTTGAGCGCACAGCCAACCGCCGCGGCCGCCTCCTCGACCGCAATGGCCAGGTCCTCTCCCAGCCCAAGCCCGGCACGCGTTGGGGCCACGAGGCACCCCTGGGTGAAGCCGGGCTCCACCCCATCGGCTACAGCTCGCGCGATTACGGCCTGGGCGGGCTCCTACGCGTCTTCGACGCCCGGCTCTGCGGTCTGCCCCCGCCCGGAGAGAAGCTCGACCTGCTCCAGCGCCGCGCGCCGGAAGATGTCACCCTCACCCTCGATAGCCACCTCCAGCAACTGGCCTACGACGCGCTCGATGGCCGCCCCGGAGCCGTCGTCATCCTCGACCCGCGCAATGGCGAAATCCTCGCCCTCGCCTCCGCCCCCGCCGTCCGCGAAGAGCGCCTCGGCGAAGCGATGCGCAGCCGCGCCCAAGCCCCCCTCCTCAACCGCGCCACCCACGGCCTCTACCCCCCCGGATCGGTCTTCAAACTCTTCACCGCGGCCCTCGCCCTCGAATGTGGCAAGGCCGGCTCCTACGCCTGCCCGCCCAAAGGCTGGGCCCCCGGCGCCTACACCAAGCCCATTCGCGACACCCATCCGCACCCGGCCGACGACCCCATGCTCGACCGCCGGACCGCCTTCGCCGAAAGCTCTAACATCTGGTTCGCCAAGGCCGCCGTGGCCTGCACCTGGCCGCGCTTCCAGGCCGCCGCCGAGCGCGTGGGCTTGGCCGACTCCCTCCTCCTGGCCCGCTGCGGCGAGCGCACCCTCGCCACCGCCCCCGGCTCCATCCCCGACCTCTCGGCCGCCCCCAACCGCGTGGCCTACCTCGGCTTCGGACAGGGCAAACTCCTCCTTACCCCTCTGCACATCGCCGCCCTCACCGCCGCCATCGCCCGCGACGGCCTCCTCGTCCCGCCCCACCTCGAACGCACCGTGCCCCCCGCCCCCAAGCGCCTCTGGAGCGCTCCGATTGCCAACGAGGTCAAGGCCCTGATGCGCGCCTCGGTCACCTCGGGCACCTCTCGGGGCGCGGCCCTGCCCAAGATCGCCGTCTGCGGCAAGACCGGCACGGCGGAGACCTCCGGCAAAGACCACGCCTGGTTCACCTGCTTTGCGCCAGCCGAGAAACCGCGCGTCGTGGTCACCGTCCTCATCGAGCACGGCGGCTTTGGCGCGGCCACCGCGCTGCCCATCGCCAAGCGCCTCCTGCGCGAAGCCCTCGAGCGCAACAAATAAGGCGCGCGGCCCTCGCCGCGCGCCCTGTCATCCATCACCTCTCATCGTTGCCCGCACAGTCCCTTCCGGACCGTGCGGGCAATTTAATGGCAACAGCCACACCCACAGCCGGCACCGTGGCTATGCGTACATGCGCCTTCGTGCGGGCAGGCCGAACCCGAGGAGACCTTTGCCGCGAAGGTCGAAAAGCCCTTCTTCAGGTCGCTTCCGCCGCAGGCCGGGCAAGCCGTCGGGCGGTCGGAGAGGGTCCGCGCCAAGAACTCAAAGGCCTTGCCACAGCTTTGACAAGTGTAATCGTAGAGCGGCATCGTCCGGCCCTCGCCTTACTTCGTCTCGGGCACCTTGGTGACCACGTGGTCAACCAGACCGTAGGCCTGAGCTTCAGCGGCCGACATAAAGTTGTCGCGCTCAGTATCCTGAAAGACCTTCTCAATCGGCTGGCCGGAATGCGAGGCCAAGATGCCGTTGAGCGTCTGCTTCATCCGCTGGATCTCGGCAGCCTGGATCTGAATGTCGGTGCACTGACCCTCCGCGCCGCCCAGCGGCTGGTGGATCATAATGCGGGCGTTGGGCAGGGCGTAGCGCTTACCCTTCGCACCGGCGGCCAAGAGCACCGCGCCCATACTCGCCGCCTGGCCAATGCAGTAGGTGGCCACATCGCACGAGAGGAACTGCATCGTGTCGTAGATCGCGAGACCCGCCGTCACCACGCCCCCGGGGGAGTTGATGTAGAAGGAGATGTCCTTCTTGGGGTCCTGCGACTGCAAGAAGAGCATCTGCGCCACCACAATGTTCGCGACATTATCATCAATCGGCCCGCCCAAGAAGATGATCCGGTCGAGCAACAACCGCGAATAGATGTCATACGAACGCTCACCACGAGCCGTCTGCTCGACCACAATCGGTACCAACATATTGTCCTGAATATCCTTCATACGCACGCTCCACTGGGATTGCTGACAAAAACGGGCGGGATTATACCACAACCCACCGCCCCGTGCTCGCCTCACCCGTTGCGAGGCGCTCTCAGTTTGCCCCGGAAGGCAGCCAAGCGCAATACTTCATGTTCACCCCCTGCCCCCACCCCGCCGCCCCGCGCGCCGATACCCTAAAAAAGGTCGGGCCTCCCTCAAGGTAAGGTAGACCCTAGGTCAACTCGAGGTAGACCCTAGGTCAACTCGAGGTAGGCCCTAGGTCACCTTGAGGTAGGTGCGGGACCAACTTGGACCCGGGGCGGATGCGAAAAAAGAGCCGGCGTGCCCAGAGGGCGCGTGTTGACATAGCTCCTTCGCTTCGCTCGGACTTGGCCAGGGTGGAGCGTCCCACGCTCCCGAGGGGCGTGGGGGCGAGTAGTCACCACCCGGAGGTGCGGGGGCGGGCAGCCCCCGCGCACGAAGCCACCGCGTCAGGCGAGGGCGGCTTTGGCGGTGGAGAGGAGGGCGTCGAGGGCGGCTTGGGTGGGGGCTTCGCCGGCGAGGCGGAGGATGGGCTCGGTGTTGGAGGCGCGGACTCCAAACCAGCCGTCGGCCCAATCGAGGCGGACGCCGTCGAAGTCAATCCGGCGCTCTGGCTCGCCCTTGAGTTGGAGGAGGGCGCGGACGACAGTGTCAATGGCCTGGGCGCGATTCTCGATGCCGTGGAGGTTCACTTCGCCCGAGGAGACGTAGCGGGAGGTGATGGGCTCGAGGAGGTCGGCGAGCGCGTGCCCCTGGGCCTTGGCCTGGGCGAGGAGACCGAGGGCGAGGCAGGCGGCGAAGGCGCCGCTATCGCAGAAGTGGAAGTCGCGGAAGTAGTAGTGCCCGGCCACCTCGCCGCCGCAGAGGCCGCCGCGCTCGCGCAGGGCGGTCTTGGCAAAGGCCGCGCCCACCTTGACCATCAACGGCTCAAAACCGTCCTCGCGCAGGGACTCAATCACGCCCCGGGAGGTGCGCACATCGTGGACAACCACATCGCCGCGCTGCCCCAGAAGTCGGGCGAAGAGGGGAATCATCGCGTCGGGCGGGACGAAGCGGCCGAGGTGGTCGACGAAGGCCACGCGGTCGGCATCGCCATCAAAGAGGATCCCGAAATCGAGGGCGTTCGCTTGGACCGCTTCGACGAGCTGGCGGCGATTTTCGGGCTCCAACGGATTAGGTCCGTGGTTCGGGAAGGAGCCATCGGGCTCGGCATTCAGGTAGAGCGCCGCGGGGCCAAAGAGGTCGCGCGCAAAGAGGGCCGCCGCGCCATTGGAGCAATCGACGGCAAAGCGCAGGTTCGCGAGACGCTCCAGGTTAGGCGTATGCGCCTTTAGCCAGGTCACATAGCGCGCACGCGCCTCGGGGAAGGGAATGACGCGGCCGGGCTCGGCGGCGGGGGGGGCCACGCGGCCCGCCACAAGGGCCGCCTCGATCTCCTTGAGACCCAGGTCGTAGCCGCAGGGCTTGGCGCCGGCGAGGGAGACCTTCAGGCCGTTGTATTCCTTGGGATTATGGGAGGCGGTGACCATCACCGAGCCCACGGGCAGAGCATGGATGCCGTCGCCCTCGGCGGTAAAGAAGTAGACCATCGGGGTGGTGGAGAGTCCCAGGTCAAGGACATCGGCCCCGGCCTCGGTGATGCCGGCAATCAGCGCTTCGGCGAGGGCGGGCGAGGAGAGGCGCATATCACGCCCCACCAAAATCAGCGGCCGCCCGATGCCGGCCACCGGCTCGCGGCAGAGAAGCGCAGGAAGGGCGCGGCCAACCCAGTAGGCCAGCGCCTCGGTGAGGTCCTGACCGTAGATGGCACGGATGTCATAGGCCTTGAAGGCCGGGAAATGGCCCTGCTTGACCAAGCAAGCGAGGGCCGAGAGGGGGAAGCGGTCAGCGGCGGGAGCGGCAGAGGACATAGCGGAAGACCTTATTGAACTTCACAGAGCAGGCCCTTGAGGTAGAGGCCTTCGGGGAAGGTGAGCGCCTCGACGTGGTCGGGCGCCTGACGCAATTCGTGGAGGATGCGGACCGAGCGGCCGGCATCGTGCGCGGCCTCGGCCACCACGCGGCGGAAGAGGGCCGGATCGATGGCGCCCGAGCAGGAGAAGGTGGCCAGCAGGCCGCCCTTTTCAACGAGCTTTAGGCCAAGGAGGTTGATGTCCTTGTAGCCGCGCAGGGCCTTGGGGGTCTGGCTACGCGTCTCGGCGAACTTGGGCGGATCGAGGACGACCAATCCAAAGGAGCGCGCCCGGTCGCGCAACGCCCGCAGCTCTTGGAAGACATTGCCTTGGACGAAGTCGACCTGGCAGCTGTCGGCACCGGGGTTCAAGTCGGCATTGCGCCGAGCCTGAGCCAAGGCCGGGGCCGAGAGGTCAATGTGCGTGACGGCCTGGGCTCCGGCGGCCTGCGCGGCCACGCCAAAGCCCCCGGTGTAGGAGAAGGCGTTGAGGACCGTTCGCCCGGCGGCGTAGGCGGCGATGAGGCGGCGGTTCTCGCGCTGATCGAGGTAGAAGCCGGTCTTATGGCCACTGCGGACATCCACTTCGTAGGCCACGGGCCCTTCGTGAATCGTGATGCGCTCGGGCGGTTCGGCACCGGCAAGGAGGCCGGTGGCGGGCTCGAGACCCTCGTGCTTGCGGCTCTCACCATCGCTGCGCTCGTAGAAGCTGGCCGCCCCGGTCGCCTCCATCAGCAGGCGCGTCAGGAGCGGCTTCTGTGCCTCGGCGCCGGCGGTGGTGAACTGCCCCACGAGCGTCTCGCCATAGCGGTCAACCGTCACGCCGGGCAATCCATCGGCCTCGGCATTGACCAGGCGCAGCGCATCGGTGGCAAAGCGCTCGCCCATCGTCTCGCGCACGGCCAAGGCGGCTGCAATGCGGTCGCGGAAGAAGCCTTCATCCACCGGTAGTTGCCCCTGAGTGTGCCACATCCGCACGCGGATTTGCGAGGCGGGCGACCACGCGCCCATCCCGAGCGCCTCGCCTGCGGCATCAGTGACGAGGACGGTCTCCCCCACTCTCGGCTCGCGCGAGACGGAGTCCACCGCGCCCGAGAAGATCCACGGGTGGCCCATCCGGGTGGGATAATCGCGTTTAGCTTTGAGGCGGACGATTTTCATAGCGTTCTCCGGGGTTTGGCGGCCGCGCGGTCGTGCAACATCAGTTGCAAGCCGTTCCAGGCGTTATGGAAAAAGACGTAGAAGGCCGGGCCGAGGGCGGCGAAGGGGGCATCGCAGGCAAAGGCCAGGTAGGTGGTGTAGGAGGTGTTCTTCTGCCCCAAGAGCTGGGAGCACTCGCGGATGTGCCGGGGGGAACCCATCGCTGCCCCCAGCGCGAACTGGAAGACGCAGAGGAAGAGGTCAATCAAGAGCACCCAAAGGATGTCCGAGCGCGGGAACTCGGCCGCATGGCGGGCGAGGGTGTCGGAGGCGGAGGCAGCGATAATGACCACCAAGAGCATCCAAGCGTAAAGCGTGGAGGCCGTTAGCCGCGCGCCCACCTGCCGGGCTCGCTCGCCGAAGAGCCGCCGCAACCCCATCGCCACCCCAAGGGGCAAGAGCGAGACCAGACAGACGCGCTGGATCAGGAAGGGCACCACCTGCCACGCCGGGCAGTGGAGCACCAACGGCACCGCCAGCGGCAGCACCGCACTCACCAGCAGCGCGCTCAGCAGAAAGCCCGCCGAGGCAAAGGTAATGCTCCCACCCAAAAAGTTCACGATCACCGGCGCGGAGGTGGCCGTAGGCGTGATGGCCGTAAAGAAGGCCACCTGACCAAAGCGCTCGGGCACGCCCAGGGCATTCATCGCCGCCCAAAGGGCAAAGGGCAAGGCGATATTCGCGGCCAAGATTGCCCAATGCTGCGGACGCACCGCGCGCGGGGTGTAGTCCATCCGCAGGAAGACCACGGTGAGCATATAAACCAGGCACCAGGGCATCAGCCACTTCAGAGCCGCCAACCCCGGGCAGAGCCACCCGGCGGCAAAGCACACCACCAACATCACCGCCCGGTTAGAACTGCGAAGCTTCTGCCAGAACGCGCCCATCGCCGCGCCCCCTTACCGTTGCCGGGGCGCCTCGTTCTTCCGGAAGAGGAAGTAGAGCGTCAAATCCGTGGTCACCAGCGCCATATCCAGCGCATAGAGCGCAATCATGTGCTGAGCCAAGAAGCCCGCATCAGCCGCCGGCGGATTGAGCACCTTGTGAACAATCCCACAGGTGTAGCCGAAGAGGACGATAAACATAAAGCACGGCGACTTCCCGCGCACAAAGCGCGTCTTGAGCGACTTGTAAATCGAGGCCGGCCAACTGAAGCCGAAGACCACCAACATTGCCGCCTCAAAGAACCACGCACTCATCGCCGCCTACCTTTCCAACGCTGGCGGGGGCAACTCCGGCAACGCCTCAAGCGACACCTCGGGGGCCTCGGCCGTCGCCAGCGAAATCTCCGCAATCCCCGCCCCCTTGCAGGCATCCACCACCCGCATAAAGTCCCCGTAGGCCGTCCCCTTATCCGCGCGCACAATCACCGGCTGCCCGGGCAAATACCCCGACACCTTCTTCAAGAGCGCGTCCAACTCCTCCCCCCGGAAGCTGCGTTGATTGACCGTCACCGTGCCATCGCGCGAGACGTTCAGGATAATCTCCCCGGGCAGACGCGTGGAGCTCTGGCCCGACTTCGCCGAAGGGAGCGTCAAATCCACCTCGCACTCCCACTGCGAGAAGACCGACGAGGTGATGAAGAAGCACAGAAGCAGGAAGACGATGTCCATCATCGCCGTCATTTGAAATTGCGGCAACGCGCCGCCGCGCTTGCGGAAGTTCATATCTTATTCCTGCGCGTGCTTGCTGCCCAACACCGCCACCAACTCCGCGCACGCCCCCTCAAGCGCCGAGATAATACGCCCGGCCCGGCGGCGGAAGTAAGCGTAGAAGGCCATCGCCGGAATCGCCACCAAGAGACCAAAGATGGTCGTCACAATCGCCTTGGAAACGCCCGCAGCCAGCAATGTCGGCTTCGCCGCCGCCACATCCGAGGCCACCGCCCCGAAGGCCTGCAACATGCCAAAGACCGTTCCCAGCAGACCGACCATCGGCGCAATCGTGGCGATATCCAGCAGCCACTGCGTCCGCCCCTGAATCTGCTCGGCCTGACGCGCGCCCTCGGCCTCGGCCACCTTCGCAATCAGCTCGGCATCGGCCTTAGGCGCATTACGAATAGCCTCGAGCGTCGCCAGCATCACCGAGGAGAGCGGCGAGGGCTTATCCTCACACAAGCGCCGCGCCTCGTTCGGGTCATCCTCCAAGAGATACTTGGGCAAATCCCGCCGCAACCGCACCGGCACCACCGCGCCAACCCGGAGCGTCGCCAAGAAATAAAGGCAACAGGTCACGCCGGCCACACTCATCGCCAGCAGCACCCACATCAGCCACCCGCCGTCCTGCCAAGCCTGCATCAACGTCAACTGCGCACTCGCCATCTCTGCTAAAAAGCCAAAAGTCATCTTCGGTTCCTTTCAATTAGCCGCGCAGTATAGCACAGTCCACGCGCCCACGCAAAAACCCTCGCCAGGCCCCCGCTTCGCGGAAGCTCTTTAGGCCGTGAAGGGTGCCTTCGTGGCGCGAGGTGCGCTCCCAGGCTCTCCGGGTTTTCCGCGCGCATCACTGCGACTTGCGCGAAGGTGTTTCCGCGCGCCGGGTAATGCGGAAGTTGCACTTGCGGAGCGGCTTGTCAGGGTGGGCTTGGGCGTAGAGCGCGCGCAGGGCGGCCTCGGCGGCGGGGGCTTCGGCAGCAGGGAGATTGCGGAAGCCCTCCAAGTAAGTCGAGGTGGGAGCGTTGGTGAAGCGATTGACGGTAGCAACCTCGAGGAAGAAGAAGAGATCCGAGAGGCCGTTGCGGTGATTGACGCAGCGGGGCGCGAGGAAGTTGGCAGCGCGGATAGAGCGCGTGCCGAGGCGCCCCCCGACATAGAGTGCGCGCCGGTCAGTGACGGCATAGATGACCCTAACGCTCCAGAGCCAGTGCCAGAGGGGCGAGAGGATCATCCCGATGCCGATGGCGAAGAAGGGCAGGAGAAAGGTGCTGCGGGCGAGGCGTTCGGTGAAGGAAGTCGCGTCGGTGATGACCTTGAAGACGATGACGGTGCGTCCCTCGACTGGCACAGTCGAAGGGCTTAGGACACTCCAGAGCGTCCAGGCCAGCAGACAACACCAGAAGATACCGGCCGAGACAACCACCGGCCACTTGGGGAACCAAGCGCTTGGGCGCGGCTTGGCGTACCAGACGAGGTGTTCACCGTCCTCGAGCCGGCGCTCGATGCGCGCTTGCAGGTCGAGGTCGAGCATCAGGTGGCTCTAGTGGCGGACGGGGCGGAACTTGATGCGGGTGGGGCGGTCGGCGTCGTCACCGAGCTCCTTACGGCGCATCTCGTGGTAGTCGGAGTAGGAGCCCTCGAACCAGCGGACCTTGGAGTCGCCCTCGAAGGCGAGGATGTGGGTGGCGATGCGGTCGAGGAACCAGCGGTCGTGGGAGACGACAACCGCGCAGCCGCCGAAGTCCTGAATGCCCTCTTCCAGGGAGCGAAGGGTGCCGACGTCGAGGTCATTGGTCGGCTCGTCCAGGAGGAGGAGGTTGCCGCCGGCGCGCAGGAGTTTGGCGAGGTGGACGCGGTTGCGTTCGCCACCGGAGAGGACGCCGACCTTCTTCTGTTGGTCGGTGCCCTTGAGGTTGAAGCGCGAGCAGTAGGCGCGGCCGTTCATCATCCCCTTGCCGGCGAGGTTGACGTAGTCGCCGCCGCCGGTAATCTCCTCGTAGACGGTGTGGTTGGGGTCGAGCGCCTCGCGAGTCTGGTCGACGTAGGAGAGAACGACCGTCTCGCCAACGCGCAGTTCGCCGGAGGTGGGCTTGAGCTTGCCAGTGATGAGTTTGAAGAGGGTGGTCTTACCGGCACCGTTTGCGCCGATAACGCCGACAATGCCGCCGCGCGGCAGGTCGAAGTTCACGTGCTCAAAGAGGACCTTGTCGCCGAAAGCCATTGTGAGGTCCTTGGCTTGGACGACGAGGTTGCCCAGGCGCGGTCCCGGCGGAATCTGAATCTTGAGTTCCTCTTCGCGGGTGTCGACCTGTTGGGCGATGAGCTCCTCGTAGCGGGCGATGCGGGCCTTGCCCTTGGCGCGGCGGCCGGAGGGGTTGGTGTGGATCCACTCGAGCTCCTGCTGGATCATCTTCTTACGGCTCTCGGCCTGCTTGGCCTGGGCGGCCATCATGGCCTGCTTTTGCTCCAGCCACTGCTCGTAGTTGCCCTTGTAGGGGTAGGTGTGGCCGGCATCCATCTCGAGAATCCACTCGGTGACGTTGTTGAGGAAGTAGCGGTCGTGCGTGACGACGATGAGGGTGCCCTTAAAGCGCTTGAGGAAGGCCTCGATCCAGGCCACCGACTCGGCGTCTAGGTGGTTGGTCGGCTCGTCGAGCAGGAGGACATCGGGGTTGGAGATAAGCAGGCGGCACATCGCCACGCGGCGCTTTTCGCCGCCGGAGAGGACGCCGGCCTTCGTCTCCGGGTCTGGGCAACGGAGCGCCTCCATCGCCAACTCCACCTGGTGGTCGAGGCTCCAGAGGTCGTTCGCGTCGATAATCTCCTGCAATCGGGCCATCTCCTCTTCGGCGCCGGGCTCGTCCAGGCGGCAGCAGAGGTCCTCATACTTCTCGAGCATCGCCTGGGCCTCGGCCACGCCCTCCATCACGCATTCCTGGACGGTCTTCTCGGGATCGAGCTCCGGCTCCTGAGGCAGGTAGCCAATCTTCAGGTTCTTGGCGCGCATGCACGTGCCCATAAAGTCCTTATCCAGCCCCGCGAGAATCTTCAGCAGCGAGGATTTACCCGACCCGTTCGCGCCGATGACACCAATATGCGCGCCGTGGAAGAAGGCCAAGTTCACATCTTCCAAGATAACCTTCTTCTCGTGGTGCTTGGTGACATTCTGCAGGTTGAATACGTACTCTCCGGCCATGCGTCGGACTCCTTTGGGTTAAACGTCGAAGACAAGAAATTGGTGAAAGAGAAAGGTGAAGTTCTCGACTGCGTAGTCGAGATGGTAATGCCCGGCGAACCAGTGGCCGAAGGTCAGCTTCTCGCGTAGCGTCTCCAACCACTTCTCCGTGCTCTGATCAAGCTCCACCTGACTGCCCAGCGGCGGCAACTTCTCGCGCGGCACTTGCGAGAGCGGGCAGGTGTGCGAGAGGACCGCATCCACCTGCCAATTCGCGCGCGCGGCCGCCGCCTCCGCTCGGGCGCGGATTTCGGGCGAGGGCTGCTCGTCCTCGAACCACGCCCAGTGGTTCAAGAGGCGGTAGAACTTATCGACCGAGTAGGCCCCGCCAATAACCAACACCCGTTGCCGGCCGAGCGTGTAGAGCTCCCCATCCACCGGGAAGACCTGATTGGGAAAGCGTGGATCCACATAGACCTGCCCCCCAAAGCCCGGCTGCAGCTCGTAGCCAGCCACCGTCTCCGGCCGCGCCTCGTGGTTGCCGTGGACGCAAAAGAGGGTAATGGGCAGCTGCGCCAAGTGCTGCTTGAGGGCTAATGCGCGCGCATCTTGGAAGTAGTTAATGCCCGCATCGCCGAGGATAATGAGCACATCGCTCAACTGCGTCTGCCACTCTCGGCAGAACGCCTCCACTTCCGTAAAGTCGCCGTGCTTATCGCCCGTTATCCAAATCATACCGCCATTCTACCACATTCCCCCGCGCATTGCCCGGGAGCGTGGCGCGGCGAAAATTACTGCGCGGCCGGCTGCGTGGCCTCAATACGGCTACGCAAAATCACCGAAGCCCCCTCGCCAGCGGCCTTCAGTTGCTTACCCAACTTGACCGTGTCGCCACCGAGTTTCAGGCGCGTGGCATTTTGGGCCAAGCGGTTGGTAATGTTGGAAATTGAACCATCGGCACTCAAGTTTTCGGTATAGTTCGCCAAGGCCTTCGACTGCGCCTCAATTTCACGCATCGTGGCCTGATAGTTAGCGGTAATCGCTGCCTGAATGGCCGCGCGCTGCTCGGCATCTGGCAGATTCTGAACCTTCTCGGCCACCGCCGCTAGCGCCGTCTGCAAGTCGGCGCCCTTGCCGGCGGCCGTGTCCTGCGCGTCCTGGTAGACGCGTTGATAGATAGCAAAGACCTTCTCGGAGATCGCATTGAAATCCGCCACCGCCGAAGGGGCAGACTCCTGCGGCACTGAGCAGACCACCTGCGCTGGGGCTTCGGCTTGCGCAAGCCATTGCGTCAAGGGCGAAGGCACCTCCGCAACCACCGTCTGTGCTGGCGCTTCAGTCGCCGCGGCGCCCTGTGTCTGGGTGCACCCGGCCGTCCAAATCGCCACCAAAACCATCAAGAAGAAAAGGGGGTAAGTGTTGTTCATCTCTGCAACCTTTCGTTACCTATAATAACACATCTTCCTTGCACTGGCGCAACACTTTTTCGGGCTTGCTTCGCCGGTTAAACCCTTGCTGGATGTGTCATACTCCTTTCACATTAGACAGTTTCAACCGTTCAAGCACCGCCATCATATCACACTCCGCGCTAGGTTAACTCGCTTCCCGAGCGACTTGAATGAATAAGGCCCCGCCTTGTTGCCAATAAGACGGGGCCTTGTTGCCAATAAGACGGGGTCTTATTAGTTGCGCTCCGCCGAGCGGTTAGTTCTCTCCGCGCCGCGTGATAATCCGCGCCGCCGTTCCTTTCCTTCGGCACACCCTTATCCCGGAATTTCCGGGATAAGGGTGTCGGGCTTGCTTCACCGCGCGGGGCGTAGCGACCTTAAAAAGGCGGCGGGCAATGCCCGCCGCCTTGCAGTAGTCAGAGATTGAACTGTATCTTGTTTATTGGTTTGTGAAGATCTGGAAGCCGGCATAGGCCTCGTTGTTATGTTCGCCGAGGTCGAGGCCGCGAAGTTCCTCCGCCTCGCTCACGCGGATGCCGAGGGTCACCTTGAGGAGGGCAAAGAGGGCGAGGGCGCAGGCGAAGGCCGCCGCGAAGACCGCCGCGATGCCAAGGAGTTGGGTGGTGAAGGCGTACTCCGGCGAGAAGACGCCCACGGCCAAGGTGCCGAGGATGCCGCCGCAGAGGTGGACCGAGAGGGCGCCGACGGGGTCATCGAGTCCCAAGCGGTCGAACATCATCACAGCGGGGACGACCATCGCGCCGCCGACGGCCCCGATGGCGAGCGAGGCGGGAATCGAGACGCAGTCGGCGCCGGCGGTGATGGCCACCAGGCCCACGAGGCAGCCGTTGAGGGTCATTGAGAGGTCGGGCTTGCCGAGGAGGAGTTGGCTCATTAGCATGGCACAGACCGTGCCGGTGCAGGCGCCGAGGGAGGTGGTGACGAGCACGTAACTCACGCCCCGGGGGTCCGCGCTGAAGACGCTGCCGCCATTGAAGCCGAACCAGCCAAACCAGAGGAGGAAGACGCCGATGGTGGCCAGCGGCATGCTGTGGCCGGGGATGGCGAGCGGACGGCCCGAGGCATCATACTTGCCAATACGCGGACCGAGGAGCAAGACGCCCGCCAACGCACCCGCGCCGCCGACGGTGTGGACGAAGGCCGAGCCGGCTAGATCGTGGAAGCCCATCTGTTGCAGCCAGCCGCCGCCCCAGCCCCAGGAGCCGATGAGCGGGTAGACCACCGCCGCGTAGAGGCAGGTGAAGAGGAGGAAGGAGTTGAGCTTGACGCGCTCGGCCACGGCTCCCGAGACGATGGTGGCGGCCGTCGCGGCGAACATGCCTTGGAAGAGGAAGTCGGTCCAATAGGTGTAAGCGCCATTGTGGAGCATGAGGTTGGCGGTGCCGGGTTCGGAGACGCCCCAGCCAGCAAAGCCAATGACGCGCCCCAACAGCCAATTCGCCTCCCCGGGGTACATCAGCGCGAAGCCGCAGAGGGCGTAGGTCAAGAGGCCAATGCACGGCACCAGCAGGTTCTTGAAGAGAATATTGGTGCAGTTCTTCGCCCGCGCCAACCCCGACTCCACCGTCGCAAAGCCCAGGTTCATCATAAAGACGAGCATTGCGGCAATCATAATCCACAGGTTGTCCACTCGGAAGACAATCTCCGCGGGCGTACTTCCCGCTCCGGTGACTGCCTCCTGCGCGCCAACCGTACCCGCCACTAGCACCGCGCCCAAAACACTCCAAAGCCGTTTCATAACCAAAGTCCTCCCAAAGCCTTACCCAATTGCCGCAGCCCCGCGTTCGCCCGTGCGAATGCGGATGCACGCTTCCATCGGCAAGACAAAGATCTTGCCATCGCCAATCGTATCGGTCCGCGCCCCGGCAATAATCGCCTCGACGGTGGTCTCGACAAAGTCATCGTTGACCGCAATGGCCAGACGCACCTTGTGCAACAGGTTCACCTCCGTCTGCGTGCCGCGATAGGCCGCCACATAGCCCTTCTGCTGGCCGCAGCCCAGGGCATTGGTGATTGAGAGCTTGTAAATCTCCCGGGCAAAGAGTTCGCGCTTGACCGCGTTCACCCGTTCGGGTTTGATGTAGGCAATAATGAGCTTCATAGCACTCCTTGAATAAACACCTCCAATTGCAACTGCCATGCCAAAGCTGCTGCGATGCGAAGTAAGGTCGACCGCAGACAACGGATGGCCGCTAATTACGCTCTGCAACGTCCAAAACACCTCCTCTCCGCCCCCGAGTCGCGCTCCTGTTCGCCAAAAAATGTAAACACCCTCCGCCCGCTTTACACTTTTGTCTACCTCGGGTTATCCCGTAATCTGCCCCACGATCAATCATTAACAGGGCCTCTCATTGGAATTAAGAGGTGCTGTTAATTCAATTAAGAGGTGGACTTATTGGTTTTCCTCGCCCGAGGCTTAGATTGCCTCCGCCCGAGGGCAAGGTTGTCCCCCAATTGGGGAATGGCCAGTACGCCAATTGGGGTGCCGAGCATTCTCCTCGGCCTTATACAAGTGAGCGACCTTCCTGCCGCCCAAAGCCCCCTGGCCGACCTCGCTAGCGCCTTCATCCGCCTTTTCTAAACAAAGCGGCGGCGGTAAAGCGGGTAGGCACCGGGTTAATGGCGGGGCGGGAGGGGTTGGGAGGGGTCTTCGGGCCAGGGGTGTTTGGGGTAGCGGCCGCGGAGGTCTTTGCGGACGATGGCGTAGCCGTTGGCCCAGAAGGAGGCGAGGTCGGCCGTGATTTGGACGGGGCGCTGGGCGGGGGAGAGGAGGTGGAAGAGGAGGGGGACTTTGCCGCCGGCGAGCCGCGGGGAGGCGGTAAGGCCGAAGAGGCGTTGGAGTTTGACGGCGACGAAGGGCTGGTCGGCGGCGTAGTCGATGCACAGGCGGGAACCGTCGGGCAGGGCGTAATGGGTGGGGGCGAGGGTGTCGACCTCGCGCATCGGGTGACCGCACTCGGTGAGGAGGGTGCGCAGGAGCTCAACGAGCGGCATCTCGGGAAAGGGAGCGAGGCGGTCGATGAGGGCGGCCTCGGAGAGGTCGGGCCAGGGGGTGTCGGGGAGCGTGTGGCGGAGGAAGGCAATGCGCTGGGCGAGCTCTTCGGCGGCGCGCGACCAGGGGAGGCCCTGGTGGCGCAGGCGGCAGCGTTCGGCCTCTTCGCGGGCTTCGGGGGGGATGTCGCGCAAGGGGCGGCGCTTGAGGACGATGGCGCCGATGGACTCCTCTTCGGCGGCGATGAGGCGGCCGGCGGCCTTGTCCCAGGCGATGCGGGTGGCGGTGGTGCGGCGGCAGAGGTCGAGGTCGGCGGGCGTGAGGGGGAGGGCCCAACGGATGACCGCTTCGGCATCGGCATCGCTCATTTGGACGATGAGGAGCCACTCCTCGTTGATGAGGGGGGAATCGGGGGGGAGGATGGCACCGAAGCCAGCGGCCAGGAGGTAGCGGCCGGAGGTGCGGTCGCGCCGACGGGCGACATGGCCGGGGAAGGCCCAGATAAGATAGGGCGCGAGGGCGTCGACCGAGAGGCGCGGGGTGGGATTGCCGCCGGCCCAGCGTTCGGCCAAGCGCCACACCTCGCGCGGCTTCTCGCGCAGGGTCCACTCCAAGACGCGGTGGAAGTTGGCCAGCTGGCGCAGGGGGGCGAGCTTCTCGCCCTCGGCGCAGAGGGCGGCGAGGAGGGCCCCGCCGGCGCGGTCGATGGGCCGCAAACGCAGCATCATTGCGGCGAGGCAGGGGTGGACCGGGAAGGCGGCCATCGCGTGGCCGAGGGGGGTGAGGCGACCGTCGGGGTCGGTGGCACCGAGTTCGGCGAGGCTCTCCCAGGCGCGCTTCCAGGCGGAGGGGGGCGGCGGGGTGAGCCAGGGGAGGTCGCGCGCGCCCCACTCGGCGCAGAGAAGGGCCACTTGGGAGAGGTCGGCATCGAGGATTTCGGGCTGCGAGACCTTCGGGAGGGTGAGGTTTTCGCCCTCGGTCCAGAGACGGTAGCAGACGCCGGGCTCGAGACGACCGGCGCGGCCGGCGCGCTGGGTGGCGCGGTCGAGGGGGATGCGTTGGGTGACCAGGCGGGTGAGGCCGTTGCGCGGGGCGAACTTAGGCACGCGCGCCAGGCCCGTATCGACGACCACGCGGATGCCCTCGATGGTCAGCGAACTCTCGGCGATGGAGGTGGCCAGGACGATCTTGCGCTCGCCGGGGCGCGGCGGGGCGACGGCATCATCCTGGTCACGGCGGTCGAGAGCGGCATAGAGCGGGGCGACGCGCACGCCCGGCGGGAGGTCGGAAGCTTCGAGGGCCTCCTGGGTGCGGCGGATTTCGCCCTCGCCCGGGAGGAAACAGAGGATCGAGCCGCGCTCTTCGGCGAGGGCCTTGCGGATGGCTGCGACGGGGGAGAGGGGGCCGAGGTGGCGGAGGTCGACCGGATAGGCGACGGCGGGAATGGAGAGGAAGCGCGCGCCAGGGAGGATATTCGCCTGAAGCGTGGCCGACATCACCAGCAGCCGCAGGTCGGGGCGGAGGCTGTCGCGAACCTCGCGGGCCAAGGCAAAGGCCACATCAAGGGCCAAGGCGCGCTCGTGAAACTCGTCGAAGAGGATGGCCCCCACCCCAGTGAGTTCGGGATCCTCGACGATGCGGCGGGCGAGGAGGCCCTCGGTGAGGAACTCAATGCGCGTCTTAGGGCCGACGCAGCGCTCTAGGCGGACCTGCCAGCCGACGGTCTGCCCCGGCGCCTCGCCGAGTTGGCTGGCGATGAACTGCGCAGCGCGGCGAGCGGCCAGGCGGCGCGGCTCAAGGACAAGAATCTTCTGCCCGGCCAGCCAAGGCTCGTTCAAGAGCGCAGGCGGGATGCCGGTGGTCTTGCCGGTGCCCGGCGGCGCGGTGAGGCAGGTGAGTTCGTTCGCCGCCAGCGCAGCTTTCAGTTCGCTTAAAGGCAAGTGGTTAGTAGCCGACAGCGGACAGCCAACAGCGGACAGCGCTGGCGCTCGATGTGTTCTGCCCGTCTGAGCCGTGGGAAATGCTTCCTTTGAGCCCTCGGTTATCCGTCGCGCAAGCGGCTGTCGGCTGTCAGCTGTCGGCTGTCGGCTTGCCACGTTATCTTCCAGGCTCTTCCACCGTGCACGCGAGCATCGCCGGCGGACTACTTCGTCGGCAGGGAGAGGGCGGCACCCTTGAGGTCCGTCCAGAGGGTCCCCTCGCCGGCGTGGAGGAGGCGGATGGAGAGGGCGGGATTGAGCTGCTCGACGAGGGTGAGGTCGGCCAAGGTGGCGGGGTTCTTGAAGACCTCCGCGCGGCGGCGAATGCCCAGGGCCTCTTCGTTGGAGACAAGGAAGTCGGCCTTGACCTGCGCCTCACCGAGGAGTTGAGTGGTCTGGGCCTCGATCTTGGCGCGCTCGAGGTCGAGCTGGGCAACGGCGAGCTTGGCCTCGGCCTCGAGCTGGGCGGTGAGGCGCTTGGTGTCGGCGGCGATGGTGGCGACCTTCTTGCCGGTCTCCTGCTCAACCTCCTTGCGCAGCTGATCGACCTTGGCGATGCGGATGTTGAGCTCGGCCTGCTTGCGGGCGGTGTTCTGACGCTCGCGGTTAGTGAGGTCCTGCTCCTTGGCCTCGCTGGCGGCCTGGATGGGGGAGAGGATTTCGGCGGGGACCTCGACGTGGCGGATGATGGCGTTGTGGACGACGATGGCGCGCTCGCCGAGGGTGCGCTTGAGCTCGTCGGTCATCTCGGTCTGAAACTTCATACGCCCTTCACCGTCGATGAAGTCGCGCGCCTTGTAGTAAGAGCCCTTCATCCGCGAGATGGAGAGGATCTGGGGGAGGATAATCTTGTCGACCACAGCCGGGAGGTCGCCGTAGAGCATGTAGATCTTGGCGATGTGCTCGGGGAGGAGCTCGAACTCCACGGTCATATCTAGGAGGATCTGGAAGCCATCGATGGAGGGGAACTGGACGAACTGGTTCATCCCGAAGGCGACCGAATCCGAGAGCGGCACATCGACCGAGGGCGCGGCGGCCGAGCGCGGTAGCAGGGGTGAGGCGGCATCCAGCCCCTCCGGGGGCTCGGCGACCACCATCTCGTCTGCCGATGCGGCGCGCTTGGAGAGGGAGGAGGCCTTACGCTTGCTGGCGAGGCGGTTGCGGGCGGCCGAGTTCTTCTCGCCGGAGGCGGCGAAGTTGCAGTTCACGTCCTCCTGGGTCATCAGGTTCTCGCTGCGGTTGACGTAGTCCTCGCGGCGCTTCTGCTGCTGCTTGAGCATCGAGCTCTGCAGTTCATCGAGGGCGCTGGAGGCGTTGGAGGCGACGTTCTTAGTCAGGACCACGGTGCCGGTGCGGCCGATGATGGAGACTTGGTTCATCCCCACCTCCACCAGGTCCACCTGATAGGCGCGCGGGTTGATGTAGTAGAGCCCGGGCTGGAGCACCTCGGCCAGGACGCCCTTCTCGCCGCGCTGGGCGAAGGCGCCGGGCTTGGCCGGTACGCCAGTCTGCGAGGTGACGATGCCCACATAACCCACGGGAATGCTCATCGCGTCCATCACCTGCAGGGTGTAGCCCTCAGGGTTGAGGCGGTAGGTGCCCGGCCCCAACACGCCCTTCCAGACGCCCTTGCTCGCCGCGTCCGCCGCCAAGATTTCGCCATTAGGCAGCTCGCGGCCGACCTTCGAGGTGACCACGCCCACCTTCCCCACGGGGATGGTCTGGGCGCGAACGAGCTTCCAATCGTAGTCAATCGGGTTGAGGAAGTGGCGCCCCTCGGTCAGGGGCTCGCGCAGGACGCCCTTCTGCCCGGGGTTGGCCAGGATTTCGCCGGGCGGGAGGTCCTCGCCGACCTTAGCCGTGACGATAGCCATCCAGCCGGACGGCACCTCGATGCGGCAGAAGCACCACATCCACACGCCCCACACCGTGGCCAACACGGCCACGAGCACGCACACAGCAACGATTCCTTTCTGCTTCATTGCGCTCTCCTTTCGCCTTAGGGTTGGACCGGGGCCGCCGGCGTGGCGGGAACTGATTGCGCAGGGGCCGGCGTAGACTGCACGGGGGCCGCCGGCGTGGGCACGACGGGAGTGGACTGCACGCCCAGGGGCAGACCGAAGGGCGCGTCGGCTTCGGGCGTGGCGAGGATCGACTGCACACGCGGGGCCGTCTTCTCATAGAGCTTCATCCGGACGTAATCCGCCTCGTTGCCATAGATGCTCACCTCCTGGCGCAGGACGTCGGCAAAGGCCTTGGTGCGCGCCTCGATGACCCGGCGCTCGGCCTCGGCAGCGGTCATCTTGGCCTCGGCCGTGCGCAGGGCGGCCTCGTAGGCCACCTTGGCCACATCGAGCTTGGCCTGGGCGGCGATGGTCTGCTCGGCCTTACGCTGTTCGGCGGCGATGCGGGCCTGGATCTGCGCGGTCTGCTCCATCACCACGGCCGAGTTCTGCGCGGCGAGGGCCTTCTGGCGCCCGAGCTCGGCCTGCGACTCGGCCTGGACAATCTGCTGCTCAATCTTGCGCGACTCCTGGACCGCGAGTTCGCGATCGCGCACAATGCCGGCGATGGATTGCGGGGCAAAGATGTCGCGGATAAGCACCGAGTTAAGCGAGATGCCGCGCGGGGCGCAGATTTCGCGGAGGTAGGCTTCGAGCTTGTCCTGGAAGTCCTGGCGGCTCTTGCCCACGATGAACTCGGTGGCCATCTTCTTGCTGCCTTCGATGCGCGAGAAGCCGCGAGCGCTGGGGAGGATGAGCTTCTGGAGAATGTCATCCATATCGCCGACCTCCTGGGTCAGCAGGGCCACTTTGTCCTCCTCCAGGTTGAACTCCAAGGTGCCCTCGGCCGTGACAACGAAGCCATCGAGCGTGAGGAAGGTGATGGCGTCGTTCCCCGAGAGCTCAAAGCGCTGGCTCTGCGTGTTGACGAGCGAGACGGCATAGAGGAAGGGGTTGAGGCGGTGCGTGCCCTCCTTGAGGATCTTGCGCTGGACGCCCTTGGAGCCCTCGGCCACCAGGAAGCCGCGCTCCTCGAGTTGCGGCTTAACCTCGGCAAAGACATCCGCGCCCACCAAGGCCGTCACCACGCCCACATAGCCCGGGCGAATGCGAATGTCGTCGTAGAGCCGCAGGTCGTAGGCATAGGGATTGATGCGGTGGCGCCCGGTGCCGAGCACCTCCGGGACAATCCCCTTGCTGGTGCCATCGCGCGCGATAATCTCCCCGGGCGGCAGGGGCTTGCCATCCTTGCGAATGAGCACGCCAAAGCGGCCGGCGGCAATATCCGTGGCGCGGAAGTATTGCCAATCCCAAACGAAGGGATTGCGGAAGTAGCGGCCTTCGGGGAGGACCGCCTCCTGGATGCCCTTATACTCGGGCCCAGGCGCGAGGATGCAGTCGCTTGGCAAATCCTTGCCCGTCTTGCGCATCAGCACGGCGAACTCGCCAGCCTCCGGCTCAATGCGCCACCCGAACCAGACCCATAGCCCCATAAAGAGCGCCACCAGGACCCCGGCTACCACGCCGAGCCCCCTCTGCGGCACCTTTTGCACACGCTGCGGATTTGCCATTGCCAACTCCTCTTCTGCGCCTTACTCTTTGCGCTCGATGGTGAACTTGCCGGCCGAGTTCCCGCCGCCATCGCCCGAGGCGGTCACGCGCAGGGTGTAGTCGGCCAGGGTCGTGCGGTATTTCGGCAACTTAAGGGTGTAGACATTCGCCTGCTTGCGAATCCCGGCATAGCCAGCGTGGCGATCGGCCGCCACACACTGATCGGCCTCAAAGAGCTCCACCTGCTCAATCTTGAGGGCGTGACCGCCGTGGGTCCACTCGAAGGTGACCTCAAAGGTGCCGGCCTGCTTGATGTATTCGGTGACGTCGAAGCTCATCTCCACGGTGCCCTTGCGCCCCTCAAGATTCCACGCCACGCCGGTATCAAAGCGGAAGGCCTTGGGCCAGGTTTCGTAGGCCCGCTTCAGGAGCGCCTCGGCCCGGCGCAGGGTCGGAATCAGCGTCTTCAAATCGGGCGTCGCCTGCGGATAGCCATTTTCCAGGAAGTCGCGATCAATCGCCTCAAGCTGCGCGTCGAGGTTGCCCGTGCCGGCAAAGAAGGCCTCCCAGCGGCGCAGGTAGTAGCCTTTAAAGAGACCCGCGAGTTGACGGTGGGCGTAGTCGTTGAGCGACCCGCGCCGCCCGCTCCACGTGGTAATCATCCGGCGATAGGCCTTGGCCCCGGCCTCGCCGGCCACCGCGCGCGTACGCGCCTCGCACCAATCCAGCCGCCAACGCGGCTCGAAGGCCATCAGCTCATCGGAGAGGCGAATCGCTTCCAAGAAGGCCTCGCGCGCCTGCGCGTCGTTGCGCGCCAAGGTCAGGAGCGGCCGCCCGAGGTCCGCCAACGCCTGACGCATCACGTCAATCAGGTCATAACGGAAGGTTTCAATCTTCGTGAGGGCCGGCGAGCGCTTGGCCACGGCCGCGAAGAGCTCCGCAGCCCGGCGCGTGGCCGCCGGCGGATAGTACTGTTCGCCGCTCGACCACGTGGAGGCCTTACGCGCGCCCCACGAGGGGCGGGCGCAGTAGACGCTCTCGGTGCAGCCCTCCTGCTCGCGCGCCGGAGCATAGACCGAATCGGCCAAGAGGTGTAGCGCGCGCACGAGGGTGGTATTGGCCAGACCGTAGCGGCGCAGGGCGTAATCTGCCAACCAGGTATCCAGACCGTGCTCGCCCAGCATCGCCGAGCGGGGCATAAAGAAGCGGCAGGTGAAGAGGTCGTAGAAGAGGGGGTTCGTCTCCAGCCCCTCCGAGAGGAGGCCGAAGCCGGCGAAGGTGTCGGCATTGGGCTGCTCGGTCAACGCGCCGAGGTCGGCCAGCGGGCGCACGCCGCCGTAGAAGCCGTGATTGCCGCCGAAGTTCAGCAGCTCGCACCACAGCCAAGGAATGTTCTGGAAGCGGCGGCTGTAGTGGTGGCCCTCGGCCTGATTGTAGACGAGCGCTTCGACCATCGCGTAGCGCGGGTCGAGCCCCTTCAAGAGCGCCTCGCGCGGGTTACCGTGCCAAGCCTGGATCATCCAAATTGCGCCCGGGGAGGCCTTCTGCTGGGCGCCCTGAACGGCCCGCGCGCAGGCCGTCACATCCAAGTTCGCCACCTGGCCGCCCTCATGGAAGAGGTCGCCACCAAAGGCATCGGCCGCCGTCACACCATAGACCTTAAAGAGGTTGCGATACCAGATCTCCGCGATCTTCGCGAAGGCCTCGGTCGAGGGCACCAGGAGTGTTGGGCGCACAAAGCCATCGACCCACTGGCCCTGATTGACCCACTGCGCGTCCGGGAAGTCCGCCTTAGAGAGGTAGTCCGGCAAATCGTGCGGAAGCAGACCGGTGAAGCCTTGGAGGATGGGCTTTAGGCCCAAGGCCTTGGCGTGAGCCACAATCTCGCGCCCGAGTTCGGCATTCTCGGCCACGCGCTGAGCGCTGAGCGGGCCGCCCAGCCCCTCCAAGTTGCCCATATTCCACCACGCGGCGGCCGCTTCGTCGGGGATGAACGCGGCGATGCGCTCCTCGGGATAGCCCAGTTCGCGCAAGGTCTCGGCCCACACCTGCGGCAGACCGGCCTGCACCAAGAAGTACTCAAAGCCGTAGAGCGCCAGGCGGTCCAACTCCGCGCGCCACGCCGCCGCATCCCAGAAGGCCATCGTATAGGAGAGCGTACAATAGTTATAGGCCAGCGAATGGGGCGCGGCCGGGCGGAAGGTGTAGACCCGGTTCGGCGCGGGCATCTCTCCGGTCAGCCGGTCGCCACACCACGACCAGTGAGCCTTGGCCACCGTCCGCAGATAGCACCCCAGCCCCGCCGCTGCCAAGCGCGTGTTCGGCGCAGCAATCGCAATCTTGTCCTGCCCGCTCGGCGCCACCGAAATATCCTTGCGCGCCGGCTCAATGCGGAAAATTACCCGCCCCTCAAGTTTGGGCGAAACGCGCTTGGCCAGCGCCTCCAACTCCCCGGCGCGCACACTCGCCACCATCGTTGCCACCGCCCACCAGGCCAACGCCCGCTTCACAAACTGCATCATCGCCATAACAATCCTTTCTGACATTACCTACTACTATAGCACATTCCGCGCGCGGTCAATCGCCCGGCCCCTACCCCAGATGATAGGTCTGGTTAATCCCCTGCAGCACCATCCCCACCGCCAAACTCGTCAGCAGCAACCCCATCAGCGATTCGAGCGCATTCAACCCCCGCCGCCCCAGCACGCGCGAGAGCGCCCGCCCGCAGAGCATAATCGCCGTCTGGATGACCCACGCCACCCCCAGCGCCAACAGGCAATTCGGCAGCGTCGCCTGCGGCACGCTCCCGCGCAAGGTCGAAAGAATCGCAATCAGCCCCGGCCCGCAAATCAGCGGAATAGCCAGCGGCACGATAAACGGCTCGCCCTGCTGCACCGGCGCATCCTCGGCCAGCGACGAGAAGACCATCTTAATCCCCGTCAGAAAGAGGATAATGCCCCCCGCAATCGCCAGCGTCCCCGCCTCGATATGCAGCAACCCAAAGAAGGCCTGCCCCGCCACCAGCGAAAGTACCATCGCCACGAGCGCAAAGCACAACTCCCGGAAAATCACCCACGTCAGCCGCTCCTGCCGCACATGCTTAAGCGTCGACATAAACACCGGCAAATTGCCGAACGGATCCATCAACATCAGGAACAACATCGCCGTTGTCCAGACAAACGAAAAGTCAAAAAGTCTCATACCGCCCAGTATACCAAAACCCGCCGCCAACCGCAGAAGCGCCGCCACTTTTAGCCGGCGACGGAAATTACCCCCACCAGCCTTCCTTTAACACCAACTCACGCCACCACCGCAAAGGCCCGGAGGATACCCTAAAAAAGGTAGGGCCTACCTCGAGATGACCTAGGCCCTAGGTCGCTTTGAGCTAGGCCCTAGGTCAAAGTAGTGTGTGCTGGTGAATGTTGTTCACCTGCCTTCTCCGCCAGGCTGATTGTCCCAGAAAAATGGATGACCTCCCCCCGAATAACGCCCTGCGTAGTTGCCCAAAAGAGGGGAGCATGGTATTCTGTCAATGTGCGGTTGTCCGCCACGCAATTATAAGAAAGGAGTTTGCACTATGGCACAGCGCAAGGAGACCAAGCCCCGGGCTGGATTTGTCTACGTTCTCACAAACGAATGCTTGAAGCCTATAGATGGAGTCGACGTAGTAAAAATTGGCAAAACCACTGATTTAGCACACCGCCTCGGGAATCTGAATAGTGCCGTTTATACAAACTTTAAACCCATCTTAACTATCGAGACCAACGCTTGCAATTATCTTGAAGATAGGGTTTTCAACACACATGCATTGGCAAAGACTCGAAAGGAAGGTACAGAGTTCTTCGCCTGCCGGAAAGAGATTGTAGTAAAAGAGATTAAACGTATCGTTAGAAAGTTCAAGAGGGACGGTTATACCGCAGAGGTCAAGCGATATAACCGGGATGTCGACTTGGGCCGTTCAGCAACAGTGATAAAAAAGAACCAAGCGTTAATATCTACGAAGAAAGCCGTTAAGAAGCCGACAGAGAGGGCTAAGCCACGAACCGACCCCTTCTCCTTTGATAAGGTGGGGATTGCGAGAGGCGAAAAACTGGTCTTTATCCCAACCGAGATAACGGTAACAGTTGCCGACGAGAAGAAGATCGAGTACAAGGGTGCCACCTACTCGCTGTCAGGCTTCTGCAAACAGTTTATGCCGCAAAAGAACGCCTCGGGCGCATATGCGGGGCCCAAATACTTCTCCTACAAAGGCAAAATGTTATCCCTACTGCGCAAAGAGAGAGGAGCCGCTGGCAAATGAGTGGAAAACAATTACACAGTCGATGGGCGTTGTTGCTTCTGGCGGCGGGGATTGTGGGGGTTGAGGTCGCACTTTGTTGTTCCAAGGCGTTGCTCTTTGGGTGGCTCGGAACGGCGGTAATGGTTTCGGTCCTCCCGCTTTTATTCCTCTTTAAGATCTTTGGCGCCGGATTGGGGGGGCTGGAACTAGGGATGTGCTTGCTTACGTTGGGAGCGGCGTGGGGGCTTATCTGCACGGTCGTGCGGCGCTTTACCGGCCGCCCGTGGCGCCTCTGCGCCGCGATAACACTCCTGCTCTGGCACGTGGCGTTCTCCGTCTACACCGCCATTATCCTCATCAGCGCAAGCATCTGAGTGGCCCTCCTGGCGATGTGCCAACAGCCGAAGTGCCCGCAGGGCGCTTCGGCCGGGGTGGAGCGTCCCACGCTCCCGAGGAGTGCGGGGGCGAGCCAGCCCCCGCATCACGGCCCCCGCGTCACAGCCCCATAACGCGTCGTTGGCGTAGACTGTTCTCGATAACTCCGGGAAGCAGCGTGCAGAGGGATGCGCCGATGAAGCGCTTCTCCAACGTAAGCAACGCACGCTTACGCTCAAGTCCACCGGCGTAGCCACCAAGTTGCCCATTCGCGCCAATGACCCGATGGCACGGAATCAGAAGCAACAGCGGATTACGGCCCAACGCCTGTCCCACCGCCCGCGCACTCGCGCAGTGAAGCGCCACTGCCAGTTCGCCATAACTCCGCGTCTCTCCCGGTCCAAGCCCGCTAAGGGCAGACCACACCCGCAACTGGAAAGGCGTCCCCCGCAGCGCGATTGGAAAGTCCGGAGGACGGAACCGTCCTTGAAAGTAATCCTCCACCCATACCATCGCCCCACGCACCACCGGCGGCACGGTCTTAGACGGCTCCTCTGCCGCTTCCTTCTCGCAAAACGAGAGCCCCGTCAGCGCGCCATCCCTCGCCCGCAAGCACACCATCCCCAACGGTGACCGCACAAACCAGCAATCCCCCCTCATCGCCGCTTCCATCCGCTACACCGCCCTCGTCTGAAGTTTAATACCGCAGCCAAACTTCCCTCCCATTCCTCCAATACCCCCGATTAGCGAGCGAGACAAACGGGGAGCGCAAGCGCCATTCCGCGGAAATGAGAGAGGGCCTTGGAGTTTCCCTTGTGGTAGCGGCCACCGCGGTAGGCGTGGATAGAGTTTCTTCTTGGCAGGGAAGAGCGTCTTATACAGGAGAAGGCGCTTGTCAGGATGATGGCGGATGACCAGCGCATAGCGCGTGCCGGAAAGCGTCTTGGAGAGGACAAGCGCATCGCCGCCATTCCGGCAATCTTGAATGATCTCTTCGGGCGATGAAAGAATGTCATCAATCTGCCGATAGATTGCATCTGGTACTTCCGGATGGTGATTAAGGCAATGATCAATAAAGTATGCCTCGCCGGCGACAATCTCGCGCGTCCGAGGAGGTGAAGCAAAGGCCGGAACAAGCGCCTCGGGCAAGATAAAAAGCACCTTCTGCCGCGCCGGGAAGATGGCATAGCACTGCTCACGCGTAGCGGCGGAAAGGGTGGCCTTGTCGGCAAACCAAGCTTCAGGAATGGCCGCACGCGCAGCCGTCGCTAAAAGCAACAGCAGTCCACAACAGAAACGGCAGAGATCGTGTTTCATCTTTGGCACAAAGAAAGCGGTTGAGAATACGAACCGGGACGCCACTTTTGGCGTCTGAGACTGCAAGCGGTCTAGAAGATCGCTAGAATCAAACTATGTGCCGTAGCATACCTCACCCGCTCTCCGATGTCAATTTGGAAAATCGCCCCCTGCTTTGCCCGCAAGCCTAAAGCAGGCCCCGGTGAAACCTTTGCGCCCCACCCTCGCCGTGCTTTCCCGTCCCCCTTCCCTGCGTGCCTCTCTGCGTATCTTCCCGTATTTCCTGAGTACCTTTCTTTGTGCACTTTGTGCCCCTTGTTGACATAGCTCCTTCGCTTCGCTCGGACTTGTGGTTGCTAAATCTGCGAGCCTTCCTGTGTGCACCCTGCGCGCCTTCCTGTGTGCACCCTGCGCGCCTTTCTTTGTGCACTTTGTGTCCCTTGTTGACATAGCTCCTTCGCTTCGCTCGGACTTGTGGTTGCTAAATCTGCGCGCCACCCCGTGCTCCCTGCGTGCCGTCCCGGGTTTCCTCTATGTCCTTTGTGGTTTCCGGCGCTCGTTGCGGTTTCTGGGCACAAAAAAAGCCCCTGACTGCGGTTGCAATCAGGGGCTTAAAGTTCCGGCAACGTGCTACTCTCCCACGGGCGAACCCCGCAGTACCCTCGCCGA
>SFJE01000053.1 GCA_004555175.1 Lentisphaeraceae bacterium | reverse complement strand
CGCCGAACCTCACTCAATGGCACAACCGCCTCCCAAGCCTACCTAGCCAACTGCCCTGCCGCATAGACAATTCACGATTTACTTTACAACTGGGGGCGCCTTGTAAGCGGCGGGGAGGAAATTGTGCTACACTGTTCGGCACTTTCAACCCTATGTAAGGAGTTTTGGATATGGCATTGGTTTTGGATGACCTCAAGGGTCTGGTTGCGGGCACCTGCGTTTCGGGCGGGTTGGATTCGCGCACGATTGCAAAGGTGATGATGGAAGCCGGCGTGAAGGTGATTGGCTTCACCGGCGGTATCGGCCAGCCCGATGAAAAGGACATCAATGATGTGGCCAAGCGCATGGCGCCTTGTGGCATTGAGACGGTCATCGTGGACCTGCGCAACGAAATGGCCGACGCCTGCTTGGAGGCGATCAAGTGCCAGGCGATGTATGATGGTGGTTACTGGAACTCCACCGGCATCGGCCGCGCGGTCACCATCAAGGGCCTCATCCCCGAGATGAAGAAGCGTGGCGTGCAGGTGCTCGTCCACGGCGCCACCGGCCGCGGCAACGACCAGATGCGCATCGAGCGTTACACCAATGTCTTCGCCCCCGAGATGAAGGTCTACGCCCCGTGGCGCGATGCCGGGCTGTTGGAGAAGTTCCCCGGCCGCACCCAGATGGTCGACTACCTCGCGCAGTTCGGCATTCAGGCCTTCGCCGGCGGCAAGAAGAAGTACTCCACCGATGCGAATATGGCCGGCCTCTCCCACGAAGCCGAAGACCTCGAGAGCATGGAAACCTCCATGTCGATCGTTGAGCCGACGATGGGCGTGTGGCCGTGGCAGGCGCCGGACAAGGCCGAGCAGATCTCCATCCGCTTTGCCAAGGGCCGCGTGGTGCAGATCAATGGCAAGGACGTCACCCCGCTTGAGGCGATGATGCTGGCCAACGAAATCGGCGGCCGCAACGGCATCGGCATGAAGCACGCGCTTGAAAACCGCATCATCGGCACCAAGAGCCGCGGCGTCTACGAAGCCCCCGGCATGGAACTGCTCGGCTCGGCCATCCGCTACGTCTATCAGGCCACGATGGACCGCCGCGCTACCCTCTTCTTCATGCAGCTCTCCAAGTTGATCTCCGACCAGATCTACGATGGCCGCTACTACGACCCGACCACCGTTGCCGCCCGCAACGCCGTCGACACCCTCGCCCAATACGCCGATGGCACCGTCACCCTCAGCCTCTACAAGGGCAACATCTTCTTTGATGCCCTCACCGGCTGCCCGCACACCATCTACAACGAGGCCGACTCCTCCATGGAAGCCTCCGATGGCGTCAACCCCGTCAGCTCGCAGGGCTTCGCCGAAATCCAGTCCGTCGAGGCGCGTATGCTCGCCCTCTCCGGTCAGATCGCCGGCAAGTAATCGCGGCCCCGCCGCCATCCCAACCGTTTGGGCGCTTCCCCCGAAGCGCCCAAACTTTTTTCTGTTACAGCAGTTTCAGACAAAGAAGCCCAGGCGCTCTACGATAAACTTGTGGCAGAAGCCGCCATTCAATGAGCGATGAATGCAAGGCCAAAGGCCCCGCCACCTGCCGCATGATCCTGGACTCGGGCCGGGTAGACCTTGAACTCGGGCCAGCAGAATAATTAACCCCCAGGGATAATTGTCTGTCCAGCGCCTCGCGCGGGTTGGACTCGGGCATTGTTCAGGTTGAGGTCGGACCGGGCTGGGGTTGGAGCCAGTTAGGGTTTCAAGAAAGATGAAGCGCGCGAGGCTTTAGGATGCCAAAAGCCGACGTGCCCAGAGGGCGCATCGGCTGGGGTGGAGCATACCGCGCTCCCGGGGTGCAGGGCGAGTAGTCCTGCCGAGGAGTGTGGGGACGAGCAGTCCCCACACCAGAGTACGGGGGCGGCGAGGCCCCGAGTGTTAGAGGCTGTGAGGGGTGGGCTTGGCGGGGTCGAGGGCCAAGTCAGCGGCTTCGGCGGCAAGGTCGGCGAAGGGGCACTTGTTCTTGGGGTGGATATTGTTTGCTTCGCCGAGTTTGCGGGAGAAGGTGTCGAGGTAGATGGCGTTGGGGGTGGCGGCGCAGACATTGGCTTGGAGTTTGCGGTAGGGCTCCCAGGGGCGGTTCATCACGGGCAGACCCACCATCAGGAAAGGAATCTTGTCGTTGGGACGAAGGCTCTCAATCACCGCGTGCAGGGTCTCCTCCATATAGGGTTCCTCGAGGGGCGTATCCCGCTCGCCACCGATGGCCACCGAGGCGTTGCTCTCGCCTTGGTACCAGAGGACGCCGGTGAGCGGGAGGGTGCGGACGCGCGCAATCGCGCAGTTGTAGAGGCGGTTGACCTCCCAGCCTGCCGATTCCTGCCGCAGACGGTTGGGGTAAACCTGCTTGCACCAGGTGCGCGGATAATCCTCGTTCTGGTCGAGGGGCTTGCGGTTGGTGACAATCTTGTGTAGGCGCGGATACTTGGGCGAGCCATCGGGCTTGACGGCGGCCATCACATCCGCGGCCAGGAAGGATTCGGTGGGGGCGCCGCCCACGCCCACGAGTAGAAGGGCGATGGGCTTACCCGAGGCGCGGGCGCGGCGGTTGGCGAAGGAGATGGCCATCGCGCTCCAGATGCCGGCATTCTGGGGGGTGATGCGCTGCCAGACCCCGCTGACGTAGTCCCAGAGCCAGATTTCGTGATTCGCGGTCTCGGCGGCCTCTTCGGCGGCAGCCGTGCAGCGACTGAGGGGCCAGAACATATTGGATTGGCCGGCGCAGAGCCAGGTCTCGGCCTTGCCTTCCAGACCTTCGGGGAGGGTGACGGGCTCAGTGGCGGGCCAGGGGAGAGCCCAACCTTGGCTATTGGTGATGCGCTCGCGCGCGGCCTTGGCGCGGTCGACCTTTCCGGGCTTGAGGGCCTCGGCAGTGGTGATGGCGATGAGGGCGGCGCCCTGGGCGTTGGGGTGGATCTTATCGGGGAAGAAGGTGGTCACGTAGGGCTTGAGGGGCGTCTCCATATCGATGGCCACGGCGTTGACCTCGGCGGCCACGGCCTCAAGCTCGCGCTGCATCAGGAAAGGCTCGGGGCTGCGGTAGAACTTCTGACCGGGCGCGAGGGGCGAGAGCCTGGTCCAGAGGTAGAACTTGGGATGAGAGGGGAGCGCCTGATAGTCGGCCAAGAGCGCGAGGTAGTCCTTGCGGAAGGTGCCCGGGGCGCGGCGCTCGGTCTTGAGGAACTCGCCGCAATCGTTGATGCCCAAGTTGCAGATGACAATGTCCGGTTGCCAAGCCAGCGCCTCCTGGTGCTCCTTCATCGCGCGATAGGCGCGCTTCTCCTTGCCGCGCCAAGAGTGCTGGTAGATGCCGCGGCCTGAGTTGCCGAAGTTGCGCACCTCGTAGTCGCTCCCCAAGAGCGCCTGGAGTTTGACGGGATAAGACTCCTTATCGCGCGCCTTGAGCCCGAAGCCAAAGGTAATCGAATCGCCAATGCACGCCACCTTCACCCGCTGCGCCCACGCGCCCGCCGCCATCACCACCGCCAATAGCACCCATACCAACCGCTTCATGCCACACCTCTGTAGAAAAAAGAAGCCCCCTTCGCCGTTTACTAGGCCGAAGGGGGCGTAAGAGCCGGATTTAGAGCACGTGAACGACCTTGTGGCCGGGATTGACTCCGCCGATGACGACGGGCTTCTCGCCGGCTTCTTCCAGGGCCTTGAGGGTGGCCCCGGCATCGGCCGTGGAGACGATGAGGATGAAGCCAATGCCCATATTGAAGACGCGGTACATCTCCTCCTTGGCCACGCCCCCCTTCTCGCCGATGAACTTGAAGACTTGCGGCACCTCCCAGGCGGCCGAGTCGATGGTGACATCGACGGTCTTGGGCAGGACGCGCGGGATGTTGTCGTAGAAACCGCCGCCGGTGATGTGGGCCATGCCGTGGATGTCCACGCCGGCCTCCATCACCTTGAGCACCGGCTTCAGGAAGCTCTTGTGGACGGCGAGGAGCGCATCGGCACAGGTGGTCTCCGTGCCCGGGAGGAGATCCTCGGGCTTGAGGCCTTCCTGCTCGAAGATAACCTTGCGCGCCAGGGAGAAGCCATTGGTCTGCAGACCGCCCGAGGGCAGGCCGATGAGCACGTCGCCCACCGCAATCTTCTCGCCGGTGATGACCTTATCCTTCTTCACCTGACCCACAATCGTGCCCACGAGGTCATACTCGCCCACCGGGTAGAGGCCGGGCATCTCGGCGGTTTCGCCGCCCAGGAGCGCGCAGTTGTTCTCGGCGCAGGCCTTGCACAGACCCTTGACCACATCATTGAAGATGGCCGAGTCGAAGACCGAGGCACCAATGTAGTCCAGGAAGAAGAGCGGGGTGGCCCCTTGCACAAGAATGTCGTTGACGCAGTGGTTGACAATGTCCTGCCCGACGGTGTCGTGGCGGCCAGCCATCGCGGCGACCTTGAGCTTGGTGCCCACGCCATCGGCGGAGGCCACGAGGATGGTGTCGGCCCCGGGCGACTGGAAGAGCCCACCGAAGCTGCCGATGCCGCCAATCACGCCAGGGGTGACCGTCTGCTTAACCATCTGCTTGATGGTCTCGATGCCGCTCATCTTCTTATCGATATCCACGCCGGCTGCGGCGTAGGCGCTGTTCTGCTTATCCATAGTTTCGTCTGTCTTTCTGCTCTAGGATGAAAGGGAAAAGGGGGTTATTCGGCGTTACCTTCGTCCGCGGTCGCCGCCGGGGGATTGACTGAGACTGCGGCCTTGACGAAGCGCGCGCCCTCGGGCAACGGGACGACCACCGCCTTGCCATCCGATACGGCCGTCGTGACATTGACGGTCTGGATGGTCTCCGCTCCGCCCAGGCTTTCGCGCGAGGCGATGGTGAGCACGCCATTGATGGTCTTGAGGTCCACCGGTGTCTTGCTCGTGCCCTCGGGGTCGGTCTTGGGGTCGGTATAGCTGCCCTTGACGGTGATGGTGCCGGCAGTGGGGTCGATGGCGGTGATGGTAAGGCTCGGCTTGCCGCCGGCGTTCATCGCAAAGGCGTTTTGCTTAGTTGCTTCATCGAGGTTGCTATCAGCCACGGCGCTTCCGGTCTCGTTCGCCCACGCAATATACTTCTCGACCAGCGCGGGGTCCTGCGTGGAACCCTCCGCCGCCGGCGGCGGCAGAATGGCCATATCCACCAAGCCCAAGGTAAGCGCCGCGGTCTCCCCCTCGCCCGTGAAGGTAAAGCCGCTAAGCGTGGTCTCCGAAGCGGGCGAAACCACCTCTACCGTCTTCACCGCCGCCGGGTCAACCGCCGAATTGGCCGCTGCGATTGGCGAGAAGGTGACCTTAAAGGCCAACTTGTTCTTGCTATAGAGCTTGCCTTCGGCGCGCATCATCACCGAGCCGCCATCCGCGACCGTATAGCCACTAGAGACCCAAGCGCTTTTGGTACCGTCGGCCACCTGAATGGTGCCGTCGGGATCGGCCGTAATGGCGAGCTTGGAAGCGCGCACCTCATCGTCATAGGCCGGTTTTTCGGTGGGCAGGGTAAAGGTCATCTGCGCAGTGAGCAAGAGCGTGGTCCCTTCTTGAATGGACGGCGAACCGCTGATGGTCAAGGAGGTGGTCTCACTTCCCTCACATTTAATGGGCCCATCATAGGGCTTGTTGGGGATCACCTCAGCGGCAACGGCCACGCCTGCGGCCACGAACAAGAGAGACAGGGGCAAAAACTTCATCGTTCCCTCCTCCTTAAATCACCCGCATCAAGTGCGGCATCACATCCATCAGCGAGGAAGCCCCCGCGAGAATCTCCTCGGCGTGCGGCCCCACGGCAATCAGCGGCACCGGGTTAAAGGTGTGCCCGCGCGTGCCCAAATCCTCAATATTCCCGTGGTCGGAGGTAATCAGCAACAGCGTCTCCTCGTCGCGCCCGGCCACCAATTTCGTCAGGCAACGATCCAGCGAACTCAACACGCCCTCGGCCCGCTCACGATTCTGCGAGTGCCCGGCAATATCCGTCAGGAAGTACTCAAAAAGCGTAAAGTCATTCTCCGCGGCAATATCCAGCAACTGCTCGGCCGCCACCTCTGGCGTAATCAACGGCCCAGTATAACCCTTGGGAACAATCGCCTCGCGCGTCAAATCATGCAACACCGCCCGCCCGGCAAGCATATCGCGCTGATAGCGAATCACCTCCGGGGTAGTCAGCGACATAATCGTCGTCACACTCTTAAAGCGCCGCGCCGCCAACTCATCGGCCGTGTCGGCAAAGTACGCATCGGCAAAGCAGACCCGCAGCCCCCGCCGCCGCAGCTCCATAAATAAGTTCCCCTCCTGCAACAACTTGCAAAGCGTCGGCCCCGGGAAACCCTCCTTGTGCCGCCCCATCACCTGCGGCGCATTCACCCCCGTATAAAGCGTCGACTGCCCCGTCGCCGACTGCGGCAACCCCGGCACATTCAAGCACGCATCCAAATGCACCGCCCTGTCCATCAGCGCGCACAGCGTCGGGCAAACCGCCGGGCAAACCGGATTCTGCTCCCCCGGCTCGCCATAGCCAACGCCATCGATAAAGACATAAAGCACGCGCATACGAACACATCATAGCACACACCCCCCGCCCTCGGCAACACCCTTCGCGCGGCACCCTTATCCCGGAAATGAGATTTACCCAAAGTATCCACCGCTCATAAGCACCACGCCCATTATGGCGTAAAGACTACTTTCAACATCGATTATCTAACGAGGAAATCAAATACTTTACTCATCTCGAAGGCATCTTACAGTCCTGCCGCTGAGAGGCTACATAAAGAATTCAAAGAATGTGTCATAACATCATACGATTGCAATCTTCGACTTAGAAATGTTTTTTGACATAGTCCATCATATATTCATATAATCACTCAATTACGCGTCACACCTTGGCGTAGCCAACACCAAAAACGTTCTAATCTTGAGAAAGGTATACATCGTTTTTTGATTATAATTTCATA
>SFJE01000024.1 GCA_004555175.1 Lentisphaeraceae bacterium | reverse complement strand
GGGGAGGTAAGGGGACGAACTCCGTTCTTCCCCTTATACCCTTTTTCCACACGAATTGCACGGTGGTAAAAAGTTTCGGGTTGATTATACAACTCGCGAACGCGACAGCGCGTAATGCGCGGCGTTGCATTTTCAAGGGGGTTGTGGCATACTTTGTGCTTTCACTGCTTATTGGAGGAAGAAGGCTATGGCATCAGGCGGTATTACTTCGGCGAAGGGCTTTTGCGCGGCAGGCGTTGAGGCGGGGGTGAAGTATGCCAATCGCCGAGATGTGGCGTTGGTGGTTTCGGAGGTGCCGTGCGTGTGGGCGGGCGTCTTTACGACAAATCTGGTGGCGGCGGCGCCGGTGGTGGTGGATCGCGAGCGTCTGGCGCTGGGGGGCACGGTGCGCGCGGTGGCGGTGAATACTGGCTGCGCGAATGCGTGCACCGGCGAGCAGGGTCTGGCCGATGCGCGACAGGTGGCTGCGGCGACGGCGGAGGTGCTGGGGATTGCGCCGGAGGAGGTTTTGGTTTCGAGCACGGGGGTGATTGGGGCGTTGCTGCCGGTTGAGCGTGTGGTGGCCGGGGTGAAGAAAGCTGCCGGCGTGCTGGCACGTGGCGCGGAGGCGGATGAGGCGGCGAGCCGGGCGATTATGACCACCGACACGCAGCCCAAGCGCGCGAGCGCGGTCTGCGAGATTGATGGCAAGGTGGTGACCCTGGGCGGGATGTGCAAGGGGGCGGGGATGATCGAGCCGAAGATGGCCACGATGCTCGCCTATGTGGCCACCGATGCGGCGGTGGACCGCGCGTGGCTGCAGCGCGCGCTGAAGGAGGCGGCCGATGCGTCCTTCAACCGCGTGGTGGTCGATGGCGACGAATCGACGAACGATACGCTGATTTGCCTGGCCAATGGGTTGGCCGGGAACCGGGTGATTGATGGGAGCCATCCGCAGGCGGGAGTCTTTTTGGCCGCGCTGCGGGAGGTCTGCCAGGCGCTGGCCAAGCAGATTGTGATGGATGGCGAAGGGGTGAGCAAGTTCGTGACGGTGAAGGTGACCGGGGCGCGGACGCGGGAGGATGCGCATTTGGTGGCGCGCGCGATTGCCCGGTCGCCATTGGTGAAGACCTCGTGGTTCGGGCTGGACCCGAATTGGGGGCGGGTGATTTGCGCCACGGGTTACTCGGGGGCTGAGGTGGATGAGCGCAAGGTACGAATCCTCTATGGCGGCGTGTGCGCGTATGACTGCGGGCGCGTGGCGGACGCGGCGACCTTGGCGCAGATGCAGGAGCTGATGCGCGCGCGGGCCTTTGAGGTGGAGGTGCAGCTGGGGCTCGGGGAGGGGGCCGAGACGATTTGGACGTGCGACTTCACCTTTGAGTATGTGAAGATCAATGCGGAGTATACAACCTGATGAAGCAGTTTATCGAAAAAGCCAATGTGCTCATCGAGGCGGTCCCGTACATTCAGGACTTCCGCGGGAGCCTGGTGGTGGTCAAGCTCGGCGGCAGCGTGATGGAGTCGCCGGAGAACCTGCTGCGCCTGATGAGCGATGTGGCCTTTATGCGCACGGTGGGCATCAAGGTGGTCTTGGTGCACGGCGGGGGCAAGGCGATTAGCCGGGCGATGGAAAAGGCGGGGATCCCGCCGAACTTCGTGCGCGGGCTGCGCGTCACCGATGAGCAGACCATTGAGGTGGTCGAGCAGGTCATCAAGCACGAGGTCAACGCCAACATTCTCAACCTGCTCAACCGCAACTTCCACGTGCTCGCGCGCCCGCTCCACGGCGATTGGATCTTGACCGTGCGCAAGGAGACGGGCATCGACCCCGAGACCGGCGCAACGCTCGATTGGGGCTTTGTGGGCACGCCCGTGGCGGTGAAGAACGATTCCATCTTGCAGATGGCCGATGCCGGGGTTATCCCGGTGATCACCCCCTTGGGCATTGGCGAAGAGGATGGCGCGCTCTACAACGTGAATGCCGACGTCGCGGCCGTGGCCATCGCCAAGGCGCTGCGCGTGCGCAAGCTGGTCTTTATTTCGGATGTGCCCGGGCTGCTGCGCGATGTGGCCGACCCGAGCTCGTTGATTTCCACGTTGCACGTGAGCGACGTGGCCAAGCTGAAGGCCGAAGGCGTCATCGCCGGCGGCATGATTCCCAAGATGGAGAGCTGCGTGGAGGCAATTGAGGCCGGGGTGCAGCGCGTCCACCTGGTCGATGGGCGGATGCCCCATTCGCTTCTGTTGGAGATTTTCACGAAACAAGGCGTAGGAACGGAGATTAAAGCCGATGAGTAAGAAGACTGACGACATTGCAGACCTTTACAAGCAGTACCTGATGCCCACGTATGCCCCGGCCGTGGCGTTGGTGTCCGGCACCGGCAGCAAGGTGGTGGACATCGACAACATGCAGTATATCGACCTCACCGCCGGCATTGCCACCCTCGCGTGCGGCCACTGCCACCCCGAGGTGATCAAGGCCATCGAGGCCCAGGCGCGCAACCTGGTCCACAGCTCGAACCTCTACTACAACACCAATATGGTGCTCCTGGCCCAGCGCCTCTCCAAGCTCTCGGGCGGCTACCGCGCCTTCTTCGCCAACTCCGGCGCCGAAGCCAACGAGAATATGGTCAAGATCGCCCGCCTCTGGGGCTCGACCCACGGCGGCCGCTACGAAGTGATCACCTTCAATAAGGGCTTCCACGGCCGGACACTGGCCATGTGCGCGGCCACCGCCCAGGAGAAGATCCAGAAGGGCTTCGACCCCATGCCCATCGGCTTTGCCTATGCCGATTACAACGACCTCGCCTCCGTCAAGGCCGCCCTCTCCAATAAGACCGTCGCCATCATGCTCGAGCCCGTCCAGGCCGAGGGCGGCGTCATCCCCGCCACGCCCGAGTTCATCGAAGGCGTCGCTGCGCTCTGCAAGGAGCACGACCTCCTGCTCTTGATGGACGAGGTGCAGACCGGCATGGGCCGCACCGGCACCTTCTTCGCCTGGGAGCAGCTTGGCGTCAAGCCCGATATGTTCACCTTGGCCAAGGCCCTCGGCGGCGGCCTTCCCCTCGGCGCCTGCCTCGCCCGCCCCGACCTCTCCGACCTGCTCCACCCCGGCGCGCTCGGCTCGACCTTCGGCGGCAACCCCGTTGCCTGCGCCGCCGCCCTCGCGGTGCTCGATGTCATTGAGAAGGAGGGCTTGCTCGACCACGCCAAGAAGATGGGCGCGCTCCTCCAAGAGGGCCTTGAGGCGCTGATGGAGAGCTATCCGCAGATCCTCGAAGTGCGCGGCCGCGGCCTGCTCATCGGGATGCAGGTGGAGGGCTCGGCCAAGGAGATTGTTGACTCCTGCCGCATGGGCGGCGTCCTCTGCTGCACGGCCGGCGAGCATGTGGTCCGCTTCCTCCCCTCGCTCAATATCACCGAGAAGGACCTCGAGGAGGCCTTGGAGATCATCTCCGACTCCCTCGATGAGGTCTTTGGATAAGTAGAGATGACAGTATAGAGCGGACAGATGACAGCGGCTTCCGGCCTCGCCGTTTCGGAAGTCCGAGCAACGCGAGGAGCTATGTCAAAACGCGCGCTGTCGTCTGCCACCGGTCATCTGCGAGTAGCGCGAGCATTGATAAAGGAACTTGCGATGAAGTATGTCTCCACGCGCGGCCAGGCCCCCGCGGTCGATAGCCTGCAGGCGCTGTTACATGGGCTTGCGCCCGATGGCGGGCTCTATGTGCCGCAGGGGGCCCTTGAGCCCTTGCCCCCGCAGGCCGATTACCGCAGCACGATGGTCTCGCTGCTCGCGCGCTTCTTCCCGGAGATGGAGGCGAAAGCGCGTGAAGCCGCGGTGGCTTCGTCGCTCGCGCGCTTCCGTTCGGCCGAGGCGGTGCCGCTGAAGGCGGTCGCCCCCGGCGTGCACTTCCTCGAGCTCTTTCATGGGCCGACCTATGCCTTTAAGGATGTGGCCCTCACGCTCCTGCCGCACCTGTTGAGCTACGCGGCCCAGGCGCGCAACGCCGGGGAAGTGTGCGTGCTGACGGCCACTTCGGGCGATACGGGCAGCGCGGCGATGGAGGGCTTTGCCGGGGTTCCGGGTACGCGCGTGCTCACCTTCTATCCGCAGGTGGGCACCTCGGAGATTCAGCGCCGGCAGATGGTTTGCTGCCAGGGCGAGAATGTGGCCGCTTGCGCCATTGCCGGGAACTTTGATGACGCGCAGGCCGCGGTCAAGGCCGCCTTTGCCGATCCGGCCTTGGCCGAACGCGCTCGCGCCCACGGCAGCCTTCTCTCCTCGGCCAACAGTATCAATATTGGCCGCCTCTTCCCCCAGATTTGCTACTACCTCGAGTGCGCCCGCAAGTTGGCCCAGCCCTTCGATGTGGTGGTCCCCACCGGCAACTTCGGCAACCTCCTAGCCGCCTACTTCGCCAAGCTTCTGGGCGCGCCCATCGGCCGCTTCACCGTGGCCTCCAACGCCAATCGCGTGGTCTGCGACTTCATCCAGAGCGGCACCTACAACGCCCGGCGCGACTTCCACGTCACCAACTCCCCCTCGATGGACATCCTCGTCTCCTCCAACGTTGAGCGCCTCCTCTGGCTCCTCACTGGCGGCGACTGCGCGCAGGTCCGCGCTTGGGAGGAGCAGCTCAAGGCCGAGGGCGCCTTCACCCTCACCCCCGCCGCCCTCGAAGCGCTCCATCGCGACTTCGCCTCCGGCTGGGCCACCCCCGAGGAGACCGAGCGCGCCATCGCCGACCTCTGGCAGCGCTTTGGCTACTTGGCCGACCCGCACACCGCCATCGGCTGGAAGGTCCTCCAAGAGCTCCCCGCCACCGGCCGGCCCACCGTCATCGCGGCCACCGCTTCGCCCTGGAAGTTCCCCGCCACGATGCTCCGCGCCCTCACCGGCTCGGCCCCGGCCGACGACTTTGCGGCCGCGCGCGCCCTCGGCGAGCTGACTGGCCAGACCCCCGAACTCCTCGCCCTCGAATCCGCCCCCATCCGCTTCAGCCAAGTGACGGCCAAAGCGGCTGTTCCCGAGACTATCGCCGCCTCCTTCGGTTTTTAAGCCACCGCCCGGGGAACTGTGGGAATGAGGGGCGATAACGTGGTAAGCCGACAGCGGACAGCGGACAAGTCCGAAGCGATAGCGAAGGAGCTATGTCATCGCCGACAGTTCGCAAAGCGACGGATAAGCCGTTGGCCTCGTGGGCGGGTTTTTCACGGCTCAGCCGGGCCTTCCTCATTGAGCGCCAGCGCTGTCGGCTGTCAGCTTGCGAGCGTAGCGAGCCCACCCCATGATCCTCCACCTTGAGCGCACTGGCGATGAACTCACCCTGTGGGGCGAGCGCTTTGGCGTGCGGCTAGCGCCCGAGGCGGTGTGTGCGGCCATCGGTTTCCTCTTCCCCGGCTGGCGCGCGCCAGTGCTTGAAGGGCGTGGCGTGCTCGCCGCGCTGCAGAGCTACCTGCGCGGGGCGGAGAAGCCGCTGGTCCTCTTTGGGGCTGACTTTCGCCACGCGGCCGACCTGTTGCGCGTGGTCTGGCGCCTGGTGGCGGCCGGGCGCGTCGTGCCCCGACTGGAGGGCAACGAGGCGCGCTGGCGCGCCACCGTCCTGCCCGAGGCGGCCGATTCCGCGCTGCTCAACGCCCTGCTCGATTGTTGGATGCGCACCACCGCCTCGACCACGCTCACCCGCGCGCAGGCTGCCAAGGGCCGCTTCCATACGGCCGAAGATGCCTTTCTCGCCGCCCTGCGCGCCCCCTGCGCCAAGCTGCGCGCCGAGGTCCCGCCCCATCTCGCCCCGGCGCTCGATCGCTGGGCCACGCCCCTCTATGAGGGCTCGCGCGGTCGCCTCCACCTCCATCCCCGCCCCACGAAAGCGGGTTGGTTTCTCGACTTTTCGCCACCGGGCGCCCCTCTCTCTCCGCGCGATTTGCGCCTGCTGGGCCAAGCCATTGCCCTGGCGCCCAGCCTCGCCCAGCCCCAACCGTGGTCTGCCCAGGCCTTTGCCGACTTCCTCCGCCGCGATGTGCCGGCCCTGCGTGCGGCCGCCTTCACCGTTGCCCTGCCCCCGGAACTCGAAGCCCAGGTGCCGCAACTGGAAGAGACCGCCATCGATGCCACCGAGCAGGTCGTTCGCCTGGAGCAGCGCATCCGCTTGGGTGATCTGGAGCTCACCCTCGCCGAGGCCCAGGCGTTGGTCGATGCCGGCGAGGCGCTCGTTTGCCTAGAGGGCCATTGGCACTTCCTCGATTTGGCGGAGCTGCGCCGCCTGCTGGAGTCGGTCGGCCCGGCCGAGCTCCCTCGCCTTGCCGCCCTGCCGCTCCTCCTCGCGGGCACCGTGCGCGTGGCCCCCAACGCCCAGGCGGTGCAAGACTTCCTGCGCGAACTCTCCCAGCCGCCCGCCGGCGAACTCCCCCTGCGCGAGGTGCTGCGCCCCTACCAGGCTCAAGGCGTCTGCTGGCTCATGCAGGCCGCCGCCCATGGCTTGGGCGTCTGCTTGGCCGACGAAATGGGCCTAGGCAAGACTCTGCAGACCATCGCCTTCCTCCGCGCGCGTCCTGGTCCGGCCCTGGTCGTGGCGCCACTGACCGTTCTGCCGGTGTGGGAGCGTGAGTTGGCGCGTTGGGCCCCGGGGCTCAAGGTCCGCCGCCACGAAGGGCCCACCCGCGCCCTCAACCTGGCCTTCCGCGCCGAGGCCGAAGCCGCCGACATCACGCTCACGGCTTATGGCTACCTGTGGCGCGACTTTACCAGCCTTCGCCGTGTTTCCTGGCAGACCCTGGTGCTCGACGAAGCCCAGGCCATCAAAAACCCCGCCACTCGCCAATCCCAGGCCGCCCGCTCCCTCCCCGCCGCCTGTCGCATCGCCCTCACCGGCACCCCCATCGAAAACCGCCTCGATGACCTCTGGAGCCTCCTCGACTTCTTGAATCCCGACCGCTTTGGCTCCCGCCGCGACTTCCTCGCGCGCTATGCCCAGCCCGAGCGCCTCCGCCGCGCCACCGCCCACTTCCTCCTGCGCCGCCTTAAAAGCGACCCCGCCGTCCGCGCTGACCTGCCCCCCAAGATTCTCCAGTTCCACTACGCCCCCCTCACCCCCCGTCAGGCGGCCGCCTACGATGGCGCCCTCGCCGATTACACCCGCCAGCGCGAGGATGAGGGCGCCACCAACCGTGCCGGGGCCGTCCTCGTCCTCCTCACGCGCCTCAAAGAGATTTGCGATGGTCTTCTCCCCGATGGCGAGAGCGACTTTGCGACCACCAGCGGCAAGGCCCTCACCCTCTTGCCGCTCTTGGATGACATCTTTGCCCGCGGCGAAAGCGTCCTCCTCTTCACCCAGTTTACCCGCGTGGGCGAGCGCCTCCAGCGCCTCCTCGCCGAGCACCTCGGTCGCAGTGTTCCCTTCCTCCACGGCGCGCTCACCCCAAACCAGCGCCGCGCCCAAATCGCCGCCTTCAACACCGCCACCGAGCCCCTTCCCTTCATTCTCTCTCTGCGCACCGGCGCCTTTGGTCTCACCCTTACCAAGGCCAACCACGTCATCCACCTCGACCGCTGGTGGAACCCCGCCGTCGAGAACCAAGCCACCGACCGCGTCCACCGCATTGGCCAACAGCGCACCGTCATTGTCCACCACCTCCTCTGCCGCGGCACCCTCGAAGAGCGCATCGACCGCCTCTTGCGCGATAAGACCCTCCTCGCCGACCAAATGGTCGCCCCCACGCCCGCCGCGCTCCTCGCCCGCCTCCCCGCCGCCGAACTTCTCGGCCTCCTCCGCCGCGAATAGGCCCGCCGTTAGCGGCTTGTGCTATAATGGGCTTATGATTTACTTTGTGAGTGGCGTGGATACGGACGCCGGAAAGAGCATTGCGACAGGTTGGTTGGCGCGGCAGTGGCTGGCTGAGGGGCGGCGTGTGGCCACGGTGAAGATGGTGCAAACCGGGAATGTGGGCGCGTCGGAGGATATTGCGCGCCATCGGGCGATGATGGGCGTCACCCTGCCGGAAGATGCGCAGGGGCTGACCGCGCCACAGGTTTTCCCTTATCCTTGCTCGCCGCATTTGGCCGCGCGCCTGGCGGGCACGCAGGTGGAGCCCGAGCGGATTGTGGCCGCGGTGGAGGAGATGTCTAAGCGCTACGACATCGTGCTGGTGGAGGGCGCCGGGGGGCTGGCCGTGCCGCTGACCGAGACGCTGCTTACCATCGACTTTGTGCGCGCGCAGGGGTGGCCGATCATCTTCGTGACCGGCGGGGTGCTCGGCTCCATTAGCCACACCCTCTTGGCCTTCGAGGCGATGGCCGCGCGCGGCCTCACCGTCACGCAGGTGATTTACAACCGCTATCCCGGGCGCAAGGATTTGACCATCGACAACGAGTCGTGCGCCTACCTCCGTGCCGCCGCCGCGCGCTTCTTCCCGCAGGCCAAATGGGAGGAGCTGCCTGCTTTGACTGAGCTCAGAGCGGCCACCTCCCCGCTCCCCTCCGCCCCCCCGTCCCCCCCGCCGGCGCCCGCGCCGGGTGTGGCGGCCACCTTCCCCGCAAACTTGCTGTTGACCGGGAAGCCCGCGGTGGTGGTTGGCGGTGGGCGCGTGGGCCTGCGCAAGACGCGTTCGCTCCTGGAAGCCGGTGCGGCCGTCAAGGTGATTTGCCCAGAGGCGTTGCCGGAGTTTGACGCGCTGGGCATCACGCGCGTGGCGCGGCGCTTCGATCCGGCGGACGTAGCCGGCGCGAAGGTGGTCATTGCTTGCACCGATGATAAGCACGTCAACCGCGCGGTGCTGGCCGCCGCCCGCGAGCGTGGCATCTGGTGTTGCTGCGCCGATGGCCATTGGGTCGAGGGCGACTTCATTGTCCCGGCCTCCTTCAAGACCGATAATGTGCAGGTGGCCATCTCGACCAATGGCCGCAGCTGCCGCACCGCCAAGGAGGTCAAGGAGACCCTGGCGCGGAGTCTGCAACGCTGCTCGCCGGGGGTGCTCTTCATCCACGGCATCGACCGCGCGGTGGCGCTCCCGAGCGAGGAGGCGCTCTCCCGGCGCCTCACCTTCCTCAACGGCCTCTACGGCTGGTGCTTCCTGCGTACCTGCAACCGCACCGAGCTCATCGCCTGGTGCGCCCCCGAGCTCATCGAGAGCGGTCTGCTCCAGCACGCCCTCCACTTCCCGCGCGAAGCCTACGCCCTGCGCGGCGAGGAGGCGATGCACCATCTGGTGATGGTCCTCGCGGGCATGCGCGCCAAGATGATTGGCGAGTTCCACATCGTGGGTCAAGTGCGCGACGCGCTCGACCGCGCCCGCGCAGCCGGCTGGGCCCACGGTCCCTTGCAGCAGGTCTACGCCACCGCCCTGGAGCGCGCCCAAGCCATCCGTGCGGCCGTTGCCCCGCTCATTCCGCAGGTGGAGGTGGAGCAGTTGGCGCTCGAAGGCGCCTCGGGGCGGGTCGTCATCGCCGGCACCGGCGCGCTCGGCCAGGCCGCCATTGCCCAGGCCCATCGGCAAGGGCTGGACGTGACCGTGCTCTATCACAGCCGCCCCCTGCCCGGCGAAGATTGCCGCCCCCTGGCCGATTGGCGCGAAGCGGTGCGCGGGGCCAATCGCTTCCTCGCCGCCCTTACCGTGCGCGAAGCGCTCTTTGAGGCTGCCGATCTCCCCTGCCCGGCCTACGACCTGGGCGCCCCTCGCAATATCCACGGCGACGCGAATGTGCGCGACCTTGACGACCTGCGCGGCGACTACCTCCGCCGCACCGGCGCCCTAGAGGCCATCCTTGCCCGCGCCGAGGCGGCGTACGCGGAGAGAACTCCGTGAGCGGACAGCGGACAGCGGACAGCACGCAAAGCGACGGATCGGCTGTCGTTTGGTGGATGTGATTGCGGTAGCCCAGACGGATGATGCACATCAAGCGTCATTGATAGGTAATGGCTGGTCTAGGTGTACAGAGAAGAAGACGGAGGCTTGATGACTGACTTCCCCAATCCCGCCCGTCGCGGAACGCGGACTGTCGACTGTCGACTGTCGACTGTCGACTCGGCCCTCCGGGCCGCTCCCCTCCGCGTTGGCGCGCGCGATAGCGCCCTGAGCCTCATTCAAGCCGAAGGGGCCTTGAAGCACTTGCGCGAGAGCTCCGGGCTCGACTTCCAGCTGCTCCCCTTCTCCTCCCCCGGCGACCGCGATCAGCGCGCCGACCTGCGCACCGCCCCCGGCGACTTCTTCACGCGCGACCTCGATGACGCCCTCCTCGCCGGCTCTCTCGACCTGGCCATCCACTCCGCCAAGGATCTCCCCCCCGAGGGGCTGCGTCCTGGGCTCGATTGGTTCTGGCTCCCCTGGCGCGAAGAGCCGCGCGATTGCGTGGTGGCCCGCGCCGGGGTCGACCTCGCGGCCGAGGGGTTGCGCATTGGCGTGAGCTCCGCCCGGCGCGAAGCCTGGGCGCGGCAGCGCTTTCCGGGCGCGGCCCTGTTGCCCTTGCGCGGGGCCATCCCCGATCGCCTGGCCAAGCTCGATCGCGGGGAGTATGACGCCATTCTCGTGGCCGCTGCGGCCCTCCACCGGCTGAACCTCGCCGAGCGCATCACCGAACTCATCCCGCTCGCCGACCTCACCCCGCCCCCCGGGCAGGGCGTCCTGGCCGTCACCTTCCGGTGCGACGACGCGCGCGTGCGGGCCCTGCGCGGCCTCTACCTCAAGGCCGTGCGCTTTGTCGGGGCGGGGGTTGGCGCGGCCGAACTCTGCACCGTGGCCGGGGCGCGCGAACTGCAGTACGCCGATTGCGTTATCTACGACGCACTGATGGATGCGAGCCTGGTCGAGGGCCTGAGCGCCGAGCGGATTTATGTGGGCAAGCGCGCCGGGGCCCACGCCATGAGCCAACCCGAGATTACCCGGCTCATCGGCGAGCGCGTCCGCCGCGGCGAGCGCGTGGTGCGGTTGAAGGGAGGCGACCCCGGTCTCTTCGGGCGCTTGGCCGAGGAGGTGGAAGCGCTGGCCGCCGATGGCCTCCCCTTCCGCGTTTGGCCGGGTATCTCCGCGCTGATGGCCGCCACCACCGCCACTGGCATGCTCCTCACGCGCCGGGGCGAGAGCAAGGGTTTCCGGGTCGAGACCCCGCGCAGCCAGGGCGAAGAGACGCCCACGGTCTACTTTATGGCCTTGGGGGCGCTGGCGCAGGTGGCGGCCGCCCATCCGCCGCAGACCCCGGCGGCGATTGTCTATGATGCCGGCGGCCCGGCCCAAGAGATTGTGCGCGGGAGCGTGGGCGAGCTCGTGGCTCGGGCGGCTGATCCGCGCCCGGGGCTGGTCATTGTGGGACCGGCTGCCGAGCGGGCCTTCCCGGCGTTGGGGCCGCTGGCCGGGCGGCGCATCTGGGTGACCGGGAGCCCGAGCGTGGCCGAGAAGGCGCGCGAAGCGGTGCTCGACCTCGGCGGCGCGCCCATCCTCCGGCCGCTGATCCGCTTCGAGGCCGTGGCCACCTACAAGATTCGCCCGAGCAAGGCCTACACGCACCTGGTCGTCACCTCGCCCACCGCCGCGCGCTTCCTCCTTGAGCAGATGCGCTCGCCCATCCAATACCTGCCCAAGCGCCTGATTGTCACCGGTCCGGCCACCGCCGAGGCCCTCGCCCACCTGCGCATCGATACGCTCGTGCCCGAGGGCGACTTCTCCGCGCGTGGCCTTCTCGCCGCTCTGCCCGAGGACCTCACCGGCGCGCGCATCCTGCGCATTCGCAGCGAGGAGGCCGGCCCCGCCCTGGCCGAGGCCCTCCGCGCCCGCGGTGCCAAGGTCAAGGATTTGCCGCTCTATCGGACCGTGCCCGTGGCGGGCGTGGAGCCGCCGCCGTGCGAGGCGGTCTTCCTGGCCAGCGCCTCCGCCGCCAAAGCCTACCTCGCCCTGGCCGCGACCTTGCCCGGTCCGGCGCCCGACCTCCTGTGTATGGGCGAACCCACTGCCCGGGTCCTGCGCGCTGCCGGCCTTGAGCCGCGCGCCGTCGCCGCCTGCCAAACCGTTGATGAAGCGCTGCTGACCTATGCCCGAAGCCTCCTCTAATGTCCCGATCGCTGCGGTCGCTACGGCGCCTGGGGTGGGGGGCGTGGCCGTCATCCGCCTGAGCGGGGCGGGGGTCTACGTGATTGCCGATGCCCTCACGCACCTTTCGCCGCCGCCGAGCGCGCGCACGCCGGGGACCTTCGCCTACGCCAAGCTCTTGGGCGAGGCCGGGGAGGTGCTCGATGATGCGCTCCTCCTCTTCTTCCGCGCCCCGCACAGCTACACCGGCGAGGACACCGTCGAGCTCTGTTGCCACGGTTCGCCCGTTATTACCGCCCGCGTCCTCGAGCGCCTCTGGCAGCTGGGAGCGAAGCCGGCCGGCCCGGGCGAGTTCACCCGCCGCGCCTTCCTCAATGGCCGGCTCGACCTCACCCAAGCCGAGGCGGTGGCCGACCTCATCGCCGCCCGCACCCCGCGCGCCGAACGGGCCGCCCGCGCCAACCTTCAGGGCCGCCTCGGCACCACCCTTGCTCCGCTCTACGAGGCGCTGCTCGCGTGCTCGGCCGACCTCGAGCACGCCCTTGATTTCGAGGAGGGCGAACTGCCGGAGGACTTCTTCGCCTCCCTCGGCGAGCGTCTCTCGGGGCTGGAAGCGCAGCTCTCCGCCCTGCGCGGAACTTGGCGCGAGGCGCGTTTGGTGCGCGAAGGGGCCCTCGTGGTCCTCGCCGGCAAGCCCAACGCCGGCAAGTCCACCCTCCTCAACCTCCTGCTGGGCTACGACCGCGCCATTGTCAGCGCCGAGCCCGGCACCACGCGCGATGCTATCGAGGAGAGCTTCCTGCTCGACGGCATTCCCCTGCGCCTGACCGACACCGCCGGCCTGCGCGAGGCCCCCGGCGCCATCGAGCGCGAGGGCGTGGCCCGCGCCCGCGACCTGCTAGCCCGCGCCGACCTGGTGCTCTATCTCTCCGCGGCCGATGACCCCGCCCCCGTGCCTCCGCCCCCCGGTGCCATCACCCTCGTCACCAAGTCCGAGCTCACCCCCCGCGCCCCCCTCCCGCCCGAGGCCACGCCCATCAGTGCCTTGGCCGACCCCGCCGCCGCCCGCGAGCGCGTCTGTGCCCTGCTGCGCTCGGCCCTCAACCTCTCGGCGGGCGAGACCGTCCACGCTGCCTTGGCCAACGAGCGCCAACTCCAGGGGGTCACCGAAGCCCACGCTGCGCTCTTGGAGGCGCAGGGATGCCTCACGCGCGGCGAACTGGGCTACGTCCCGGCCGCGCAACTCCTCCGCCGCAGTGCCGAAGCCCTCGGCCAACTCCTCGGCCGCGTCTACAGCGAGGATTTGCTGGACACGGTCTTTTCGCGGTTCTGTGTGGGAAAATAGCGGACAGCCGACAGCGGACAGTGGACAGTGCTGGCGCTCGAGGTGGAGTGCCCGTCTGAGCCGTGGAAAATCACCTATTGGGCCATTGGATTGCCCGTCGCGTTAGCGGCTGTCAGCTATTCCGCGAGCCACTCGGCGAGGTCATCGAGGGCTCTCTGGCGGAAGGGGGCGCCGTCAGGGCGGGAGAGGAAGATGTGGTGCGCGCCGTGGTAGAGAAGTTGGCGGACGCCAAAGCGGCGGGCGAAGTCGGTCTGCTGATCGGCGAGGATGTCGTCGGTGGCGGTGATAAGGAGGGTGGGAGGGATGGCCTCGAGCTGCTCGAGGGGGGAGGCGCCATAACGCTCGGCGAGATTGGGGCAATAGGCGTCGTAGAAGTAGTCCATCAGGCGCGGGGAGAGGGGCCAGGGCTTGTGGTAGGCCTTCCAGGAGCCGGCATCGCGCACCGGCAGGAGGGTGGTCACGGGGTAGACGAAGGCGGCCTTGGTGGGGCGACCGGCCGGGAGGGCGCAGAGGGCGAGGTGCGCGCCTGCGGAGTCGCCGCCGAGGTAGAGGGGGCCGGGGAGGGACTGGAAGCAGTGGCGCCAGAAGGCCGAGCACCAGGCGTTGGATTCGGGGTAGGGGTGCTCGCGGGCGAGGGGGTAATCGGGCATCAGCACCTCGAGGGCGCAGCGTTCGGCCAGATCGCGCCCCCAGGCCAGGGCATCTTCGCCGAGCTCAATCATCCACCCGCCGCCGTGAAACCACACCAATGTCCCGCGCGTCGGCCCCTCGGGCAACAGCCGCACCACGCGGCAACCTTGGAAGGAAATGTCTTCTTGTGTCATAAGGGTATGTTAGCAAAAGGAGCCGTTAGCTGTTCGCTGTTAGCGGCGGCCATTGGCGCGGCTGGGCAGGTGGCGGGTGCGGCAGGGAGCCCCCCATTGGCGGGCCGCTTCCGGAATCTCCGGAATCTCCGGATGATCCGGCCCAGCCCTGCCCGGCCCGAAGGGCCACCCTCACGCCGCGAAGCGAGCACAGGCTAACGGCTAGCTGCTAACAGCTAACGGCTCCTTGTGCTACACTAGGGGTATGCGCAAGGGTTTTTTGGATAAGTTTGTTTCGCGGCTGGACCGGATAGACGCGCCGGTGCTGTCGGCCAACATTTCGGAGTTGGCGCGGGAGCATGGGCTGTTGGAGACGCTCTTTCAATCGATTGACGAGGGGGTGTTGGTGCTGGATGGGCAGTTGGTGGCGTTGTATGCGAATGGGGCGGCGGAGCGGATGGTGGGCTTTTCGTTGGCGCAAAGTCGGGGGCAGAGTCTGGCGCGGCACCTGCGTGAGTGGGGGGTGGAGGGGCTGTTGGGTGCCACGGCGGGGGCGTGGGAGCAGGTGGAGGCGCGGGAGGTGGAGCTTTCGTATCCCGAGCATCGCTTTATCTCCTACTACGCGCGGCCGATTTCGGTGGGCGAGCAGCCGGCGTTGCTACTGATGTTGCGCGACGTGACGCGCGAGCATCGGGCCGAGGAGGATGCACTGGCCGATGAGCGTCTGGCGGCGGTCAAGACCTTGGCGGCCGGGGTGGCCCACGAGATTGGCAACCCGCTCAATGCGCTCAACATTCATCTGCAGCTCCTCACGCGCGCGTTGAAGAAGGAGGCGGATGGGGCGGCGCGTGAGCGGCTGTTGGGGTTGGTCTCGGTGGCCGAGCAGGAGGTGGGGCGGCTGGATGGGATTATTCGCCGCTTTCTGACGGCCATTCGCCCGGCCAAACCGACCTTGGTGCGCGGATCGGTGCGCGAGGTGCTCGAGGCGACCTTGCGGCTCTTGGGGCCGGACCTCGAGCAACGCCATATTGCCGTGCAGACGGCGATCCCCGAGGGGGTGCCGGACATCTTCCTCGATGGCCAGCAGCTTGAGCAGGTCTTCTTTAATCTCCTCAAGAACGCGATGGACGCGGTGGCCGACGGCGGGCGGATTGGCGTGACCGTGACGACCGACGATGCCACGGTCGATGTCTCGATTCTCGATAATGGCGCAGGCATTCCCGCCGAGCTCCTTGGGCGGATCTTTGACCCCTATGTGACCACCAAGGCCAAGGGGAACGGTCTGGGCCTGATGATTGTGCGGCGGATTGTCCAGGCGCACGGCGGCACGATCACCTGCGCCAGCCACGCGGGTCAGGGCACCTGCTTTACCCTCCGCTTTCCGCGCGCCGAACGCCGCATCCGCGCGCTGGGGTCCGCCGCAGAAAGGAGCAGCCGATGAGCACCATCTTGGTGGTTGATGACGACCGCGCCACCCGCGAGGGGGTGGCCTTGGCCCTGGGCGAGAGTTATACCGTCCTGACCGCCGCCGATGCCGAGCAGGCTCTCGCCGCGCTCACGAACCACGAGGTGGACCTGGTGCTCACCGACCTGCGGATGCCCGGGCGCGACGGCCTCTCGCTCTTGCGCGAAATCATTGCCGCCCATCCCGCCCTGCCGGTTATCCTCCTCTCGGCCTACGGTTCGGTGGAGAGCGCCGTCGAGGCGATGAAGGATGGCGCCTACGACTTCCTCACCAAGCCGGTGAACCTCGACCACCTAGAGTTGGTCTGCCGCCGCGCCCTGCGCCAGAAGACCCTTGAGCGCCAGAACGCGCGGCTGCGGACGCAGTTGGCCGGGCAGAGCGCCCTGGCGCGGCTGATTGGTTCCTCCGAGGCGATGGCCCAGGTGCGCGAGCGCATCGAGCAGGCCGCGCCCACCCCCGCTACCGTCCTCATTCAGGGGCCCAGCGGCACGGGCAAGGAGCTGGTGGCGCGTGCCATCCACGCCCTCTCGCCGCGCGCCCAGGGGCCCTTTGTGGCCGTCCACTGCGCGGCCTTGGCCCCCTCGCTGCTCGAGAGCGAGCTCTTCGGCCACGTCAAGGGGGCCTTCACGGGCGCGAACGAGGAGCGCAAGGGCCGCTTTGAGCTCGCCGACGGCGGCACCCTCTTCCTCGACGAAATCTCCGAGATCGACCTCGCCACCCAGGTCAAGCTCCTGCGCGTGCTCGAGACGCGGACCGTTGAGCCGGTGGGGTCGGCCGAGGCGCGGCCGGTCAACATTCGCCTGGTGGCCGCCACGAACCGCAATCTGCGCGCGTGGGTCGATGCCGGGAAGTTTCGCGAAGACCTCTACTTCCGGCTGAATGTCATCGACGTCACCCTGCCGCCGCTGAGCGCGCGTGGGGGCGACCTGGCGCAGCTGTGCGATGCCTTTGTGCGCGAGTTCAATCCGCTCCTCGGGCGGAGCATCCTGGGGATTGACGCCGGGGCGATGGCGCTCTTGGAGCGCTACGCCTGGCCGGGGAATGTCCGCGAACTGCGCAATACCATCGAGCGGATGATGGTGCTGGCGAAGGGTGACCGGCTGACCGCCGAGGATGTGCCCGAGAATATCCGCGAGAACCGCGCCCCCGCCGCCGCCCCCGAGGCGCTCTCTGCCGCTGCTCCGCCGCCGCCCGCGCCCGCCGAGCCGGACGAGGCCGCGCTCATCCGCCGCGCCCTGGCCGAACACAAGGGCAACCGCACCGCCGCGGCCAAGGCTCTGGGCATCCCCCTGCGCACCCTCTACCGTCGCCTCAAGGCCTACGGCCTGGATTAATCCCCCCCAACCGAAAGGAGCCGCCCGATGGAGGTGCTCTTCTTCTTGATTCCCCTCGGCCTGCTCGGCGGGCTCGTCGCCATCATCGTCAACAGCGTGGCCGCCGCGCGCCTTGCCCGGGAGAACCAGGAGTTGCTGCGCGTGCTGCTCGTGCGCTTGCCGCCCCAGCCGCCTGCGCCGCAGCCGGCCCCTGCGCCCGTGACCAAGGTGGTTCTTGTGCAGCCCAAGCCCACGCCCAAGCCGGTCCCCCCGCCCCCCGAACCCGCGCCGGCGCCGAAGCCGTCGGTGCCCCAGGTTGAGGCCGTTCCGCCCCCGCCTCCGCCGCCGGTGGCGGAGGTGCCCGCGCCGGAGCCCTGGCCCGAGTCGGTGGATGCCTTCCTGGCCAAGGTGGGCGCGTTCGTGCGCGATTGGTTCCTGGTGCGCGGACGCTTTGCGCCGAAGCAGGCGATGCCCTACGAAGCGGCGCTGGCCGTCCATTGGCTCATCCGCGTGGGCGTGTTGACGGTCATCGTCGGTGCCTCCTTCCTCGTCCGCTGGATGATTGAGCACAGCCTCCTGGGGCCGCTCGGGCGGGTGGTGCTGTTGACGGCGGCCGGCGCGGCGTTGATTGGCGTGGGGCTGCGGCTTCTGCGCGGACGCTACCGGCTGTTGGGCGAAGGCAGCGCGGCCGTTGGCACGGTCTTGCTCTACTTCACGGTCTATGCGGCGACGATGCGCTTTGGGCTGGTGCCGCTGGCGGTGGGCTTTGGGCTGATGGGCGCGCTGACCCTCGGCGCCGGGGCGATGGCGCTCGGGCTGCGGTTGCCCTCGGTGGCCACCATTGTTGCCGCCGGTGGCCTGCTGACGCCGGCCTTTCTGCCCGCGCCGAATCCCAATCTCGCGCACCTCTATCTCTATCTCGGCATCCTCACATCGCTCATCATCGCCGGGGCCCTCTGGCGGAAGTGGGAGGCGCTCACCGTCTTTGCCTGCCTGCTGACATGGGGCATCACCCTGGCCGCCGGGCAGCACGCGCTCTCGAGCGCCTGGGCCCTCGCCCTCCACCTGCTGTGGCTGCTCGCGTGCTTTGGTCACCTCATCCGCCGCCAGTGGCGCGTCCCGGTGGTGGCCTATGCGGCCCTGCCCGTGGCCGAGGGGCTCTTCTGGGTGGCCCGCCTCTGCTTTGGGTGCGGCGAGTATGCCAACTTCGCCTGCGCCCTCACCCTCGCCGGCACCTACGCGGCCCTAAGCGCCCTCCTCTGGGTGCGCGGCGAGCGGCGGGTGCTGTGGGTGACCGGGCCGTTGGCGATCCTCCTCGCGGCCTGTGCGCCCCTCTGGTTGCCCAGTTTCGTTGCGAAGTTCGGCTTCATCGCCCTCCTCCACGCGGGCTTGGTGATGACCGTCGTCGAGCTCGGCCACCGTCTGCGCGACCCCATCCTCGCCGCCCTTGGCCGCGCCGCCGCCATCGGCTTGCTTGGCCTCTTCGCAGTCATCGGCATAGAAAGTTGCCTCGCCTGTCCCGCGCCTCACTACACCCCCGGCTCTCTCAACACCGCCCTCCGCTGCCTGGCGGCCCTCCTCCTCACCGCCCACAGCCTCTGGCGCACCGGCGACAAACTCTGCGCAGTCTTCGGCGGCAGCGCGCTCTGCTTCCTCCTGACCGCCCTCGCCACGCTCCTCTTCCAGAAGGCCGCCTACAACCTCGTGGCCATCTCCTGTACCTGGGGCCTCTACGCGCTCGTGCTCCTCGCCCTCGGCCTCTGGTTGCGCAACCGCCCCGCCCGCCTCAGCGCCCTGGCCCTCCTCGCCCTGACCTTGGGCAAGGTCTTCTTCATCGACCTCGCCGAGCGCTCGCTCCTCCTCAAAATGCTCGCCGCCCTCCCCCTCGGCCTCCTCCTCATCCTCGGCGCCTGGCTCTACCTCCGCCTCTCCCCCCGCGACCCAAAATAACGAAAGCAAATTTTCACTATTTGCCCAAAATGCAGAATTAGTGAAAGAAAAGGGCCATTTTCTTTCACTAATTTGGCCTAAAAGCGGTATAATGAAAGCCGATTGTCGTTAACCATCGGAGACTGTTATGCCTTCTTCACGCGCAGGAATGTTTATTAAGCAGCCAACAGGGTATGCTTCTTTTGTGCCCGCCCCCTTGCCGCCGTGCCCGGAGGTGAAGATGGATAACGGGATGTTGCAGGCGTTGTCCTTGGCGGATCGCTTTCTCGGGCGTTTAGATGGGATTACGCGGATCCTGCCGAACCCGGACCTCTTTGTGGATATGTATGTCAAGAAAGAATCCTTGCTTAGTTCGCAGATCGAGGGGACGCAGGCATCGTTCGCCGATATTATCACCCACGATGAGGCGGGGTTGACCGAAGATCAGCGCGAGGTGTCGAACTATGTTGCTGCGTTGAATTACGGGATTGCTCGCGTTAATGAGTTGCCATTGAGTCTTCGTCTGCTTCGCGAAATCCATGCCCAGTTGCTCGCTTGCGGTCGAGGCTCGGACCGTAACCCTGGCGAGTTTAGGCGTTCGCAGAACTGGATTGGTGCGCAGGGGTGTACGCTGAAGACTGCCGCGTTTGTCCCGCCAAGTGTCCCGGATATGGAGAAGGCATTGGGAGACTTGGAGGCATTCTTTTACGATGAATCGCCAATGCCGCCTTTGGTTAAAATTGGGCTCATTCACGCACAATTTGAGAGTATTCATCCCTTTTTGGATGGTAACGGTCGCGTGGGGCGTCTGTTGATTACCTTCTGGTTGGTTCATCAGCAGATTCTCTCGAAGCCATTGCTCTATCTGAGTCTCTATTTTAAGAAGCATAAAACGGAGTATTACGAGCTGTTGATGCGGGTTCGCAAAGAGGGGGATTGGGAAGCGTGGATACGTTTCTTCCTTACAGGTGTTGCGGAGGTCTCTAAGGACGCGTGTAACTCGGCAGAGCGTATTATTGCGCTTCAGAAGCGGATTGCCAGGGATTTGAGTGGCAACAATGCTCGCCAGTTAGTCGATTTTCTCTTTGCGTCGCCGATTCTGACGGCTGCGCAGATGGCTCAGGCGCTCCAGATCTCCCAGCCGACTAGCCGTGCATTGGTTAAACGTTTGGTCGCTCTGAACATCTTAGAGCCGTGCCCAGGGCAAACGAAGCAACGCAACATCAAGTATCGCTTCGCGGAGTATCTATCCATTCTCGAAGCTGATGAACTTTGATGTGAAGTCAGATACTATATTAGAAAAGTGCGCATATTGGGAACCGGAAATGTCCCAAAATAACGAAAGCAAATTTTCACTATTTGCCCAAAACGCAGAATTAGTGAAAGAAAAGGGCCATTTTCTTTCACTAATTTGGCCTAAAGCATAAATAACGAAAGCAAATTTTCACTATTTGCCCCGTGGAGTGACGGAATGCAGAGCCTGGAGATACCAATGAACTTTCCGCTGGTTGAAGTTTTTGCCTCCCTGCAAGGGGAAGGGCGTAACACCGGGCGGCCGTGCGTTTTCGTGCGCTTTGCGGGGTGCAACCTGGCCTGTCCGTGGTGCGACACCTCCTGTGTGGCCACTGAGTGGCTCGACTTCCAGGCGCTGCTGGCGCGGATTGAGGCTTTCCCCGAGCGTAGCGTCATCTTCACCGGGGGCGAGCCGCTCCTCCAGCCGGGGCTGCCAGCCCTCGCGGCCGAACTCAAGGCCCGCGGCTACTGGCTCGCGCTCGAGACCAATGCCACCTGCGAGCCCACCCCCGCCCTGCGCGCCTGCCTCGACTACATCGCCACCTCCCCCAAGGTCGGCGCGCCGATTGCCCTCACGCGGGCCGACGAGGTCCGCCTGGTGGTGGCCCCTGAGGTGACACAGGGCTGGTGCGAAGCCGTCCGCCGTCGCCTCCCCGCCGCGGAGTATTACCTCTCGCCGTGCGACGAGGCCGGCACGCTACGCGTCCACGCGGCGATTACGCTCCTCGGCCGCCTCAACGCCGCCGCCCCTTCGCCCCCCTGGCGCCTCTCCCTCCAAACCCACAAACTCGCCGCCATCCGCTGACGCCCCCTTCGGGCCTTTGGCGCATCACCCCACCGCCTCAACCCGCCCGCGGCACGCGAGCGACAGGCGCCTATAAACCCGTCCCCTCACGCCCCGCAGGGCCCTCACGCAAGCGCGCCTTTGCTGCTCACGGGGCAGGCATATTTTGCTATACTGGGGCCATGAAAGCGAGAAGACTGTTCTTTTTGTTGGGCCTGGCGCTGACATCGGTGGTCTGGGCGCAGTATCGCGATTATGCCCAGATGGGCAAGACGCCGGCGGAGTTGCAGTTTATCGATGATCCGTTGGAGGTGGAGAAGAAGGAGCCGGCGTGGTGGTTTTGGAACAAGCCGAAGATGGATACGCCGGCCGATCAGCTGGCCTATGCTGCGGGGCTTGAGCGTGCGGGGAAGCAGCGGCAGGCGGTGAGTGCGTATAATGACTTGGTGCGTCAGTGGCATACGGCCCCGGAGGCGCTCTATGCGCAGTTGTCGATTGCGCGGTTGGAGTCGGCGATGGGGAATGCGTCGGCGGCGTACGATGCGGACATCTATCTGCTGGCCTACTTTGCCGGGCACTTTCAGTCGGGACCGGTGTTGGAGGATGCGGTGGCGCAGGCCGATCAGATGGTGGCGCAGAACCGCGCGGGGAAGATTAAGTTCCGCCTGGGCTCGGGGTTGCGGGCGAATTACGAGCGGATTATCCACTTTGCGCCGCGGTGGGAGCGCGTGCCGGATTTGATGGTTAAGATTGCTGAGATTTATGCGCAGGATGAGGAGTATGCCAGTGCCATCACGGTCTGCGATCGCCTCTTTATCGATTGGCCGGCGTATGAGAAGCTTGATGAGGTGGTGGAGCTTTACTGCGATGCCTGCCGGCGCTTGGCCGATCAGTGGCAGAATGATACTGGGCGCCTTAAGCACTTGGAGCAGCTGATCTCCGGGGCGATTATCTTCCGCCCAGCGCATCGGCATGCGGCGCTCTTTGGGCGCTGGAAGCAGGAGATTTACGAGTTGCGGCGCGCGCGTTCCTACGCGAAGGCGACCTTCTACGACAATCCCGATGCCTACTCGCAGGAGGCGGCCATTCGGGCCTATCAGACCTTCCTGCGCGAGTTCCCGGATGCACCGCAGGTGGCGCAGGTGCGTGCGCGCCTGGCGGAACTGGCAATCGCGAGCCGGGCGCAGGCCGATGAGCAAAAGGAGACGAAGTGATGCGTTATTTCGGATGGATGGCAGGCGCCTGTGCGGCGGTTGCGATGGTGTGTGCCGGCTGCGCCGGCTATCAACTCGGCTCGCCCGTGCCCCAGGAACTGCGGACAATCCACGTGCCGGCCTTTGAGAACCGCACCGAATACCCGATGGTTGGCGCAATGGCCGCGCAGCAGTTGATGGACGCGATTATCGAGGATGGCACCTTTGCGCTGATGCCCTATGACCGCGCCCGGTTGCGCGTGCAGGCCATTGTTACCGGGCTCGCCTCCTCGGCAATCCGCTACGAGCGCGAGACCTCGCTCTCGCCCGAGGAATACGCGATCACCCTCAAGGTCCAGTTCTACGTCTTTGACCGCGTGACGGGGGAGACGTACATCAATGGGAAGACCTTTGCCGTCACGGAGAGCCTCCTCACGGGAGATGACTATCAGACCAGTCTCATCAATGCGCTCCCGCGCCTCTCGCGGCGGCTCGCCCAGACGCTTCTCGCGACGCTGCACACCCTTCAGCCCGGCACCGACGAGCAGCCCACGTTGACGCTCGATGAGGCCGCTGCTGCCCTTGAGGAGCAGACGAAGTAAGGCCTGCGGCACGATGGTTTCGCCCAAGACGTTGCTCTCTGGTTTTCGCACGCTCTGCACGTACTACCGCGCGCAGAGGCGGCTCTTGGCGCTGGATCTGACGGCGATTGTGCTCCACGCGGGGGTGCAGGTGGCGATTCCCTTCACCGCCCTGCGCGTCTTCCAAGTCTACCTGCCGGCGGGCAACCTGCGCGCGACGGCGGCTGCTGCGGCGGTCTTTGCCGGGCTGGCGCTTGCGGCGGCGGGGCTGGAGTGGTGCTACATCCTCTTTGGCCACTGGCTGGGCATTCGCGTGGAGGCGGCGATGCGCAATGCCTTCTTTGACCACATCCAGCGTCTGCCCTTTGCCTACTTCGACCGCACAAAAACCGGTGAAGTCATCTCCCGCATTACCTCCGATTTGATGCTCGTGGGCGAGACAGCCCACCACCTCCTTGAGGACCTCGCCGAGGTCACCCTGATGCTCACCGGCGCCTTTGTGGTGATGTTCTCGATCAACGCCACCCTCGCGCTCTTCACCCTCCTGCCCATTCCCTTTATCCTCGTCTTCGCTGGCGCCTTCCAAAAGCGCATCCACCGCGTCTGGCGCGAGAATCGCCGTGAGGTCTCCACCCTCGCCTCCCACGTCGAGAATGTGGTCCAGGGCATCCGCGAGATTAAGAGCTTTACCAACGAGCAGCGCGAGCGCACCCTCTTCCGCCAGGTGAACAGCCGCTTCCGCCGCTCCTTCGAGAAGGTCTACCTCCTCTACGCGCCGCTCTTCGCCCTCACCCAGCTCCTGCTGGAGGGCTACTCGCTGCTTTACATCGCCCTCGGCGCCTGGATGGTTGCCACCGGCGCGGCCGACCTCCCGCAGGTCTTCGCCTTCTTTATGTACTCGCGCTACGTCACCACCCCGATGCGCCGCATTGTCAATGGGCTGGACATGTACCAGCAAGGCCTCGTGGGTTACTGCCGCTTCCGCGAGTTCCTGGCCCAAGCGCCCGAGACCGACCCCGCCGCCGGCGGCGAGCCCCTGCGTGAAGTGCGCGGCGAACTGCGCTTTGAGGCGCTGCGCTTCCGCTATCCCGGCACTGAGCGCACGGTCCTCGATTTGCCCGAGCTCACCCTTCCGGCCGGCAGCATCTGCGCCCTCGTGGGCCCCTCGGGCGCCGGCAAGAGCACCCTCGCCGCCCTCATCCCGCGCTTCTACGAGCCCACCGAAGGGCGCCTCTACCTCGATGGGCGCGACACGGCCACGCTCCCCAAGCGCTCGCTGCGCGCAGCCATTGGTATCGTGGCCCAGCGCCCCTTCCTCTTCGATGGCTCCATTCGCGATAACCTCCTTCTGGGCAACGCCGAGGCCGATGACGAGACGCTCTTCGCCGCCCTCGAGCAGGCAAATCTCGCCGACTTTGTCCGCTCGCTGCCCGAGGGGCTCTCCACCCCGGTGGGCGAGCACGGGCTCATGCTCTCGGGCGGGCAGGCCCAGCGCATTGCCATCGCCCGCGTCTTCCTCAAGAATCCGCCCATCCTCATCCTTGACGAAGCCACTTCCGCCCTCGACACCTTCGCCGAGGCAGCCGTCCAGGAGGCCCTCGCGCGTCTCTCCCGCGGCCGCACCACCCTCATCATTGCTCACCGCCTAACCACGATTCGCCACGCCACGCTCATCTGCTACCTTGAAGCCGGGCGCATTGTCGAGCGCGGCTCCCACGCCGAACTCCTTGCGCGCAACGGCCGCTATGCCGAGCTCTTGCGCGCCGCCGGCATGCTCTCGTAAGTGAACGACAAGGAACGCCGCCATGTCCGAAACGCCTGATACTCGCCCCGATTGGGACACCTACTTTATGTCCATCGCCCGCGTCGTTGCCGAGCGCGCCAACTGCTCGCGCCGCAAGGTCGCCGCCGTCATCGTCTCCGAGCACCGCATCATCTCCACCGGCTACAACGGCACCCCGCGCGGCATCCGCAACTGCTTCGATGGCGGCTGCCCCCGCTGCTCGGGTCACGCCAAGAGTGGCACCTCCCTAGAAGAGTGCCTCTGCGTCCACGCCGAGCAGAACGCCATCTGCCAGGCCGCCTACTATGGCATCCGCCTCGCGGGCGCGACCATCTACGTCACCCTCACCCCCTGCCTCACCTGCGCCAAGATGATCATCAACGCCGGTATTCGCGAGGTTGTCTACACCGGCGAATACGCCTTCGATGAGCAGACCCGCAAACTCCTCGCCGATGCCGGCGTGGTGTGCCGCCGCTTCGATGGGCAAGTATGAGGCTCGCTACGCTCGCGATGACAGAGGACGGAAGACAGATGACAGAAGACCATAACACTCTTCGTCGCGGTACGCGTGCTGTCATCCGTCATCTCTCATCCGTCATCTCTCATCTGTCGACTCTTTTCCTCGTCGTGGCACTTGCCGCCACGACGTTTGCCGTCCCCGCGCCCATGCAGTCGGCCGATGGCACACTCTACGTCGGCTGCCAGACCAATGACCGCGCGCCGATGCGCGCCCCGGTCCTACGCTTCGCCGAAACCGTCAAGCAGCACTTCGAGGCCGACTTCCTCACCCTCGGTTCGGCCGAGAGCCCCCTCTCCATCGTCCTGGGCAGCGAGACCAACGCCGTCTCCACCCTCGTCAAAGATCGCTTCACCCTGCGCGACCAATCCTTCTCCCAGCTCATCATCCGCGTGCCGAACCCCGACACCGTCGACCTCGAGCTCCTGCGCACGGCCATCATCGAGGCGTTGTTGCGCGAACGCACCCGCGCCCTCGCCGGCACCTACACCGCCCTCACTTGGCCGCCGTGGTTCCTCCAAGGCGCGGTCGATGCCTCCAAGGGCAACCTCGCCCTCGCCGAGGCCTACGAGCGCGCCTTCGCCCTGCGCGAAGCCGGCACGCTGCCCACCCCCGAAGCCCTCCTCGCCCCAGGCGCTCCAGCCCCGGATCCGGCCGTTGCCACCTGCTTCGCCCGCTGGCTCCTCACCCTCGGCACGCAGCCCTACACCCCCCGCGAGGGCGAGACCCCGGCCGAGACCGAGCGCGCCCTCGCCGCCACCCGCCGCGACCGCGTCCGCCGTCTGGAGGCCCTCCTCACCACTCCCTGGACGGCCGAGGCGCTTTTGCCCCTCGATGCCGCCACTGCCTGGGAGGCCTGGCTCGATGAGCGCGAGCGTGCCGTCCTTCTGCCCGGCGTGGTCACCCGCTCGCAGTTCGCCCGTTGGCGTGCCTCGTTGGCCTGCCCCGACACTCCGGAAGCCGCCCGCGCCCTCTCCGATCGCCTCTCGCGCGAGGCCGTCGGCAAGCCCCAGCCCTTCTGCGACCTCACCGAACTTTACCTGCGCGCCTGCGCCGCCGCCGTGGTGGGCGATGCCTTCCGCGCCGCCGCCCTCTGGTCCGAGGCTGACGAAGCGGCCGGCGTCCTCGCCGCACACCTGCAGCGCGAGCCCATTCTCCAGCAGACCCCGCAAGCCATCGACCCGAAAGGAAGCCGATTCAATGAGTAAGCCCGCCGATACCGCCACCACCGTTGGCAAGATTAACCCCGATGTCCTCGCCTTCACCGAGGGCAAGGATCCCGTCCTCGACCTCGCTCTGGCCGAGGTTGATTGCCTGGGCACCGCCGCCCACGTGACAATGCTCACTCGGATGGCCTTCCAGCCCACCCTCTTTACCCCCGAGCAGCGCAACGCCGTCGTCGCCGCCCTCGCCGACATCATTGACGAGGCCCGCCGCGGCGACTTCACCATCACCGCCGCCGACCAGGATGTCCACCTCGCCGTCGAGCGTCGCCTCACCGAGCGCCTGGGCGACCTCGGCAAGAAGGTCCACACCTGCCGCTCGCGCAACGACCAGGTGGCCGTCGATATCCGCCTGCACATCCGCAACGAGCTCAACGCCTTGCGCACCGAGCTCGCCGACCTTGCCGCCGACCTCCTTGCCCTCGCCCAGAAGCACCCGCGCGTCCCCCTCGTCGGCCGCACCCACCTCCAGCCCGCGATGCCTTCCTCGGTCGCGATGTGGGCTAGCGCCTACGCCGAGATGCTCCTCGACGATGACTACCTCCTCCAAGCCGCCGCCAAGGTCAACAACCTCTGCCCCCTCGGCTCGGCCGCCGGCTACGGCGTTCCCCTGCCCATCGACCGCCAGCTGACTTCCGACCTCTTGGCCTTCGACCGCCCCCATCACAACGTCTTCTACGCCTCCTGCGCCCGCGGCAAGGACGAGGCGGTCCTCCTCTCCGCCTGCTCGCAGGTGATGCTCTCCCTTTCGCGTCTGGCCGAGGACCTCATCCTCTTCTCGATGCCTGAGTTCCGCTACTTCACCCTCCCGCGCGACCTCTGCACCGGCTCGTCGATTATGCCCCAGAAGTATAATCCCGACGTCCTCGAGCTCATCCGCGCCAAGGCCGCCCTCCTCGTCGGCCAAGCCACCGCCGCTGCCACCATCCTCAAGGCTATGCCCGGCGGCTACAACCGCGACCTCCAGGACACCAAGGAGCTCTACATGGAGGGCCTGCGAATCACTCGCACCTCCCTGCGCATTATGCGCCTGATGGCCCAGAACCTCACCGTCAACCCCGATGCCTGCCGCGCCGCCTTCGCCGAGCCCGGCGTCTTCGCCACCGACCGCGCCCTCGAGCTCGTCGCCTCGGGCATGCCCTTCCGCGATGCCTACCACCAGGTCCGCGATCACCTCGAGGACCTTCGCGGCATGGACCCCGATGCCGTCATCGCCCAGAAGACCCACCTCGGCGGCACCAATGGCCTCGACCTCGCCTTCCTCCGCGCCCGCGCTGACGCGCTCCGCGCCGAAGCCACCCAGGCGCAAGCCAAGGTTAACGCCGCCTTCGCCGCGCTCCTCCAGCCCATCGCCTAAGCCCCCGGGGCGCGCGCTCACGCGGGGGGCCTTGCCCCCCGCCCCCCATTGGCGGGCCGCCTCCGGAATCTCCGGATGATCCGGCCTAGCGCACCTTCTCTGCGGCAGATCTCATTTGCCCGGCGGGGGCGGGTGTGTTATAGTGCAAGTGGTTTAACTTGGAGGTTATGATGAAGCGTTTCGTTGCCTTGTTGTTGGCGGTGCCTGCGGTGTTGTTTGCGGGGGCGTTGGAAGAGCTGATGCCGCGGCCGAAGGAGGTGGTGCCGGCGGCGGGGAGTTGGCGCTATCACGAGGCGGGGGTGAGCCAGATGGAGGTGACGGCCGAGGAGCTGGCGGCGTTGGGTAAGGAGGGGTACATTCTAACAGTCTCGCAGACTGGCGCGCGTTGGGCGGGCCATGAGGGGAATGCCAAGGCCACACTCCGGCAGCTGGAGAAGTTGAGCAAGGGTCGGCTCCCCTGCGGCACCATTCGCGACTGGCCGACCTTGCCGTGGCGTGGAATGTTGCACGATACGGGGCGCAACTGGCAGCCGATTGGCTTGCTCAAGGAGCAGTTGTGCGTGATGGCCGATTACAAGCTGAACCTCTTCCAGTGGCATATCACCGATAACCACGGCTGGCGGCTACAGTCCAAGCGCTACCCGCAGCTCTCGCGCCCCGAAAATCTTGACCGCACCGACCGCTTCTACACGCAGGCCGAGTTCAAGGAGTTGATTGCCTACGCCAAGGCTCTGGGCATTACGGTGCTGCCCGAGCTCGATGTCCCCGGGCACACTGCGTGCTTCCGCCGCGCCTTCGGGCTCAAGCGGATGGATGAGCCGCAGGTGCGCGAGATTATTACCAATCTCTTTGATGAGCTCACCGAGTTGCTCGACCCCGAGGTGACGCCCTTTATCCATATCGGCTCGGACGAGGTCAAGCCCCACGAGCGTGTGCCCGGGGAGTGGCTGACCGGCTGGGTGAAGCAGTTGGAAGCGAAGGGCTTTAAGGTGGTGGCGTGGGGACCGGGGCAGAATCCGCCCGGCCTCGAGAAGCCGCTCATTCGGCAGTATTGGATGGGCCGGCAGGTCCGCCGTCCGAACAACGAACCCTACTTCGATTCGCAGAGTAGCTACTACATCAACCACGTCGACCCCCTCGAACTCCTCGCGCCGGCCGCCTTCCTCAAGCCCTGCCTCACCGGCCCCACGGAGAACCACCTCGGTGCCATTTTCGCGGTCTGGCACGACGATGCCGTGGCCAAGCCTGAGGACATCCTCACGATGAACCCGGTCTATCCCGCCATGGTCCTCTATAGCGACAACTTCTGGAATGGCCGCGAGCGCGACGTGATGCGCTACTACGCCAATCTCCCCGACCCGCGCGAGGCAGACTTCGCCCTCCCCGCCGAGCTTGAGCGCCGCCTCCTGGCCCACAAGCCCCTCTTCAAGGGCAAGCCCTTCCCCTATTGGCCGCAGACCCAGATGCGCTGGCGCATGGCCGAAACCGCCGCCGAGCTCCCCTTCGCCGAGCTCCCGTGGGGCGAGCGTATCATCGCCCAGGGCACGCTCTATCCCCAGCACTTCTTCTTCTCGCAGACCAACCTCACCAATGGCAAGAGCGGCTGCGTCTGGTTCGGCACCGTGGTCAATAGCGACCGCGAGCAGACCGTTGACCTGATTGCCGACTTTATGAACTACTCGCGCAGCGATGGCCGCTCTCGCGATGCCGGGCTTGTCAAGGGGCAGTGGAATGCCAAGGGCGCGCAGCTCCTGCTCAATGGCAAGCCCGTCCCGCCGCCCACCTGGCGCCAGCCGGGCATCTCCGGCGGAGACTCCCGCGAGAAACCCCTGGTCGATGAAATCTGGACCGTTCGCGCGCCTCTGCGCGTCACCCTGCGCAAGGGCCGCAACGAGCTCCTGCTCAAACTCCCCCGCAAGGGCTGGAAGTGGAGCGCCACCTGCTTCTTCCCCGAGGCCAAGGGGCTTACCTTCGAGCCCCCGGCGGCAGCGCAAAAGTAAGCCTGATCAGTTCGCCGCGATCACCTAATCGCGAACACGCCACCAAGCGAGGAACTCCACATTGCCCTCCGGGCCGAGGAGGGGGGAGCGCTCGCACCCGAGCCAGGTGAGGCCAAGTTCGCCCGTGCCAAAGGCGCGGATCTCCTGGACTACGCGCTCGCGGACCTCGTCGCTGCGCACCACCCCGTGGGGAACCTCTTTGCGCCCGGCCTCGAACTGGGGCTTGATGAGGGAGATCATCTGGCTGCCGGGGGCGAGGCAGGCGGCCATCGGCGGCAGGATGAGCTTGAGGGAGATGAAGGAGACGTCGGTGACGGCGAAGGTGGGCTGCTCGGGGAGGTCGGCCGGGGTGAGATAGCGGCAGTTGAATTGTTCCTTGCTCCAGACGCGCGGGTCGGTGCGCAGACGGTAGTGAAGCTGGTTGGTGCCAACATCGAGGGCGAGGACGCGGCGGGCGCCGTGTTGGAGGAGGCAATCGGTGAAGCCGCCGGTGGAGGCGCCTACATCCAGGCAACAGCGGCCGGTGACATCGAGCGGGAAGCAGGCGAAGGCGCCTTCAAGCTTCTCGCCGCCGCGCGAGACGAAGCGGGGCTTGGCCGCGAGGGTGAGCTCGGCTTCGTCGGGGACGGACTGGCTGGCCTTTTGGGCCTTTTGGCCATTGATGAAGACTTCACCGGCGAGGATGAGGCGCTGGGCGAGTTCGCGCGACTCCACAAGGCCGCGCTGCACCAGGGCTTGGTCGAGGCGCTGCTTCATCTTAGCGGTAGAGGAGGACCGGACGGGCGGCGGGGGCATCGAGGAGCGGGGCGGCGATGCCGCGGCCGAGGGCGCCGGGGAACTCGGAGAGGAAGGCGCGCAGGCCGGGCTTTTGCTCGGCCGGGCGGAAGATGGCCACCTCCTCCTCGGCGCACTCGAAGAGCTTGGCGAAGATGGCCGGGAGGGTCTGCTCGTAGCCCGCGTCATCGATAAGGCGCAGGTTGACGGCGTCTTGGGCCAGGTAGATGCTGCCGTCGGCGAGGGGGCGGACGGTCTCGGTGGCCATCTTGCGGCCTTGGGCGACGAGGGCGATGAAGCGCGCGTGCAGGCCGTTGACGAGGCTCTGGAGCTTGGCGTTGTGGGCGGGGTTGACGGGCTTGAGGGGGTTGCCGAGGTCCTTGTTCGCGCCCGAGGCGATGGAGTTGTCGGTCAGGCCGACCTTGGTGGCCAAACCGTAGAGGTTCACGCCCGGGACGATGACGCCGATGGAGCCGACCAGGCCGGTGGGCTGCAGGCGGATCCAGTCGGCCGCCATCGCGAAGTAGTAGGCGCCCGAGGCGAGCATATCGCGCCCGAGAACGACGACCTTGCGTCCCTCCTTGGCGGCCTTGAAGCGTTCAAGGGCGTAGTAGAGTTCGTCGCTGGCCGTCACCGAGCCGCCCGGGGAATCGACCACCAGGAGCAGGCCGTCGATGCTCTCATCCAAGATGGCGCGCTCAATTTCGGCGAGGACGGCGGCATCGCAATCTGGCGGCAGATACCAGCGGCTCGGGGCCGCGCCGGTAATCACGCCATTGAGTTCCAGGCGCAGGACCTGCTTGGGGCTCTCATCGTCGCCCTGGGTGAATTCGTACTCCGCGCGCAGGTGCTCAACGACCGGGGAGCTGGCCAGTTTGTGGAAGAGGTAGGCGCCGCCAAAGATGAGCCCGGCAAAGGTGAAGACCACGAAGAGGGCCGAGAAGAGGCACCCGCCGAGGAGCCCAATCAGGCACCCGGGGCGGCGGCGCGGCTGGGGTGGCAGGGGCGGGGGCGGGACTGCACTGGACTGGGTGAAGGGTGCGTCGGGGTAGACATTCGGGGGCGTATCCATCGCTTACTCCTTGTAACCGAGTTCTTTGAGGATAAAGAAGTTCTTGAACCACTTGGGCTCCACGCGCACAAAGGGGATAATGCGGCAGCCGCTCAACCCCCAGGCTTCGGCAATCTCCGGCTCGGCGGCGCGGCGCATCGCGCGCAGGGTGCGGCCTTTGTTGCCAATCACCATCCCCTTCTGAGAGGGGCGGTTGACCAAGATGGTGGCGTGGACCTCCCAGGTGCCGTCGGGCAACTCATCAATGCGCTCCACGCGCACGCCCAGCTCGTGGGGCACCTCCTGGTAGAGGCGGCGGATGAGCTTCTCGCGCAGGATGTCGGCAATTGCCAGCTTGCGGGGAAAGTCCGAGACGATGTCCTCGGGGAAGAGGAGCTCCTCAACGGCCGGGGCCCAGGTGAAGAGCTGCGCGAGCAACGCCTCGCACCCGGCGCCTGTCTCGGCCGAGAGTTCTAGCCAAGTGACCTCGCGCGTGGCGCCCTTCTCGGCGCAGAGGCGCTCCCAGGCGGCCTTGAAGGGAGCGGGGTCGAAGCTCGGCGCATCGGCCTTGTTGAGCACAAAGAGCGTCGGCGCCGTGGCGAAGGCCGCGCGCGCCATCCACCCCTCATCCTCCATGCGCACAGGGGCAGCGCCATCAAAGACCACGACCAGCAGGTCGGCCCCCTCGCCAGCGCTGCGCGCCATCTTATTCATCAGCGTGCCGAGCTCATTCTCGGCCTTGTGCGCGCCGGGGGTGTCGAGGAAGACGAGTTGACCGCGCGCCTCGGTGAGAATGGCGCGGATGCGGTTGCGCGTGGTCTGCTCCATCCCCGAGACGATGGAGACCTTCTCGCCCACCAGGCGGTTGACCAACGTGGACTTCCCGGAGTTCGTCCGCCCAACGATGGCTACCATCGCCGCGCGCAAAGTGCTTTCCTGTTGCTGTTCCATAGGCGGTAGTATACACCAAAGGCGGCCCGCAACGCGAGCCGCCTCTTTACTGGAGGTTCCCCAGTTTTTTGGAGGGATTGGGGCGCTTTCGCGCATCAGGCCATAATCTTATCCATAGGTGGTTAGATTGGCGAACAGTGAAGCCTCATAAAAAGAAAAGTCGCCTTCTTGC
>SFJE01000023.1 GCA_004555175.1 Lentisphaeraceae bacterium | reverse complement strand
CCTACCCCCACAGACACACCTCACTCAGCGAAATTCTCATCAAAAGGTCATCCCGGCCTAAAAAGTAGTTGACAACATACATATTTGTTCTTTGTGGTTAAATCCTGCGTGTCTTTCGGCGTGCTCGGCGTGTTTCTTTGTGGTTTCCCACATGGCCTATTTCAGCGTGCTTTCTTTGTGAACTTTGTGTTCTCTGTGGTTGCTAATTCACAAGGCCTATTTCGGCGCGACAAGGCCTCCACAACCCTTTGTGAACTTTGTGTTCTTTGTGGTTGCTAATCCTGCGAGGTTGCTAATCCTGCGCGTGTTTCGGTGCCTTTGGTGGGGTTACTTGAACTGCACCTGTGGGGCCTTCATCGGGGAGCGGTATTCGATGGTGCCGCCGTTATCCTTCTCGATGGTGCCGTCCCAGCGTGCGGCGTAGAGCGTCACCTTCATTCCTTCGCCGATGACGAGCTTGCCGGTGCCGCTTTCGCGCAGCCGGGTGTCGGCGCCGGCGATGACCGTGGCAGCGCCCGTGGAGAAGGCGATCGTGACGCGCCCCTCGAAGGCGCTCAGGTCGTAGGTGACAGCCTCGACCGTTGCGTCGGCGGCCTTCTCCAGCCGCAGACGGTTGGCGTAGGTCGAGCGGTCGACCCCCGAGCCCTCCGTGCCCTCGGGGAGGACCTGCTGACGCAGCGTGCCGAAGGTGACGCTCCCCTCAATCTTGAGGACCGTGTCGGCGGTGGTCAGGAGCTCAATATCGGCGCAGGGCGCACGGTTGGCGCTGGACCACGTTCCGCCCTCGGCTACCGTGTCGGCGGTCCAGCCGGTCTCGGCCCAGGTGGCGCGCCCGTTGAGCGTGCGGCGGTAGGGACCGGCCAGGGTCGACTGCTTGACCACATTCAGGCCGCTCTCGCTGCGCTCCAGGTTGTAGCCCTCGGGGACGGAGAAGTGGGCGAGGTCGGCGTGTGTAAAGGTCTTGCCGCTGTTGGCAATCACCTGCGCCGAGTCGCCGTTCTCGGCCAAGTTCAGCGCCTCAGGGTCAATCGTCACTGTCCCCTCCTCGGGATAGACGAAGGTGCAGTCCGCGTTATACTGGAGCGCCGAGCCCGACACCGCCTTGAAGATCGCCCCTGCCTCGCAGGTAATCGTCGCATTCGGCGTCCCCTTCAGCCCATACGCACCCCCAGCCGAAACCGTCACTGCCGTGGGCCCGCCATTGGAGCAACTGCACGCCCCGCTCAGGTACCACAAAGCATTGGGACCATTACCTGCTGTTCTCGCCCCCGACACTTCACTGACGGTAATCCAGGAGATGCCGTCGGGAGAAACATCGACTCTGAAATCGATGGGCGCATTTTGATAGGTGTTAAAACCACCAGCCAACTTATAGTACGCAATCATAGGTTTGGCGGAGCTGAATGTGAATTGCAGGTAGTACTTATCATTTAGAAATTCAGAGGCGCTACTTGCACCAACTTGCCATACCTTATCGCCATTAAACATAAAGTCTGCACCAGAGACGTTATCATCCCATAAGTATCCTTGATTGGAACTTGAGTAGCCAGGAGCATCAGCCTTGGCACCATCCGAAAGCGTGACCTCAGTATCATTACTACTATAGAAGCGCAACTCTGCCAGCGAACAGGTGCTACCACCGCCGCGCATAACACGCGGATAGAAGCGGATGCCCTTAATGGTGGTAAGAGTGTTTCCAAGGGAGGTGGCGGAGACGGTGGCCCCCGCGGAGATGTTGAGAGCGGGAGTGGTGAGATTCGCGAAGGCGGTCGTGCCGCTGTTGGCCAAGACACCGGCCGAGGAGTAAACTTCGTTGTTGAAGTTGACATTTGTGCCGAGTTGTAGCGACTGCACATTGAGCTTGGAGCCACTGAAGGTGTAGACGCTGGACTGGTTGCCGAAGTTAACGAAGTCGCACGCAATCTCGGTGCCCACCGTGACAGAGACATCAGAGGTTGCATCGATATCCGGGAAGTAGGTGCGATAGGTGGAGGAATAAGGCGTTGCGACACCATTCAGCTTCCACGGCGTATTGCCCTCTTCTGTATTCCAGGTGCCACTGGCTACGCTCCAAACCAGGAAGGCGGATTGATCGAAGTAGGCACAAGTAGAGGTGAATGCACCCGTTATCGGCGTGTCAAGAGCATCGGAGGTGTAGACAGAGACGGTGGCACCGCTCATATCCAAGGTCGCGCCTTTAGCCGGAAGGATTTGGTAGAAGCCGCCCTCGTCCTTGGGGAGAATGAGCTTCACATTGCCTGTAAGGGTCAACTTGGTGACATTCGCCAGGGGGAGAGAGGAGAGATGGAGGGTACCGCCGTTAATGGTCACCTCACCAGCCAGGTCCGCATTGCTATCGACAACGACGGTACCGCCGCGATTGTTGAGTTCGAGCTTGCCAGTGGTGCCATCGTTAAGCGTAAAGGAGGAGAACAGTGCGCCGATTGTCAAGCGGGCACCGTCGTGAACATTGACCGTGGTGGTTCCGAAAAGGGTGATTTTGCCGCCACGGATGGTGGATATGGCCGATTCGCCAAAGGCATCAATCGTGAGGCCCGGTGCACTCGAGCTGCCAAAGGCGGCCGTCTGCGTTGTGTCCACGACGATGGAGCTGTCTGTAAGCTTGACGGGGCAGTAGAAGCCGTCCCACCGGCCATACTGAAGGCCAACATTGGGGTTGGTGAGGAAGCCTACGGTGCCGTTAGTGACCGTCACCTTGGCATTCTCCCCGGCACCCTTGAAAGCATCGCGCGTGGCGAAGAGGACCTCGGTGTTCTCGACGGTGAGCGGGAGGAAGCGGGTCAGTTGGCCCTCGGTGGTACCGCGGATGATGTTGCCGGTCTTGGGGGTCTCGGACTCGCCGCCGTTGAGGGTGAGGGTGGTAAAGGTGGGGGTGGTGGAGCCGAGGTCGAGGGTAATGCCCGAGCCGGTGATGGCCACCTCCGTGGCGTTGGTGGGTTGGGCGAAGTAGCCCTTCGAGGGCGAGGCGAGGGTCAAGGTGTGCGTGCCAGTCTCCGCGAAGGTGACCCCCGAGCCGACACCGCCATCGGCCGCGAAGGTGAAGTTGCCTGCGCCAGTGACGGTGAGGCCCTGCATCACCTTGACAAGGTTGGTGCTGGTGATAGTGGTCCCGGCGGTGGCGGTTAGCGAGGTATAGCCGAGGTTCTGCGAGCAGTCTTCGCTCCCGGTCCAAGTTGCCGCCCCAACCGCCGGCGGCAACGCCATCAGCGGGTCGCCCAAGAGGAGCTGCTCGAACATCACGAAGCGCTGTTGCCCACCGGTTTTGGTGCAGTAGTCCTGGCGCGTCTTGAGCCAGGCGGTGCCGATGTCGTAGTCGGCGTTCATCAACTGCTGCTTGATGCGGTATTGGAGGGTGGAGGAGAGGCCGTCTTCATCGGAAGCGCCCTTGCCGGCATAGGAGAGGCCGAAGCGGGAGTTGTGGACGCTGGCAACGGCACCGCCGTTCTGCGAGACGATTTCCGACTCGGCCAGCGTGACCTTGTCGCCGTCGATGTAGCCGGTCATACAGGAGTAACCGGCGAGGATGATGCGCGAGAGGCCCGTGCTATTCAGGTGGCGGTCGACCGTGACAAGGCCGCCGTAGAGGTAGGTGGAGGAGCCGTGGTCGCGGTATTCGGTGTACTCGCGGTCCTTGGAGAAGAAGTCCGTGACGGCCTCGCTCTGCGTGGCGTAGGCGGCGCTCCAACTGTAGGGGAAGAGCGGATTGCCACCAAGGACCGGGCGGCGTGTGGCGAGCATATTCTTCAGGCTCCGGCGCGGGACCACTTCGCAGTCGACGAAGTTTGAGGAGCGGGCGGGGTCGAACTGGTTTAGGCCGCCGTCGTAGAACTCCTGCTCGGTGCGCAGGAAGTTGTCGCTGGAGGCGGAGTAGGTGGTGTCGAGCTGGCCGCCGGCGGAGTAGTAGCGGTGGCGACCGGGGAAGTCCGCCGCCTCGGCGCGGGCGACCTTCGCCGTAAAGGCGGTGATGACATCCGCCTCAGAGAGCTTGCTCGAACGCAGGGGAATACGCGAGACGACAATGTCGGGGTTGTAGTCGTTGGCACCGTTGCCGAGTTCGTTGCTGTCGGCGTAGTTCTTGTTGGCGTTGCCGTCCCACGGATACTTGCCGGTATCCACGTCTAAGCAGGCGTAGAACATATCGGTCAGGGGATAGTGGCTGTAGAGCTTGGCGGCTTTGGCGATGATGCCGGGGATCTTGGTCTGCAGGGTGGCGTCGTCGGCGGAGGTGATGTTCCAGGCGTTGACCCAGGAGCCGCCGAGGACCACGTAGGTCGTTCCGGCGGGGTTAGCTTTCACATCCTCGCGGAGGAACTGGTGGATGGACTCGGCGGGGTTGCGCGCCACCCCGGCGGTGTTGTCCGGGTTGAAGGGGTAGGCGCGGTAGATGTCGGCGGCGTTCTTGAGGACGAAGGTGACATCCGGGCGCTGCTCGGCGCGCGCATTGAGGTAGGTCTGCCACTGCGTGGTGTAGGCGGGCGGGGAGATGAGGATGTAGCGGCGCGCGGGCTGGGTGGTCGCCTCAGCCTTGGCGGAGAGGAGGGCGGCGGACATCAGCCGCGGCGCGGCGGCGGGCTCGCTCACCTCCACGCTCACGCTCCCCTGCGTCAAGACCTCCACCTTGCCCCCGGCGTAGCGCACCGGCGTCACCTTCAGGTGCAGCGTCCGCTTCCCCAGCGAGCGCGTAATGCCCAGGTTCTCAACGGCCGCCTCCGGCCAGGCCTTGGCGTAGAGCGCCGGGTCGGGGCCGACCGTCTCGGGCGTCTCGCTGATCACATAGACCGGCTGAATGGGCTCGAGCGTGACCCCCTCGGCGAGGAGCTTCCACTCGCCCTCGAGGGTGATTGCGCCCACCTCGGCCCCGGCGGCCACCTCCAGGCTGACCGTGTAGTAGGGCAGCGAGGGCGCGCCCACCGGCTCGAGCGGCCGCTCCAACCCCTCGGCGCGCAGCGAGGCGGTCTCGCCCTCGCGCACGAGTTCAATCGCGGGCAGGGCGTCGCGCGTCACGGTGCGCGTGGCGGCCCAGGCCTGGCAGCTCCCCATCACAACAACGAAGGCAAAGAAGCAATTCCGGTTCATAGCAGCTGTTCTCCTAAGAGGCGTTATCGAGAGGCCTTGATGATGAAGAGGTTGGTTTGCCCGCTCAGCGCGTCAAGCGGCACGGCGAACCACTTTTCGCCCTGACCGCGCGTCACGCCGTAGTCTTCACAGTCGCTGTCGCTGAGTTCACTGGCCGTGACGAGCGGGGACTCTTCGCCTCTGCGGTGGACGCTGACCACCGTGCCCTTGGCGTAGTCGGCGCGGTTGTTCTCGAGGTTCTCCTTGGGCACATTGGAGACTCTGGCGCAGAGGAGAAGGGTCTGCGAGCCGTTGCTCTCGTTGACGATGGTCATTTGGCTGACGCTGAAGTCGTAGGAGACCTTTACCGCAACCTGGGTGCTGTCCTCGGGGTTGGGCTCGGCGAAGATGACGTTGGTGAAGAGTTCGGCTGCCTCGGGGCTACGCTTGTCGTTGGCCTCGGTGCCGCCGGCCTCCGTGGCGATGAGGCTTGTTACCGTGGTGGCGCCGCCGCGGACCTGCTCTTCCAGCGCGCGGGTGATGGCCTCGCTCAGCGTTTCGCTCGACTCGATCTCGGCGGGCAGGGTCACCTTTGGCAAGGCTTGCAGCGTGGTGCCGCCCTTCAAGACAAAGCAGTGCCCCTCCGCCGTGAGGCTGCTCCCCGCCGCGAAGGTAAAGTCGGAGACCTCGGGGAGGGTCCCTTGAATGGTGCAGAGGTTCGCCTTGGCCTCCGCCGCCTTCACGGCCAACGGCCCCTCGAGCGTCAACCCGCGCGAGAAGGTCAACGCCTTGCGCTCGCTCGCATCGAGCGTCACTCCAGCCTCAGCGCTGGCATTCACCTGAATCTCCCCGGTACCCGACATCGTTGAGTTCTTGAGCATCTTGATACCAACTTCCGCCTGTCCGACCCCCTGGGTATTCCTGACGAGGGTGCCGAGGTTCTTCAGCCCCGTCAGTTCGGCAGAGGTGTTACGGTGGCCACAGAGCGTCAGTTCGGCTCCGCTGGCAATCTCAAGGTCAGTCTTGAAGGTGTTGTCGTTCGTTCCTGCGATACCGAAGCCAAAGGTGAAGGGGCCTGTAACCTTGGTCTTGCCGTCGTTAATGCTAATCCAGGTGTAGCCGTTGGCTAGTTCCACGGTGCCATCATTTGTGATGACGCTCTTGTTGGCAAGGTTACCCGTGTTGGAGTTGGCCGTTGCACAGTCGAGGACCAAGGTGGCACCTTCATCAACGGTGATGTTGGAGGTGTTCCCAGCCGCAGTCAACTTTACAGTGCTGCCGTTCGAGACCTGGAGCGGGCCGCTGGTGGCGGTGGGGAAGGTGAAGTCGGTCGAGACCTTCAGGGTGCCGGCACCGGTCTTGGCGATGGTGGCCGAGTCGTCAGTGTCGTTAGCTAGATCCTTGCTGCGTCCACCAGAGAAGTTCACCGTCACGCCCTCTGCGACATCCAAGGTGATGTTTGCGCGGGCACGGAGGGTGGCGTTGAAGGTAATCTCGCCCCCCTTGGCCTTGCCGTCGTTGGCTTTGAAGTTGAGGGCCTTGGAGCTGCTAAAGATATCGAAAGCACCATAACGATTGGACTGCAGCCCAGCGTTTACCGTTGCACCGGGATAGATGTTGAGCGCATTGTTGCCCTTCATCGTCCAGCGGGTGTTGTTCATCTCGAGCGTGCCGTAGACATTGACCGTGGTGGTGCTGTTGTAGGCCAGTTTGTCGGACGCATTCTGCTCGCCATACTTGAAGGTGCCGTCCTTCGCGATGGTCAGGGTGCCACCAATCTTCTCATTGGGTGTCTTGACCGTGAGGATGCCGCTATGCACGGTGGTAGTGCCGAGCAACTCGTTGGAGGTGGCGTTAAGCGTGAGCTTGCCGGTGGTGGTGAGCGAGCCGGAGGGGGTCACCTTCACGGCATTGCCCACGGAGCGCTCGGTCGTGGCGGAGGCATTCCACGCGAGGTTACCCGAGACGGTGAGGGCGTCCCCGAGGGTGACATCGGCGATGGTGAGCGTGCCGGTGCCTGCGAGCGTCTGCGCGCCGGAGGTGATGAGCTGTCTCGCCGAGAGGCCGCCGGGGGTGTTGACGGTCAGCGTGCCTGGGATGGTCAGGTCGCCCGAGATGGTGAGGGCGTTTGTGCCGGCCACGGTGAGGGGACCTTCGGCGATGAGGTTGGCGACGGTGGCAGCCTGGTCCATTGTGGCGGTCACATCGGGGGCGGTGTAGACCGTCTCGGTTGTGGCCGGGAGGTCGCCGGCGGTGGCGCCATAGGTCTGCCAGTTGGCGAGGGTGGACCAATTGGTGTCCGTGGCGGGGTCGGCGGGGTTGAAGCGGTAGCGCGAGGCGGTAAGGATATTCGCGTTGGCGCGGCCTAGGCAGATGGCGATGCGGGCAATCTTGATGTTCGAGCCCTGCGTGAAGGCCGCGGCCGAGGTGGTTAGGTAGGTGCCGCCGAAGGTGAAGTGTAGCGGGGTCTTTCCGGAGTAGTAGGCCCCCGAGACATCGCTTGCGAAGGAGACGGCCTGGCTGTTGACCCAAGCAGCGTAGCCACCACTCCCGAAGGAGGTTACGAACTGGTTGCGCTTGCGGGTGTAGGCGACATTGGAGGCCGAGACATCGGCAAAGCCGCTAACGGCCACATCGACGCCAGCGTTCACGGTCACCACGGTGCCGGCTGTGCCGGTGCGCAGTCCGTAGAGGTCCTCGAAGGGCGCCGTCCCGAGTGTAGTGTGTTCGCCGGTGGTGTGCATGGTGAAGAGCACGGTGTTCTCTGCCACGGTGTCCACGGTCTCAACGAGGACGGTCCAGTAGTGGCCACTTTGGCTTGCCACGAAGTCGGGGTTGACTTCGACGGTGACGGTGCCACCGTTGAGGCAGAGGAGGTCATTCTCGACGGTGGGGGTTCCGCGCAGGGTCTTGAGGACCCAGGGGCGTTCGGCGCGGCGGGCGGCACCGAACTGGGCTGGGAGGCCCTCACTTGCCGTTGGGGCGACGGGGAAGGCGCTCCACTCGGCGATGAGTTCGAGGGGGTTATCATAGCCATCGGCGGTGCGGTTGCAGACGCTGTCGGCGATGTCAGTGGAGCGCTGGGCCGTGGCTCCGATGCGCACGGAGAGGCTGGCCGCAGTGCTCTGCACGTTGGCCTTGTCGGTCATCGCGGCGACGGAGAGCGTCTCAGAGGCACCGGGGGTGGTGCCGGTGAGGGTCAGGCGCACGGTGAGGCCATCATCGAGCAAGGTGGCGGCCGAGACGGTGCCGCTACTGAGGGTGTAGTTGCTGGCGGTCTCGGCGGCGGCCTTGTTCATCGCCTTGGAGAAGGTGAGGGTAATCTGGTCGGCCAGGAGCGACTCGGTCACGCGCACGGTCGCGCTTTGGGCCTGGTTGAGGGGCGGGAGGAAGTCTTCGACGGCGGCGAACCAGTTGCGCGCCATTTGGGTGTAGCCCTCGGCGGAGGGGTGGAGGTTGTCGTAGCGGAAGTAGTTGAAGCCGTTCGCCGCGTCCAGCGGGGTCTTGAGGTCCACCAGGCGGATGCGGGCGCTTCCCTGCTCGGCAGTGAGGCCATTTACGAAGGTTTCGAGCGCGGTGTTGTATTCGCCAATCTTGGTGCTCAGGGTCTCGAGTTTGACCGAGCTGGTGGCGTAGGTGCTATCGAGCACCTTGGCGAGGAGGAGCTTGGCGTTGGGGTAGAGCGGCGTGTCGCCATCGACGGCCGGGCCAATGCCGGCCAAACGCCAGATGAGCTGCTTCATCTGCTCGGCGGTGGTGGCGGCCGCTTCGCCGCCATTGAGGTCATTCACGCCCAGGAGCAGGAGGATGACATCGGGGTCGCGCCCCGCCTGCCCCTTGACCGTTTCCGCCCAGCCGGTCACGTTGTCATAGATACTATTATTGTCATCGACCTTCCAGCCGGCGTGGCCGCTGTGGTAAATCTCTCCATTGAGCCCTTCGGCCGGGTTGCTGTTGGTGTCGCCCACGTACTTGACGGTGTAGCCAGCGGAGGTCAGGCGTGTATAGAGCGGCAGACGGTAGCCACCGGGCACGGGGAGATCCACATTTGCCGGGGTCTTGAGTCGCCGCGAGGCACCGTAGGTAATCGAGTCGCCCACCGGGTAGATGACGAGGGTCTTCTCGGTGATGCCCCAGGTCTTGACGCCATTCTCGCCCACCTCGACGTAGGTTTTCAGCGTTCCGGTCAGCCCCTCGACGGGCACGGAGGTCAGGTCCCCCGAGCCCGAGTAGGTCAGGAGCGGATGCTTGCCGTAGCCAAAGGTGCCCTGCACCGTGATGCGGTCGGGCAAGGTCTCGCCGAGATCCTGCACCGCACCACCGGCGGTGACCGTTACGGCATTGACGAGTGCCTGGTCGAGTTCGCGCTCGGCAGTGAGGGCGGCGAGCTGCGTACCGTCGCTCACCGTTACGGCTGTCACGACCTGGGCCGAGCCCGCCGGCCGCTCGCTGGAGCGGGTGGCCCCGCCGCAGGTGTAGGTGATGGTATCGCTCTCCTTTGCGCTTTTGGCGTAATGGAAGTCCACGGTCACTACGTAGGTTTCGCCCGCGGTGGCATCGCAAAGTTTCGCCCAGGCGCCATTTTGCCAGACCTGCACCTCCAGCGCGCTGTCCACCTCCGCGATGCGCACCGCGCCCTGCACCTCCGCCGCGGGATTGCTCTCGGCGCTCGCCGCGAAGGCCTCGTCGGCCACCAATTGCACGGTCCATGTGCTGTCGCAGGTCGCCGCGTAGTCCACGTGCCCCTCGGGCGTGAAGGTGACGCCCCCATCGGCATCCACCTCAAGGGCTGACTTGTAGGTGCCGATCCCGGTCTCGGCCGACCACGTGCCCGTGCTCCCGAGCGTCTCGGGCGTTTCGTTCACCCAGTCTGCCTCCGGCACCAACGTCGGCGTTCCCTCATAGACCTTCACCGGCGCGAGCACCTGCTCGCCGTCCGGGTAGACCAACACCAGCTGCCCACGATAGACATTCCCCGGCATAAAGGTCTCCGCCGGCAGGTCAAAGGTTAGCGAGAGCTCCGTCCGCGTGCCAACAACCGCCTCCGCCACGCCATCGAAGCGCAACTCAAAGGTGAGGTCACTATCGGCATAGGTGCCGGCGAAGAGGCGCTCCAGCGTGACCGAGACGACACCTCCCCCTGTAAACCCCTCGCCGATGTCCACCGACACACTCTCCACCGTCACCTCCGGCTCCAACAGCGCCAGCCCCTCGACCGCGCAGTAGCCATTGTAACCTTTGTCGGCCCAGTCACCAGTCAGCCCACTAATAAGGATAGGGCTCTCTGCTTGAATGGCGGGCAACCTCATAGAGGTGATGGCGTAACTTTCTCCTACTGTCACCACCGGGCGATTGCCAACGGGGAAGGTGTAGGTGACCAACTGGTTGAAGGTGTAGGTGCTGCTATTGGCTGTACTCGTGATGTCTTCAATGGTTGTGCAGACTTTCGTCTTTGAGGTGGCACCATTGATGGTGAGCGTATCGCTCATCGCCTTCTCCGAGTTGCTGTTATCTGTGCTGTTGTAGTGGAACTTGGCGGCCGTGAGGATGACTCTTCGCCCAGTTTTGACACCTTCAATGGGCGTTAGTTGCAAGTTGCTCGCCACCGTAAAGTAATAGGCCTTGGGGCTGGTTGTGTCCTCAAGGTTCGACCACGCCACCGAGTTTGTCTCCGTAATCGGGTACATCTGCGCCGCATCGGCCTCAATCTTAAGGGTATCCTCTGCCGCGTCGGTTGAAGGTGCGGCTACTGTTTCCGTCCAAATGGAGGCTGAGAGGGTGATGCCGCTACTACCCCCTTGAATGCGTCTAAAGGGGCCTCCGGAGTATACCGCTGTACTAGAGAGCGTGAGTGTTTCTGCGCCATCGATAATGACAGAGACATGCTTCACAAGATTTCCGTTGCTTCCATCACCACGGCGGATGAGGAGGGCAAAGCGGTGGAGGCCAGGCGCAACGGCGGTCGTAGAGGTGGCCGTTGCTGCCGTGTCGTAGGTGCCGCCAACTTGCGTCGCAAGTTGGTATTTTCCGGCACTTGTGATGGAGAAGGTGACAGTTTTGGATGGAGTGCCATCACCAGTTACTTTAAAGATGATGGCATTGGCCGTCGCGGCTGCTTCGGGGGTTAACTTGAATGAACCTGCAAAACCTCTTTGTGTATTCGCATAGATGGTGTTGTCGTTTGAGACACCTACGGTAATATCCTTGGGATCGGGATCAGTTTTATCGGTCCAAAAGGTCGTCCACGTGTAGTTGAGCGTGGGGGTGGTTTCTTCTTGGGCGTAAAGGGGGGCGGACAACGCCAGGGAGAGACCAAGCGCGCAGAGGAAAGCATGGGCAAACTTCATAGTAGGGCCTTTCTCATCCAAAGGAAACACTCACATAACGGATAATAATATAAAGCGCGCACGCGCGTCAAGCGGAGGGCGCGGCGGCGTTGCCGCCCATTGAACGCAAGGTGATCGCTGTCGCTCGCGTGAAGGCCGAGGCGCGCTAGGCCGGATCATCCGGAGTTTCCGGATCATCTGGAGTTTCCGGAGATTCCGGAGATTCCGGGGGCGGCCCGCCAATGGGGGGCAGGGGGCGAGGCCCCCCGCGCGAGCGCGCGACCGAGGGCGCTATGCCGAAACGGCCGAGGCGCGCTAGGCCGGAGATTCCGGATTATCCGGAGATTCCGGCGGCGGCCCGCCAATGGGGGCAGGGGGCAAGGCCCCCCGCGTGAGCGCGCGACCGAGGGCGCCGAGGCGAGGGGAACTATTAAGACGGGGCCTTATTGGTAATAAGACGGGGCCTTATTGGCAATAAGACGGGGACTTATTCGTTTTCTCCGCCCGAGGCGCCAATCGCCCCCGCCCGAGGTCAAGGGCGTACCCCAATTGGGGTACGCGCGGTACGGCAGTTGGGGAATGCGGTTAGAGGGCCTTGGCGAGGAGGGGGGAGGGGATGGGCCAGGGGAGGCACTGGACCTGGAGACGGGCGTATTCTGCGCGGCGGGCGGGCTCAAGGGCCGGGGCGAGGAGGAGGATGGGGATGTTGGCGAGGGCTTGGGCGGCGCGGATTTGGCAGATCCAATCGGAGAGGCAGGAGGGGGGAAGCGAGCCATCGAGGAGGAAGCGCGCAGGGGTGCAATCGGCACACTCGCGCGCGAGGTCGATGGCTTGGCGGTTGGCGAAGGTGTGGTAGCCCAGGGCGTGGAGTTGGGCCTCGAGTGGGCCGATGAAGTGCTCATCGCCCGAGAGGATGACGGCGAGCGGGGGGGTACATGTGGGCACGCGGACGGTGACGCGGGTGCCGCATGTTGTTCCGGGGACGGGGGATTCGATGGTGAGCGAGCCGCCGTGGAGTTCGACAATTTCGCGGACGATGGAGAGGCCCAGTCCGGTGCCGGCGACCTGCGCGCCCACGCGGAAGTAGCGCTGGGAGACGCGGGGGAGGGCTTCGGGCGGGATACCGATGCCGTTATCGTCCACCTGGATGAGGGCGAAGCCGGGTGCTTCGGCGAGGCGGGCGTGGATGGTGCCGTGTTCGGGGGTGTACTTGACGGCGTTGGAGAGGATGTTGAAGCAGACGCGCTCGAACTTGTCGTGATCGACCAGGGCGTAGCGTTCGGCCTGTCGGGGCTCGACGATTAGGCGCTGGTGTTTGGTCTCGGCCTGGATCATGAGGGCGTTGGCCGAATCGAGGAGGAGGCGTTGGAGGGGGGTGCAGCGCTTGCGCAGGGTGAGGGTGCCATTCTCCATCTGGCGCAGGTCAAGGATGTCGTTGACGGTGGTCATGAGGCGCTTGACATCCACCTGCAGCCGCTCGAGGTAGGCCTGAACCTTCTCGGGGAGGGCGCCGCAGAGGCCGCGACGGAGGTTGGCCAGGGCGTAGGACATCGAGGTGAGCGGAGTGCGCAGTTCGTGCGAGACGTTGGAGACGAACTCCATCCGGTCGCGAATGGTGGCGCGGAGGCGCTCGTTGGCCTCGGCCAGGCGGTGGAGGCTCTCGGTGCGGACGGTGACATCGCGGACAGAGAAGAGGAGGCGATCCTCGGCGAGGCGGTGGAGGGTGGTCTCGGCGAAGAAGCGGGTACCGTCCTCGCGCGTGAGGCGGTTTTCGAGGGTGATAAAGGGGACGGCTTTGAGGCGCGTGGGGAGGTCGGTGGGAAACTCGCTTTCGCCAAGGTCGTGCTCGGCGGGGATGGTGGCGAGGCTGCGCCCCAGGAGGGCTTCGCGCGAGGGGGCGCGGAGGAGCTCGGCGGCACGGGTGTTGCAATCAAGGACGCGGTAGTCGCTATCGGTGAGGAAGAGCGCTTCGGGGAGATCTTCAAGCTGGAGCATGGCGAATGCCTTGGAGCCTACTCCCCGCGATCAAGCGGCGGCAGTTGGAGGAGGCGCAGGGTCTCCGGGCCAATGCGGTAGAGCACCGGACAACCTTGAATGAGGGCCGGGGCCGAGCCGGTCTTGGGGTCGGGCGTGCCAATGGAGAGGACACGGCGAAGGGGGCCTTCGCGACCATCGAGGTCGATGGTCAGGCGTAGGAGGGGCGTTTCCAGGCCGTAAGGGCGCAGGGCGCCAAAGGTGGTGGGCGCATCGCAGAGGATGGCCTCGGCCTTTAGGTCGGCAAAGGCGGCGAGCCAGGCGTCTAGGGTTTGGGTGTTGAGGAAGGCGCCGATGGGGGCTTCGACCTCCCAGGCCAGGGTGTCTGGTGCGCGCGAGAGGGTGACGGCCGAGCCATCGCGCTGGAGGAGGGAGATGCGGCGAATGGCGGCGGCTGGGAGGGCCAAGAGGGTGGGGTCGATGAGGGCTTGGCGCAGGGCGAGGTCGGGGGCTTGCTGCGGGCGCAGAAGCTCGGGCAGGGCCTCGCGGCGGAGGCGGTAGAGGCGGCTGTGGTCAACGCGGTAGGCCTGAATGCGCTCGGCTTCGGGGTTGCCAAAGAATTGGAGCGTGGCCTCGGGGGTGTTGGCGGATGCTGCACGCAGGGTGACTTCGGCCCAGGGGGTGCCTTCGGGGGCCTCTAGGCCGGCGAGATCGCCCGTAAGGTTCATCAGCTGCTGGAGGAGGGACTGGACGGCTTGGGCGTTGGCTGGGAGGGCGAGGGGGCGGAGCATCTGCCAGGCGCCGCCCTGCTTGCGCAGGGAGAGGGCGAGGTCAGTGGCGTGGAGGGTGAAATCGAGCTCGGTGGGGGCGGGTAGGTCGCCCAAGAGGGGCAGGTTCCGGAAGTCGGTGGAGAAGGGGCCGGCGGCCGAGAAGCAGGCCGCCACCTCGTCCGGAACGCAGCCAATGGCGCGGGCATTGTCGAGCAGGCAGAAGCGCAGGCCCGGGCGCTTGGGATCGGCCTTGCCAATGCGCAGGGTGAGGGGTTCGCGCAGACCGCTCACGCGGAAGGTCAGGCGCAGGGCGCGCTCTTCGTCGAGCCCGTAATCGGCCAGGGCTTGTTCGGAGTTGGGGACGCGCTCGGTGGGCGTGGGCAAGAGGTATGCGCGGAGTTGGCCCGGGGCCGTGAGGCATTCGAGGGCCTTGCGCACCGGTTCAGCCTGCGGCTCAAAGGGGAAGGGGCGCGTAACTTGCCAGTGGCCGTTGGGCAGGCGCTCGGCTCGCGAGAAGGGGTGTCCGGGCAGGTGCCACTCCATCGCCTGCAGCCGATCGCTCGTCACGGGCAGGAGGGCATTGGTGCGTAGCGCTTCGGCCGTCTCGGGCAGGCGCATGACGGCCCCGGCTTCCACCGCAATCAGGCGGCCATCGCGCTCGGCTAGGACCTGCGAGAGGGGCGCGGTAAAGGCCTCCGAAACGCGGCCCAAACCGCAGGTGAAGCGCCCTTCGGCGGTGCGCACCTCCACCGTCCGCCACGGGGTAAAGCCCGAGAGCGCCGCCTCGCCTAGGGGGGTGACCACGCGCAGGGCCTGGAGGGCGTCGAGCAAGTCGGCCACCGCCTTGGCGCTGCAAAGGGCGCCTTCAATGGGGTCGCGCAAGCGCCAGAATTCGCCGGTGCGCTCTAGGGTTATGGGCGGGAGGGAGCCGCTCGGGGAGCTCATTGAGATGGCGACAATGGCCTCGGGATCGACGGGGAAGAGGAGGTCGCCGCTTTGCCACGCGTTGGCCGGCTTGAAGACGCGTGTGGCCACCAGCGCGCCGGCCAGTGCCAGGAGGACGATTAACCAAAGGAGCAGGGACTTTCCGAACTTCATGCGCGTTTCCGTGTCAGGAGCCAAAGGAGCAGGCAGAGGCCCAGAGGCAGGCCGATGGCCAGCACGCGGGTGGCGCGATGGCGAGCGTGGCGATCCCACCCCAAGCGGAGCATTCCCGCGGTGCCGGAGGGGGCCCCGCTCCCCGAGAGGCCGGTGAGCCAGTGGATGGCGTTGAGGGCGAAGTCGCGGTTGGCCGTGGCGTGGTTCATCAGCCGCGCATTACGCAGGAAGTCCGCTTCGCTCAGGACCAACAGGCGCCCGGGGCGCAGGGCCAGGTCCGCCCCCACGGCGGTGGAGACGCGTTCGGCGGCCATCGCCACGGTGACGGTTTCAGGGGTGGTGCTTGGCGGGAGGGGGGCGGCCTCGATGGAGAGGAGGGGCGTGAGGGAGAGGCCGCGGGTGGGCAGCGCGTAGAGGGCGCGCGGGGCGGTGAGGATGAGATGGGTGCGGCCGGCAAGTTCGCGGGTGATGGGGTGCTCGGGGGAGAGCGCGTCGGTAAAGCCGGCGCGGTTGGGGGCTTGGCGCAGACTTTGCCGGGGGGTGCTCCCAGCCCGGATACCCCACTGTTCAAAGAGGGCGGTGAGCCCGGCATCGCCGCCCGGGGGGAGCGCGCAGAGCAGGCGGCCGCCGCGGTCGAGCCAGTCGGCCAAGAGGGCGCGCTCGGTGGCGGTGATGGGGTAGCGCGGGCTGACGATGAGCAGCGCCCCGAGGTCGGTGGGCAGGGCGGTGGTTTCGGGGGAGATGGCGCGCAGGGAGTAGCCTTCGCGCTCTAGGGCGCGGCGGAGGGCGGAGAAGCCGGTGGTGGGATCGGTCTGGGAGAAGTCGGGTTCGCCGTGGCCGGTGAGCCAGCCGAGGGTGATACCATCTTCACGCGAGAGGCGTGCGATGGCCGAGGCGATGGCCTCCTCGGCCTCCTCGGGGGCGAAGCGGCCGTGCTCGGTGAGGAGGGCGCGCTCGGGCAGGAAGACGTGGCGCCCGGCCTGGCGGAAGAGGAGTCCGGAGCCCTCGGCACCTTGTGCGGCGAGGTATTCAGCCTGGGAGGGGGAGAGGCGGGGGTCGACGTAGGTCAAGGCGAGGTTGGCCCCGGCGAGTTGCCGCGAGGTTTGGGCGAAGATGCGCAGGAGGCGGCCGGTGGGCAGCGCAGCGGGGTCTTCGGTGGGGAAGATGGCGGTGATGGAGAGGGTGCCGGTGGTGTCGGTGAGGGTGGCGCGGCTGCGCTCGGAGAGTTGTCCGCCGGGGCGCAGACCCGAGAGGTCGAGAGAGGGCGACCATTGGGCGATGAGGGCGTCGACGAGGAGCGCGGCGCAGAGGGCGAAGAGCAGGCAGAGCGTGGCCCCCGCGAACCAGCGGCGTTGGGAACGGGAGAAAATCATGGAACGGGTTCCTCTTCAGCGGCTTCGGCCGGCTGGGGAGTCTCGGGCGCGGTGGGGCGGGCGGGCGGCTCCAGGGGCATCAGGCGGATGCGCTCGGGCACAATGGTGGCCCGCGAGACGCGGTTGGTGTAGGGGAGGGTGAGGATGGGTTTGGCCCAGAAGGCGCCTTCGGCATCGGGGATGAGTTCCTCGGGTTCTTCTAGATAGAGGCGCAGGATGGCCGGATCGAAGGCCTCCACCTCCCGTTTGAGCCCCTGAACGGTCACCTCCGCCACACGCGGCTCGGGGCGGTAGCGCTTGCCCGAGGGCGCCTGGAGCACCTCCACGGGCACCTTGGTAAAGGTCTTTTCCACATCCTCGCGCACAAAGCGTACATCAGCGCGCACGGTGTCGGGCTTCAAGGTCCATCCGCCGCGACTATCCGGTGGCAGCACGCGCAGCACTGTCTGGAAGCCCTCCGAGCGGCCCGAGACATCGAGAATGGCCGTGGCTAGGGTGCTCTCGGCGGCCTCCAGCTCCTCCAAGAGCGCACGCGAGCCAGTGAGCTCCACTTGCTTGGGTTCGATGGAGACGCGCACGGTGCCGACCTTGGGCGCGCCGGTGACGATGGGCTCGGCCACATCGAAGGTGCGCGTGTCGGGCGCGTCGAAGGCGGCCTCCACCTCGCGCGGCTCAATGGAGACTACGCGCAGCCCGTCATCGCGCAGGACATCGCGGGGGGTCAGGCGCAGGCGCATTGAGGAGGCATCGGCCTCGGGCTGGCGCAGGCGCAGGCGCACGCGCGGCGGCTCAGCGCCGGGCATTGAGAGGCGCCGGATGGCAGCCTCCGACCCGCGGAAGGTCACGCTCACCACGCCCGGATCAAAGCCGGTCAGCGCCTGCGCCCCCTCCACGGTCTCGGCCTCAACGGTGAGGGTGAGGGTTTGCGTGTAGGAGACCGAACGGCGCACGCCATAGAAGATCAGTAGCGCCACGGCTAGCGCCGCAACCTTCCATGGCCAATCGGCCAGGAGCTTGCCAAGGGGATTAATCATGCTCTTCCTCCACCTGCCACAGCGCGGCCAAGCGCGTCAGCGGCCGCAAGAACCACGGGATATGGTGGCGCGGACCGAAGACCGCGTGGTAGAACTGGGTCTGCTCTTCCTTGGGCACGAAGGCTGCGCGCAGGATGCGTTCGAGTTGCCGATCGGAGAGGTTGCGCAGGAGGACCCCATCGCGCGCCACGGAGATTTGCCCGCGCTCTTCAGAGACCACCAGGATGAGTGCGTCGCACTCGGTGGAGAGGGTTACGGCGGCGCGATGGCGCGTGCCGGCGCTCTCTAGGCGCAACTCGTTGTCAATGGGGAAGATGCAGTGGGCGGCGCGGATGCGGTTGTCGCGCAGGATCACCCCGCCATCGTGGAGGGGGAGGGGGGGCGTGAAGATGGAGATGAGGAGCTCTTCGCTGATGAGCGCATCAAGCGCAGTGCCCGTTTCGCACCAGCGATCGAGCGAGACGCCGCGTTCGATCGCTAGGAGCGCACCCAAGCGCCGTTTGGCGAGTGAGCGTGTGGCAGCGACCAGACGCTCGGCGGGCGTTTCGGGGAGGCGCCCTTGCAGGAGCTGGATGTAGGTGTTACGCCCGAGCATCGAGAGCGCGCGCCGCAATTCCGGATGGAAGACTACCAAGAGCGCCAAGAGCAGGAAGAGCGAAACCCACCGGAAGATGACATTGATGACATCGAGCTCCAAGAAGGAGGTGATGAGGAAGATGGCGAGGAAGAGGGTGCCTACGCCCAAGAGCATCTGCGCGGCGCGCGTCCCGCGCAAAAAGCGGAGAATTGCGTAGATTGCCCCGGTGAGCAGGAGAATCTGGAGGAGGTCCAGCAGGTTAGGCAACCAACTGTCAAACATGTTGCGCCTCCTGCGCGGCCCAGAAAACATTGAGGGCGTCGACCGTCTCGGCCACATCGTGCACGCGCACCATATCGGCCCCTTGCGCAATGGCCCAAAGCGCGGCCCCAACGCTCGCTGGCCCGCGCGCCTCAGCTGCCGCACGGCCGGTCACTTCGCCCAAGAAGCGCTTGCGTGAGGCCGCCACCAAGTAAGGATAGGGCAGCCGGGCAAAGCGCGCAGTCTCCGCCAAAAGCTTGAGCGAGCCCGTGTGTGTCTTGGCAAAACCGAGCCCTGGATCAAGCATCACCTGCTCTGCGCGGACTCCCTCGCGCGCGAGTTCCCCCGCCACGCGCAGGAGTTCGGCCTCCACCTCGGCCACCACATCGCGGTAGTCGGTCAGGCTATCCATCGTCTGCGGATTTCCCCGTGCGTGCATCAAAATATAGCCCACGCCGGTTTTGGCCACCAGTTCGGCCATCCCAGCATCCGGCTCGCACGCCGATACATCGTTGATAATCTCTGCGCCGGCTGCAATCGCGGCTTCTGCCACCGCCGTTCGCCGGGTGTCCACCGAAAGGAAGGCCTCCGGTACGGCCGCGCGTAACCCTGCCACCACCGGCACCACGCGCGCAATCTCCGCTTCAATGCTCACCGCCTCCGCCCCCGGCCGCGTCGATTCCCCGCCAATATCCAGCACCTTCGCCCCGGCTTGATAGAAGGCTACCCCTCGCGCAATCGCCTCATCCACCCCCGGCACGCGACTGCCCGAATAGAAGGAATCCGGCGTCACATTCACAATGCCCATCACCCACGGCCGCGTAAAGACGGCCTCCCGTCCGCGGCACTGCCATCGCTTCACCTGACGATTTTCTGTGCTCATACGCTTTTACTATAGCACACCTTCCGCCGTGCTGTCGATTTTTCGTGAGAAAATCCGCCGCGTGGCGTAAGCCGCTCGCTGTCGCTCGCGTGAAGGCCGAGGCGCGCTGGGCCGGATCATCCGGAGATTCCGGATAATCCGGAGATTCCGGAGGCAGCCCGCCGTGAGCGTGCAGCGAGCTTGCTCGCGGGAGGCGGGTTTGTGGTATGATGGAACGAGCAATGCAGGCTTGAAGCAGGAGCGGAAGATGGCGCAGGAGTGTAAGTTTGGCGAACAGGCGCGGGAGTTGTTGCCGCGCGAGAAGATGGAGGATAGCGGCACAGCCGGGGCGCTTACCTCGGTGGAGCTGCTGGCGGTGTTGCTAAAGACCGGGAGCGAGGGGTGTTCGGTGATGGAACTTGCGCGGCGGCTGATTGATGCCTTTGACGGCGCCGAGGGGCTCTTTCGTTGCGATTATCGGGAGATTGAGGCGCGGGTGGCGCGCTACAATGCCGAGCACCCGGCGCAGAAGCTGCTCGGGTTGGGGCATGTTAAGTGCGTGGAGTTGGCGGCAATCTGCGAGTTGGCGCGCCGCGCCTATGATGAGCGAGAGACCTTCGACCGGAAGAAGGTCATCGCCTCGCCCGAGGAGGCTGCGGCTTGCTTTCGGACGGTCTTACGCCTCAACGAAACGCGCGAGCGCTTTTGGGTCCTGCCGCTGAATGTCAAGCGCCAGCCCCTGGCCGTGCCGCAGATGATCGCCTTGGGAACGGCCGATGGCGTCTCGGTTCACCCGCGCGACATCTTCTCCCTGGCCGTCCGTTGGGAGGCCCATTCCATCGTGGTGGCGCATAATCACCCCAGCGGAAATCCCACACCCAGCAAGCTGGATCAGGATTTGACCTGGCGCCTCTTTGAGGCTGGGCAGATGATGGGAATCCCCGTGCGTGACCACCTCGTGCTCGCGGACGAATTCTACTACAGCTTCGCCGAGCACAATCGCCTCTGCCCCCCGCCTGAGCGACTTTATCTTCCCAAGTAAAAAGGAGTCTACAATGAAGACCTATCGGACAACAGGCACCTGTGCCTCGGCAATTGATTATGAAGTGGTCGATGGCGTGGTGACGCAGTGCACCTTCCACGGCGGCTGCCCAGGGAATACCGCCGCCGTCGCACGCCTGGTTATCGGCCGGCGCGTCGAGGAGGTCATCGCCCTGCTCAAGGGCATTCCCTGCCGCAATGGCACCTCCTGCCCCGACCAACTGGCCCAAGCGCTAGAACTCGACAGTCGACAGTAAACAGTCGACAGGGCGCGGCATGCCGCGACGGATAGGCAGGCGTTAGAAGCCGTGTAGTCGCCTGTCTCGACCTGAAGGTTTGCTAGTCGAACGCAGTGCGTTCTGTCGACTGAAGACTGTTAACTTACAAAAAAGAGCGGGCGCCCCTTTCGGGGTGCCCGCTGCTTTTTGCCACAGAAGGGGCGTCTTAGTAGACGTTGAGGGCGGCGAGCGCCTGGAGGTACTCGTACTTGCGCGAGTAGAAGGCGTCGGCCTCTTCGAACATCGCCTTGGCCTCATCCGGGTTGAGCTTGACCAGCTGCTTGAAGCGGTTCTCGGTCGGAGCCTGGGCTTCGGAGAACTTCTTCGTCGGGGCCTTGGAATCGAGCGTGAGCGGATTCTTGCCCTGGGCGGCGAGCTCGGGATTGTAGCGGAAGAGCGGGAAGTGACCGGTTTCAACGGCCATCTTCTGGTGCTCAAGACCAGTGGCGAGGTTGATGCCGTGGGCGATGCAGTGCGCGTAGGCAATGATCAGCGCCGGACCGTCGTACTCCTCGGCCTCCTTGAACGCCTTGACGGCGGCCTCGGGGTTCATACCCATCGAGATCTGCGCCACGTAGATGTTCTTGTAGGTCATCGAGATGGCCGCGAGGTCCTTCTTCATCGACGCCTTGCCGCCGGCAGCGAACTTGGCCACCGCGCCAATCGGCGTGGACTTGGAGGCCTGACCGCCGGTGTTGGAGTACACTTCGGTGTCGAGGACGAGGATCTTGACGTTGCGCCCGGTGGCGAGGACGTGGTCCAGGCCGCCGTAACCGATGTCGTAAGCCCAGCCGTCACCACCGATGATCCACACCGAGCGGCGGATGAGGAAGTCGGCAACCGTGGCGAGCTTCTTGCAGGTGCAGCAGTCGCAGCCGGCGGCGATTTCCTTGATCTTGGCCACGCGGGCGCGCTGAGCGGCGATGTCCTCATCGCTCTTCTGCGCATCGGCAGCGGCAACGGTCTCCTCGAGGAGGGCCTTGAAGTCGGCCGGAGCCTTGTCCGAGGCGATAATCTTGGCGGCAAGCTCCTTGGCGAAGGCCTTCTGCTTGTCGCGGGTGATCACCATGCCCAGACCGAACTCGGCGTTGTCTTCGAAGAGGGAGTTGGACCACGCCGGACCCTTGCCCTCAGCCGTCTGGCAGTAAGGCGTGGTGGGCAGGTTGCCGCCGTAGATCGAAGAGCAGCCCGTGGCGTTGGCGATGCAGAGGTGATCGCCGCAGACCTGGGTGAGCATCTTGATGTAGGGGGTTTCGCCGCAGCCCGCGCAGGCGCCGGAGAACTCAAAGAGCGGGCGCTTGAGCTGGGAGGTCTTGGCCGTGAGCGGCACGCCGGTCAGGTTGGTCTCGGGCAGGTCGAGGAAGAACTTCCAGTTCTCTTCGCCCGGCTTGCGGAGCTTGTCCTGATCGTAGTGGACCATCGTGAGGGTCTTGCCGGTCTTGGGCAGCTCGGGGCAGACCTTGGAGCAGAGGCCGCAGCCGGTGCAGTCTTCCACCGCGATCTGGATGGTGAACTTCTTGCCCTTGAACGGCGGCTTGCCGTCGGCGGTCTTGAAGGTCTCGGGCGCGCCGGCAAGGGCGGCTTCGTCAACAACCTTGGCGCGGATGGCCGCGTGCGGGCAGACGGTGGAGCACTTCAAGCACTGAATGCAGGTCTCGTTGTTCCAGTTCGGGATGTTGATGGCGATGTTGCGCTTCTCGTACTGGGTGGTGGCGGTGGGCCAGGTGCCGTCGTCGGGAATGGCCGAGACGGGGAGCTCATCGCCCTCCTGACGCATCATCTTGGCGGTGACATTCTTGACGAAGTCAGGCGCGTCGGCCGAGACGGTGGCGGGCTTGGTGAGCTTGCCGGAGGGAGCGGCGGGCACTTCCACCTGCTCGATGGCGCCCTGGGCGGCGTCGATGGCGTCCCAGTTCAGCTTGACCACATCGTCGCCCTTCTTGCCGTAGGCCTTCTTGGCAGCGGCCTTGAGCAGGTCGATGGCCTTCTCGGCGGGGATGATGCCCGAGATGCAGAAGAACGCGGTCTGCATGATGGTGTTGGTGCGGCCGCCGAGGCCGAGGGCCTGGGCCACCTTCACCGCGTTGACCACGTAGAACTTGAGCTTCTTGGCGATGATGACCTTGGCGACTTCATCGGGGATGTGCTCCCAGACGGTCTTGGCGTCATACTCGGACTGCAGGAGGAAGGTGGCGCCTTCCTTGGCCGCGGCGAGCATGTCGTACTTCTCAAGGAAGGAGAAGTTGTGGCACGCCACGAAGTCGGCCTTGGTGCAGAGGTAGGGGCTGTGGATGGGGTTGGGCCCGAAGCGGAGGTGGGAGACGGTGAGGCCGCCAGCCTTCTTCGAGTCGTAGACGAAGTAGCCCTGAGCGTAGTTGTCGGTGTTCGCGCCGATGACCTTGATGGAGTTCTTGTTGGCACCGACGGTGCCGTCAGAGCCCAGACCGTAGAACATGCACTCGGTGCAGCCGGAATCCTTGAGGAGGAAGTTCGGGATCTCGATGGAGGCACCGGTCACGTCGTCATTGATACCAACGGCGAAGTGATTCTTGGGCTCGGCAGCTTCCATGTTGTCGAAGATGCCCTTGACCATCGCGGGGGTGAACTCCTTGGAGCCCAGGCCGTAGCGCGCGCCGTAGGTCTTAGGATAGGCCATCTTGAGCGTGCCATTCTGCATGGCATCGCCAATGGCAGTGCGGACGTCGGTGTAGAGCGGCTCGCCCACCGAACCGGGCTCCTTGGAGCGGTCGAGAACGGTGATCTTCTTGGTGGTGAGCGGGATGGCGGCGGCGAAGGCATTGATGTCGAAGGGGCGATAGAGGCGGACCTTGATGGCACCGACCTTCTTGCCTTCGGCGACGAGTTCATCGACCACTTCCTGGACAGTCTCGCAGCCCGAGCCCATCACGACGATGACATGCTCGGCATCCGGCGCGCCAACGTAGTCGAAGAGGTGGTACTGGCGACCGACGAGCTTGGCAAGCTTGTCCATGTTCTTCTGGACAATCGCGGGGACGGCGTTGTAGTACTTGTTGACGGTTTCGCGGCCCTGGAAGTAGACGTCCGGGTTCTGCGCGGTGCCGCGCATCACGGGCTTTTCAGGGTTGAGGCCGCGGGCGCGGAACTCGTTGACGAGGTCTTCGTCAATCATCTCGCGGATGACTTCCTGGGGCATCTCCTCAATCTTCTGCACTTCGTGGGAGGTGCGGAAGCCGTCGAAGAAGTGCACGAAGGGCACCTTGGCTTCGAGGGTGGAGGCGTGCGAGATGAGGGCCATGTCGGAGCACTCCTGGACGGAGGCGGCACCGAGGAAGGCAAAGCCGGTCTGGCGGCAGGCCATAATATCGCCGTGGTCGCCGAAGATCGAGAGGCCCTGCATCGCCAGCGCGCGGGCCGACACATGGAAGACGGCCGGGGTGAGCTCGCCGGCGATCTTGTACATGTTCGGGATCATCAGCAGGAGGCCCTGCGAGGCGGTGAAGGTGGTGGTGAGCGAACCGGTGGTGAGCGCACCGTGGACGGCACCGGCGGCGCCGCCTTCGGACTGGAGCTCAACGATCTGCGGGATGGTGCCCCAGAGGTTCGTCTGCTTGTGGGCCGCCCATTCATCGGCGAACTCAGCCATGGGCGAAGAGGGGGTGATGGGGTAGATAGCGGCGACTTCCGAGCAGGCAAATGCCACGCGCGCCGTCGCTTCGTTACCATCGCACATGATAAACTTGGCCATTACTTTCTCTCCTTAATAGAAAAGGCAAGCGCGGCACCCGCCTGTGCAGGTGCCGCGTTGCTTGGGGTGCTTAGGCATTCGCCTTGCAGAACTCGCGAACGGAGTCGAGCTGACCGGCCGAGCCGAGCTTGACATTCTTCGCGGCGATAAACTTGGCGTACTCTTCCATGAAGATCTTGCCGATGGGGCGCAGGTCGAAGCCCTCGGGGTGATCGCGGAAGTATTCGCGGTGGACGCGGCACCAGACGAGGCGGCCGTCGGTATCGATGTTGATCTTGGTGACGCCGAGCTCGGCCGCGCGCTTGAACTGGTTGTCATCGACGCCCTTGGCGCCATCGAGCTTGCCGCCGGCGGCATTGATGCGGGCGACTTCGTCCTGCGGGACGGAGGAGGAGCCGTGCATCACCAGCGGGAAGCCGGGGACCTTCTTCTGGATGTCGGCGAGGACGTCGAAGCGCAGGCCCTGGGTGCCGGTGAACTTGAAGGCGCCGTGGGAGGTGCCGATGGCGCAGGCGAGCGAGTCGCAGCCGGTGGCTTCGACGAAGCGCTTGACGTCATCGGGGTTGGTGAGGCAGGCATCCTTTTCATCGACGGCCACATGCTCTTCCACGCCACCGAGCTTGCCGAGTTCGGCTTCAACGACCAGGCCCTTAGCGTGGGCCAAATCGACGATCTTCTTGGTGATGGCGGCATTTTCATCGAAGGGCTTGGAGGAGGCATCGATCATCACCGAGCTGTAGAAGCCGGAGTTGATGCAGTCGATGCAGGAGGCTTCGTCACCGTGATCCAGGTGCACCGCGAAGACGGCCTCGGGGAAAATCTTATCGGCCGCGCGGATGACATTCTCGAGCATCAGCTTATCGGTGTAGCTGCGCGCGCCCTTAGAAATCTGGATAATGAAGGGAGCCTTGCTCTCGATGCAGCCCCGGAAAAGGCCCATGCACTGCTCCATGTTATTGATGTTGTAAGCACCGACAGCATACTTGCCATACGCATGCTCGAACAGCTTCTTCGTCGTAACGATCATCGTTGAGACTCCTTGAGTAGTTGAATGATGAGAGTAGTGTAGCACGTTCGCCAGAAAAAGGCAAAACGGAAAGCGTTAAACTTTAGGCCATTGGCAGGGCCATGGCAATCTCCGGGCAGGTGAAGGGGTTTGTGTGCTTGGTGCAGTAGATGCAGCCGCGATAGATCTTGTGGATAATCTGCGTCTTCTCAATTTTCTTGAAGCCTAGGTGGCCAAAGAAGTCGGGTTCGAAGGTGAGCACAATGGCCTGAGCAGGCTTGAAGCCGCTGATGCGCTGCAGGACGAACTTGATGAGGCGTGAGCCGAAGCCTTGTCCTCGATAGGCCTTGCTGACGGCCACGGACTGCAACTCCACGGTGGCCCCTTCTGGGCAGCCAATCTCGGGCAGAATCTGCCAACAGGCGCAGGCGATGAGTTCGCGCCCGCGCAACGCCACGGTAAAGCGGTCGATATTCTCGACGATGTTGTTGACTGGGCGCAGGATGAGTTCGTGCGGATAGCTTTGGATGAGCCGATGGATGAGCAGCACGTCCGAGAGCGTGGCGCGGCGAATGACAATCTCGTCCTCCATAAGGGGCTCCTTTGAGGGTTCCGGGTTAGGCCTGAGCGAAGGCATCGATCTGCTCGGAGGTGCCGAAGATGAGCAGGCGGTCATCACTGCGGATGAGCGTGTCGGCCTTGGGGATGAGCAACTGCCGCGGCGCGGCGGGGTCAGCATCGTCGAGCCGCCGCACGGCCAGGACGGTGACATCAAAGGCCCGGCGAATGTCGGCTTCGGCCAGGGTCTTGTCGGCCACGGCCTCTGGGGTGGGGACCTCAGCGGCGCAGAGGCCATCGGCGATCTCAAAGAGGTCCACTTGGCTGGTGGTCATCAGGCTGCGTGCCAGGCGTTGGGCGCGGTCGCGATTCGGGAAGATGACCACATCAGCCCCGACGCGGCGGAGCACGCGGCCGTGGACTTCGGAGGAGGCCTTGGCCACCACGGTGCGCACGCCCAGGTCCTTGCAGTTGACTGTGGCCATTACGCTGCCTTCGATATTTTCACCAATGGCCACCACCACCGTGTCGCAGGAAGCGAAGCCGGCCTCTTCCAGAGCGTGAATATTCGTGGCGTCCCCTTCAACAGCCTTCGTAACGTAGTCGGAGAGCTCTTGGATTTTCCGGCGGTCGGCGTCCATCAAGACGATTTCTGCCCCTTGCGAGGCCAATGCCTGCACCAACGCATCGCCAAAGCGGCCCGATCCAATAATGCCAATTCGTTTCGTCATAACATCCCTTATTGTAGCAGATGCCATCAGGCTATGCGCCAAGGAGTTTTCTGCCCCAGGCTAGGAGGGGGTCGAGCCAGCCGAACTTATCCAGGAGCGAGGCGGCAAAGACAAAGAGCATCACCGCTGGCAGCAGGTAGGCCATATACCAGCGCATTCCCTCGGGCAGCTTGAGGCCGTTGCCGGCGTTGGCCTCCTTTAGGAAGTTCGTCCACCCCCAGTAGCGCCGGCTCACGCAGAAGATGAGAATAGCCAGCGACCCCAACGGCAGCGCCAGGTTCGAGACCAAGAAGTCCTCGAGGTCCAGGATACCGCTCCCCTCGCCCAGCGGCTTGATGAAGGAGAGCACCCCAAAGCCTAACGCGCACGGCACCGAGAGCAAGAAGAGCAGCGGCGCATTCCGGCGAATGGCCCGATGGCGCGTGCACTGCCGCCGCTCCATCGTCATCGCAACGATGTTCTCAAAGACGGTGATGACCGTGGTCAAGGCCGCCAATCCTAAGAAGATGAAGAAGATGGCCCCAATCCACGGCCCCACCTTCCCCATCTGTGCAAAGACCTTCGGTAGCGTGATAAAGATGAGCGAGGGCCCGGCATCCGGCTTCGTCCCAAAGGCGAAACAGGCCGGGAAGATAATCAACCCCGAGAGCAGCGCCACCAAGGTGTCAATGCCGATAATCTTCGCCGACTCCCCGCCCAGCGTCCACCGGCGCGAGGTGTAGCTCCCAAAGATGGCCATCGAGCCAATACCAAGCGAAAGGGTAAAGAAGCTCTGCCCAAGCGCGTCGAGCACCACCTTAAAGATGGAGCGCTCCTGCAACACCGCCAGCGAGGGCTTGAGGTAATAAGCCACGCCCGCGCCCGCCCCCGGCAGGAAGCAGACGTAGATGCCCAGCCCCACCAAAATCAAGAAGAGCGCGGCCATCATCTTCTTTGTCACGCTCTCCACCCCCTTTTCAAGTCCCAGCGCGCAGACGCCAAAGCCCACCAAACACACCACCCCCATCCAGAAGAGTTGCGCCGAGGGCGAGGCCAAAAACTGCCCAAAGAAGGCCTCGGGCTGGGCAAAGTCGAACCATCCGCTCAAGATGGCCACCGGGTAGGCCAGCATCCACCCGGCCACCGTGGTGTAGAACATCATCAGCAGCCAATTCCCCGCCACCTGTAACGGCGCAATCGCCCGGTAAATCCCCGGCCGCGGCGTCAAAAGCGGATAAGCTGTGGCTAGCGACCGCTGCGCCGCCCGCCCCACCGCAAACTCCACCGTCATCATCGGCAGACCAAAGACTAGCAGGAAGACAATATAGAGCAGCACAAAGAGCGCGCCGCCATTGCGCCCGACAATATACGGAAAGCGCCACACATTTCCCAGCCCCACCGCACACCCGGCCGAAACCAACAAAAAGCCTAAACTCGAGGCCAACGTCTCACGCTTCTTCTCTGTCTGATTACTCATCCGTCTTCGTCCTTCCGCAATCTGCAACCGCAGTCAACTGCCAACGCACCCCGTCGCCCTCAAAGACCGCCACGGTGCACAAACCAAAACTCCCCGGCGCCAACGGATCCAACCGCCGCGCCAACCGTCCAATGCTCCCCATGTGCCCCACCACCAACAGCTCCGCGGTCCCCGCCTCGGCCCACGCCTTGAGCAACACCTCCGTCTCCTCCTCTTCCCCCTCCGGCAAGAGCGAGAGCACCTCCACCTGCTCTACCGCAGGCCGCCCCAGCACCTCCAAAATTCCCGCCGCCGTCTCCTGCGAGCGCACATACGGGCTCACCAACGCCGCCTCCGGCCGCGCCCCTAACTGCGCCAAGTACGCCCCCGCCGCGCGCGCCTGCGCCCAGCCCTCACGGGCCAACCGCGGCCCGCGCTCCCCGCTAAACTCCCAACCATAGGCGCCGTGACGAACTAAGTAAACTCTCATACTCAGCACTATATCACACTCTGCCAAAAACTTCAGCGCCTCGCGTGGGGACTGCGTGGGGACTGCTCGCCCCCACACCCCTCGGCAGGGCTGCTCGCCCTGCACCTCGGGAGCGCAGGGCGCTCCACCCCGGCGGAGGCGCCCGTTGGGCACCTCCGCTAAAGGCATGTCGGTGGCACACCAGGCTGCGCAGCGGCAACGCGCTACCGCGCGTTGCCGCATAGGCCGTTGGGGGCTGAGCCCCCAAGCCCCCCGCGGTGCAGGTTTTGCAGGCCGCCGTCCCCGGCGGCCTGGGTATGCCGCTAGAACTACCAGCGTAGGATGAAGTCTTCGATAGCGGCAAGTGCCTTAGGCTTGGGGGTGGAGGAGGGTGTCGAAGAGGGTCTCCCAGCGGGAGGCGATGGCGGCTGGGGCGAAGTCGGCGGCGGTGCGGCGGGCTTCGGCGGCCATTTGGTCGAGGACTTCGGGGCGGTCCATCAGGTCGGCGGTGGCGTGGGTGAAGGGGGCGACCTTGAAGGGGGGCGCAAGGACGATACCATTGGTTCCGAAGACGAGGTCGTAGGCGGCGGGGTAGGAGCCGAGGACGATGGGAACACAACCGGCGGCCTGCGCTTCTACAATAACAAGGCCGAAGCCCTCGAAGTCTGAGGTGAGTAGGAGGAGTCGCGCTCGGGCGTAGAAGAGCGCGGGGTTTTGGAAGCCGTGGAAGGTGACGCGCGGGAGGTCTGCGGCTTGGGTTTCGTAGGTGGCGCGGTCGGGTCCGTCACCCACGATGTCGAGTGACCAATCGGGGAAGCGCGGGGCGAGCTCGCGCCACAAGGCGATGACGCGCGAGACGCACTTTTGGGTCTCTTCCAGTCGCCCAACGTAGAGGAGGCGTTTTTCCTTGAGGACCTCGGGGGCGGGCGCGAGGGTAAGGGGATTGGGGAGGGTGTGGAGCTTGGGGGTGTGCGGCAGGAGGGTGAAGCGGTGGAAGAGCGGCTCGAAGCGGCGCGAAAGGAGGAGATAGGCATCCGAAGCGCGGTAAACCAAGCGGATGTTGAGGGCGGAGACGGCCTTGTAGGCTAGGCGCAGGAGGGGATTGCGCGCGGCGCGGGTGCGGCCATTCTCGGTGGGGATGTTGTGGAGCGTGGCGATGAGGCGGAGGTCGAGCCCGGCGGCGGCTCGGCGTAGGAACTGCGTCATCTTGTATGGGAGCGCCCATTGGTTGACGATGAAGCGGATCCGTTCGGCGCGCAGGTAGTCGCGCAACTTCGCCTCGGCCTCGGGCGAGAGGGCTGGCGCGGCGAGATCCAAGAAGCGCACCTGGGGCGAGAGGATGGAGAGGAAGTCGCGATTGCGCACCTCGAAGCACGCCACGGTGACAAACCACCCGCGCGCGGCAAGTTCATTGCCGAGCACTGCGGTGACGCGTTCCACGCCGCCGACATCCCACGCCCCCATAATGAAGAGCACCCGCTTCTCTTGTTCTGCTAAGGCCATAAAAAGGCACGCTCCTTTGATGTACCCGATACGAGGCCCTAGGAAAGCCCAGACAGACCACATGCAAAGCTAGCGTGCCAGAACGGCACACCTTGCCTAACACTTCGCTCTGTCTTTGAAAATTTCCTAGGTTTTCGTATCGAGCGAATAGTTATGCGCAAAGCGCAAATCAATTCCAGCCGCTCTCCGGCCAGACGCAGGGGAGTATATCATAAGTACTACTCGCTTCGCTCGCAGCGGTTAGCCGTTAGCTGTTAGCGCGCGTGCCGCGACGGAGGAGCTGGGGGAGGAGTGGCGAGGAGGTCGGACCAAACCTCCAGCGCAGTGCGACTTACCCCGGCCGACGCGCCTGTTGGGCACATCGGCTTTCTGTCATCTGCCCTCTGTCATCGCGAGCGCAGCGAGCCTGGTTTTGCAGGCCGGCGGCGGGTTAGGACTCGGCGGGGATGGGGGCTTCGGCCTCTTGGGAGGTTCCAGTGGCGTCGAACCAAGAGGCGTGGAGGGTGAGCGGTTGCGCGGGAAGCTCGGTCGCCGCGCGGAGGTAGAGGCGCGTACACTCGTGGCGCGTGGCGGACGTATCGGCATCAATCAGCTCGCAGGGAATAGAGGCGCCCTGCGCCGGCAGGAGGACAAAGGTGGGTTCCGCGGGCGAGCGAAACTTCCCCTCGGCGATAATCATCCGCCCCTGCACCGTCACTCGCTTGAAGGCAATCTTCACCGGCAGTTGACCCACCGGCGCGAGGTAGGCACCCTCATTGACCGCGTTGGCGAAGGGCGTCAGGAAGCGCGCCCACGGCCGCAACGCGTGGGTGGCGTTGAGCTGCCGATCGCTCTCGGAGAGCGTACCTTTAATAGAGACCCCAAAGTGCGCGATGCCCTCGAAGGTGACGAAGCGTCCCTCGCGCAGGCACTCGGCCAACTCCGCGAAGACGGCCTCTAGGTAGAAGCGCGCGGTAATCGGGGCCAGGCCCGGATTGCGTTCGCACAGCCGCCGGATGAAGTCCGCCTGGGTCAGCGTCTCCCCCGGCACCACCTGCGCGCATTGCTTGCCGCCGGGCATCTTCAACTTTGCGAAGCGCACTCGGCCAATGGCTGGGGCGACCGGCTGATGGAGTTGGGCACGCTTCTGCCGCAGGAAGTTCGTATCAGTCTGTTTACTCATTGTCATACTCCTTTCACATTAGACAGTTTCAACCGTTTAAGCACCGCCATCATATCACACCTCCGCGCTGGGTTAACTCGCTTCCCGAGCGACTTGAATGAATAAGGCCCCGCCTTGTTGCCAATAAGACGGGGTCTTGTTGCGAATAAGACGGGGTCTTATTAGTTACACTCCGCCGAGCGGTTAGTTCTCCCCGCGCCGCGTGATAATCCGCGCCGCCGCAAAGTCGAATTGGAAGTGACTTCACGGCATTGGCTTTGTGGGGTGTCCGTTTTGATGTGCCGCCGATCTTGCCCCCGCCAGCGCCTATCCGTGGGCTCACCTAGCCTTTGTCGCCCGAAATCTTATGGATGCAAAGCTTTTGGAAGCCTGCTTGCAGATGATTGATCAGCGAAAGGGATCGCTCTCGTTCAAGAGGATTGTTCGGATTCTTCTTCGACACCTTCAGTGTGTTTGTAATGCGCCACTTGCTCATAGACGATGAGGGGTGCTACAATAGCGTTGAACTCGAAGAGAGGAGACGATGATGTTCTTGTTGTTGGAATATCCCAAGTGTACCACCTGCCAAAAAGCCAAGTCTTGGTTGCAAGCGCAGGGTGTTTCTTTTGAGACGCGCCACATTAAAGAGGCTCGTCCCACGCGTGAGGAATTGGAACGGTGGTGGCATCTCTCGCAGCTTCCTCTTAAACGGTTCTTTAACACCTCTGGGTTGCTCTACAAATCGCTCGGATTGGCGCAAAAGTTGTCCACGCTCTCTGAAGCGGAGCAACTAGATCTATTGGCCTCTGATGGTATGCTGGTCAAGCGTCCTATTCTAATCACGCCCACAGCAACTTTCCCCGGGTTCAAACCCGAGGTGTGGCAACGCCTGCTGCAAGCCTAGTTCCATCGCGGCAATTCAACGCTAGTCCTCGCCGCCTTCGCCCCTTTCCGCCTTCCGACGAAGGTAGCCTCACCCCCCCCCCGCGAGCGCACGTTGCGCACGCGCTTATAGGTTCGGTTAGGTACGGGCACGCCAGCAGATATAAGAGGGGCTGTTCGCCCTACACCTCGGGAACGCGGTACGCTCCACCCCGGTGAAGGCGCCCATTGGGCATCTCCGCTAATAGCACGGCGAAGGTTCGCCAGGCTCCGTTGCAGGGATGCGCTTCCTCGTCTCGCCCTAGGGCCTACCTCGAATTGACCTAGGGCCTACCTCGTCTCGACCTAGGGCCTACCTCGTCTCGCCCTAGGGCCTACCTCGCCTCGCCCTAGGGCCTACCTCGCCTTGACCTAGGCCCTACCTCGAATTGACCTAGGGACAAGGGTGCCATAGTCCTGCGGATTGACACCACGGCCGACTTCACGGGGAATGAGGATGCACTCTCGATGGGGTATCTGACGCGTTGCGTACAGGCTTGGTTCTCGCAAACATTGGCCTGGAAGGGCAGTGCGTGGTGGCAGGGGAAGGCCGCGTTTCGGCCGAGATCGTGGTTTCCCTTGCGTGTATTTCG
>SFJE01000022.1 GCA_004555175.1 Lentisphaeraceae bacterium | reverse complement strand
GCTGGAGGGCGGCTCCTTAGAAAGGAGGTGATCCAACCGCTGGTTCCCCAACGGTTACCTTGTTACGACTTCATCCCAATCACCACCCACACCTTTGACGGCGCCCTCCTTGCGGTTAGGCACTCCGGCATTGGGTGCAGACGGCTTTCATGATGTGACGGGCGGTGTGTACAAGGCCCGGGAACGTATTCACGGCGCCGTAGCTGATGCGCCGTTACTAGCGAATCCGGCTTCATGGGGTCGGGTTGCAGACCCCAATCTGAACTGGGGCCGGTTTTGGGGATTGGCTCCACCTTGCGGTATTGCTACCCATTGTACCGGCCATTGTAGCACGTGTGCAGCCCTAGATGTAAGGGCCATACTGACTTGACGTCGTCCCCACCTTCCTCCTGCGTAAACAGGCAGTCTGACTCGAGTTCTCGGCATTACCCGTTAGCAACAAGTCATAGGGGTTGCGTTCGTTGCTGGACTTAACCAAACACCTCACGGCACGAACTGACGACAGCCATGCAGCACCTGTCTATCACCCTCGAAGGAAGCCTACTTTCATAGGCCGTGCAGATAGATGTCAAATCTAGGTAAGGTTCTTCGCGTTGCGTCGAATTAAGCCACATGCTCCTCCGCTTGTGCGGGCCCCCGTCAATTTCTTTGAGTTTTAGCCTTGCGGCCGTACTCCCCAGGCGGTGCACTTAAAGCGTTAGCTGCGACACAGGGGCGGTGAAACCCCTACGTCAAGTGCACACCGTTTAGGGCAGGGACTACCAGGGTATCTAATCCTGTTTGCTCCCCCTGCTTTCGCGCCTCAGCGTCAGTAACGTCCCAGGATGCCGCCTTCGCCACCGGTGTTCTGCAGGATATCAACGCATTTCACCGCTACACCCTGCATTCCGCATCCCCCTTCCGTACTCTAGCCAAGCAGTTTCGAACGCACTTTCTGGGTTAAGCCCAGAGCTTTCACATCCGACACACCTGACCGCCTACGCGCCCTTTACGCCCAGTAAATCCGAACAACGCTTGCCACCTCTGTATTACCGCGGCTGCTGGCACAGAGTTAGCCGTGGCTTCCTCTTGAGGTACCATCAACGCACGCCGATATTCACGGCGATTGCCTTTTCCCTCATGACAGAAGTTTACAATCCGAAGACCTTCATCCTTCACGCAGCGTCGCATCGTCAGACTTCCGTCCATTGCGAATGATCCTCGACTGCAGCCTCCCGTAGGAGTCTGGGCAGTATCTCAGTCCCAGTGCGGCTGGCCGTCCTCTCAGACCAGCTAATCGTCATCGCCTTGGTAGGCCGTTACCCCACCAACAAGCTGATGATCTACGGGCTCATCTCTATGCAGGAGGCCTCGCGGTCCCCCCCTTTAGCTAACCAAGGATGCCCTCGGCCGCCACATTCGGTAATCACGTTCGACTTGCATGCCTAATCCACGCTGCCAGCGTTCGTTCTGAGCCAGAATCAAACTCTCAGTCAAATAAATGCGTGAGCACTTATCGCGGCTAGCTTCACGGGTGAAGCTGCCAATTGATGTTGCCTGGCACAAGCTTTCTACTGTCACATCCCTTCCGGGTCAAGACCCTTCCGGGATTGTTGAGCGATTCTTCAATTACCAAAGATCAACGTTTCCCCCGTTGCTCGCCGTGTGACTTGCACCGTGGCGCGAAAACGGGGCATATAGTTGCACAAACCGAGAAAGAATGCAAGCACTTTTTTCAACTTTTTTCACGTCCCCGCACAACCCACAGCAAAACCAACACCTTACGCGAAATACACGCAAGGGAAACCACGATCTCGGCCGAAACGCGGCCTTCCCCTGCCACCACGCACTGCCCTTCCAGGCCAATGTTTGCGAGAACCAAGCCGGTACGCAACGCGCCAGATACCCCATCGAGAGTGCATCCTCATTCCCCGTGAAGTCGGCCGTGATGTCAATCCGCGGGACTATGGCACCCTTGTCCCTAGGTCAAGACGAGGTAGGCCCTAGGTCGAGGCGAGGTAGGCCCTAGGTCGAGACGAGGTAGGGCCCAGGTCGAGGCGAGGTAGGGCCTAGGTCGAGGCGAGGTAGGGCCTAGGTCAAGACGAGGTAGGCCCTAGGGCGAGACGAGGTAGGCCCTAGGGCGAGACGAGGTAGGCCCTAGGGCGAGACGAGGTAGGCCCTAGGTCGAGGCGAGGTAGGCCCTAGGTCACCTTTGTTCCGGAAACTTCTGAGATAAGGGTTCAAAAAAGCCTTGACGGCGGGGGTGGGTGGTGCTATTCTACGCGCCGTTATGCAGAAGTGTATGTGCAATGTGGCCTTTGGTCGATGGCTCTGGCGAGTGAACTCGCCGGAACAGTTTGCGCATTAAGCACGAGCAGGAAGTGACGGCGGTCCAGCGTGAGAGCGGGTCGCCGTTTTTGTTTTTGGAATTACGCAACGTCTCCGGGAAGTGACAGGACTTCTGGAGGCGTTTTTTTTGTTTAGTAGGGCATAGGTTATGAAGCAAGTGATGGCATTTGAGCGGTTTTCGGCGCTGTGCGCGCAAGGGCGGCCGATTCCGCTGGTGGATGAGACGCTGGCGGATTTGGAGACGCCGGTGAGTGCACTCGCGCGGGTGGCGGATCGGGAAGAGGTCTTTCTGCTCGAGAGCTGCGGGCAGGGCGGAAAGTTCAGCCGCTACTCCTTTATGGGCTTTTCGGCGCGGGGGGTCTTTACAGTTGAGGGGGGGAAGGCGTATGTAGAGGACGCGGCGGGGAAGCGTCCGCTGGCGCACCGTCTGACGCCAATGGACGCGCTCAAGGGGCTGCTGGGCAAGGCGCCGGTGGCGTGCGAGGAGCTGCCGCCGCTCTTTGGGGGCGCGGTGGGTTATGTGGGCTACGAGATGGTGAACACCTTCGAGGCGTTGCCTGCGCCCAAGACGGCGAGTGCCACGCCCGACGCGCTCTTCCTGCTGGTCGATGATATGCTTATCTTCGATAATCAGCGCCACACCTTGATGGCGGTGGCGGTGGTAGACCCCACGGCCTACGCCTCGCCGCGGGCGGCCTACGAGGCGGGGTTAGCGCGGTTGGAGGCACTGAAGGCGCCCTTCTATCAGCCGCGGCCGATGTTGCCCGAGCCCTCGCCGGAGGCCGAGCCGCCGCGCCTACGCGGAAATATGGATAAGGAGAGTTACTGCGCGATGGTCGACAAGGCCAAGCAGGCGATCCGCGATGGGGAGTGCATTCAGGTGGTGCTCTCGCAGTGCTTTGGCGCGGAGGTGGAGATTGCGCCCGTGCAGCTCTACCGCGCCCTGCGTTCGGTCAATCCCTCGCCCTACACCTTCTTCTTCAAGCGCGGGGACTTGGTGCTGGTGGGCTCCTCGCCCGAGACGATGGTGCGCCTGGAGAAGGGCCGCAGCACGGTCCGCCCGATTGCCGGCACCCGGAAGCGCGGCCTCACCCCGGCGCAGGATTGCGCGGCGGCCGACGAGCTGCTCTCGGATGCCAAGGAGCGCGCCGAGCACCTCATGCTGGTGGACCTCGGGCGCAACGACCTGGGGCGGACGGCCGTCCCGGGCAGCGTCCACGTGGAGGACTTTATGCACATCGAGCGCTACTCGCACGTGATGCACTTGGTCAGCGATGTGCACGCGCTCTTGGCCGAGGGCTACGACGCCTTCGACCTGCTACGCACCACCTTCCCGGCCGGCACCCTCAGCGGCGCGCCCAAGATTCGCGCGATGGAGCTCATCCACGAACTCGAGCCCGAGGCGCGCGGGGTCTATGGCGGGGCCGTGGGTTACTTCTCTAACACCGGGAATATGGATTTGGCCATCACCATCCGCACCCTTCTGCTCAAGGGCCGCCGCTTGACCGTCCAGGCCGGCGCGGGGATTGTCCACGATTCAATCCCCGAGAAGGAGTATGAGGAGACGATTAACAAGGCCTCGGCCATCTTCCAATCGATCCGCCTGGCCGCCAAGGGCTTCGAGTTGCGCTAAGCGAAAGGAGAACACGCCATGATCTTCGTTCTGGACAACTACGACTCCTTCACCTACAACCTCGTCCACCTCCTCTACGCCCTGGGCGCCGAGGTGACCATCCGCCGCAATCGCGAGGTGACCCCCGCCGAGGTCCTCGCCCTCCAGCCCGATGGGATCCTCCTCTCGCCCGGACCCTCCTCGCCCGAGCGCGCCGGGGTGCTCTGCGATTTGGTGCGCGCCGGGGCCGAAGCGCGCGTGCCGATGTTCGGCGTCTGCCTGGGCCACCAAGCCATTGGCCACGTCTTCGGCGCGCGGGTGGTCCACGCCAAGACGGTAATGCACGGCAAGATCTCGGAAGTCGAGCACGATGGGCGCGGCGTCTTTGAGGGGGTGCCCAATCCCTTCCGCGCCGTGCGTTACCACTCGCTGGCGCTCGAGGCCGCCTCCATCCCCGCGTGTTTGGAGGTGACCGCCCGCACGGCCGATGGCGAGGTGATGGGCATTCGCCACCGCGAGCTGCCTATCGAGGGCATCCAGTACCACCCCGAGTCCATCCTCACCGAGGCCGGCAAGCTCCAGCTCGCCAACTTCGTCCGGAGCTGCCGCCATGTTTAAGGAAGCCTTTAACGCCGTCCTGGAGCGCCAGGACCTGCCCGAAGAGACGATGAGCGCCCTGCTCGAAGAGCTGCTCGAGGGGAAGGTCGACCCGGTGGCCTTCGGCGGCTTTCTGGTGGCGGTGCGGATGAAGGGCGTGGCGCGTAGCGAGCTCACCGGGGCCGCGCGCTTCCTCTTGCGCCACGCCGTGCCGATCGATACCGGGCTCCAGCCGGTGGTCGATATGGTCGGCACCGGGGGCGATGGCGGGGCAAGCTTTAACATCTCCACCACCGCCGCCTTCGTGGCCGCCGGCGCGGGCGTGCCGATGGCCAAGCACGGCAACCGCGCGGTCAGCGGCAAGTCCGGCGCGGCCGATGTGCTGGCCGCCTGCGGCTTCAACCTCGATTGCGCGCCCTCGGTGATGGAGCGGGCGATTGGCGAGATTGGGATTGGCTTCCTCTTTGCCCAGAAGCTCCACCCGGCCTTCGCCAAGGTGGGGCCGGTGCGCCGGGCGCTAGGCACGCGCACGCTCTTCAATCTCCTCGGGCCGCTGGTCAATCCGGCCCACGCCTCGGCGGCGGTCATCGGGGTCTACAACGCGGCCGATACCGAGCTGATGGCCGGGGCGTTGCAGGATTTGGGGATGCGCCGGGTGCTCGTTGTTCACGGCCAGGATGGACTCGATGAGCTCACCGTCACCGCCGCCACGCGCATCACCGAGCTTGACCGCGAAGGTAACCTGCGCACCTACGAGCTCTATCCCGAGCTTCTCCTGGGCCAACGTTATCCGGCGAGCGACCTGCGCGGCGGCACCCCCGCCGAGAATGCCCAGGTCCTTCGGGCCATCCTAAAAGGACGCGAGCGCGGCGGCGCGCGGGCGGTCGTGGCCCTCAATGCCGGGGCGGCCATCTACATCTCCGGCCGCGCGGAGTCGTTGGCCGAGGGCTATCGTTTGGCAGGCGAAGCGATTGATTCGGGCGCCGCGCTCGGGAAGTTAAACGCGTTGGTGGAGATGAGCCGTGGTGCCTGATATTCTGCAACGGATTGTGGCGGCTAAACGCGAGAGCCTCGTGGCCGCTAAGGCGGTGACCCCCGAGCGCGAACTGCGAGCCCAGTGCCGCGACCTGCCGCCCACGCGCGGCTTCGCCCGCGCCCTGGCCGAACCTGGCGTGCGGATTATCGCTGAGGCGAAGAAGGCCTCGCCCTCCAAGGGGCTCATTGCGCCGGACTTCGACCTCGAGCGCATCGTCCGCGCCTACGAGGCCCATGGCGCAGCGGCCTGCTCCATCCTCACCGAGGAGCGCTTCTTCCTGGGTTCGCTCGAGAATCTGCGCCGCGCCCGCGCCGCCGTTGAGCTCCCCCTCCTGCGCAAGGACTTCCTCTTTGACCCCTATCAGCTGTTGGAGGCGCGCGCGGCCGGGGCCGATGCCGTGCTCTTCATTGCCGCGATGCTCCCCGATGCGCAGCTCGCCGACCTCGCGGGCGAGGCGCACGCGCTGGGGCTGGATGTCTTGGCCGAGGCGCACGATGCCGAAGAGGTGGCGCGGTTGGTGGCGCTGGGGCTGCGCGTGATTGGCGTCAATGCCCGCAACCTGCGCACCTTCGCCACCGACCTCTCTGGCGTGCGCGCCCTGCTCGCGCAAATCCCCGAGCCGTGCATCGCCGTGGCCGAAAGCGCCATCACCTCCCGCGCGGATATGGCGCAGGTCGGCGCCCGCCGCTTCCTTATTGGTGAAGCGTTAATGCGCCGACCCGAACTGCTCCCGGAGCTGCTGGCATGAAGGTCAAGATCTGCGGCATCACCACCCCCGAGGACCTGCGCCTGGCAGCCACCGCCGGGGCCGACTACGCCGGCATCATCCTCGCGCCCGGCTCCAAGCGCTTCGTCTCCGCCGAGCAACTCGCTGCGCTCGGGCGCGTGCCAACCCGCTGCAAGCGCGTGGGCATCTTTGTCCGCGCCACGCCACGCACCATCGCCCGAGCCGTGCGGCTGGGGCGGTTGGATGTGGTACAGCTCTACCACTGCACCTTCCGCCGCGCAGGGGTGGAGGTCTGGCAGGCCACGCCGCGCCCGGGCCGTTGCGCCGCAGTGGTGCTCGATGCCGCGCCCGGTCAGGGGCAGGTGGGCGATTGGGCGAAGGCCGCGCGCTTCGCGCGGCGGCGGCGGGTGGTGCTCGCCGGCGGACTAGGGCCCGAGAATGTGGCCCAAGCCGTGGCGGCGGTTCGCCCTTGGTGCGTGGATACCGCCAGCGGCACGGAGGCCCGCGCCGGCATCAAGGACCCCAACAAAGTGAACGATTTCATCCGAAAGGCAAAAGCATGAGCAAACACTATGGCATCTATGGCGGACAGTACGTCCCCGAAACCCTTATCCCCACGCTTGCCGAGATTGACAGCGCCTACCGGCAGGCCATCCAGGACCCGGCCTTCTGGGCAGAGTACGACGCGTTGATGAAGGACTATGTTGGACGCGAATCGCCCCTCTACCACGCCCGGCGCCTCTCCGAGGCCCTCGGCGGCGCGCAAATCTACCTCAAGCGCGAGGACCTCAACCACACCGGCGCCCACAAGGTCAACAACGTCATCGGCCAAGTCCTGCTAGCCAAGCGGATGGGCAAAACGCGCCTCATCGCCGAGACCGGCGCGGGGATGCACGGCGTGGCTACCGCCACCGTTGCCGCCCTCTTCGGGCTGCCGTGCGAAGTCTATATGGGCGCGCTGGACGTCGAGCGTCAGGCGCCGAATGTGGACCGAATGCGCGCCTTGGGGGCCACCGTTGTGGCCGTGGAGAGCGGATCGCGGACGCTCAAGGACGCGATGAACGAGGCGATTCGCGACTGGGCGGCCAGCGCCGAGCACACCTTCTACGTCATTGGCACCGTGGCCGGCCCCGCGCCCTACCCCGAGATGGTCGCCGAGTTCCAGTCGGTCATCGGCAAGGAGGCGCGGCGGCAGTGCTTGGCCAAGCTCGGGCGCTTGCCCGACGAGGTCTTGGCTTGCGTGGGCGGCGGCTCGAACGCAATGGGCATCTTCGCCGGCTTCCTGCAGGATACCACCGTGCGCCTGACGGGCGTGGAGGCGGGCGGGCGCGGCTTGGCCTCGGGCGAGCACGCCGCCAGCATCAATGGCGGCACCGTCGGCGTCCTGCACGGCTGCAAGACCAAGCTCCTGCAGACGCCCGAGGGACAGGTCATCGAGGCCTACTCCGCCTCAGCCGGGCTCGACTACCCAGGCGTGGGCCCCGAACACTGCTTCTTGGCCGACCTTGGCCGCGTCCGCTACGCGGTCTGCGACGACGAGCCGGCCATCCAGGCCTTCGACGCGCTCTGCCGCTATGAGGGCATCATCCCGGCCTTGGAGAGCTCGCACGCGCTGGCCGAGGCCCTACGCATCGCCCCCACCCTGCCGCGCGAGGCCGTCCTGCTGGTCAACCTCTCGGGCCGCGGCGACAAGGATATGGGCAATGTTTCCGGCTGGAAGGCCCGCCACCCCGACTACCGCTTCCGCCCGCTGAGCAAGTAAAGGAGCCCCTATGAACCGTCTTCAACAAGCTTTTGCCGCCGCCAACGCCCAGGGCCGCCCCGCGCGCGTCCTCTTTATGCCCTGCGGCTTCCCCACCAAGGCCGCCTCCCTCGAGGCCATGGAAACCCTCGTCGCCGGCGGAGCCGACGTCCTCGAGTTGGGCGTGCCCTTCTCCGACCCCATTGCCGACGGCGCAGTCATCCAGGCCGCCAGCCAACAGGCCCTCAAGGATGGCGTGAACCTGACGGACATCCTGGCCTTGGCCGCCGAGCTACGCGCCCGCCACCCGGCCCTAGGCCTGGTGCTCTTCTCCTACTTCAACCCCCTGCTCGCCTACGGCCCCGAGCGCCTCTGCGCCGACGCCGCCAAGGCGGGCATCGACGGGCTGTTGGTGGTCGACGTCCCCTACGAGGAACAGGAGGAGTTCAAGCCGCTGGTCACCGCCGCCGGACTCTCCTGGATTCCCCTCATCTCCCCGGCCACCACCCCCGAGCGCGCCGCCAAGATTATCGAGGGTTGCGACGGCTTCGTCTACGTCATCACCGTGCGTGGCATCACCGGTGAGCGCAAGGCCCTCCCGCCCGAGTTGGCCGACCGCCTGGCCGCCCTCCACCGCGTGACCGCCCTCCCCCTCGCCGCCGGCTTTGGCATCTCCGACGCGGCCACCGCCGCCGAGATTGGCCGCCACGCTCAGGGCATCGTGGTCGGCTCCGCGGCCGTCCGCGCTCTGGCCGAGGGCGGCACAGTGGGCCTGGCTGACTTTATGAAACGCCTGAAAGGATAGTCGTCAGTCGACAGTAGACAGTCGACAGTGCGCGGTAAACCGCGACAAATCGGCCCCCGAGGTGCTTCGGGGGCCGATTGCTAGGGCGTGCTGCGCTCAACGCACCCTGTCATCTGTCAACTGTCAACTCAGCTCCGAATCAACGTGACCACGCGGTTGTAGATCTCCTGGGCCACGTAGGGGTTATTCATTGTGTAGAGGTGGATACCCGAGACGCCAGCGATGAGGAGGTCGACAATCTGGTTGACGGCGTAGGCGATGCCCGCGTCGCGCATCGCCACGGGGTTGTCGCCGAAGCGGTCGAGCAGGCGGATGAACTTCTTGGGCAGCTGGACATGGCAGATGGCGACCATCCGCTCGATTTGCTTCTTGTTGGTGACGGGCATAATGCCGGCCTCGATGGGGACCTCGATGCCCAAGGCATCGGTGATGTCGCGGAAGCGGTAGAAGCGCTCGTTATCGAAGAAGAGCTGGGTAATGAGGCGCTCGGCGCCGGCGTCGACCTTCTCCTTGAGGTGGCGCAGATCGGCCGCTTCGCTGATGGCCTGGGGGTGAACCTCGGGGTAGCAGGCGGCGGTGACGCGGAAGTTGCCCATCTGCTTGATAAAGCGGATGAGGTCGGCGGCGTAGGGGAAGTCGCCGGGGAGGGGGGCGCCCTCCACCGGGTCGCCGCGCAGGGCGAGGATGTCGTGCACGCCCTCTTTGGCGAAGTCCTCAAGGATCTTGGCGACCTCGGCCTTGGAGAGGTGGAGTCCGGGCAGGTGGGCCACGGCGGGAATATGGTATTCGTTCTGGACCTTATGGACGATGCTCAGAGTGTTTTCGGCGTTCTGCGAGCCGCCGGCGCCGTAGGTGACGGAGATGAAGTCGGGGTGGAGCAGGCGCAGGCCGTCGAGGGTGCGATAGATGGTTTCGATGGGCGCGTTGCGCTTGGGCGGGAAGATTTCGAAGGAAAAGGTGCGAGCCATAGGGAGAGCCTTTCTTTCGTTTGTTCGGGGGATGAAAAAGGACGCCCATTGCGCGGCTGGGCCGTGCGCAATGAGCGTCTTGTCGTCTCTCTTAGGGAGTTGGCTTAGGCCTCAGTGCGCAGGGCAAGAGCGGCCTTCACCATATTCTCGAGGGCGGGGAGGGTCTCGGCCCAACCGCGCGTCTTCAGGCCGCAGTCGGGATTGACCCAAAGCTTGGCGGGCTCGACCTTCTGGAGGATCTTACGCAGCTGGCCGAGAATCTCGGCTTCGGAGGGGACGCGCGGAGAGTGAATATCGTAGACACCCGGGCCGACGGCGGTGCGGAAGTTTGCGGCGGCGAGGGCATCGAGGATAGTCAGGTCGGCGCGCGAGGCCTCGAAGGAGATAACATCGGCATCCATCGCGTCGATGTCGGCGATAATGTCGTTGAACTCCGAGTAGCACATGTGCGTGTGAATCTGGGTTTCGGGCTTGACGCCGCTGTGCACCAGGCGGAAGGCGGGGATGGCCCAATCGAGGTAGGCGCTGTGCCAATCGCTCTTGCGCAGGGGCAGCTTCTCGCGCAGGGCCGCCTCGTCAATCTGAATGATGGCAATGCCGTGCGCCTCAAGGTCGAGCACCTCGTCGCGGATAGCCAGGGCAATCTGCTCGGTGCTCTGGCGGATGGTGATGTCTTCGCGCGGGAAGCTCCAGTTCAGGATGGTGACCGGGCCCGTGAGCATCCCCTTGACCGGCTTGGTGGAGAGGCTCTGCGCGTAGACGGCCATCTCAACGGTCATCGGCTCCTGGCGCGAGACGTCGCCCCAGATGACCGGCGGCTTGACGCAGCGCGTGCCGTAGCTCTGCACCCAGCCATTGCTGGTGAAGCGGAAGCCGGAGAGGTGCTCGCCGAAGAACTCGACCATGTCGTTGCGCTCGAACTCGCCGTGCACCAGCACGTCCAGCCCGATCTGCTCCTGCAGCTCAATGCAGCGCTTGGTCTCGGCCTTGTTGAAGGCATCGTAGTCGGCGGCGGACTTGGTACCCTTGCGGAAGGCGGCGCGGTTGGCACGCACTTCGGCGGTCTGCGGGAAGGATCCGATGGTGGTGGTGGGGAACTTGGGCAGCGCGAGGGCCTTGGCCTGCACGGCGGCGCGCTCGGCAAAGGCGGGCAGGCGGGTGAAGTCGGCCTCGGTCAGCTTGGCCAGACGCGCCCCGACGGCCGGGTCGGCGCTATTCGGACGCACGGCCCCCCAGAGGGCCTGATTGGCACGGTAGGCCGAGGCCTCGCGCGGCGCGGGCGCTTCGAGAATGGCCTTGAGCTCGGCCAGCTCGCCCAACTTCTCCTCGGCGAAGGCAAGGTAAGCCTTCTCGGCCGGGTCGAGCTTCGGCTCGTTGGCCAGGGTGTAGGGCACATGCAGCAGCGAGCAGGAGGTGCCGAGGACGACCTCCCCGGCGTGCGGGGCAATGGCCTCGAGCACATCGAGCACCTTGGCGTAGTTCGCGCGCCAGATGTTCTTGCCGTTCACCAGGCCGGCCACGAGGAGCTTCTCCTTCGGGAAGCCCTGGGTGGTCACGAGCTCGAGGGTCTTGCGGCCCTCCACGAAATCCAGGCCAATCGCATCAAAGGGCAGCGCGCAGAGCGTGGCGTAGGCATCGCGCACATCGCCAAAGTAGGTCTGCACGAGCACCTTCACTGCGCCCTTCTGGGCCAGGAGTTTGGAGTAGAGCGCCTCGAAGCGCGCCAGCTCCTCGGCGGAGGTATCCTGCACCAGGCACGGCTCATCAAGCTGCAGCCACTGCACGCCGGCGGCGGCAAAGCGCGCAATCAGCTCGATGTAGGCCGCGAGCAACGGCTCGGCGAAGTCTGCCGCCGTCTTCGTGCCCGTAAAGCGCGCGAGCTTGAGGAAGGTATAGGGACCGGGCAGCACGGGGCGGGTCTCAAGCCCCAGGGCCTTGGCCTCGGCGTAGTGCGCAAAGGGCTTCTCGCCGGCCAGGCGGATCTCCGTGCCGTCCTCAATCTCCGGCACCAAGTAGTGATAGTTGGTGTTAAACCACTTCTTCATCGCCAGGGCATGCACATCGCCGGCCGGACCCTGATAACCGCGAGCCATCGCGAAGTAGGTCTCCTGCTCGCCCAGCCCCAAGGCCCGGTAGCGCGCAGGCACGCAGTTGAAGAGCGCGGCCGCGTCCAGGAAGGTGTCGTAGAATGAGAAGTCGCCTGAAGGAATGCAATCGATGCCCGCAACGGCCACCTGCTGCCAGTGACGCGCCCGCAGCTCCTGCGCCGTCTGCTCCAACATCTCGCCGGACATCTCACCCTTGAAGGTCTTTTCAATTGCAAACTTGAGCTCACGCTTCGCACCAATGCGCGGATAGCCAATAATCGATGTCTTCATACTTGCTTTACCTCCTTCAAGCGCTGCCGGACTATCCGGCCCTGGCCTGACAGTGTGCGCGCAGTATAGCAAAGTCTACCGCCTAGGGAGAAGAACTTTCTGCGCCCAACACAAAAAAAACCGCGTGCCGGAGACGAGGCACGCGGTTTCAACACGAAAGGAGTGTGAAAGCACACAAAAATGGCGGGAAGGACGGGGCTCGAACCCGCGACCTCCGGATCGACAGTCCGGAGCTCTAACCAATTGAGCTACCTCCCCGAAAAGAGGACCCTCTTCAACCTGAAAATGGCGGGAAGGACGGGGCTCGAACCCGCGACCTCCGGATCGACAGTCCGGAGCTCTAACCAATTGAGCTACCTCCCCGGATGAAGAAAGTGCGCACAGTGTAGCACACCCCTTCCCCCAATGCAAGCACTTTTTTCGTGGCACGCTGTCGCTGAAGCGCTTTTGCTGTTCGCGCAGATAAACGGCGCTCAGCGGAGCTTCAGGCGGAAGAAGCGCGCGCCGGCGGGCAGGGTGCTTAGGTTGATGGGGAAGGCGTGCAAATCTAGCGCGTGCTCCGTGGGCTCGCCGCCAATCGCCTCAAAGGTTTCGAGGAGAAGGGCGCCATTAACGCGGCCCTCATACGCGCTGCCGTTAACCTCCAGCGCGCCCGAGACGCAGAGGTTACCGGCCTCGTCGAAGGAGATGGCGGTGACGGCGATTGCGACCTCGGGGGCGGCCTGGGGCGGGAGATTGACGAGGTAGCAGGTAGTGAGGTCCTCGGCCGAACCAGTGAAGGCGGCGAGGGCGTTCTGGCCTTCGGCATCGAGCCCAGCGAGCCAGGAGCCGATGGCCGGAGTGGTGGCAATGGCGGCGGTCACTTCGGTGGCGGTGGTGCCCTCGGCAGTCGGGAGCTCAAAGCTGGAGGTCCAGTCGTCATCGACCAAGGTGGTGTCGGTCTTCTCGGTCACGAGCGAAGCACCGTCGCCGTCGGCCGCGCCCGAGCCCGAGGATTTGAAGCCGATGGACTGGATGAGCGCGCCAACGCTGTCGTAAAGGAACATATCCACCTTGCCATTGGTCAGCTTCTCCCAGCCGGCGGAGGCGAAGTCGGCCTTCGCTAAGCGGCAGGTGGCGCCAGGGGCGAGGGTGCCGGCGGGGAGGGTGATGTCGACCTTGGGCGTGCTACCATGCTCACGCTTTTGGGCCGTCAGGCGAATGCCCTCCAGGGCGAGGGTCTCGCGCTCGGAGGTGTTCTTGAGGAGGATGTACTCGGCCCCATCGCCGCCCGCGTCGGCGGTCTTGGCGTAGACCTCGACCACGCGCAGGTACAGCTTTTCGGCGGTGGGCGGGGCCCAGGAGACCGAGCAGACGGAGGTGCCGTCGGCGGCGGTGAGGGTGAGGTCGAGCGCGGCGGTGGAGAAGGGCGCGTTACCAAGGATGATGGGCGCGGCAGCCTTCTCCTCGGCGCTCAGCGCGGCCACATAGGTCTTACGGTCGGCCACGATGGTGAGCGAGTCGTTCGCGTCGACAACGGTGCCGGCAGGGAGCTCCCAAGTCACAGCGCCAGAGAGCGTCCAGCCGCTCAGGTCGACAGCCTCATCGTTGTTGTTGGTGAGGGTGAGAACGCCCTCGGCGGCGGCGAAGCCTGCCTCGGAGCCATCGGTGCTGCGGGCGTTGGCGAAGGCGAAGTTCGGCGCGAGGTCGGCGATGGCCGACTGGGCGGCGGGGATGCCGGCGGCGCATTCCGCGCCATAGCCCTCGGACAGGGTGGTGCTGCCGAGCGCATGGGTTTCGTAGAGGTGCGTGCGGCGCGGGACAAAGTAGTTCTCCCAGAGGTCAGTGAAGCCCTCGTCGAGCGAGAGGGCGCTGGACCAGACCCAGATGGCGGTGCCGGTGGCATGGTTGGCGTAGTTCCACTTGGTGCGATCGAGCGCCTCCAAGTGGGCGATGGCGGCCTTGTAGACGAGGGCCTGCTGCCAGAGGGGCGTCGCCTCCTGCGCGGTTTCGGGGGCCTTGAGGTAGCCATCCATCAGGGTACGCAGGCGGCGGAGGTAGAGGCGGCGGAACTTGGGGTTCTGGAAGAGGGCCTCGAGGGCCTGATTAGCAGCCCCCACCTCGGAGCCATTCTTCCTATGGGCGCGGATCTTGTAGCCGCCGTAGAGGGGGTGACTCTTGAAGGCGTCGTCGGTCACGCGCAGGCCGATGCGTCCGGAGGCGGGATCATCGTTGTAGAACCACTGGCCGAAGGAGAGGTTGAGGTCGTAGGCCAGCGGCATCCAGGTGTCAGTGTGAAGGTTGTCGTAGTAGGCCGAGAGGTTGGCCCAGACATCGTCGCACTCCTGGGTGATGCGGGCGGCGGCGAGGTAGTTGACCCACGCGGGGAGGTCGAAGGCCTCGACCACACGCCGGGTGGCCTGGGCCTGGGTGGCCTCGGTGACGGTGGCAGTGGGCAGGGTGGCGGTAAAGGCCTGTAGCACGGAGAGGTCTTTCTCGTTACCGTCATCGGGGGTCTTCTTCTCAATGGCCGTGGCATTATTTGCGCTAGTGAAGGGGCCGACATTCTTGTAGCCGTAGCCGACCGATCCATCGTCCTCGCCGAAGCCGTAGTAATCCTCGATAAGTTCGTCGGTGAAGCGGTTGGAGTGGAAGGCGAGCTGATAGAACTCGCCATTCAGCTGCAGGCGGACGGGGTAGTCGAAGGGGGTCAAGTTGCCGGCCTGGCGCAGGAGCCAGAAGGAGAGGGCCTGGCGGATGTAGGTCGGGTCGCAATACTCAGCGATGAAGGAGGTCTTGCGGATTTCCTCGATCTCCTCGCCGTCGAAGGGGTTGGTGCAGGTCAGCGGCTGGCACTTGTTGAAGCGCAGCCCGTGGGACTTCTTGTTGAAGCCGGCGGAGGTGTTGCCGCGCAAGTCGATGCGGACGTTGTCGTAGTAGGTATTGGTCTGCTCATCAAAGATGCCCACACGCGCGCCCAACGGCAGCGAGCCGGAGACTGCATCGTACTGCTTATCCATATTGGCCAGGGCGGTGCTATCGGCGAAGAGGTGGAAGGTCTGCAACTTCTCATCGGTTGTCGTCTCGCCCTTGACGATGGTGCCGAACCACTCGTAGCCGTCGTCGGGATTACAGAAGGAGGGCGAGCGCCAGCGGTTGCCATCGCCATCGGTAATCCGCGCGGCATAGCGCAGCAGGTGACCCGCCTCGGGCAGCGCTGCCGCCGGGATGGTCCCCTCCCAGAGCCCCGTCGCCTCGTTATAGGCCATCTCGGCCTCCTGGACCTCCCCGAAGTCCACGCGGTAGAGCAGCGTGACGGCCGCAATGGCGTTGCCCGCATCCGCCGAGAGCGGGTGGATTTCGTAGGCCACGGCATAATCTGCGCCCGGCGCGGCGGGCGAAGCCGCCGTCACACCCGTTCCCTTGCTGCCCGAGCCCACCGCCGGCCCGATGTTCGGCCCATAGGAGACGCTCCCCGTGAGGTCATTTTCCTCCCCAGGCGTAGGGTTGGAGAGAATAGCGCGCGAGGTAGAAGGGGAATCAAAGACCACCTGCGCGGCGAGCTTTGCCGTGGCGTAGGAGCCCCCCTCGGTCGGCGTGAGCACCCAAGCGAGGGTGTGTTCACCCGCCGCCGGGGCTTTAATCGCCGTGCCCACCTCAATAGGTGCTCCATCCAGCGTGACTGCCAGCGTGCCGCCCACAGCCTCCGCCGTCACGGTCAACTGCCCCGTTGCCGCCAGTTCGCTCAGCATAAAGCCCGTCTGCGCCTCAACCGGGGTGAGCGCCCCAACCGGGAGGAGCGTCTGCGCCCCCTCCACCAGCCCTTGCGAGAAGACCTTGCCGACCACCGCCGCCAAGGGCGAAGCGTTGTGAAGCCGGGCCACCTCCTCAGCGCAGAGCACGCCCGAGAAGATGCGCGGCGCGGCCAACTGCCCCTTGAAGGCCGACCAGTAACTATCGCGCGAGCTGCCGAAGTAGTGGTTCCCCGCCGGCGGCGTATAGCTGTTCACGGATGAGAAGGTCCCCACGGCCACGCCATTACGGTAGCAGGTGCACTCGCCGCTCTGCGCGTCGTAGGCCAAGGTCAGGTGCACCCACGCTTCGACTTCAAGCGTTAGCCCCAGATCGATCCACTCCTGCTGCGTGCCCTTGCGCTCGATCTTGAGCGCGCCCGTGTCGTCTACTACCAGCACAAAGCCGTCGGCCGAGTTGTTGCCGCTACGCGCATCTACCAAGGCGATGGGTTTGTCCTCGCTGAGTGGCAGGGACGAGGGCTTGAACCAGAGGTCGACCGTCTCGCCGGTGCGGGCGAGGGTCGGCGCGGCGGCCGCGCTGTAGAGCTGCGCGCTGGTGGCGTTGGCCAGCGAGTCAGGGAAGGTGTAGAGGCCATCGGCCTCGGTAATGGCCTCGGCCTTTGTCAGCGCGCCTGTAATCTCGCGCGCGGCGCCATCCTCGCCAAAGAGGGCGGTGGCCTCGGCGGCTTCCAGGGCACGCGGGTAGAGGCGGAGATCGCTCAGCGCGCCATTGAAGAGCCCCCAGGCTGTCGAGTCGTAGGCGCGGCCAAAGCAGAGGGGCACGTCGGTGCGCAGAGGGATATTGAAGGAGAGCGTGGCGTCAACGCACTTCTCGCCATCGGCCCACAGCCGGAGGCGGTCGCCCTGCTTGCGGCCAATGGAGAGGATGACGTGGTGCCAAGCGCCGTCGCCGTAGTCGGCCGTTGTATCGCTCTGGAAGGTGGCCGCCTTTTTGGCGCTATCGCGCGGCTGAACCACGAGCTGCCCCTCGCCGGTCAGGACCACAATCACGCCGGAGTAGTCGCTTGTGTTCTTGCTGGGGCGGTAGTCGAAGAGGACGCGCGCATTCTGGTCCCCCGTGCTGCCAGTCTTCTCGGCCTTGAACCAAAAGGCCACCGTATAGGCCTCCGGGGCCGAAGCGAGGGTCTCGGCCGGAGCGGTAAGGCCGAAGTTCTTGCCCGTGTTGCTGGAGAGGTCCCACGCTGTGCGCGCCACGCCACCGGCCACCACCAAGCCTTCGGCAAAGGTCTCGCTATCGGGCGTGAGGGTCAGCGCCAACGCATCCGGCACAGGCACAAGTTCGCGATCGGCCACCACCGCCAGATGCCCCGAGCCCGTCTGCCACGCCTCCTCGCCGGAGAGGCGGTAGTTGTAGGGCGTCGCTTCATCCAACAGCACCTGGCGGATTTTGCCCGGCGCAAAGCTCTTACCATCGGCCAGATCCACCGGCACCTCGAAGGTGTCGACAATCTCGCTGCCCTTGTAGAGGCGCACGGTGGGGTACTTCTTCGGGTTGACCTTGTTTGGGTAGACCATCAGCTCGCCGAAGGTCTCCACCTTGCCCGAGCCGCCAATGTCCTTGAAGTTCGCGTAGGCTTCGCTCGTGTAGACCACCACCCGCTTCCCAGGGTCCACCACCTGCGACAAGAGCGCAAGACGCTTCTTGCTGCTATCCTTATTCCCGCGGTTGAAGCGAATAAGCGCGTAGTCCTTGAGGTTGACCGACTCCGTCTCGGAGGTGTTGGTGAGTTCAATCCAGCCGGACTCCTTACCGTTGGCATCCGCTTCCGTCGGCCGCGGGCAGATTTCCGTTATCCGTAGCTGGCCCATCGCCCACCCGCCCACAAACAGGAAACTCATCAGTACAATCACCTGCTTCATCGTCTCGCTCCCTTGCGTACTACGTACTTTTTCTATTATGCCACGCGCCCGCATGAAAGGCAACATGAGGCAGGCGGGTGCGGGGTCAACCTCGGGCAGGTGCGCGAGAGAGGGGGCTTCGCGCCCGATTGATAAAGGTCTTTCGGAATAGATCTCTACCCCATGAGCGAGAGGCCTTCGCCCTGTGGCAAAGCCTGCCAGCCCGTGGCACGATTTGGCAGGGAAGTGGCACACTTTGGCACGATTGGCAAAGAGGGCGAAGGGTTGAGCGGTTTGGCACGGGCGTTGCAAGAGGGAGGTGCCGGAGGCGCAAGGCCGCCGGATAGGAGGATTAAGGTATGGATATGAATCAGATGACTGAACGGTTGCGCGAGGCGTTGACGCTGGCGCAGCAGGAGGGGATCCGCCGGCAACAGCAGCAGGTGGAGAGTGAGCACGTATTGTGGGCGCTCTTGGCGCAGGAGAAGGGGCTGGCGGGGAGTCTGCTGGCCAAGTGTGGGGTTAGCCTGGAGGTGGCGCGGGCGCGGGTGGCCGAGGCGTTGGATCGGCTGCCAAAGGTGACTGGCGCGATGGAGGCGAACAAGATCTATGTGGCGCCGGGGCTCAACGAGGTGCTGGTGGCGGCCTTCGACCGCGCCAAGCAGATGGGCGATGAGTACGTCTCGGTGGAGCACGTGCTGCTGGCGATGGTCCCGCGCGTGAAGGTGTTGCGCGATTTGGGGCTGAGCGAGAATGCGTTGCTGGCGGCCTTGAAGGAGGTGCGCGGCAATCAGCGCATCACCAGCGAGAACCCCGAGGAGAGCTACGAGGCGCTCAAAAAGTATGGGCAGGATCTGGTGGAGTTGGCGCGCAAGGGCAAGCTCGACCCGGTTATTGGCCGCGACACCGAGATCCGCGACGTGATTCGCATCCTCTCGCGCAAGACCAAGAACAACCCCGTGCTCATTGGCGAGCCGGGCGTGGGCAAGACCGCCATTGTCGAGGGCCTGGCCCAGCGTATTGTCTGCGGCGATGTGCCCGAGGGACTGAAGGACCGCACCATCTTTGCGCTCGATATGACCGCTTTGATGGCGGGCGCGAAGTATCGTGGCGACTTTGAGGAGCGCCTGAAGGCCGTCTTGAAGGAGATTAAGGCCAGCGAGGGGCGCATTATCCTCTTTATCGACGAAATCCACACCATCGTCGGCGCCGGCAAGACCGAGGGCTCGAGCGACGCGGGCAATATGCTCAAGCCGATGCTCGCGCGCGGTGAACTGCACTGCATTGGCGCGACCACCCTGGCCGAGCACCGGCTCTATATGGAGAAGGACAAGGCCCTGGAGCGGCGCTTCCAGCCGGTGATGGTCGCCGCCCCCACGGTTGAGGATACCATCAGCATCCTGCGCGGGCTCAAGGAGAAGTTCGAGGCCCACCACAATGTCCGGATTCTTGATACCGCCCTCGTAAACGCCGCGGTGTTGAGCGACCGCTACATCCAGGATCGCTTCCTGCCCGATAAGGCCATCGACCTGCTCGACGAAGCGTGCGCCGCCATCCGCACCGAGATGGACTCCATGCCCGCCGAGCTCGATGAGCTCGCCCGCCGCGTGATGCGCCTGGAAATCGAGGAGGCCGCCCTGGCCAAGGAGAAGGACGAAGCCTCGAAGAAACGCCTAGAGGAACTGCGCCGGGAATTGGCCGATGAAAAGGCGAAGGCCGATGCCCTCAAGGCCAAGTGGCAGGAGGAGAAGAAGGCCCACGAGGCCTCCAAGGAGCTCCGCGCCAAGCTCGACCAGGCCCGCCACGAACTCGAACTCGCCCAGCGTAAGTACGACTACGCCAAGGCCGGCGAACTGCAGTACAAGGTTATCCCCGAGCTCGAGGCCAAGCTCAAATCCGCCGCCACCGGCACCGAAGCCGCGATGCTGCGCGAAGAGGTCGGCCCCGAGGAGATTGCCGAGGCCGTCAGCCGCTGGTCGGGTATTCCCGTAGCCAAGCTCTTGGAAGGCGAACGCGAGAAGCTCCTGGGAATGGCCGCCGAACTCAAGTTGCGCGTCATTGGGCAGGACGAAGCCGTCGAGGCGGTCTCCGATGCCGTGCTACGCGCCCGCGCCGGAATCAAGAACCGCGCCAAGCCCATCGGTGCCTTCCTCTTCCTGGGGCCCACGGGCGTGGGTAAGACCGAGCTCGCGCGCGTCCTGGCCGAGCAGCTCTTCGACAGTCGCGACGCCATGACGCGGCTGGACATGTCCGAGTATATGGAGAAGCACTCGGTCAGCCGGCTCGTTGGCGCGCCTCCTGGCTATGTGGGCTACGAGGAGGGCGGGCAACTCACCGAGGCCGTCCGCCGCAAGCCCTATAGCGTGGTGCTGCTCGACGAAATCGAGAAGGCTCACCCCGACGTCTTCAAGCTCTTCCTGCAGGTCTTTGACGACGGCCGCCTGACCGACAGCAAGGGCACCGTGGTCTCCTTCAAGAACACCTTGATTATCATGACCTCCAACCTCGGCAGCGACCTCATCTCCGCCGCCGAGCAGAAGGGCGAGCAGGCGCAACTCAAGGGCTTGGTCGACACCCTCCTCAAGAGCAAGTTCCCGCCCGAGTTCCTGAACCGTATCGACGAAACGCTCCTCTTCAAGCCTCTCTCCAAGGAGAGCCTCACGAAGATCGTCGACCTGCAGCTCAAGGACCTCGCCGCACGCCTCGCCGACCAAGAGCTCACGCTCGAAGTCTCCGACGAGACCAAGCGCGCGCTCATCGACGAGGGCTACGACCCCGACTTCGGCGCCCGCCCCCTCCGCCGCGTCATCCAGCGCCGGCTGGAGACCCCCATCGCCCGCGACATCATCGCCGGCAAGTATCCCCCCGGCGCCGTCGTGAGGGTGTAAGGCCCTCGCGCCTGGGCCCAAAAACAAAGGCCTCCGAGCTCACGCTCGGGGGCCTTCTTTGTTGTGGCTGGAAGCCGGCGCGCCAGGTTAGACCAGGCAGGCGCCTTGGCTAGGCTGGATGCGCGAGACTTCGCAGGGGGCTCCGCCGGTCTTCTTGGCGTAGGCCGAGGCGATGGCCTGGGCGGCCGTCTCGGCATCGCGGGCGTTGACCATCACCACCACCGAGCCGCCGAAGCCGCCGCCGGAGAGGCGCGCGCCGAGGACGCCGGGGACCGACTTGGTGATCTCGACCACGTCATCGAGCTCCTTGCAGGAGTTCTCGAACATCACCCGCGAGCTCTCGTGCGAATCGAAGAGGAGCTGACCGAAGGCCGCGAGGTCGCCCGCAGCCAAGAGTTTGGCACCCTTCAGGACGCGCTCATCCTCACCGATGGGGTGCGCGGCACGCTTGGCCACCACCTCATCGAGCCCGTTGCTGTAGGCTTCCCACTCGGCCATCGAGACATCACGCAGGGCGCGCACCGGGTGCGAGAGCACCTTGGCGAAGTAGGCGGCGGCCTCCTCGCAGGCCTTGCGGCGGGAGTTGTACTGCCCATCGACGAGCGCGTGCTTGGCGTGGGGGTTGCACATCAGGAAGCAGACATTCGGGCCCATGTCGACGGTCTCAACCTTGAGGGTGCGGAAGTCGGTCTTGACAAGCTTGCCATAGGCGCCGCAGAGCGAGGAGATCTGGTCGAGCAAGCCGCAGGAGCAGCCGGCGTAGTCGTGCTCGGCAGCCTGGCCGACCTTGGCGAGGGTGACATTATCGGCCTCAATCCCGTAGAGGCCGCAGACGGCCTTGGCGGTGCACATTTCCAGCGCGGCGGAGGAGGAGAGGCCAAAGCCCATCGGCACGTTGCCCAGGAACATCCCGTCAAAACCGGCGGTCTGAGGCTTGATCTTCGCGAGCCCGGCGACGGTGCCGATGACGTAGTTCGCCCAAGTGTCCTCGGTGACGGGCTTGGCGCCCTCGAGGGGGAAGGTGACGGTGTGCATCAGGTCGCCGGCGGTCACGCGATTCACGCCCAGGTCGTTGGGGACGATGGCGAAGAAGGTGCCGTAGTTAATGGCGGTGGAGAAGACGTAGCCCTCGTTGTAGTCGGTGTGGTTGCCGAGCACTTCAATGCGGCCGGGGGCGTAGGAGACCACCTGCGGCTTCTTGCCGTAGGTCGCCTCGAACTTCGCGATCAGTTCATCGTAGACTGCTTGATTAAGCATAGCGGTATCCTTGTCTTGTGGAGAGGTTCAGGGGAAGGAGAAAACCGAGTCGACAGTGGACAGTCGACAGTGGACAGGGCGCGTTTCGCGACGGATAGGCTGAGGGTTCCTCTGCGGTTGGCCCGTCGCGTTAGCGCACTGTCGACTGTTCTCTGTCAACTGTCGACTTCACAATCACCCGCGGATAATGGCGAGGACTTCGTCGCGCTTGGCTTCCATTTCGGCCTGGCTGGCGGTGCTCTCGAGGTTGAGGCGCACGAGCGGCTCGGTGTTGGAGCAGCGGACGTTGAACCACCAGGTGGGATACTCCACGCTCACGCCGTCGAGCTCAAAGACGTTGCCATCGGCATACTTGGCCTTGAGGGTGGCGAGGATTTCCTGCGGGTCGCGGCTGACCTTGGTGTTGATTTCGCCCGAGCAGGCGTACTTGCGCAGCGGGGCGATGAGCTCGGAGAGCGGCTTGCCGGCGCGCGTGACGATATTGCAGAGGGCGATGACGGCCATCGAGGAGCTCTCGGCCACGAAGTTATCGCGGAAGTAGTAGTGGCCGGAGAGTTCGCCTGCGAAGATCGCCTTGTGCTCGCGCATCTGGGCCTTGATGAAGGCGTGGCCCACGCGGCTCATCATCGGCACCCCGCCGGCGGCCTCGATGACCTCCTTGACCACGCGGCTAGAGCGCAGGTCGTAGAAGATCACGCCCTTCTCGCGGCTGAGGACATCCTGGGCGATGAGGGCGGTGATGAGGTCCATCGGGATGATCTCGCCCTTCTCGTCGATGAAGCCGGCGCGGTCGGCGTCGCCATCGAAGGCCACACCGAAGTCGAACTGCCCGGCGCGGACGGTCTCCTGGAGCTTGGCCAGGGTGGCGTGGTGGAGGGGGTTGGCCTCGTGGTTGGGGAAAGAGCCATCGATATCGCCATAGAGCGCCACCTGGTCAATGGCATCGGCGAAGGTCTGGCTCTCGGGGATGCCCATGCCGTTGGCGTAGTCGATGGCCAACTTCGGGCGGCGGCCAAAGTTCATAAAGGGCTTGATGTGCTCCTTGTAAGCCGGGAGAATGTCGTGCGTGGTGCAGGTGCCGGGGGTGGCGGCGGGGGGATCAAAGGTGCCCTCGGTGACAATCTTCTCAATGTCGGCAATGCCGCTAACGCCAGAAATCGGCACGGCATCGGCGCGGCAGAGCTTAAAGCCATTCCACTCGGCCGGATTGTGCGAGGCGGTAATCATAATTGACCCCTCGGCCTTCAGCGAACCATTGGCGTAGTAGTTCATCGGCGTAGAGCACTGACCGATATCCACCACATCCGCCCCCTGCTCCAAGATCCCCTTGGTCAGCGCCGCCTGCAACGGCACCGAGTGCGGACGGCAGTCCCGCCCAATCACCACCTTCTTCGCCTTGGTGAAGGTAATATACGCGCGCCCGATGGCGTAGGCCATCTCCTCGGTCAAGTCCTGACCATAGATGCCGCGGATGTCATAAGCCTTAAAGATACCACTCATAGTGCACTCCTTTGTGTTTAGGATAAACACAGCATAGCAAAGCCCCTGTGGCGATGCAAGCGCTTCCGGCTGCCACCCTTAGGGATTTGGGTGTTCGCTTCGGCGCATTAAGCACAATGAGCTGTCGGGGCTTACTCGGGAGAAACCAGCCTGTTCAATCGTCGTTAGCCACGCTTGATGCGTGGATGGCTCAAGAATGCAGATGAGCGTGGCGCGCTCAATCGCCGCACGAATGACCTCCGCCTTTTGATCGTTGTTGCCCCAGAACTCGGTTCCCCAGAAGAGGTTGTCGTTGTGCTGCACGGTCAAGTTGGCCGGGGTGGCATCGGTCAATAGATAGTAGTGGCTAACGCTCTCTTTGCCCCGCGGCAAGATAAAGAGAAGGTCTCCCGGGGTCAATGCTGCGCGCAAGGCTTGCACCACGCGCAGGGTCTCTGCGGAATAGAGCGAACCCCGTTGGCAATAGGACTTAATTCCCCGCCGGTAGCGTTTGATTAGGCGGTTGCCGCTGACGGCGCCCTGCATAAGCACCCCGGCAATCACGAGCGCGAGGAGCATTAGGTGCCCCTTGGAGCGCAAGGGGTTCATTGGACGCGAGAAGCCAAAGAGCAGGGCCACAAAGGGAATCGCCAAGAAGAGGTTGTGAAGCCCGGGCGAGACGCGTACGGCAAGGAGCATCAACGCAAGGCCGACTGCCAGCGGCACCTTTTCGCGCCACGCTCGGCGCCCCGTCCAACAAGCGAGCAGGAGCGGCAGAAAGGCATAGGAGGCCAGGAACTTCAGCGTGCGGAGGGCCTCTAACTTCGCCACGGTCACAGAGCGATTATAGTGCACTTGCCCGATGAAGGTGCTCCACGCACTCCAGTCGCCAAGCGCCAGGCGCATCAGCACAAGGTAGAGTAGAAACGTGCCTAAGACCGCCCCACCAAAGGCAAACAGGCGCTTCCACGACCACCGCTCCTGCACGCACAGCACGAGCGCGACAACAACCAAATAAATGCCGGCATTTTGGCGTGACAGGTAGGCAAACGCCCCCAGGCACCCAGCGAAAGCCGCTGTACGTGGGGTGACCTGCTTAGCAAACACCACCTGGAGCGCCCACATTCCAAAGATTGCCGCCCACGGCTCCATCGCGTAGCTCCACGTGGTCCACCTCGTGCCGGCAAAGACGAGCAACGCCGCTAAGTGGGCCCAAGCCATCGGTACTGCGCGCCGCGTTAGGGTGACATAAACACTACGCATCAGCCCCACGGAGAAGAGCCCTAGCACCAACAGCACCACCGTGTGCAGCGCCCTCGCTCCCACGCCTAGGCGCAGGGGAAACATCAGCCAATAGGAGAGCTGCGTGTACATACAGTCGAAGTCGCGCAACGGCAGCAACCCCTTGGCCATCAGATTGACCGCCTGGATGTTGTAGTCTGCGTCATTCCAACTGGGCGTTACAAAGGCCGAAGCCACGACCCCCGCCGCCAACACCACCCAGAGACCACAGAGCAGCGGTGGCGTTCGCTCGAATGGGCGGGCAAAAGCGAAGGCGATGGTTTGGGCGAAAGAGCGGGCTGCGGCTTTGAGGAGCTTCCACTTTTTGATGGAGACTTCGCCGGTGGTGCGGTCGTGCTGGGGGACGGGCATCTCGAAGGCCCGCAGCTTGAGGCGCGCGGCCAGCCCCGAGAGAATGACATTGGGCGCGAAGGTGTTTGCCGGAATGGCCGCATAGAACGGCGCAAAGGCTGCCGCGCGCATTAGGCGATAGGGCGTGTTCACATCCCAAATGCCTCGGCCGTAGAAGAGGCGCACGCAGCCGCGCGAGACGAAGGAGATCACCTTGCGAGCCAACGGCTGACGGCGCCCCGCGCGCCGGCCGACCAGGAAGTCGCAATTCTCGCGCTTGGCCCAAAGCGCAGGGAAGGAGTCCGGCGCCATCTCGTCATCGGAGTCGATCTGAAAGACCCAGTCGGCCTCTTCGGCAGCCTCGCGGTAGCCCTGGAGGATAGTCGGCCCGTGGCCGCTGTTGGGCTTTTCGATAGCCAGGACGCGCCCGCCGCTAGCCTCGGCTTCGCGCTGGAGGATCTGCCCGGTGGCATCCTTCGAGCCATCGTTATAGGCGCGAATGCGGTAGCGTAGAGCAAGGGTATCGAGCATCGCGCACCATTTGCGCAGCACCGGGGCAATGGCTTCGGCCTCGTTGTAGACCGGCATAACCACGACGAGTTGGTAGGGTTTGTCAGACATGACGCCTCCTGAAGGTAATGCATTTGTTGAGGGTGAATTGCAGAGCCGTGACCACGAAGAGGATCACGCCCTTAGAGAGCAGTTCGTGCCAGCCGAGGCGCCCAACGAGCAGCCACAGCAACGCCGCACTGACGCCGAGCCCCAGCAGCCCCACGCCATAGAAGGAGAGAAAACGCGCCCACATCCGGTCCGTCGTCCGGAAGTTCACGAAGGCGTTCCAAAGGAAGTTATTGCAAATGCCGCACGAGACGCTCACCGCGTTGGCCACCTGGTAGTGCCAGAGCGCCCCGTAAGTCAATGCGGCAAAGACAGCACAATCCAGCGCCACCCCACTGCCGCCAATCAGACAGTAGAGCACAAACTCCCGATACCGGGTCCACAGAGCTCTCAACATAAAAGCACACCTTCTTCAATGTGTTCTAGCAGAGCCCCTGAGAAAGCCCGAAAAGAACACATCAAAGAAGGTGCACCTATACAGCACACCCGCCCAAACGCATTGCTCTTTTCAGGAAATTTCTCAGGTTTCTGCTAAAGCAATTTGTTCGCGCAAAGCGCAAATCAACACGCTGCGGCTCACCCGCAACACAGGCACACTGTAGCAAACCCACACCCCCCGGCGCAAACACTGCCACCCTTATCCCGGCCGGGATAAGGGTGTGCAGAAGGAAAGGAACGGCGGCGCGGATTATCCCGCGGCGCGGAGAGAACTAACCACTCGGCGGAGCGCAACTAATAAGACCCCGTCTTATTGGCAATAAGGCCCCGTCTTATTGGCAACAAGGCCCCGTCTTATTGGCAACAAGACGGGGCCTTATTTATTCAAGTCGCCCGGGAAGCGAGTTAACCCAGCGCGGAGGTGTGATCTGATAGCGGTGCTTGAACGGTTGAAACTGTCTCATGTGAAAGGAGTATGACAATGAGCAAAATCTCCCTGCGGGCAAGCTGCACGCGCAGCAGTGGCGCGCTTATGCTATAATGCGGCTTTCTGTAGATAAGGATAGTCGCTATGAATTTGTTGAAGATGCTCTTTGGGACGAAGAACCAGCGTGACATCAAGCGGTTGATGCCGCTCGTGCGCCGGATCAACGCCTTGGAGGAGACCTATCAGGCGCTGACGGACGATGCGCTAAAGGCGAAGACGGCCGAGTTCCGCGAGCGCTTTGCCAAGGGCGAGACGCTCGATGACCTGCTGCCCGAGGCCTATGCCGTAGTGAAGAACGCCTGCCGGCGCTTGCTGGGCTCGACGGTGCAGGTCTGCGGTCACGAGTTGACGTGGAATATGCTGCCCTTCGATGTGCAGCTCATCGGCGGCATTGTCCTGCACCAGGGTAAGATTGCCGAGATGCAGACCGGCGAGGGCAAGACTCTGGTGGCCACCTTCCCGCTCTACCTCAACGCCCTCTCTGGCGGCGCGACCCACTTGGTGACGGTGAATGACTACCTTGCCCGGCGCGACGCGCAGTTTATGGGCCACCTCTTCACCTACCTGGGGCTGACCGTTGGCTGCATTCAGAACACGATGGGCCCGGCTGAGCGCCGCGCGCAGTATGCCTGCGACATCACCTACGGCACCAATAGCGAGTTCGGCTTTGACTATCTGCGCGATAACGGGATGGCCACCGACCCCGCGCAGGTGGTCCAGCGCGGCCACGCCTTCGCCATCGTCGACGAAGTGGACTCCATCCTTATCGATGAAGCGCGCACCCCGCTGATCATCTCCGGCCCCTCCCAGCGCTCGGCCTCGGGCGAGTATGTGGCCCAGAAGCCGCGCGTGGAGCGGGTCTTCCGCGAACAGACGCGCATCTGTACCCAGCTGATTGGCGAAGCGAAGGAGCTCATCGCCAAGGGCGATACGGACGCTGCCATGCGCAAGCTCTATCAGGTCTATCACGGCACGCCCAAGAACAAGCAGTTCCAGCACCTGATCGAAGAGCCGGCCGTGCGGCGGCTCCACGAGCAGGTCGAGGCGATGATGCTCACCGATATGCGCAAGTATGAGGCGCGCGACCTCAAGGAGCTGCTCCTCTTCACCATCGATGAGAAGACCCGCGAGGTCTCCCTGACCGACAAGGGCACCAAGTTCATCTCCCCCGACGATCCGGAGATGTATGTGATGCCCGACCTCGCTGGCGAACTGGCGGCCCTTGAGGGGAAGACCGGCCTTTCGACCGAGGAGCGCGTGGCCGAGCGCCGCGCCATCCAGGAGAGTTTTGCCGCCAAGAGCGAGCGCCTGCATGTGGTCGATCAGCTCCTGCGCGCCTACGCGCTCTATAATCGCGACGAAGCGTATGTGGTGCAGGATAACAAGGTACTCATCGTCGATGAGTTCACCGGGCGCATCCTCCCCGGTCGCCGCTGGAGCGAGGGGCTGCACCAGGCCGTCGAAGCCAAGGAGGGCGTGGACATCGAGCGTGAGACGCAGACGCTCGCCACCATCACCATCCAGAACTACTTCCGCCTCTACAAGAAGCTCTCGGGCATGACCGGCACGGCCGAGACCGAGGCCACCGAGTTCAACGACATCTATAAGCTCGATGTGGTGGCCATCCCCACCAACCGCCCCGTCCGCCGCATCGATGGCAACGACCTCATCTACAAGACCCAACGCGAAAAGTACCGCGCCATCATCGAGGAGGTGCGCGCCGCCCACGAACGCGGCCAGCCGGTCCTCCTGGGCACCGTGACCGTCGACACCTCCGAGATTCTCAGCCGCATGTTGCGGATGGCCCACATCCCCCACAACGTCCTCAACGCCAAGAACCACGCGATGGAGGCCGAGATTGTCGCCCAGGCCGGGCAGCCGGGCAGCGTCACCATCGCCACGAATATGGCCGGGCGCGGCACCGACATCAAGCTCGGCGAGGGCGTGGTCTGGATGAGTGAAGAGCAGATTAAGGATAAGCACCTGACGCTGGACTCGGTGCCCAAGGGCGAGCGTAAGACCCTGCGCCACCTCCTTGAAGAGCGTCCCTGCGGCCTCTACGTGATTGCCTCCGAGCGCCACGAGAGCCGGCGCATCGACCGCCAGCTGCGCGGCCGCTGCTCGCGTCAGGGCGACCCAGGCGCCAGCCGCTTCTACCTCTCGCTGGAAGATAACCTCATGCGCCTCTTCGGTAGCGACCGTCTGGCCGGGATGATGACCCGCCTCGGGCTCAAGGAGGGCGAGGCCATCGAGCACCGTTGGCTCAACCACACCGTCGAGCGCGCCCAGCGCAAGGTCGAGGAGCAGAACTTCTCCATCCGCAAGCGCACTCTGCAGTATGACGATGTGATGAACAAGCAGCGCGCCATTATCTACGGTCTGCGCCAAGAGATCCTAATGGAGCCCGGCGCCGCCCACGAGCGCATCCTCGACATCTTTAATGACGTGATTGCCGACCGCTGCGAAGCGCTCCTGCCCACCCCCAAGGATTCCGACCCCATCGGCCTGTTGGAGTGGATGGCCCGCTTCCCCGTACTCTGCACCGAGGCCGAGTGCCGCGCCTGGGCCGGAAAGCCCCAGGAGGCCGCGCAGGCGCTCTATGCGCGCGTCGAGGAGGCCTATAACGCCAAGTGTGCCGGCGAGAAGCCCGAGGCCCTGCCGATGCTCGAGCGCATGGTCTGCCTGACGGCCATCGATGAGGAGTGGCAGAAGTTCCTGGCGGCGATGGACGACCTGCGCCGGAGCGTGAGCCTGCGCGGCTACGGCCAGCGCGACCCCTTGGTGGAATATAAGCGCGAGGCCTTCGAGATGTTCACCGACCTGATGGGCACCATCAAGGAGGGCATCATCCGCAACGCCTTCACCACTACCACGAATATTGAGTTCTACTTCGCCATGCGCGAGCGCGCCTCCCGCAAGGCCCAGACCGTCCACCAGGACCTGGGCAACCTCACCGAGGCCGCGCCCCTGCCGCCGCCCCCAAGTGAGCAACCCGATCCCGCCCCAGCCCCCAACGCCTCCTTCACCATCACCGTGCCCGGCATGCCCGCGCCTGAACCCGAGCCCGAACCCGAGGCGCCGCCGCCCCCGGCCGGTCCGCGCCAGGGCTCGCTCGAAGCGTTGATGGACCAGATGGGGCTACCTCCGCAGCCGGTCGCGCCCGTGACCGCCACCGCCAAGGTTGGGCGCAACGAGCCGTGCCCCTGCGGCTCGGGCAAGAAGTACAAGAACTGTTGCGGCAAGTAAGCGATGGCCGAGGAAACCAAACCCACTGCGAGCACCCCGGAGGTGCGCTTTGCCGAGGTGCCGGCCGATAACGGTCTGGGGCTTGCCCAGCATACCTTCATCCTCTTCCTCTCGATTGTCCTCTCGGGGGTCATCCACTTTGGGCTCGTCTTCTGGTTTGGCGAGCAGCCGGTGGCCTTGACCTCCGTGCGCGAAAAGGCCCACATCACCCCCGAGAACCTTCCGCCCATGCGCATCGACACCTTCGTCCGCGAGGCGAAGCTCGAGCGCGCCGCCGCCGAAGAGGCCCCCGATATTACAGGGGATGTGGCCGCCGCCGAGGCGAAACTCCCCGAAGTGGCCGAGGCCGCCCGCCTCGCCGCCCCCACCCTGCCGTTGGCCCCGCTGCCCCCCTCACCCAATCCAGGGCTGGACATGGCCCCACCCGCCCCGGCCTTGGCCACGCTGCCGGAGGTCTGGGCCCGCCAAGAGGTCGCCGCTATCCCTGAGACCGACTTCACCCAGACAGTCAACCCCGAGCCGCGCTGGACGCTCGATGCCGAGTTGCCGCGTGTGGTGGACGCGCCGGATTTGGCCGCCTCGGTTGAGTTTCTCCCGGCTGCGCCCGGCGCGCAACCCGGCGCGCTCCTGCCGCCAATGGGCAGCGAGGGGGGCGTTGAGGCGCTGGCCCGCGAGGCCGAGCGGCGCTTGGTTGAAACCTCCACCGCCACCCCGCCGCCCGTGGATTTGGCCGAGGTCGCCACCGCCCCTGCGCCCGCCGAGGCCGCCGGCAAGCTGGCCGAAGCGGCCATTCGCCAAGCCTCGGCGCCAACCGCCACGGCGGGCGAGCAGATCTACCAATCGATTGACGATCGGCTGAGTCTGGCGCTGAGCTACTACGATCCGCCGAGCGATCCGGCCAACCGCTACTTCCGCCTAGAGATCCTTCGCAAGCCCGACAGCCCGCTCTCCGTGATGCCCAAGGATGTCGTCTTTGTCCAGGACATCTCCGGCTCGATTACCCGCGCCCGCTTGGCCGCCGCCAAGGAGGCGATGAAGAGCGCCCTCTTCAATACCTTGCGCGCCGGCGACCGCTTCAACATCTTCGCCTTCCGCGATGTCACCCTCACCCCGTCGGGCTCGTGGATGGACTTCAACCCCGAGACGCGCGTCCGGGCCGAGACCTTCATCGACTCCCTGCGCAACCGCGGCAATACCGACCTCTTCCTGCTTCTGCAAGACCTCCGCTCTCTGCCGCGCGACCCCAAGCGCCCGCTCATCGCCATTGTTATCACCGATGGCGAGCCCACCACCGGCCTCACCGAAACCACCCGCATCATCGGCGAGTTCACCCGCCTGAACAAGGGCCAAATCTCCGTCTACGCCTTCGGTGCGAAGAAGCGCGACCCCTACTTCCTAGACATGCTCTGCTATGTCAACCGCGGCGAGAACACCGCCTCCTCCGGAAACCCCGATACCCTCGCCCGCGAGCTGACCCCGGTCTTCGAATCCATCCGCAACCCGGTGATGCAGGACCTCTCGATTACCTTCCCCGCCACCGGCGGTGGCGAGCTCCATCCGCGGATGCTCACCAACCTCTATGCCGACCGCACCTTAACCCTCTACGGCCGCGTCCCGCGCGCAACCCAATCCCTCACCTGCCAGCTGCGCGGAGGCTCGGCCACGGTCCCCTACGACGCCCTCTTCTCCTTCACCTTCACCCAGGCCAAGCGCGCCACCCTCGACCTCCGCCGCGCCTGGGCCGAGCGCGCGATGTTCGACCTCCTGGCCGACTACGCCGAGAACCCCTCTCAGGCGCTCCTCGAGCGCATCGCCGCCTTCTCCAAAACCTACGGCGTCCCCAATCCCTACAAGCGCAATCCCTAACCGCGCCACGAAAGGCCCTCCATGAATAAAGCCGCCCTCGACTCCTGGTTTGAGCAGAACCGCGAGGCCATCCTCGCCGACTACTGCGAACTCCTCCGCTTCCCCACCATCGGCGCCGAGCGCGAGCACTTGCCCGACTGCACCGCCTGCGCCGAGTGGATTGCCCGCTTCCTCGGCTCGCTCGGCTTCACCACCGAGCTCGTCAGCGCCTCGGCCGATCTCCCCCCGGTCCTCATCGCCGAGCGCCCCGTTCCCGACGCCCCCCACACCGTCCTCCTTTACGGCCACTACGACGTCCAGCCCGTCGACCCTATCGAGCTTTGGGAAACCCCGCCCTTCGAGCCCACCCTGCGTAATGGCCGCCTCTATGCCCGTGGCGCGCAGGACGACAAGGGCCAGTGGTTCGCCCTCCTCCAGGGGCTGCGCGCGGCCATCGCCGCCGGCGAGAGCCTCCCGGCCATCCGCATCGTCCTCGAGGGCCAGGAGGAGAGCGGCAGTGGCGCCTTGGCCGACCTGGCCTACGACCTGCGCAAGCGCCTGGCCGCCGATGTCCTGCTCGTGGCCGACACCGGCAAGGATCCCTCTGGCCGCCCGGCCATTGTCGCCGGACTGCGCGGCGTGCTCCACTTCACCGTCACCCTGCGCGGACCGAAGTACGACCTCCATTCCGGCCAGCACGGCGGCATCGCCCCCAACCCCGCCCAAGGCATCGCCGAGCTTGTCGCCTCCCTCCACACCCCCGATGGCGCCATCGCCGTCGAGGGCTTCTGCGATGGCATTATCGAGCCCACCGAGGCCGAGTTCGCCCTGGCCACCGAGCCGGGCTTCGACGAAAATGCCTACCGCGAAGAGGTCGGTGTCCTCCCCGTCGGCGGCGAGCGCGGGGTGCCGGCCATCGTCCGCAACGCCTTCCGCCCCACCGTCGAAGTCAACGGCATCCACGGCGGCTATGGCGGCCCCGGCTCCAAGACCGTCATCCCCACCCACGCCTTCGCCAAACTCTCCTGCCGCCTCGTGCCCGGCCAGAACCCCGCCCATGTCTGGGAGTGCCTGAAGGCCCACTTCGAGCGCCACTGCCCGCGCGGCCTCACCCTCGAGCTTACCGAGCTCACCGGCTGCGAGCCCGGCTTCCGCCTCCCCATCGATAGCCCTGTCACCCGCATCGCCCACGACCTCCTCAACACCTTCGACCCCCGTGGCGCGGTCTTCACCTGGGAAGGCGCCTCCATCCCCATCGTCGCCAAGCTGCGCGATCTCACCGGCGCCGCGCCCCTCCTCGTCGGCTTTGGCATGCAGGAAGATCGCATCCACTGCCCCAACGAATCTTTCTCCCTGGAGCAGTTCCGCGACGGGATGCGCTGGGGCGCGCAGATCTTCCCCGCCTTCGGGGCCTGATGAGCCGCCTCACCCTGCACATCGACGACGTGGGCTACGGCGGCGACGGCGTCGCCCGCGCCGCTAGCCCCGTCACCTTCGTCCCCGGCGCCTTCACGGGCGAGACGGTCGAGGCGGAGGTCGTGCAGCGCAAGCCCAACTTCGCCCGCGCCCGGCTCCTGCGCGTCCTCGATCCTTCGCCCGAGCGCATCACCCCCGAGGGCCCGGTCGTCCCGGGCATGGTCTACGCCGCGCTCGCCTATCCCGCCGAAGTCGCGCTCAAGCACCACCAACTCCAAACCCTCCTCACGCGCATTGGCCGGCTCGACGACCTCTCCTGCCTGCGTGCGCCCGTCCCCTCGCCCCTCGCCGCGCACTACCGCAACAAGCTCGCCCTCCACTGGGATGGCCACGCCCTCGGCTACATCGGCGAAGACAACCGCACGGTCCTGGACACCGCCGTCTGCCCCCTCTCGCACCCCGCCATCAATGCCGCGCTCGCCCAGCTGCGCGCCGACTCCAAGCGCCTGCGCGCCCTCCGCCCGGGGAGCCGCGTCACCTTCCGCTACACCGCGCGCGATGGCGTCCGCCTCGGCCTGGGCAAGCCCCCCGCCGGTGAACTTACCGAAACCCTCGCCGGCCTCACCCTCTCGGTCGCCGCCGATGCCTTCTTCCAGGTCAACCCCGCCGCCGCCGAACTCCTCCTCACCGACTTCCGCGCCGCCGTGGCCGCCCTCGCCCCCCGCCGCGCCCTCGACCTCTATTGCGGCTGCGGTCTCTTCGGCCTCGCCGCCGCCCAAGCCGGCGTGCGCAGCCTCTTCGGCCTAGAGACCACCCCCTCGGCCATTCGCTCGGCCCAACGCAATGCCGCGCGCGCCGGGGTCGAGGCCGACTACCGTTGCGCCCCCGCCGAAAGCCTCCCCGAGGGCCTTCCGCCTGCCGAACTCTGGATCGTCGACCCGCCCCGCGACGGCCTCTCCCCCGCCGTCCGCGACCACCTCCTCCGCGCCCGCCCACCCCACCTCGCCTACATCTCCTGCGGACCCGACACCCTCGCCCGCGACCTCCGCGCCCTCGCCCCCGCCTATCGCCCCACCTCCATCCGCCTCTTCGACTTCTTCCCCCGCACCGCCCACTTCGAGACCCTCACCCTCCTCGCGCGCATCTAACCCGCGCAGCCACCGGTGAATAGAAGCGTTTGCGGCCGCCGCTGCCCCATTGGCGGGCCGCCTCTGGAATCTCCGGATGATCCGGGTGATCCGGAATCTCCGGAATTTCCGGAATCTCCGGTTGATCCGGCCTAGCGCGCCTCGCCCTTCACCGTTCACTGTTCACACGAGCGAGCGCAGCCCCCAGTTGTAAAGTAAATCGTGAATTGTCTATGCGGCAGGGCAGTTGGCTAGGTAGGCTTGGGAGGCGGTTGTGCCATTGAGTGAGGTTCGGCGAT